>JAGVUB010000023.1 GCA_019136515.1 Verrucomicrobiota bacterium
CTCGGCGGTGGGGGTGTTTTTCTTTTCACACCCTGCCTTCTGGCAGGAAACCACCCTCCCGCCCAGCCCCCTCAATGCCCTCGCCTATGGGACGGCTGTGGTCTCCGACCGGTCGCGACGGACAGGAGCCGGAGGGTGTTGCGTGCGCGCGGGCCTCGTGGCGGACCTTCTACCGGCTCTGGCGCAACGCGCCGAGGTTGCCGATCCAGGAGGTCACGGCGCAGCCGAGCAGGGCGGGGGTGAGCAGCGAATCGACGGCGTGGGCCATGGCGCCGGTCTCGGCCACCGCGCCGGCACCGATCGCCGCCGCGGCCAGCGCGACCACCCAGGCAAAGGCGGCGACGCTGCCGAAGAGCCAGCGGCCGAGCACGCGCGTGTTGTCGAAGGTACAGGCGAGCGGGATGCAGGAGAACACGAGCAGCAGGCCGGCGATGAGCGCTTCGCTCCGGTGCAGGGCGAGGCCGGCGGCCGCGAGGGCGATCCCGCCGAACGCACCGGCGCCGATCGTCAGCGCCTCCAGTTTCTCATGGCGACGGAGCACGAGGCGGCCGAACCGGTCGGTCAGCAGCAGGAGGTTGCCGATGCCGCGCGCGACCCAGATCCAGAAGGCGAACACGAAGTACGCAATGCCCACGACCAGCCCGAGCCAGCGCCACTCGCCGGTGAAGATCGCGCGGGCGAAGCGCGCGCCGAGGTAGAGTCCGATGACGATGGCCCACTGCTGGCCGGCGCGACGCTTCGACATCCAGAACGAGTACGCGAGGTAGGCGCGGTAGAGCGGCGAGCGCGCGCGGAACGACTGCACAAGCCCCTCGCGGGCCCACTCGAACTCGGGGCTGAGGCGCAGCGCCTCGGCGAAATGCTCCTGCGCGCGGCGGACCTCGCCGCGCTCGAGCGCGGCCCAGCCGGCGTTGGCGTGCGCGAGGGGATCGTCGGGATTGCGGCGCAGTTGGCCTTGCACGGCCTCGGCCTGCTCGGCGCCGCGGCCCTGCTGGCGCAGCGCGTGCGCGAGGTGGTGGTGGGCGAGGTCGAAATCGGGGTCGAGTGCGAGCGCTTGCCGTGCGGCTTCCTCGGCCTCGCGCCAGCGGGCCTGTGCGTTGTGCACGGTCGCGCGCGCGGCGAAACCGCCGGGCTGGTCGGGCGCGAGGCGGACGGCCTCGTCGGCCGCGCGCAGGGCGCCGTCGTACTTCTCCTGAGCCACGAGCACGTGGGCGTGGAGGATCTGGTGCTCGGCCTCGTCGGGTTCGAGCCCGATGGCCTGGCGCACGAGCGGCAGCGCCTCGGCGTCGCGGTCCTGCCGCCAGAACACGCGGGCGAGCTGGTGCAGCGCCCAGGCGTGCTGCGGATCCTGCGCGAGCACGCGTCGGAAGGCGGCCGCGGCGTCGTCGAAGCGGCGCAGTTCGTAGAGCTGGCAACCGCGCTGGAATTCGGCGTGGGGGGAGGCGGGGTCGTTCATCCTAAACTAAGAAGTTGGACACAGAGGGCACAGAGATAAGGCCAGAGATCCCAGAGAGTTCGGAGGAAGACGGGCCTTCAGAAACACTCACCGGCTGGGTGAGCCCCAAAAAACCGGCCCATTCAACACCAAGTTCTTCTCTGTGCCCTCCTTCCGTCTCTGCTCTGCCTCTGTGACCTGCCCGAACTGCCGTTTCTGGGTTCATTTTTTCAGGCCGAGGTGGACGAGGACGTCGTCGTAGAAGCCGCTCTGGTTGGCGTAGAGGGCATGGTTGCGCGCGCTCTCGAACCAGGCGCGAGTGGAGGGCTTCACGTCCTTGGCGGCGCGCACGAGATCGTCGGTGCCGAGGGGGACGATCTGGCCGCGCTTCATCGCCTCGGTGAGCGCTCGCTCGGAGGCCTGCTCGAAGACGGCGCGCAGATCGGCGCCGGAGAAATCCCTGGTGCGCTTGGCGAGCGCGGCGGGGTCGAACTTCTCCACGGGCTTGCCGCGGGCGAGCACGCCGGCGATGGCGGCGCGGGCGGGCTCGTCGGGCGGCGGCACGAAGAGCACGCGATCGAAACGGCCGGGGCGCAGGAAGGCGGGATCGAGGTGCCAGGGCGCGTTGGTGGCGCCGAGCACGAGCACGCCGTCGTTGGCGCCGTTGGTGCCGTCGAACTCGGCGAGAAACTGGTTGATGAGCGTGCGGCCCGCGCTGGCGCGCAGGTCGGTGCGGTTGGCGGCGAGGGCGTCGACCTCGTCGAAGAAGAGCACGGCGGGGGCGTTGCGGCGGGCGTATTCGAACAGTGCGTGCAAGTTCTGCTCGCTCTTGCCCAGCCACATCTCGATCACCTGGTGGATGCCGACGGCGAGGAAACGCGCCTTGATCTCGCCGGCGACCGCGCGGCTGATGAGCGTCTTGCCGCAGCCGGGCGGGCCGTAGAGCAGCACGCCGCCGCCGGCGGTCTTGCCGTAGGCCTTGAAGAGCTCGGGGTGCTGGAGCGGGAAGAGGATCTTCATCCGCACCTGCTCCTTCACGCTGTCCATGCCGCCGACATCGGCGAAGGTGAGCGAGGGGCGCTCGACGTCGGTGGGCAGCTCGTACTCGGCCACGCGCTCCAGGTCGCCAGGCTCCTCGTTGTCGCTGTCGGAGGTGGCCGGCTCGGCGGGTTGGGCGCCCTGCGCGGTGAGCGGGATCTGTTTCGCGGCGCCGGGGGCGGGAGCCGTGGTGGCGCCGAGGGTCTGCTCCAGCGCTTCGTCGCGCGCGGCGGGGTCGATCGCGAGCGCCTTCTGGTAGGCGGTGCGGGCGGCGGCGGGGTTGCCGTCGTCGAGCAGCCAGCGGGCGAGCCAGAGGTGGGCGGGGGCGTGTCGCGGGTGGGTGGCGACGAGCGCCTCGGTGCGGAGGATGGCCTCGGAGGCGCGGCCGAGCAGGTGGAGGGCGCGGGCGAGGCCGAGGCCGGCGGCGGGATTGGCCGGGTCGAGGCGGAGCGCGGCTTCGAAGGTCGTGCGGGCCTCGTCGGCGACGAACTCCTCCAGACATGCGTCGCCGAAGACGAGCAGCAGCGGGACGTTGTCGGGCGAGTGGGCGAGGGCGGAGCGCAGGGAGTCGAGCTTCGACATGGATCGAGAGCACAAGCACGCCAAGCCGGTCAGGCAATGCCGGAGGGAAAGGGGCGACCGGCCGGCGGGACATCGCCCTGCGGACTGCTCCAGAGTCGGGCGGAGGGAGTGGGGTTTCGGAGTGGGAAACCACTGATGGAATCCGCCAAGGGGCGGATTCTTTGAAAAGTCCTCCGGCTGATCGCCGTCGGGGCAGTGGAGCTAGGCGCCCGCTGATCGCGGGCGGGGCGCGAAACGCTCACGCGTTCCGCTACGGACTGAGTCGATGCGCTGGCGGGTGGGCGGCGTTGCCCCCAACGCCATCGAGGGCGAGAGTGAGGATGGAGGTGGGAGCGAGAGGGGCGGCAGGAGCGAGCGCAGGCGTTCGCTCGCGGGTGCGGGGCTGCGGATCGAGTTGGGTTACGGGCAGGGCGCGCGACGCGCTTGGGGGCAAGCGCGTCCACCCGCAAGCGTGAGGCTCAGTCGCGGCTGACGCGTGGGGCGGAGGGCAGCGGGGAGTGTGCGGAGTCAGGCGGGACGGGCTGAAGCACCGTCCCACGTTCGGAGCAGCGCCACGAGCGGGGAGTTCCCGGGCGTGGCGCACGAAAAAGCCGCCGGAGGCGCGGGCCTCCGGCGGCGAGGGTGAGACAAACGATGTCGGTGAAAACGGGCTACTTCTTCTCGGTCTTGGTCTCGTCGACCATGACGTAGCGGCGGACGTTCTCTCGCCAGAGCAGGAGCAGCGTGCGCTTGCTCTTCGGCTTGGTGGTGAGCTCGACGGCCTGCTTGGCGGTCTCGACGGGCTGCTTGTTGATCTCGAGGATCACGTCGCCTGCACGCACGCCGGCCTTGGCGGCGGCGCTGTCGGGATCGACATCGACGATGAGCACGCCCTTGAGGTCGCGCGGCAGGTCGAACTGCTCGCGATACTGGGCGGTGAGGTCGGCGACGCCGACGCCGTTGAGCGTATCCTCATCGCTGTTGCTGCGGTCGGTGCTGTCGTCCTTGCCGAGTTTCTTGCCGTCGGTGGGCTGCTCGCCGAGCTTGAGGGTGAAGGTCTTCTCCTTGCCGTCGCGGATGACGTCGAGCTTCACCTCGGTGCCGGGGGCGTGGCGACCGACGGCGAGGCGGAGGCGGCGGCCGTCGACGATGGGCTGGCCGTCGAGCTTCACGATCACGTCGCCCGACTTCAGTCCGGCCTTCTCGCCGGCGCTGTCCGGACTGACGCCAGTGACGATCACACCCTCCTCGACGCCGAACTCCTTCTTCAGCTCGGGGGAGACGTCCTGGATGTTCACGCCGATGAAGCCGCGCTCGATCTTCCCCTTGGTGATGAGCTGCTCCATCACGGAGCGGGCGAGGTTGGAGGGGATGGCGAAGCCGAGCCCCATGAAACCGCCGGTGCGGCTGTAGATCGCGGTGTTGATGCCCACGAGCCGACCCTCGCAGTCGACGAGGGCGCCGCCGGAGTTGCCGGGGTTGATGGCGGCGTCGGTCTGGATGAAGTCCTCGTACTCCTCGATGCCGAGACCGCCGCGTCCGGTGGCGCTGACGATGCCGGAGGTGACGGTCTGGCCGATGCCGAAGGGGTTGCCGATGGCGAGCACGGTGTCTCCGACTTCGAGGGCGTCGCTGTCGGCGATGTTCACGGGCGTGAGGTCCTTGGCGTCGATCTTGAGCACGGCGAGGTCGGTCTTCGGGTCGCGTCCCACGATCTCGGCGACGAACTCCCGTTTGCCGGCGTCGAGGGTGACCTTCACCTCGTCGGCGCCGTCGACGACGTGGTTGTTGGTGAGGATGTAGCCGTCGGCGGAGACGACGACGCCGGAGCCGAGGCCCTGCTGCTTCATCTCGGGCTGGCGGCGCTGGCCGTAGCGGCGGGCGCTGCCGCCGTTGTTGTCGTCGTCCTGCTCGGGCAGTTGGTCGCCGAAGAAGCGGCGGAACATGGGGTCGTTGAAGAACGGCATCTGCATCGGCGGATGCTTCACGGTCTTGGTGGAGAAAACGTAGACGACACTCGGGGCGGCCTTCTTGACGATCGGGGCGTAGCTGCGGGGTGCGGCACCGTCGCGTTTGGTGGCGGCGCGGTCGATCTTGAGTTCGGGCAGGGCGCGCTCCTTGGCGGCTTTTTCGTCGGCGCGGAGCGGGGCGACCGCCAGCGAGCCGGCGACGACGGCCAGCGCGAGCGCGGCGAGGGTGAGTGAACGGGGCGAGGTCTTCATGGGAAAGCGCATATGGTAGAACGGGTGCCCTATGACACAACACCGGCCCGGGTTTGTTCCCTGACAAACCCCTGACAATCGCCTGACCCCGGCCTGACGACTTCCCGGTCCCGCTGTGCGATCATGGGTCCGATGAAAACGAATTCATTTTTCCGCGCATTCGCCACCGCGGCTGTCGCTGCGGTCGGGCTCGTGTTTCCGGCCACCGCCAAGACGCAACCGGCTTCGGCCCCCGTCGACCTGCGCATCGAATTCGACCGCCCGGTACTGCCGGCCGACACGGTGCAGCGGGCGATCGTGAAGATCGGGCTGACCGGCTGCCGGCCGGAGTGCCCGACAGACCGGCCACCGGTCAACCTCGTGATCGTGCTCGACCGCTCCGGCTCGATGGGCGGCGACAAGATCGAGCAGGCCCGCGAGGCGGCGATCGAGGCGCTGCGCCGGCTCGACCGCCGCGATGTCTTCTCGCTGGTGATCTACGACCACGAGGTGTCGACGCTCGTGTCGCCCCAGGCGCCGGTCGACCTGCAGCGGCTCGAACGCCAGATCCGCGGCATCACCTCGCGCGGCAACACGGCGCTCTTCGCCGGCGTCTCCCAGGGCGCGGCCGAGTTGCGCAAGAACTTGGAGCGCTCCGGCTTCGTCCATCGCGTGCTGTTGCTCTCCGACGGCCTGGCCAACGTCGGCCCGAGTTCGCCCGACGATCTCGGTCGGCTCGGCACCGCGCTGCGCCGTGAGGGGATCGCGGTGACGACCGTCGGCCTCGGCGACGGTTTCAACGAGGACCTCATGGCCGCGCTCGCCCAGCGCAGCGACGGCAACCACTACTACGTGGCCGAGAGCGGCGACCTGCCGCGGATCTTCGCCGCCGAACTCGGCGACGTGCTCAACGTCGTGGCGCAACAGATCGAGGTGACGATCGAGTTTCCCGAGGGCGTGCGCGTGATCCGCTCGATCGGCCGCGAGGCCGAGTGCCGCGACCGCAACGTGAGCTTCGGCCTCAACCAGCTCTACGGCGGCCAGGAGAAGTTCTTGCTGGTCGAGGTCGAGGTGCCGGCGGCCAAGGCCGACGAAGTGCGCACCTTGGCCCGCGCCCGGGCCAGCTTCGCCGGTGCCTCCGGCGACTCGCGACAGGAACTGCGCGCCGAGGGCCGCGTACGCCACACGCACGACGAGGATCTCGTGAAGCGCGAGGCCAACCGGCAGGTGCAGACCGAGTACGCGGCGAACTCGATCGCGGAGGCCAAGAGCCAGGCGATCGCGCTGGCCGATGCGGGTCGGCAGGAGGAGGCCGCCCGGGTGATGCGCGAGCGCAGCGCCCGGCTCTACGGATCGGCGGTGTATTTCAAGAATCCCGCGATGCAGGCTGTGGCCGAAGAGGCGAAGCTCGAGGCCGAGGAGGTCGCCGAGAAGGGGATCGGCAACGAGAAGCGCAAGGCGATGCGTGCCGACGCCTACAAGACCACCAACCAACAGCGCCAGTGAGTGGATGCCCCGGGGGCAGCACCGGCCGGACGGCCGCGATCTGCTCCCTCGACCTTCCTCCTCCGGTTTCTACACTCCTTTCCCGATGTCCGCTGCCCCCCGCCGTGTCTGGTTGCCCTGGCTGCTGCTGCTCGTGCCGACGCTGCTCATCGGCGCGGCGGCGCTGTGGCTGCTCTGGCTGGAACAGCAGCGCATCGATCAGGCGGCGTTCGATGTGCGGCAGCGGGCGCAGGTGGCGCTGCAGGCGCGCGCCCAGGTCGCCGCCGACAACATCGAGCTGCTTGTCTCCGAGATTCGCGACGGTCTGTTGCGCGAACTGGCCGAGACGCCGGACCGCGATCTCGAGGCGCTGCTGGCGAACTGGCCGCGGACGAACCCGCTGGTGGCCGAGACCTTCCTGTGGCGGCCCGACCAGGCCGCGCTCGCGTGGCCGCCGGCGGACACGCCGGAGCGCCGCGCCTTCCGGCAGCGGCATGCCGTGCTCTTCGGCGGCGGCGCCAGCAGTCTGGCCGCCGCGGTCCGGCAGGAACAACTCCAGACGGACCGCGACGCGGCGCTCCCGCGCTCCGGACCGCTCGCGCAGGCGTCGGTCGAAGCACCCGAGAATCGGGAGGTGGTGGCGTCGCAGTCGGTGCGTTTGGCCGTGCAGCAGGCGGCGCGCAGTTCGGCCTTCGCGGCCAAGAACATGGTGCTGCCGGACGAGGCGGCGAAGAAGGATACGGCCGACGAGGCGTATGCCAGTCGTGCGACGGAGGATTCCGCCCGGGCGAAGACGAAGTTCAAGGCCGCGGAGCGGCGGTATGGATCCTCCGAGTTCAAAGGCCGGGTGCCCGGAGCGACGATGTCGAGCGCGGCCAAGGCGGAGGTGGAGTCGCCCGCACCTGCCGCGGACGCCGAGACCCCGCGGCGCAACGGCCACCCGGAGCCGTTGCTCATGGATGCCGCCGTGGTGCCGTGGCGGGAGCCGGCCAGCGGCTGGCTCGGCCGCTCGGACGCCGGACAGGTCTTCTTCCTCGGCTGGTGGCAGCCCGCCGGCGGCGGCGCGGTGCGCGGCGTGGAGCTGAATCTCCCCGCGGTGCTCGAACGCGCCCATGCGCTGGTGCCGACGCGCACGGCCGAGGGCGCCCGCTTCGCGCTGCACGGCCCCGGCGAGGCGTTCGCTGAGGCGCCGGTCCGCATTCCGCTTTCAACGACGCTGCCGGGCTGGACGCTGGTGGCTTGGCCGGGGGCCGCTGCGCGGCTGGAGTCGCTGGATGTGGGCGGCGGGTTCTTCGTGGTCGCGGCGCTGCTGGTCGGCGTGTTCGTGGTTTCGATCGTGGCGGCCGGCGTGTTGTTCTTCCGGCAGGCGGCCGCGGCGGCGCGCGAGGCCGCGCTCAAGACCTCGTTCGTCTCGAACGTCTCGCACGAGATGAAGACTCCGCTCACCACGATCCGCATGTACACCGAGATGCTCGCCGACGAACGCGTCGACAATCCGGAGAAACGCTCCCGCTATTTCGCTACCATCGGGCGCGAGACGGCGCGGCTCACGCGGCTGGTGAACAACGCGCTCGATTTCGGCCGGCTCGAGGCGGGCCGGAAAGAGTACCGGCCCGAGGCGATCGCGCTCGGCCCCTGGCTGGCGCGGCTCGTCGAGACCTATGCGCCCCGGGCCACGGAGCTCGGTGTCCGACTGGTAGCGACGCCGCCGGGAGCGGACGCCGCCGTGCGCTGTGATCCCGACTCGCTCGACCAGATGGCGCTCAACCTGATCGACAACGGCCTGAAGTACGGTGCGGCCGGCGGCGTGCTCGAACTGCGCACCGAGGCGGTGGCGGGCGGGTGGGCCATCGTGATGGCCGACCGCGGCCCCGGCGTGCCCGCGGCGCACCGCGAACGGATCTTCGAGCGGTTCCACCGCGTGGACGACTCGCTCACCGCGACGAAACAGGGCGCCGGACTCGGCCTCACGATCGCGCGGCGGCTCGCCCGCGACCAGGGCGGCGATCTCGTCTGCCACGCCCGCGAGGGCGGCGGCGCGGCCTTCGTGCTGACGCTACCGGCAGTGACGACCTGAGTCTGCCGAAGTCGCTCCACCCCCTCATTCCCCCATCCCTTCACTCCCTTCCGTCTGCATGAAAGCCCGCATCCTCCTCGCCGAAGACGACGCCGACATCCGCCAGGGCCTGTGCGACCTGCTCGAGGGCGAGGGCTACGCCGTCGTGCCCGCGGCCGACGGCCTGCAGGCGCTCAAGCTGGCCGCGCAGGAGAAGGTCGACCTCTACGTGCTCGACGTGATGATGCCCGGAAAAAACGGCTACGACGTGTGCCGCGAGCTGCGGCGGCGCGACCAGCATACGCCCGTGCTTTTCCTCACCGCCAAGGGCGAGGAGATCGACAAGGTGGTGGGGCTGGAACTCGGCGCCGACGACTATGTGACGAAGCCCTTCGGCGTGCACGAGCTGCTGGCGCGCGTCGGCGCGCTGCTGCGGCGCGCCAAGCGTGGGGCGGCCGAGCCGGCGGCGGCGACGTTCGGCGACACGCTCAAGTTCGGCGACGCGGTGGTGAACCGGAAAACCTTCACGGTGAAGCTGCGCGGGGCGGAGCTGCCGCTGACACCGCGCGAGATGAAGCTGCTGGAGGCGTTCGCCGCGCGACCCGGCGAGGCGCTCACCCGCGACCAGTTGCTCAACGCCGCCTGGGGCATCGATTACTTGGGCACGACGCGCACGCTCGACCAGCACGTGGCGCAATTGCGCAAGAAGATCGAGGTCGATCCCGAGGAACCGCGCGTGCTCGTGACGGTGCACGGGGTCGGGTACCGGTTCGTGCGGTAGGCACGTCTCCCCGAAACGTCCGTTTGCAGCGGCTCGATCGGTGTGGCCGCATCTGTCCACGGTTCACGGCTGCGGCGGTTTCGGAGAAACTGCCCTACCGCTCGGAGTGCGCGCGGCGTCGCTCGTTCGTCACGGACGGGTCCCTTGACAGTGCGGCGGGCGGTCGCTACTTCGGTGCCCCCGATGGACGCCGCGCTCACCCAACCGGTCCTCGTTTTGAACCGCCTCTGGCAGGCGGTGAACGTCATCGCGGCGCGTCACGCCTTCGTGCTGTTGGCGCGGGAGCATGCGCAGGTGGTTTATCGCGACGAGCGCGTCGACGACTTCCGGGTGTTCTCGCTGCTGGATTGGATGGATTTTTCGCGGCACAACCCGCCGGTGGACGAGCGCGAGGGTGTGCGCACCGTGCGCCAGCAGGTGCGGCTGCCGCGGGTGATCCTGCTGACGGTGTTCGACAAGATGCCGTGCAAGGAGCTGAAGCTCACCCGCAACAACGTCTTCGAACGCGACAAGAACCGGTGTCAGTACTGCGGCAAGACGTTTGAGCGCGAGGAGCTGAACCTCGACCACGTGATCCCGCGCCACTACGGCGGGAAGACGACGTGGGAAAACATCGTGTGCTCGTGCATCGCTTGCAATTCGCACAAGGCCAACCGCCTCCCGCACGAGGCGCACCTGCGGCTGATCCGCAAACCGACGCGGCCGAAGTGGCGGCCGATCATCTCGACAATGCTCGACAAGCAGCCGCACCATCCGGCGTGGAAGCATTTCCTCGACGTCGCCTACTGGAACGTCGAGCTGGAGGAGAGCTGAGGATTCCGGTTGCCGGAATCCTCAGAGCGCGCCGCCGGGCTCGCGGACTTCCTCGGCGAGGTTCACGCCGCGCAGCAGCAGGGCCTGCTCCTGGAGGGCGAGGAACCAGGGGGCGAGCAGGGCGACGACCACCTGCGAGCACAGCAGGTCGACAACCAAGCGTCCCCAGGTGGCGCTGCCGGCGAGCGGGGCCCCGAGCAGGAACGGTTGGGCGAGGAAGAGGATGAGGTTGGCGACGAGCGCGCCGACGACGACGGGTGCCACGCCGTCGCGCGGGAGGCGCGAACGCACGGCGTGCCAGCAGGTGAAGAGCGCGGCGAGCAGGAGCGCGGTGGAGCCGAAGGGGACGGGGCGGGCGGCGTCGACGAACAGGCCGCTGAGGAACATCGCGATCAGCCCGGTGCGGAGGCGCAGCCGCAAACCGGCGACGGGCAGGCACAGCCCGAGGAGGAAGACGGAGATGGGCAGGTGCGCGAGGTAGTGGTTGATCTGGCCACCGAGGAAGGCGAGCAGGGCGTTGGCCAGCACGATGACGATCCAGCGCGGGTCCATGGCGGCAGGCTACTGCTGCTCGGGGTTGAGCGGCACGAGCACGGCGACCTCGTGGAGCTCGTTGAGCCGCGGGTCGAGCAGCACGGCACCGCTCTTGAAGAGGCCGCCGGTATCGAGCTCCAGATTCTGGATGTAGCCGATGACGATCCCGGCGGGGAACACCCCGCCGAGCCCGGCGGTGACGATGCGCTTGGGCGCCTCGGGACTGGCGTAGACGTCGAGCGGGACGAACTCGACCGAGCCGCGGGCCTGGGTGAAGGGCGGGTTGGGCCCGCCCTCGAAGCTGAAGGGGCGGGAGTCGCCGTCGGCCACCGCGGCGATGCGCAGGGTCGGGCTGCTGACGAGGTCGACGGCGGCGGTGTAGGCGTAGACCTCGGCGACCCGGCCGACGACGCCGCCGCTGAAGATGACCGGCGCGCCGACGGGCAAGCCGGCGTTGCGCCCCTTGCGGATGACGAGGCGCTGCGACCAGGTGCCGAAGTCGCGCCGGACGACGCGG
The DNA here is from genome assembly GCA_019136515.1 of Verrucomicrobiota bacterium. GTDB lineage: Bacteria > Verrucomicrobiota > Verrucomicrobiia > Opitutales > Opitutaceae > CAJCBL01. The sequence continues at coordinate 11,422 of JAGVUB010000023.1, forward strand.
GCGATCTCGGTGCGGTATTCGGGGTTCGAGGGCAGGTGGAGCGCCTCCTCGAGGCGTCGGACCTCCTCGCGCAGGGTCTCGTTCTCCTGGATGCGGGTCTCGTAGCTGGCGTTGAGGTTGGCGAGGTCGCGGGCGGTCTGGAGCAGCTCGTTGGTGGAACGCGTGCGCAGCGACCAGTACTGCTGGAGATCGCGGGCGTAGGACGCGGCGAAATCGGCGGGGGCGCCGAATTCGAAGAGGCTGACGCGGGCGAGGCGCTTGAGGGCGACCGGGGTGAGCAACCACAGCAACCCGACGACGCCGAGGAGGGCGAAGGGGCGCTGGCGGATGAATTGCAGGGGCGACACGGCGACGACGCGGCGGGCGCGAGTGGGACGGACCGTGCGCGGGGACGGCCTCAGCCGACGCGTTCGCCGGTGAGCCGGCCGAGCAGCCAGTTGAGATCCTCGAGGACGGCGCCGGTGCCGTTGGCCACGGCGCAGAGCGGGTCGGTGGCGATGGTGACCGGCAGACCGGTGCGTTCGGAGAGGAGGCGGTCGATGCCGCGGATGAGCGCGCCGCCGCCGGCGAGCACGAAGCCGCGGTCGACAAGGTCGGCGGAGAGTTCCGGGGGGCAGCGCTCGAGGGCGTTGCGCACGGCGTCGACGATGGAGGCGATGGTGTCGGCGAGGGCTTCGCGGATCTCCTGGGAGGTGATGTGAATGGTCTTGGGCAGGCCGGCGACGGAGTCGCGGCCCTTGACCTCGAGGGTGAGCTCGTCGTCGAGCGGGTAGGCGGAGCCGACCTTGATCTTGATCTCCTCGGCGGTGCGCTCGCCGATGAGCAGATTGTAGGCACGCTTCATGTAGCTGGTGATGGCGCTGTCGAGCTCGTCGCCGGCGACGCGGATGGACTTGGAGAAGACGACGCCGGCCAGGGAGATGATGGCGACCTCGGTGGTGCCGCCGCCGATGTCGACGATCATGTTGGCGGCGGGTTCCTCGACGGGCAGGCCGACGCCGATGGCGGAGGCCATGGGCTCCTCGAGCAGGAGGACCTCGCGGGCGCCGGCGTGGATGGCGCTCTCCTTGACGGCGCGTTTCTCGACCTCGGTGATGCCGGAGGGGATGGCGACGACGACGCGCGGCGGGATCATCTTCGAGTTGTTCTGCACCTTCTTGATGAAGTAGCGCAGCATGGCCTCGGTGATGTCGAAGTCGGCGATGACGCCGTCCTTCATGGGGCGGATGGCGTTGATGTTGCCGGGGGTGCGGCCGAGCATGCGCTTGGCCTCGTCGCCCACGGCGAGCACGCGGCGGGAGGCGGCGTCGATGGCGACGACCGAGGGCTCGCGCAGGACGATGCCCTTGCCTTTCACATACACGAGGGTGTTGGCGGTACCGAGATCGATGCCGATGTCGTTGGAAAGGACGCCGAAGAGATTGCCGATCATGGTCGCGAAAGGGACTGCGGGCCGGTTGGGCAGGTGATTCTGGCGCAAGAATTTGTCCCCGCTCGGGGAAGTCAAAAGAAAAGCCGGTTCCGCCGCGATGCGGCCTTGCCGTCGGGGCCGGTTTTCCGGAGTTTGCGCGCATGACCGGACTCGAATTCGTTCGCGACCTGGGAATCGTGGTGTTCGTGGCGGCGCTGGCCGGCTGGGGCTGCAAGCGCGTCGGCCTGTCGCCGGTGGTCGGCTACCTGCTGGCGGGGCTGGTCGTGGGGCCGTACACGCCGCCCGCCTCGCTGGTGACGGACACCGATCGTATCCAGACACTGGCGCAACTGGGCCTCGTGTTTCTGATGTTCGCGATCGGCATGCAGCTGAGCCTGCGGCGGCTGAAGGCGCTGGGCCTGTCGCTGCTGGTGGCCACGGGGCTGGGGGCGGTGGCGGTGGTGACGATGGCGCGCGTGCTCGCGCCGGCGCTCGGGTTGGACGGGATGCAGGGGCTGTTCCTGGCCGGGATGCTGGTGAGCTCGAGCTCGGCGATCGTGGGCAAGTCGCTGCTGGAGGCGGGGCGGCTGCACTCGCCCAGCGGGCAGTTCGCCGGGGCGATCACGGTGCTGGAGGACGTGGTGGCGGTGGTGATGCTCGCGCTGCTGACCTCGTACGTGAAGATCGGCGGGGAGGGGCAGATGGGGCTGGGGTCGGCACTGGTCGAGATGGGGGCGTTCGTGGCGCTGCTCGGCGTGGGCGGGCTGCTGCTGATGCCCTGGCTGCTGCGGCGGATGGACCACAGCGGTACCGACGAGTTGCGCACGCTGATGGTCGCGGGACTGCTGTGCCTGTTGGCGTTCGGGGCGCAGAGCGCCGGCTACTCGCTGGCGCTGGGGGCGTTCCTGCTCGGGGTGGTGGTGGCGGACACGCCGCAGCGCGGGGCGCTCGAACGGGCGTTCGGCGGGTTGCGGGACGTGTTCAGCGCGGTGTTTTTCGTGGCGATCGGGATGATGATCGACCTGCGCGGCTTCGCGGAGATCTGGTGGCAGGTGCTGGCGGTCTCGGCGTTCGCGCTGATGGCGCGGCCGGTGGCGTGTTCGCTGGCGTTGCTGGCGACGGGCCAGCCGCCCCGGGTGGCGCTGGAGGGCGGGTTGTCGCTCACGCCCCTGGGAGAGTTCGGCTTCATCGCGGCCCAACTGGGCGTCACGGCGGGCATTCTGCCGAAGGAGTACCAACCGCTCTCGGTGGGCGCCGCGCTGATCACGGCGCTGGTGGCCCCGTTGCTGACCGCCCGGGCGGAGGGCATGGCCGGGGCGATTCTGCGGGTGCAACCGCGGCTGATCACTCGTCTGCTCGATGAATACCGCGGGTGGCTCGATCGGGTGCAGGGGCGCGGGGCCGCCAGCGTGCTCTGGCAACTGAGCCGCAAACGCGTGCTTCAGATCGCGGTGGGCGTGGCGTTCGCCTCGGGGCTGTTGCTGTTCGCGCCGCCGCTGGAACGGGCCGTGCGGGAGTTTGCCGGGTTGGATGCGGTGCTGCCGCGGTTCTCGCAAGTGGTCTTCTGGAGCGCGCTGGCGCTGGTGGTGCTGGCCGTGTGCGTGGCGATCTGGCGCAACCTCGCCGTGCTGGCGATGATGCTGGCCGAGGTTACCACCCGCGATCTGCCCAACGCCGCTTTGCTGCGGCCGGTGGCGGAGGCGGGGCTGAAGATCGCCGGCGGCGCGGCGCTTTTCTTCTGGCTGGCCGCCGTGGCGCCGGCCCATCCCCGCGTGTGGTGGGGGCCGCTGGCGGTGGCGGCGGTGGCGGCGGTGGTGCTGGCGCTGCTCTGGCGCCGGCTGATCTATTGGCATAGCGACATGGAGGTGCGCCTCCGGGAAAGCGTGGCCGCGACAAACGCGGGGGCCGCCGCCCTGCTCGCCCAGACGCCCCAGGAGTGGGAGCTGCACATCGAGGAGGTGGCGTTGCCCGAGCATTCCGGCGCGGCGGGGCGCAGCCTGCGCGAGCTGGATCTGCGGCGTCGGCATGGTTGCACGGTCGTGGGCGTGGACCGGCACGGCGCGGGCCTAGTCAACCCCGATGGGGCGACGGTGCTGTATCCGCTGGATCATGTGCTGCTCCTGGGCGCCCGCGCGCAGCTGGCGGCGGCGCGCCGCGAACTGGAGGAACCGACCGAACGGACTCCTGCGCCGGCGCTCGGCGACCTGCTGGTCCACCGTGTGCGGGTGCCCGATTCTTCGCCGCAGGCGGGCCGCACGCTCGAGGAACTGGATGTGCGCCGGGTGGCGGGCGTGCAGATCGCCGGCATCCAGCGCGGAAGCGAGCGGTTGCTCAACCCCTTCGGGCAGGAGCGGGTGCTGGCGCGGGACGAACTGCTGGTGCTCGGCACCCCGGAGCAGTTGCGCGTCTTCCGCCGCTGGCTGGCGGGGCGCGAGTAGCCCGCGGATCGCCCGGCGGGAACAAAAAGGCCCGGCGCGCGGCGCCGGGCCCGAGAAGCGGATACGAAGGGCCGCGGCCTACTGCAGCGCGGCGAGCTTGGCGAAATCGAAGGCCTTGGCGAAGGTGCGCAGGTCGTCGACGGTGACGCTGTCGCCCTCGAACTCGACAAGGTAGCGATTGTCGACGACGGCCTTGATGGTGCCGTTGTCGGCGCCGCTCTTGAACTCGACGGTGACGCGCTGCCCCTTGATGGTCTCCATCTTGGCGCCGGAGGCGGAGAGCATCATCGGGTTGCTGAACATGGCCGCGTACTGCATTACCGCGGAGTCGGATTGGATCTTGATCGTGACGTTGCTGCTTTCGCGGGTGTAGGTGCGTTTGACGGTGACCCCGCCGCCGAGGAGCGAGGAGGCGGCCGCCTCAGATTCGGGCTCGCCGGCTTCCCAGCCCTTCGGGGCGTCGGGAAGCAGCTTCACGACCCCCTCGGCCTTCTTCTGGCGGATGAACTGGTTGGCGGTGTCGAGGGCGGTGAGGGCCTCGGTGTAGTTGCCGGCCTCGTAGGCGGCCTTGGCGGCGTCGATGTTGTCGGTCGCATCGTCGGCGCCCAGGGGCGAGACGGCGGCGGCGAGAGCGAGCGCGGGGAGGAGGCGGAACACGGATTTCATGGGCGGAGTTGAAGAGGTAGGGTGTGGTTGACCGTGGGGAGTGACCGGCAGCATGGCGAACGTCCCCGTCGGCTCAATTCCGAACACGCCGGAAGGAATCTGGGGCCGGGGTTGGAACCGCGCGGCCCCGGGCGTGATGAGGCAGACGAGCGTCGAGTGGCGAGCGACGGGCGCCCATCCGCCGGTGGCGCGATCCGAGTCTTTCTGCCGCTATGGCTTTCCCTCGGACTTCTGGCTCCCGCCCCCTGGCCGCTCGACTCTCGGCTGCCTGGGCCCGACCTCAACTTTGCGGCGGGTCGCCGAAATGGGCGCGATGGGTGGCGTAGGCGGCGGTGTCGGCGAGCATGGCCTCGATCGTCGCCACCAAGGGCTCGATTCGTATTAGACCGCTGAACACGGCGCGGTCGCCGATCGGGTCGTCGAGTACGAAGGCGGGGCGCTGCGTGATCTGGAGGGCGTGGAAGGCGGCGGTGGAGGTGTCGACGGCGGCGCGGATCTCGGGCGAGGTGGCGCGAACGCGGAGTTCGTCGGCGTCGAGTTGCGCGGCGGTGGCGGCGATGGCGACGGCCTCCTCGAGCCGGGCGACCTTGCGGCCCTCGCGGACGGCGGCGCGGTTGAGGGCGAGGCGTACGGTGTCGTCGGTGGCGCCGAGCGCACGGGCGGCCTCGGCGACGAGGCTGACGGTGGCGTAGTCGCAGCTCGGATCCTCGAACCAGCCGTGGTTGAGCATGTACGGCGAGCGGGCAATCGTGCCGCTGCGGCGGTAGAACCAGTCGGCCTGCGCGGGCGAGACGGGGAAGTCCTGCGGGCGCATGAGCGCGATCTTCCAGTCGAACTGCACGCGGCCGGCGTAGCGCGCCTTGAGCTCGGCCCAGGTCGGCTCGGCCCAGTGGCACCAGGAGGAGATGACTTCGAGGTAATAGGTGACCTTCATGATTTCCGATTTGGGATTTCCGATTGTCCGGAAGACGGAGATTGGGACGAATGGGCTGCCTGCAACACGCGTTGCCGGTCTCGTGTTACCGCACCTCTTCGGCGGGCTGCAGGTAGCTCCTGCCCCGGTAGAACGACGCGATGACGGCGAAGATCAAGGCGGCGACCGTCATCAGCGCGGCGAAGGTCCAGAAGAAGGTCGTCAGGGAAAGCGTTTGCAACGGGGCGAGGAAGGCGACGAGCACGTTGCCCAGCGTGACCGAGAGCAGCCAGAAGCCCATGATGGTCGACTTCATCGCGCGCGGGGCCTGGGTGTAGGCGAACTCGAGGCCGGTGATCGAGACGAGCACCTCGGAGGTGGTGATGATCACGTAGGGGATGATCTGCCAGAGCACATGGACGCGGCCGGGCCCCGCGGCCTCGATCTGTGCCTGGAGAATGGCGACGGCGGCGAAGGATAGGGCGGCGAGGAACATGCCCGCCGTCATGCGGTGGAGCGGCTTGAGCGGGCGGCCGCGGCGTTCAAGCGGGCGGTACACGCCGAGGCTGAGCAGCGGGATGATGATCATCACCAGCAGCGGATTGAGCGCCGAGATCTGGGCCGGCAGGAGGTCGAGCGTGGTCGCGGTCGGTGCGCGGAAGTGAAGCCCGGCGGCGACGGCGCCCCATGCCGCGATCAAGCCGACCACCACGAAGGCGCCGGCGCGCGGAACACGAACGTTCGAGACCCAGAGGAAGAGCCAGAGCGCGCCGAACACGGCGCCGGCGATGGTGCCGGGCACGACCCAGCCGGACCAGACGGCGGTCGGCAGCACGAGGCGCAGATTCATGGCCTTCGCCTGCTCGACCCAGGTTGAGGAGTGTTGGTCGAAGAGCGCCCAGAAGACGCTGACCATCGAGAACACCACGAGGATGCGCAGCACCGCCGGCGGGCCGTCGGCCGGTTCGTCGCCGAAGTGGCGGCGGGCGGGCTCCCAGAAGCTCTCGCCGGTGGTGCGTTCGCCGCGGTGACGCCAGCAGTAGAGGATCACCGCGAGGAAGCCGCTGTCCTCCTGGAGGGCCTGGCGCCGGTGGGCGAGCGCCAGACCGGCACCGAGCGAGATCAGCCCCGCGGCGGCGAGGTACCAGTAGGCCAGCGCGGTGTCGGCCAGCGCGGGCACGAGGGCTCCTGAACCATTTTCCATCACCGCATGGACGATGGTCTCGGACTTCTCGACGGCCACGTAAATGGCCAGCAGGAGCGGCACTGCCATGAGCGCCGAGGCGGCGAAGTCGATCCGCCCGAGCGCCCCGCCCGGTTTCGGGGGTACGCGGATGAAACGTCGGCGACCGAGCCAGAAGACGAAGGCGGCGACCGCCATCAACACGCCCGGCACGCCGAAGGCGACCTCGGGGCCGAAGCGCTTGTAGAGGACCGGCGTGAGCACGCTGGCGAAGAAGGAGCCGAAATTGATCGTGAAATAGAAGATCTGGAAAATCTTCGGCACGAGGTGGCCGTTGGCCGCGGTGAACTGGTCGCCCACGTTGGCCGAGACGCAGGGCTTGATACCGCCCGAACCGATCGCGATCAGGCCTAGGCCGACGAACATCGCCGTTTCGGCGCTGCCGAGTTGCCCGATCACTCCGAACCGCCCGGCGACGGCGAGCGCCGCATGGCCGGCCACGTAGATCAGCGACACCCAGAAGATCACCCGGTATTTGCCGAGGAGGCGGTCGGCAAGGATGGCGCCGATCATGGGGAAGAGGTAGACGCCCGCCATGAAGACGTGCACGGCCTGGGTGGCGCGCACCTTGGCCTCGGCGAGCTCGACGGCGGGCACGACATTCTCCGCCACGAAACCGGTGAAGAGGCCGACGAGGTAGATATAGAGGATCTGCCGCATCCCGTAGTAGCTGAAGCGCTCGGCGGCCTCGTTGCCGACGATGTAGGGGATGCCGGAGGGAAAACGGTCGTCGCGGGCCGGGGCTGCGGCCGAGTCGGGCGAAGGCGGATGCGGGGCGCTCATGCGCGGCGAGTAAGCGGAACGTGCGCCGACGCTGCGAGGGAAAAGGCGGCGGGGGGAAGTTGCCCCACCTCACGCGGGCGCCACGCCGCTGGTCGCGCGTGAGTCCTGTTTTTGGGCGGACAGTTCCGTCGGATTTCAGCACTTTTTCGCGAGAAAAACACCGGGGCGCCTCGCAATCAGCACAGGGCCCCTTTATATCCTCTGCACCGACTATGAACTCACTAACTGCTTTCTTCTGGGATCACCTCACCGAAGCGCTCGCAGACGAGCTCCTGGCCCGCGTCTCCGCGGGGGAGGCTGTGTTCTGCGAACATCTTGAGGCGCTCGCCGCCGCCTGATCGCCGCTTCGTCGTCAATCGCCACCCGCGTCCTTCGGCTTCTGCCGGGACGCGGGTGTTTTTTTGGGGTTAACCCGTATTTGAGAATTGGGTGCTATGGCGCGGCGTGCAGCCGCACGCGGAGGATCTCGCCGGGCGACCACAGCCGCAGGCGCGGGCCCCAGGTGCCGGCGCCGCGGCCGACCAACACCGCCATGCCGCCGACCTCGTAGCGGCCGGCGAATAGAGGGTAACGCCTCCGCACCAGCTCGCCGAACGGCCAGATCTGGCCGCCATGGGTGTGACCGGAGAACATCAGGCCGACGCCGGCGGCCGCCGCCTCCGCCGCGGTGTGCGTATCCGGAGTGTGGGCCAGCAGGATCGTCGCGCCCGCCGGCGCGGCGCCCAGGGCCTCGCGGAGGCGGCGGTCGGCGGTGCCGCCCCGGAGTGTCGCCGGATCGTCGATGCCGGCGAGCCGGAGCCCGGGCGCCAGTTCCACGGCGCGGTTGCGCAGCACGCGGATGGCCGCGCCCTCGGCGAAGTCGACGACCCGGCGGTCGCCGGCGTAGACATCGTGGTTTCCGAGCACGCAGAAGACTCCGAGCGGGGCCTGCAGGCGGCGCAGCACCGGCTGGAGCGCCAGTGCTCCGTCGAGATCGGAGTCGACGAGGTCGCCGGCGATGAGCACGGCATCGGGCCGGAGCGCGTCGATCTGCGCGATGCGGGCGGCCAGCCAGTTCTTCCCGATCAAGGTACCGAGATGCAGGTCGGAGACGACGACCAAGGTCAGGCCATCGTGTTCGCGCGGCAGGCCGGGCAGAACGACTTCATGCTCGCGCACGACCGGTGCGCGCAGGCCTTGGAAAAGCGCGACGCCGCCGAGGAGCAGACCCGCCAACACGGCGCCTGTGCGCAGCTGCGACACGAGCCGCGGGAGGATCCAGCCGCCGACCGTGACCACATCGACCAGCAGCAACGCGGCGAACAGCAGGAACAGGATGCCGATCCAGGTGGCACCGATGAACTCGACCGGTTGCGCGATCACATGCAGGCCGCGGGCGGAGAGCAGCCGCGCCACCGGGTAGCTCAGCCAGAGAAGCACGACGCCGAGCGCGGTCGAGCGGACGCCGAGGTGGGCGGCGATCCATGGCAGGCCGGCGAGGCGCCAGCCGACATAGGCGTTGAGGACGGTCCAGACGGAGAGGACGACGGCGAAGAACATCGGCGCCAAGAGGTGCGTAGTGCCGCCGGTTTTCAAGCCCGGCGGGATGAGCGGCGTTTTGCACCGGTCCGGCGCGGTTGCCTCCCTAGCAGCCTGTCGGACTTCGTCCGCAGGCTGCTGAACAAACTGGCTGCGCCAGTTTGGGAACGGGGAGGTTTGCCAAAAGATTTTGCGGGGAGCGCTTCCGGAACGTTCGTTTTCTCGTCGAGTGGGACCTTCGGCGCTGAGGCGACACCGCCCCGATGGGCGTTCAGGCGGGCTGGATCACGGTGTTGAGGA
>JAGVUB010000157.1 GCA_019136515.1 Verrucomicrobiota bacterium
CGTTGATCAGACTCACGAAACTGGGCTGGACGGGACGATGGCCTCGCATGTTGCCACCATAGACCAAGTACGCCGCGTTTCGTTCAACCAATCTCGGACTTTTTCAGCAGCCTGTTAGGCCCGCAACCTCACCTTCTATATCTCGGGCTAGAGTGTCCACCTGCACCAAGAAATCATGGTGCAGAAGATATGGCCACAGCTTTCTCGCCTCATCTGGCACGGCCGACAATGCATAGCTTCCACCACCGCCCTGCGTTATCACCCGAAGATCACGCAGTTCACCAAGTTCTAGCGGACGCAACAAACTATCGATCCCACGAACGGAGCCGACCGGCAGCACAAACGCAACCCGTTCGCCGCAAGTAGCGACCGGCCAAACGGCTTTTCGATCAGGTCTGTGCCAGTTATAGACCTCAATGCCGCTTCCAGCGAACTCTCGGGGAGCGATCACTATACATAGAAGCACGTCTGCCACTTTCCGGCGAGCACCACCCATGGGGAGCTGCGGGTACATCCTGTGATCCCGGAAGGATCCAGCGGTGAACGCTATCACACTGATATCCGCGACTAAACTCGGAGCCCAAACAAAGCTAACGAGTAGCGCGATCGCGAAAGCGCCGAAATATCTAGTCATACTTGGGACTCCGAAGTCACTGGGCATTTGGCAAAGCCGGGCCAAAAGGCTCAATTCTGATAAGTGATAGAAGCGCGGTGAAGCCACGGCCTCGCCATGTCCGTTGCCTCAACGCTGCGCGATCCGCTTGATGTCGTTGGCCATCCGCACCCCGACCGCCAAGGTCTCGAACAGCACGGCGATCCCGAGGAGCATGAAATAGCTGAACACCAGACCGCCGAGGAATCCGCCCACGGCGGCCCCCAGGTTCCAGCCGTAGTATCCCCGGTAGAACGGTCCCACCCCGAAGAGGCTCAGGCACGAGCAGAACGGGGCGATGATCGCCCACAGCACAAGGGTGAGGTTGCGCATCACGATCATGTAGAAGGTCAGCACCGGCAGGTCCGAGCTGCTCGATGGCAACAGCCGCTGCTTGCCCCACTCCGCCAGCTCGCGTGCCGCGTTCGCCAGGACCGTCCACGGCAGGGTCAACCAACCCAGGATCGCGAGCAACATCCCGAAGAACATGCTGCCCCAGGAGAAGCCCTTGAGCGCCGCGCCGGCCCGGGTCACCCCGGCGGCGACCGCCTCGGCCGCCACGCTGGCCGCGACCCCCTGCCGCACCGCGCCGTAGGTGCTCCACGTCTGGCTCCCCTCGGGGAGCACCGGCGTGTCGTCGTTGATCACGCCGGCGGCGGCGAGGCGGGTGAGCTCGGCCAGATCGACCGGCCCGGCGTTTTCGTTGCGTCTGAGGGAATAGTGGTAGCGCATGGGGAGAAGGGAGGGGGTCGCGTCCCGGGCCTGTCGCCCGGCGGAGCATCAGGCTCCGCCGCCGAGTGTTGTGATTCTCGATATGCCCGACAAGCCGGATTCCGCGCCGCGGGCGACAGGTCCGGCGCCCGCCGTTGGGCAAGCCGCCCCCCTGCTCCGAACCCGGCGCCGGAGCGGTTCCTGCCAGCCCATCCCTGCGCCACCGAGCCGCACCGCCTCCGGCTCCTCTCCGTCCGCACGACCAACGCCGCCCTACTCCCTGGCGCCCACCACTTCCACTCCACCCCGCCCTAGTCCTCGGGACAATGTAACGTATTACGTTACATTCGGGAGAAACGGGTTCGCCTCGGCGCCCATTCCTCGTATCCACTCCTCATGTCCATCGCGCCCTCCCCGACCACCGACCCGGTCCTCCGCGGCCTCATCGAGGCCTTGTGGGATGCCGCCTGCACCCCTGCGCAGAAACCCGTCCGCCGCCGCGAGTCGGACCTTCCCGGGTACAACTGCACCCTCCGGCCCGGCAGCGACACCCCGCTCTGGACCAGCCTCGTCCGCGTGACGCTCCCACTCCTGCGGAAACGCGGCACGAAGGCCCATCTCGCCCGCATCCTCGGACTGCCGCGCCAACGCCTCAACGAGTTCTTCGTCGAGCGCACCGCCACGCCCGACGCCGAACGCACCCTGCGCCTGCTCGTCTGGATCGCCCAGCGCAACCGAGGCAAGGACCTCGGCTAGCCCGCCTCCCCCCCGGCGGATGTAACGTAATACGTTACATCCGCCGGGGGGATCGGTTCCGCTGCCGGGGAGAAGGGCTGTCGCTCAGGCCAGGAACGCCAGCGGCAGGTGCAGCGCCGCCCACAGGGCGAAGCGCAGCAGCGCCGGCCGCCGCACGCTCGAGGCCAGCGTCGAGAAGTAGACGCCCTTCGCCAGTGTGTTCACCATCATCGCCACCAGGATCGCCGAAACGAGCAGCCGCGCCGGCGCCGGGTTGCTCTGCACCAACGAGAGGATGAACGGGGCGATGTCGACCACGCCGATGACCGCCGCCAGCCCGAGCAGCGCCGAGCCGCCGAAATGCGCCTGCACCAGCTTCGTGGCGACCGTCAGCACGACGAAGAGCAACGCGAACACCAGCGCCGGCACGATCTCGAAGGGATTCTGCAGCGAGCCGACCGGACCCTTCGCGCCGGGCTCCTCCGCCGGGCGCACCAGCCACGCCAGCACGAGGCCGGCGGCGCACAGCACCCCGAGCTTCCACGCCAGCACCGGCACGAACGCGCCGTTCAAAAATGCCACCAGCGCCAGGATACGCAGGTACATCACGCTGCTCGCCAGCAGCGCCGCCTGCAGCGCGTGGTGCGCCTGCCCGGGCTGCCGTTGTGCGATGCGGCCCGCGGCCACGCTCACCGCCGTGCTCGACACGATGCCGCCCGCCAGCCCCGACAGCCACCAGCCGAACCGCGCGCCCAGCTTCTTGATCATGAAATAGCCGGCGAACCCGACCGACGACACCATCACCACGATCAGCCACAGCTTGCGCGGGTTGATTGCGAACTGGGTGAACGCCCTGCCCGGCACCACCGGCAGAATCAGCGCCGTGACGATCAGGAATTTCAGCACGGCGAGGAACTCGGCGTTGTCGAGCGACTCGACCATGCCCTCCAGCCGCGCCTTCTCCGAGAGCAACAGCGTGCCGATGATGCCCAACGCCAGCGGCACCCACGGCGGAGCGAGCAGCGAGAGCACGCCGATGGCGTAGGTGAGCAGCACCGCCGCCTCCGTCGTCCAGCCGATGCGGTTCTCCCGCATCTTCGCCACGTACTCGAGCGCCGCCAGCCCGGCGATCGCCACCAGCCCGACGGGCACCGCGGCCACCAACCCGAGCGTGTGCAGCCAGGCGCACGCGAAACCGAAGAGGCTGATGAGCGTGAAGGTGCGCACGCCCGCGAACACCCGGCTCTGCTTGCTGGCACCGGAACGTTCGCGTTCGAGGCCGATCAGGAAACCCAGCGCCAGCGCGAGAACGAAGCGCAGTTCGGAGTGAAATTCGGTGGGAGGCATGGGGCAGGCGACGCAACTCGCGTCGCGGCTGCCCACGTTGGCCGTATTCGCAGCCTAGACAAGCCCGGCGGGGCCCGCATCGCTCCGTCCCAGGAACGAAGAGGCGGGCCAGCGTGCTGGCGCGTGCGAGCTCGCCGGTCCACGCGCCTACGGCAGCGCCGCGTTCAATGCGCGCCGGCGAGGCGGGCCGCAAGCGCCCGCAACGTCAGGCGCTGTTTGCCGAACGGCTTCACTTCGCCACGCGTCTGCGCCTCGAAAGCCGCGCCGGCCACGATGAGCAGCAGCGCGTCGAAAAGCGCCGTCTCGGACGGCATCTCTGGGCAAGGGGTCGGGTGTGTCTTCATGGTCGTGTGGATTTGCGCCCCGCCGATCCGGTGGAGCCGGGGAACGGTCAGGCGCGGTCGGGTTTGGTCATCGCAGCGCTTCTTTGCAGGGAACGCGCCAGCCCGCGTTTTCCCTGCAACTTTTTCGCGAGTCGCGGGTGCTGGAGACATGAAAACTTTCCTGAAGGTCTCGCTTCTTCTTGGTCTGATGGTGCTTGTGCTGCTCGCTCTCCCCGCGCTCTCCAGCCATCTTCTCGGCGGATTTCTCGGCGGCATGGCCGCGCTGGCCTTGCTGGTGATCGGCGGCGTCCTGATTCTGGGACTGCTCGCGATCGGCGGTGGGACCGCCCTCGTGGTTGCATTGGCGCTGCTGCTGGCGCTCGCCTGTGTCGTCGTGGCGATCGCGCTGCCCATCGTGTTGCCCGTGCTCCTCGTCGTGGGCGTGATCGCGCTGGTCACCAAGCTCGCCCGGCGCCGGAGCACGCCAGCGACCGTCGCCACTGCCGCCTGACAACGCCGCCGGGGCCCATCGCTGCGCCTCCGCTGTTGCACCCGCTTCGCGATGGCGTCACACCCAGCGGCGATGAACTGGAAGGAGCTTCGCCGCCTCGCGCAGGAGACCGTCGACCGCACGCGCGCCAAGCTGCCCGCCGAGATCCGCGCGCTCGCGGAGAAGGTTCCGGTCTCGCTCGAAGCGTTCCCCGAGGGACCGATGCTCGAGGACGAAAACGTCGAACCGGACATCCTCGGGCTCTTCGTCGGCCCGCACCACGGCCAGGAAGCCACGGCCGAGCCGGGCCCCCCGCCGCAGATCCTGCTCTTCCTCGAGAACCTCTGGGACGAGGCCGACGGCGACCTCGCCCGTTACCGCGAAGAGGTCCGCATCACGTACCTCCACGAACTCGGCCACTACCTCGGCTGGGACGAGGACGAGGTGGCGCGGCGGGGGCTGGCCTGATCAAGCCACCGGCTCGCGGACCCACCCGGCAGGCTGTCCGAGGTGGGCGGCGTTGCCCTCAACGCCGTCTCGTGCGTGAGCTGCCGCGGGCAACGTCTTTCCGCAAAGAACCTTGAGCCGACCGCCAAGCCCACCGCCGCGCCGACGAGGTGCGCGAGGGGCACGGCGGTGAAGGCCGAGGTCGCAGCCACGAAGAGCGTTGCTCCGGTGGCGAGTTCGTACACCGACTTGCCCACGAAGCCTGCCAGCGCAAGCGCCGGCACGATGCCCTGGAGTACCGACCGCCCGCGCCACGCGTCACGGAGCAACTGCGCGAAGAACGCGGTGAACAGCGCCGAGTCGATGCCGGAGAGCCCGCGGTAGGATTGGAACTGCGGCGCCGCGAACCAGAGCGCCGCCGAGATCGCCAGCGCCGAACCCGCGACAACGAGCGTGAAGGTGCGGCGCGAGCACCGCTCCACCAGAGCACCGAAAGCGGCGAATACGAGCAGATCCCAGGTCAGGTGATCGCCGCCCCAGTGCGCCCAGTTTCCGGTGACAAGCCGCCAGAGTTCGCCGCCGTCGATGGCGGTGCGATCGAACTGCAGCACAACGGCGCCGCCCGGGATCGCCCAGAACGCGAGGGTGGCCAGCAACAGGGCAAAGGTCAGGAGTGGCAGGCGGCGGGACATGGCGTTTTTGCGAAGTCAATGGACCGCGTCGGCGGTACCGCCGACGCGGGAACCGTCCATGAAGCGGACATCGACTTCCGTCATTAAGTTTTGAACACAGCACGACGCCGTTCGCGGCGGCGGGCGAGGGCGGCGATGAGAAACAGCACGCCGGGCAGACAGAGGAGGTGGACGAAAGTCGATTGCCGGGAATTGAGCTGGATCACACTGACAAAGAGGAGCCACCCGCCGAGCGACAGCAGACCGCCCCACAGTTCTGTCAGCCAGCCCAGGAGCAGGCCGGCGAGCAGCAGCACAAGGGCGAGGAAGCCGATCTGGATTGTCGGTGGTTGCGCGAACGGGTTGGGCAGACCTTCGCCGATCGCGATGATGAGAATGAGGGCCACGAACGCGGCCCCGATCAACCGGGCGATCCAGCGGCAGACAACTGCGAGAGCCTTCATGGTGATTCGGGGCGCGGGGGCGAGGGTGACGGTTGTCAGCTTCCGGCGCGGTCGTTTTCGGAGACTGGTGAGGGGAATCGTTTGGAATGAAGCCGAGCGCCATCCCTACCTTTCGAAGGAGCGAAAGCGGCCCGGGGCGGACGGGAATCGCCCCGGGCCGCGGTTCACCGACTACCGCGCTTCGCGCTCGCGGCGTTTGCGCTCGGCCACGCGCACGAGAGCGACGGCGGTGAGAAGCGTCAGGAGAAGTGCGACCACGCTGCCGCGGTCGAGGGCGCCGCCGCCGCTGCCGCCGCCACCGATCGAGGGCGCGGGGCGCGAGAAGGCGGGCTGCGTCTGGTCGACCTGGGCGTCGCGGGCGGGCTGCGCGGCGCGCACCGTCTGCGCCTGGCGCTCGGTGGCCACGCGCTGCTGGTTGCGGCGCTCGATGCCGCGCTTGGCGAAGGAGGCGTCGTCGAGCACGACCATGGCGGTCTGGTCGTTGACAATTTGGTACGAGGTGCCGAGGTCGCGGATGGCGGCATCGGCCTCCTTCGGGTCGATGTCGCCGCGGTCGCGGCCGGCCTCGATCTGCTCACACAGGCTCAGGGCCCAGAGCCGCTCGATCTCGGGGTTCTCGGTGTCGGACTCGGGGAAGGTGAAGGTGGTCGCGTAGGTCTTGTCCTCGCCGGTGATGCGGGCGCGAAGCTCGACTTTCGCCGGGCCGGCCTGCTCGTAGCGACCGAAGACGACGAGCTGCTGGCCGCGGTAGAGCTTGCCGGGATAGTCGCCTGTGGTCTCCGTGACGCGGACACCGGTGATCTTCAGCTGGGCGTCGTGCATGGCCTCGAAGCAGATCTTCGACTTCGCGAGCAGGATCTGGCCGAGGATGTCGTCGTCGTTGGAGACGCCGGTGTAGAAGCCGCCGCTCGCCTCGGCGGCCACGCGCAGGAGCGGCCAGTTGGCGTTGTTGCCCATGAGGAAGCCGAAGACGCGGATGTCCTGCCGGCGGAGGAGCTTCGCGAACTCCTTCGGGTCGACGACGCCGGTGTTGGTCACGCCGTCGGTCACGAGCACAAGCGAGGTGGCGCGGTCGGCGTCCGTTTGTTGGAGACCGAGCTGGAGGCCGTCGTAGAGGTTGGTGCTCCCCTTGGCGGCGAGACCCTGCACGGTGGCGAGCGCCCGCTGCACGGCCTCGGGCGAAGCCGCCGTCCAGGGCACGACCTCGCGGGCGTTCTCGTTGAAGGTGACGATGCGGAAGCGGTCCTGCGGCTTCATCTCGCCGAGGGCCTTGCCCACGCCGCGGGCGAGCGTGGCGATCTTGCCGTCCATGCTGCCGGAGACGTCGAGCACGTACACGTAGTCGGCGCCGTTGGTGAGCGGGGCGAGGTCGACGCCGGGGGTGACGACCATCATGAAGGTGCCGGGTTTGTCGGAGGCGGCGCGATACGGGATGACCTCGATGCGCCCGGGCAGGCCGTCCTGCAGGCGGTAGTAGAAGAGGAAGTCGCGATCGAGCTTCGCAGCGGTGCGGTCGAGCTTCACGCGGTAGTGGCCGTCGGCGAGTTTCTCCACGGCGGCGGCGTTCTCGAAGCCCGGCACGCGCACATCGGCGATCGGTGCGGCGCTCTTCAGCTCGAGCGCGATCGAGAGGTTGCCCTCGACGGTCTTGTTCTGCGTCCAAAACGAGGCGCCAGCGTCGTCGGTGCCTCCGTCCTCGAGCGGGTAGAGGTAGCGGCCCACGCCGGTGTCGATCTCGAGCGGCTGGTAATAGACGAAGCGCACGCGCGTCTCGGCGTTGGCGCGCACGGGCGAGACGCGGAATTCGAAGGTCTGGTAGGTGTTCTTGGTCGCGAGGCCGGTATCGTTGCCGGCGGCCTTCTCCTCTTCGTAGACCTGCTGGGCCTGTTGTTTCCGCTCTTCGGCACCGGGAAGGCGTAGATGGCCTCGAGGTCCTTGGCGTTGGGGTTGAAGAAGGTCTGCGTGACCTCGGTCCGGGCGAAGCCGTTGTTGATCACAATTTCGACGTGGTGGTCGCGAATCTGGATTGGCGACTGGGGTGCGCCGATGGGCGTGAGCGTGCCGGAAGCCGAGGCGGCGAGCGCTCCGAAGAGCAACCCTGTGGCGGCGAGGAACAGCGAGCGGATGGTTTTCATTGTTTGCGATTGGTGAACGCGTCCTCCCTTTGCTCTCCTCATGCCAAATCACCACCGAGCTATCTTTTGTTGCTGATTATAAATGGTTTCCGTTTAGTCTCACGACCGTGAGAGGAAACTGTCAGATCTTCTTTTGATAGTCGCCTATCATTTTATGTCCGCTATTTTGTGCCGCGATCCATGAACCTCCTTTCCACGGCTGAAGCTGGCTTTGCCGATGCAGTCTCGCGGCTGATCTACGCCAACCCCTTCCTGCCCGAGCGCATCGAGGCCGAGCGCGACGCGCTCGCGGCCGATTTCGTGCGCGAGGGCTCCGAGTGGAATCTGCAACCTGCCGACGCCGCCACCGGCACCACCGGCGCCCCCCAGATCAACCTCGCCCTGATCCGCCGCCGCGTCGACACCCTGGTCGAACGCATCGCCGCCGCGCCGGCCATCGGCGGTCGCCACGCGGCCAACGACGCCGAGCGTTTCGCCGACCTCGTGCTCTTCGCCGTCTTCCACCGCCTACCGTGCGCCCTACTTCCGCGAGTTCGCTGCCGAGGTCGAACGGCTCCTGCGCCGACCTGGGGTGACGCTGCTCGACGAGTGTCCGCCCGAGGCGTTGTTCGCCTTCTTCTTCCAGGTGCGCCGCGCCTTCCTGCACATCCACCGCTCACTCGTGGGCGCGTCGCGCCCGATGGCCCAGTTGCGCGCCGCAATCTGGCAATCGGTCTTCACGCACGACCTGCGGCGCTATCGCCGCTGCCTCTTCGCGCGGATGGGCGAGATCACCACACTCATCACCGGCGAATCCGGCACCGGCAAGGAACTCGTCGCGCAAGCGCTCGCCCTCTCACGCCACCTCCCCTTCGACGTCCGCCGCGGCGTCTTCGCCGGCACGCCGGGCCAGCTCTTCTTCCCGCTCAACATCGCCGCGCTCTCGCCCACCCTCGTCGAATCCGAACTCTTCGGACACCGCCGCGGCGCCTTCACCGGTGCACTGGCCGACCGCGCCGGCTGGCTCGAGGTCTGCCCCGCCGAGGGCACGGTCTTTCTCGACGAAATCGGCGAGGTCGACGCCTCGATCCAGGTGAAACTGCTCCGCGTGCTCCAGTCGCGCGGATTCCAGCGCCTCGGCGAGAGCGAACCGCGCCGCTTCGCCGGCCGCATCGTCGCCGCGACCAACCGCGACCTCGAGGCCGAGATCCGCGCCGGCCGCTTCCGCGAGGACTTCTTCTTCCGCCTCTGCGGCGACCAGATCGCCGCGCCCGCACTGCGCGAGCAACTCGCCGACAACCCCGCCGATCTCGCGCTGCTCGTCGGCGTCATCGCGCGCCGCCTCGTCGGCGAGACGGAGGCGCCCGCCGTCGCCGACGAAGTACTCACGTGGATTCACCGCGAGCTTGGCGCCGCCTACGCCTGGCCCGGCAACTTCCGCGAACTGGAGCAATGCGTGCGCAACATCCTCCTGCGCCGCGAATACCGGCCACGCTCCGCCACCGGCCGCCGCGATGGCGCGCCCGACTGGGACGCCATCTTCGCCGCCGGCTCCTGGACGGCCGAGCAGCTCCTCGCGCACTATTGCCGCAGCGTCTACGCCCGCACCCAGAACATCGAGGAGACCGCCCGCCGCCTCGACCTCGACCGCCGCACCGTGCGCGCGAAGCTGGCCGCCGCGGTGCCGCCAACCGCCTGAGCCGCAATCAGGCAGTCGAGGGTCGAGGCGACGAGTGTCGAGAACCGAAGTGCCGAGGCAAAGAACCGCGCAGACCGGCGCCCCGAGCCGGGTCACCGATGTTTTGGCGCTCGTCCCTCGTCTGCATCAGCACGGTCGTGGCGACCTTCCTGCAACTTTTCGCCAGCCGCCGTGTGCTGGGGACAACGCCGGCCTTCGTTTCCGCCGGACCGTCCCAACAAACCTGCACCATGAAATCAGTCCTCCGCTCCACTCTTCTCGCCGCGGCCTGCGCCGCCGGGCTCGCCCTCTCCTCCGCCACCGCTGCCGAACCGGGTTTCGTCGACTTCGGTCCCGCCCTCGCCGGCGCGGCCAGCACCAAATGCGTCGAGGTCAACCTTCCCGAGCCGCTGCTCAACTTCGCCGCCGTCCTCGCCAAGGGGAAGGATGCCGACGCCGCCGCGCTCATCAAGGACCTCAAGCAGATCCGCGTGAACGTCCTCGGCCTGGACGACCAGAACCGCGCCGACATCACCGCCCGCCTCCAGAAGATCCGTACCGAACTCGCCGCGCAGGGCTGGCACCGCGCCGTCAACGTCCAGGACAACGGCGACGATGTAGCCGTCTTTGTGAAGCTCGGGCGCGATTCCGCCATCGAAGGCCTCACCGTCACCGTGCTCTCGAAGACCGACGACGCCGTCTTCGTGAACATCGTCGGCAACATCGATCCGGCGCGCATCGCCGCGATCGGCGAGCGCTACGGCATCGATCATCTCAAGAACATCCACTGCAACCCGCCCGCCGCACCGGCCCCGGCCGCGAAGAGCTGACCCTCGCCGCGCCACGACGCACCCACCCTCCCCGGCGTCGCCCCGCTCAGCTGGCGTTCAGCAACGCGAAGGCGGCGCCGGCCAACACGTGGTTCACCGCGAGCAACGCGAAGAACGACCACAGGCTGGTGAGCAGCGCCACGCGCACCGAAGCGCCCAGGTCGCGGCCGAAACTGCAGCGTTGCAGCATCACCACCAACGTCGGCGCGACGAAACACGTCGCCACCAGCAGCTTCCCCTTGAGGGTAAGCTCCACGACGCCAAAGAAGGCCGGGAAGAGCACGTCGGAGACGATCGTCGCGGCGAATAGAGCCAGTCCGCACGCCACCCCGCAGAGCAGGTAGCCGCTGACCAGCATATCGACCTCCCAATAGCGGCACGCCAGCACGAGCATGACGAGGGCCGCGGCCGCGCAGACGACAGCCCGAATCCCGCCGAGAACCAGCAACCGCCCGAGCGGCACGCCCGGCTCCGCTTCATCGCTCGCCTCGGTCTCCTCCACCCGGGGCATGGTGGATGCTGGAGATTGCACCGCTGCCTGCCGCCGCGCCACCGCGTCGCCCCCCGGGCTCGCGACCGCCACAGGGCGAACCTCGCGCTCGCGCGCCTTCGGCGACGCCTCGGCCACCACCGCAGCCAACGCCATCACTCCGAGCAGGAGCGTAGCAGAGAAGATCCGTAGTATCCGCATGTTGGAAGGAAGGCGGCGACCAGCCGCCGCCGCAATCTCCCGGGGGCGAACGGTCGCGAGCGCCGGCGGACGGACAATTTCTCGACCACCGCGGGCCGGCGCCCACAATGCCCCGCGCATGATCACCGCCCTCGGTTTCGACGCCGACGACACCCTCTGGCACAGCGAGACCATCTTCGAGGACTACCACCGCCGCTTCCAGGCGCTGCTCGCCCGCTACCACGATCCGAAGACGGTCGAGCAGGCGCTCTACGCCACCGAGATGCGCAACCTCGACCTCTTCGGCTATGGCGTGAAGAGCTTCGCGCTCTCCGCCATCGAGACCGCGATCGACCTCACCGGCGGCAAAATCCCCGCCGAAGAACTGCGCGCGCTCATCGAAGGCGCCAAGGACATGCTCGCGCACCCGGTCGAGTTGCTCGATGGCGCCGCCGAGACCGTGGCCGCGCTCGCCGCCACCTACCGGATCATCGTCATCACCAAGGGCGACCTGCGGCATCAGGAACGCAAGTTCGCCCGCTCCGGTCTCGCGCCCCATGTCGTCGCCTGCGAGGTCGTTTCCGAGAAGGACGAGGCGACCTACGCCCGCGTGCTCGCCCGCCACGGCATCGCCGCCGAGAACCTGCTCATGGTCGGCAACTCGCTGCGCTCCGACATCCTGCCCATCCTCGAGCTCGGCGGCCACGGCGCCTACATCCCGTATCCGTTGATCTGGGCGCACGAGAAGGTCCCCGCGCCCACCGAGAATCCGCGGTTCCACGCGCTCGAAAACCTGCGGGAGCTTCCCGCGCTGCTCGCCCGCCTGCGCAGCGCCGGCTGAGCCGCAGAGGCAGCCCTCCGTTCAGCCTGTCTTCGGCCAGTGCACCGCCGCCCACTTCGCGCCGTCGAAGCCGACCAGCCCGAAGTCCGGCCCGAGCACGAACGGCCGCTTCACCAACCGCCCGTTGCCGGCGAGCAGCGTCAGCGCCGCGGCTTCGTCGAGTGTCGGCAGTCTCGTCGCCAGATTCTGGGCGCGGTACTCCAGCCCGGAGGTGTTGAACAACCGCCGCAGGTTGCCCTGCTGCCACTCCAGCATGCGTCGCAACTCGGCCTCGCTCGGCGGCCGCTCGACGATCGGGCGTTCCTCGAAGGCCACGCCACGCTCGCGCAACCACTCGAGCGCCTTCCGGCACGTGCTGCAGCGCGCATAGGCGTAGACGACAACCGGTGCGGTAGACATGGACCCTCGCTACCGAGCAGGGCCACCGCTGCCAAGCCCGCACCCGGGCGGCGCGCCCGTACGGATCCGGTTTGCGCCCCGCCACCCCGCCCGGAAGATCGGCCGATCATGTTCTCCCCGGGTTCCCTCCGCTCTCCGCTCACCAACGGCGCCACGCGCGTGCTTCTGCTCGGCTCGGGCGAACTCGGCAAGGAGGTGGTCATCGAGCTGCAGCGCCTCGGCTGCGAGGTGATCGCCTGCGATCGCTACCAGGACGCCCCGGCCATGCAGGTGGCGCACCGTTGCCACGTCTTCCCCATGCTCGACGCCCAGACGCTGCGCCGCGTGATCGCCGCCGAGCAGCCCGATCTCATCGTGCCCGAGATCGAGGCCATCGCGACTGATGTGCTCGTCGACCTCGAGCAGAAGGGCCAGCGCGTGGTGCCCACCGCCCGCGCCGCCAAGCTCACCATGAACCGCGAGGGCATCCGCCGCCTCGCCGCCGAGGAGCTCAAGCTCCCGACCTCGCCGTACCGTTTCGTGGCGACGGAGGCGGAAGCCGCCGAGGCGGCCGCCGCGCTCGGGTTCCCCTGTGTCCTCAAACCGATCATGTCGTCGAGCGGCCACGGCCAGAGCGTCGTGAAGTCCGCCGCCGATCTCCCGCGCTGCTGGAAATACGCCCAGGAGGGCGCGCGCGCCGGTGCCGGCCGCTGCATCGTCGAGGGGTTCATCCGCTTCGACTACGAGATCACCATGCTCACGGTCTCCGCGAGCAACGGCATCCAGTGCTGCCCGCCCGTCGGCCACGTCCAGATCGACGGCGACTACCGCGAGAGCTGGCAGCCCTGCCCGATGGCGCCCGCCGTGCTCGCCCGCGCCGAGGAGATCGCCAAGAAGGTCGTCGGCGCGCTCGGCGGCTGGGGCATCTTCGGCGTCGAGTGCTTCGTGCGTGGCGACGAGGTCATCTTCAGCGAGGTGAGCCCGCGGCCGCACGACACCGGCCTGGTGACGATCGGCAGCCAGCAGTGGTCCGAGTTCGCCCTCCACGCCCGCGCCATCCTCGGCCTCCCGGTCCCGCCGATCCGGTTGCTGCGCCCGGCGTTCAGCGTCGCCCTGCTTGGCGAGGGCAACGGCACCCCGTCCTTCTCCGGCCTCGACCGCGCGCTGGCCGTGCCGGAAACGCACCTGCGCCTCTTCGGCAAGCCCGAGTGCCGCGGCCACCGGCGCCTCGGCGTCGTGGTCGCCACCGGGGGAACCGTCGAGGAGGCCCGCACCCGCGCCCGCGAGTGCGCGGCCGCGGTGAAGATCACGGTCGATTGACCCGGTCCACGGTCTCCTTCGCGCAGCGCCTGCGGTAGCCTCGCCGGCGCTGCTCCACTGTCCCGCAAACGCCGTGCTTACAACGCCGCCTTGATCGCGGCGATCTGCGCGGCGTAGCCGGCCTCGTCGAGGAGGCGTTTGTTCGCCGGCATCATCTCGAAGGTCGAACCCCAGGAGGCGCCGCCCTCGTACTTCGGCACGAGGTGGAAATGCAGGTGCGGAAGCTTGTCGGAGTACGCGCCGTAGTTGATCTTCTTGGCCCCGGTGGCGGTCTTGATCGCCCGCGCCGCCCGCGCGACATCCTGCATGAACAACGCCTGCTCGGCCGCCGGCAGCTCGAACAGCTCGTTCACGTGGCCGCCATAGGCGACCACGCAGCGCCCGGGATGCGTCTGCTCGCGGAACAGGTAGAGGGTCGAGGCGCCCAGGGGGGCGATCTCGATCATCAGGTCGTGCAAGCGCTGGTCCTTGCGGCAATAGAAGCAGTCCGGCAGTTCACTCATGGCACCCTAGCGAAGCGACCGGGGCGGACGAACGCAAGGCCCTGCACCTGCCCGCCCCGAGGGACCACCGGCGGCCGGTTCGGCGGCCGCTCGGTATCCTGCGCTCCCTCACTCCGTCCCGGACCGCGCCCCGCCGATCGCCGTGAAGTGCACCCCGCCCACGCTCACGACCTCGCCCGCGCCGGGCATGACGACGTTTTGCCCGCGCGCCAGCGCCAGCGCCGGCGCCACCGGCGCCGGCAACCCGGCGGCGGCGCGCGCCTCGGCGGCCACTGCCGACGACAACCGCAGCGTCGTCAGGAAGTCGCTGTTCACGCAGATCGCCGGCACACCGGAGGTAACCGTCAGCCCCGGCGCGTTGCGCCGTGCCCAATTTTCCAGACAACCCACCAGGCCGGCATACGAGAGCACGGCGTGCTGGTGCCAATAGTTGACTTCCTCCACGAACGGCGCGCGTCCGAGCACCCGTCGATAGGCCCGGTCGAGCACCGCCCGGTATTGTTCATCGCTCTCCCCCAGCGTCCGGCGCAGTCGCTCGACCTGCTCGGTGTACGTGCCGGTGCCGGCGGCCGCCATCGAGGCGTCCCGCGAGCTGGGCTCTCCCCCGAACACATCGCGCCAAGCGCGGCCGGCGACCGCGGCACGCTCAGGCGCCGTGGCGTCGAGCTGTTGCCGATGTCGGACGTACAGGTCCGCCATGCGGTCTCCCGAATACGGTTCCCAATCCTTCAGCTCGGCCGTCGTCGGCGCGCGGCCCAGCGCCAGGAAGAACGAGGCCGAGAGGCGCTCGGTGGCCTCGGCGGCACCGGCGGACACGACTGCTACCAAGGTCGCCGCGGCGACCGCCAGGGGAAGACGGGGAAAGGGCATGGCCCGACGTTGCGCCGGAACACGGCGACGACAACCCCTCTCGTTGTCGCAACAGTCGAACGGCCGGCCTGAAGTGCCATGGCAAAGACAGCTTGCGCCACCGCCGGCGTTCATCCATGGACCAATGCCGTGTGGCGGGAGTCCGGCCGAGAGGCAGGATGTCCCGGTTCGGAGAAAGGGAAACCCATGAAACGCCTTTTGGAAAAAGTGACCTCGGTCCTCCGGTCGGAGCAACGCCCGGAGTCGACGCACCATCACAGAGCCGGGCACAAGGTGTTTGTGCACATCGACGAGTCGCTGACCGCCGACCGCCGCCTGCAGAAGTACCAGAAACCTCTGCACCAGGCGCTCATGCTCGCCCATCTCGGCCACGTCGCCAGCGGCGGCTCTGTCCAAGGTACCGACGGCACCATTCACTGGATCAGCCTCGAACTGCAGCTGCGCGACCTCGATGGCGCCCTGCACTTCGCTTGCGGCAAGCTGCGTGAGCTCGGAGCCTCCGCCCGCTCGACGGTCAAATACCAGCACGCCGGCAGCACCGTCGTCCGTCCGATCCGCTGAGCGGCGGCGCCGCTCCGTGCCGGCCGCCCGTACTCACCCGCTCTTTGCGTTGCGCACCACCAGGCGGCTGAGCAGCACCGCCAGCGCAAAAACAACGATCGCGCCGACCGCACCGGCCACCGCGGTCGCCACCTCCACACTGCCGATCCACGGGAAAACATAGTCTGGCATCGGCGCCGGCGCTGCCACGCGAGCGGCATGCTCGAAACCCAGTTCCGCCGCCACTGCCTCCAGCCCGTCCGGCCATGGGCAGGCAAACGGCGCCGCGAAGAGCGCCACGCCCAGCGCGGCCAGCAGCCCGTATCTCACGGGGATGCGTGGGCCCTCTTCCTCCGCGCCCGCGCCGACCAGCTCCGGCCGCGTCCGCGCCACCGCGGCAAACACCAGGGCGCTGATCGCCCCCTCGCCCAGCCCGATAAGCATGTGAATCCCGGTCAACGCCGGCAGCGCCACCGACCAGCTTACCGTGCCCGACCACGCAAGCTGCCCCGCACACGCAAGCGCCGCCGCCACCGTCGAGCACCAGCCACCAAACGCCAGCGCCGCCACCTGGCCGCGCAGCCCGGGGAGCAGCCGGCTCACGCCGCGAAAGACCGCCAGCCCCACGAACGGCGCAAAAATGGCCATGTTGAACACGTTCGCGCCAAGCGCCGTCACTCCGCCGTCGGCAAACAGGAAACACTGCGCGATCAGCACCGTCGTCATCACGACCACCGCCGCCGGCAGCCCGAGCAGCGCCGAGATCAACGCGCCGCCGATCAGATGCCCCGAGGTGCCGCCCGCCACCGGGAAGTTCACCATCTGCGCCGCGAACACGAACGCCGCGCCCAGCCCTAGCAGCGGCACCCGCCGCGGCGGCAGCTCGCCTTTCGCCTGGTTCAGCGCCAGGCCGAGCCCGCCCGCCGCCAGCGCGGCCGCGGTCACGGCAGTTTTCACGTCTACGAATCCGTCGGGGATATGCATGGTGTTCGATGGTGGAGAAAACGATGCCGGCGCCGCGGCGCAACCCGCCGCCGCCAAGTTGGGACTCGTCCGGACGCCGCCGCGCGGCATCCTCGCCGCCAACCACGCCGCCCATGCCCAGGAAGCCCCGCAAGGAATTCGCCACGCGCTTCAGCGCCTCGCTCCCCCCGCAGCTCATGCGCCAGCTCGACGCCATGGTCCGCGCGAAAGGCTACGACAACCGCTCGCTCGCCATCGCCGACATGATCCGCGCCCAGCTCGTCGAGCACAGCACGCAGCAGAGCGACGCCGCCGAGATCGCCGGCAGCATCACGCTCGTCTACGACCACCACAGCCACGGCCTCCAGCACCTCCTCAACGACGTGCAGCACGACCACGGCGCGCACATCATCGCCACGCTCCACTGCCACCTCGACCACGACAACTGTCTCGAGATCATCGCCGTCCGCGGCCCCGCCGGAGTGATCCGCCAACTCGCCGACGAGCTCATCGCCGCCCGCGGCGTGAAGCACGGCAAGCTCGCGATCACCAGCACCGGACGCGACCTGCCCGCCTGAGTCCGGACGGCGGAGACAGCGCGGGGCGGCCTTGGTTATTACGCTTTTGTTTTTCGTAATACCCGGCAAGGTGGCGGCCCGTCCCATGCGCCGCAACCTCTTCCTCGCCGTCGCCGCCACTTTGTTCGCTCCGGCCGCCTTGGCCGCCGCCCCAGCCGAGGCCGTCGTCGCCGCCCCGATCGTCCGGCCCTCGCTCACCGTCACCGGCGAGTTCTGGCACAACGCCTCCGGCGGTCTCGCCACCGGCTCGCGCTGGAACTCCCTCGCCGACCTCTCCGTCGAGGTCGACCTCGCGCGCCTCGGAGCCCCCGCCGGCGCCTCGCTCACCGCCCAGTTGCTCTGGATCGAGAACCAGAAGACCTCCGCCGACTTCGCCGACCTCACCGGCGCCGCCAACCCCGTCTCCGGACTCAACGCGGGCAACGCCTGGCGCGTCTTCAACCTCTTCTACCGTCAGTCGTGGGGCGACAACCGCTTCGCCCTCAAGCTCGGCCAGCTCGCCCTCGACGATGATTTCATGGGCTCCGACTCCGCGGGCCTCTTCGCCTTCTCCGCCCTCGGCGCCATGCCCTCGCAGGTTGCCACCGGCCACAGCGGCCACACCGGCGGAGGTTGCGCGTACCCGATCTTTGCGGTCGCAGCACCCGGCGTGCATTTCTCCGCCGCGTTCAACAACGCCTTCTCCCTCCAGCTCGGCGCCTACCACGGCGGCCCCGGCCACGACCGCCGCGCCAACCACGGCTTCAACTGGGACAACGGCTCCGGCCAGGGCGCCGTTCTCTTCTTCGAGGGCGCCTACAGCTTCTCGCTCGCCGGCAACCCCTCCACCCTGCACGCCGGCGGCGCCGTCCACACCGGCCGCTTCGACGACTTCGCCGCCCTCGCCTCCGACGTCAGCGCGCCCGAGGTCCGCGGCCTCCACAGCTTCTACCTGATCCAGGATCTCGTGCTCCTCGCCCGCGACGCCGAGCACCCCACTCTCGCCGCCTTCTGGCGTGCCGGCCTCAGTCCGCAGCGCGACCGCAGCGCCGTGCGCCGCTACGCCGACGCCGGCCTCAACTGGTTCGCCCCGTTCCCCGGCCGCGCCGACGACATCGCCGGCCTCGCCGTCTCGTACACGGAGTACGGCGACGCCTATCGCCGCCTCGATCCCGCCCTCGCCGCCGCCGAGACCGCCCTCGAACTCACCTACCGCGTGCAACTCACCGAGCACTTCGCTCTCCAAGGCATCGTGCAACGCCACTTCAACCCGCTCCCAGCCGAGGGCGGCCCGCGCCACGCCGCCACCGTCCTCGCCCTCCGCGCCGAGTGGAGGCATTGACAAGCCGGGAGTCCCGACTCACTCCGCCAACGGATGAGTCGCCGCCACCCACTCGGCGACCGGCACGCCGCCCTGCAGGTGCTCGACCACGATGCGTTCGCAGCGCTCGGGCGTGACGCCGCCGTACCACACACCTTCCGGATACACGACCAGCCACGGCCCGCCGCGGCAGACGCGCAGGCATGCGGCCTTCGTCCGCAGCACCGGGATGCCCGTCTCCTTCAGGCGGCGTTTCAACCAGTCCCAGGTCGCCAGTCCTTCCGCACTGCCGCAGCAGCTCGGCCCCGCGCACAGGAACACGTGCCGCTGCGCTTTCGCGAGTTTCATCGCCGCAAACGCGGCTTCGGGGAGGTCCTGGTCGGCAGAGGGCATGGAGGAAAGCCGCGGGCATAGCGCCTCGTCCGCGTCAACGCAACCTGCCCTGAACCGCCCACATCGCCCGACCGCCCAATGCCCGAGTGTTCGGCCTCCTCACGCCGCCGACTGGGCCGCACCCCGCTGCCGCTCGAACCAGGCCTCGAAGTGCGCGTCGATGCTCTCCTCGGCGTCGAAGTAGCGCTGCTCCAACTCGCCGAAGGCGCCAAACGCAGGTTCGCCAAGCTGTTTGAGCTGCTCCGCCCGAAGCTTCGGGTCGGGCGACGGGCCCCCCGGGCCAAACTGCGCGTTGGCCTCCTCGGCGATCATTGCCAACCCGTCGGCACCGATCGCGCGCAGCGCGGCCGGCGCGTGGAAGGCAAGGTCGCCGCGCCGGCTGCCGTAGTAGCCGGCGAAACCGTGGTTCGCGACCCCGGCGGCGAACTGCCACACGGTGGCGAGGATGCGTTCGGATTCCGAGAGGCGGTCAAAACCGACCTTCGCGAGGTGGTCCATGGCCCGTTGGGCGGCGAGATCGACGATCATGGCGGGAGTGGGTTGAGCTTGGCCGGAATCTACACCGCCCGCCCGCCAGCTCAATCGGCCCCAGCCGGTTCCTCGTTACGGGACGGTGACGTTTTCGTCGCCCGCGCACCGCCGGTTGATCGGTTGGCACCGACGCCGCCATCACACCCCCGCTCCCGTGTTTTCGGGTTGGAGTCACCCGCGCGGCCGGTGTCTGCTTCCGCCATGCACCCCACCGGATGGAGCGTCCCCGCCTGCGCTGCCGCGCCGCGGGCCTGATCCGCCCGGTCCCCATGATGTTCGCCGTCCTCGAAACCATCCTGATCGCGACCGCGCTCTTCGCGGCCACCAACGCCGACGACCTCGTGTTGCTCATCGTGTTCTTCGCGCAACCGGGCTGCCGGCCTTGCCGGGTGGTATTCGGCGCCGTGGTCGGCCTCGCCGCGCTCACCGGCGCGAGTTTCGCCGCCGCGTGGCTCGCCCTCGCCGCCCCGGCCGACTGGCTGCCCTGGCTCGGGCTCGCCCCGCTCTACCTCGGACTGCGTTGGCTGTTCCGCCCCCGCCACGAGGAGTCGCCCGCCGGCGCGGCGTCCTGGCAGACCGTCGCGCTCGTGACGGTCGCCAACGGGGCCGACAATCTCGGGGCCTACATCCCCGTCTTCGCCCTCCAGACCTTCGGCGAAAAGGTGATCACCGCGGCGACGTTCACCGTGCTCGCCTTCGCCCTCTGCGCCCTCGCGTGGGTGGCAGTGCGCCATCCGACCTGGGGGCCGCACGTCCAGCGCTGGTCCGCCCGGCTCGGCCAATTCGTCCTGATCGCCATCGGGCTCTGGATCGTCGCGCAACATCCGGTCTTCGGCTTGGGACGCTGAGCACCGCAGCTGCCCGGTTGCGCGGTTGCCAAAGTCCGCGAAATTCCGGATCCTCGGCCGCTTGTCCTCCGCGTCACCAGTCCAGCCGCCCGCCGCGCAGGCCCACCGTCACCGTAGCTTGGCTCTGTTGCTCGCTGCACTCGCCGCGCTCGGGCCGTTCTCGACCGACACCTACCTGCCCTCGCTGCAGGAGATCGGCCGGCAGTTCGGCGTCGCGCCGGTGCTCGTCCAGCAGAGCCTCACCGCCTACATGGTGCCGTTCGCGATCATGACGCTCTGGCACGGGGCCATCTCCGATGCGCTCGGCCGGCGGCGGCCGACGATCGTGCTGCTCGCCGGCTTCGCCGGGGCGTCGATCGGCTGCATGTGCTCGTGGGATCTCGGCTCGCTGATGTTCTTCCGCGCCCTGCAGGGCATGACGGCCGGAGCCGGCATGGTCATCGGCCGGGCGATCGTGCGCGATGTCTTCGACGGCGCCGAGGCGCGCCGCATGATGAGCCAGGTGGCGATCATGTTCGCAGTGGCGCCAGCGGTCGGCCCCGTCATTGGCGGCTGGTTGCACGTGTGGTTCGGCTGGCGCTCGGTGTTCGCCTTCCTCGCCCTGTTCGCCGCCGCATTGTGCTGGTGGTGCCTGCGGGCGTTGCCGGAAACGCTGTCGGCCGAGAAACGCCAGTCGCTGCACCCGCGCCCGCTGCTTCACGGCTACTGGCAATGCCTGCGCTCGGCCCCCTTCGTCGCCCTCGTGCTGGCCATCACGCTGAACTTCGCGGCCACGTTCACCTACATCGTCTCCGCGCCGGCCTTCGTCATCGGCCAGCTCCACCGCGGCGAGACGGAGTTCTTCTGGCTCTTCGGCCCGGTCACCGCGGGCATCTTCCTCGGCGCCCATCTCTCCGGCTACCTCGCCGGGAAACTGAGCAGCCGCCGCACCGTGGCGCTCGCCTACGGCATCATGGCCACCGCCGCGCTGGCCAACGTCGCCTTCCACGCTCTGCACGCGCCGGCCCTGCCGTGGAGCGTGCTCCCGCTGGCGCTCTACGGCATCGGCACCTCGCTCTCGATGCCCTGCCTCACGCTCATGGCGCTCGATCTCTTCCCGGAGCGCCGCGGGCTGGCCGCCTCCTGCCAGGCCTTCGCCCAGAGCGGCGGCAACGCCATCGTCACCGCCATCCTCGCTCCGCTGCTCTGGGGCTCGGCGCTCTCGCTTTCGCTGGGTATGCTCGCGCTGATGGCGACCGGCGCGTTCGCGTTTCTCGCGTACACGCTCCTGCTGCGCCACCACCGCGCCCCGACCGGGCCGCTCACCTGAGCGCCCGAGGTAGAGCCGGGCCGAAAGCTCGGATGGTTGTTCCGCTCCGGATGAAGAACTGCGCTCTCCGCCGCGCGCCCCACGTCGACAACCTCCCGCGCGGCGGACGCCGTCCCCTCCAAACCCAACCGTCTCTCTTGGCTGAAGGCAGTTCGGATCGGTCACAGAGACAGAGGAGTCACGGAAGGAGATCACAGAGGGGAACGAGGGGAAGCAAAGGCTGGTCCGGCCTACTCATCCCAATGGTGAGCCTCTCTGGTCTCCGCATTTTTCCGGTCTCTCTGTGTCCTCTTCCCTGATCTCTGTGCCCTCTGTGTCCAACGGCTTCATTCAGGCTGTGCGGCGCCGCTTTTCAGCCATCCAGCCGCTCCACCCGTCCACGCCGCACTCGACCACGCCAAGCCCGCGCCCAGTGCACGCGTCAGCCCCGGAGCTCAGCCGCCGATGGCCTTGAGGGCTTTCTCCTCGAACTCCTTCCCGGCCTCGCGCGGGACGTCCGGATTCGCGGCGAGGGTCAGTCCGAGCTTTCCGGCTGCCTGGCGGACCGCCGCGGGCCGGCCGAAGACAAAGGCAGCGGTCTGGTCGCCTGTCTCGACCTGGACAAAACGCTCCTCGGCTCCCGCCTCCGCCAGCGCCCGATGGATCGCGGACACCACTGCGCCAACGTCGTACCAGTCGCCCAGGTCGCGCGGGGCGATGCGGTACAGCTTCCCGGCGTGAACAAACTGGAGCGTGTACCGTCCGTTGTCCTTGGCGCGGGAGCCTTCCACATAGTTTTCGAGCACCGCTTCGGGGCGAAACCGGTCCGCACTCGCTCGGGCGAACTCCAGCACCAGCAAGTCATGCCGGTTGGGCACCAGGCCGGTCTCCGTGTCGAAAACCAGGGCACGACCGGCGACGACGAGAAACGCCAGGCCGTCCGCTGGCGGGATCGCATCTTCGACCGTCTCCAGGCGCTTCACCGCTGCGGCCGCCTCGTCGGCCGTCAGGAGTTGGCTGGAGACGCAATGTTCCGCGCAACCACGCGCCGTGAGTGCGACCGTTTCCCCCTCCTGCCCCGCAGCGGTTTCGATCGCGACCCCGGTCTGCGCGGAGAGGGTCGCGGCGACGGAGGGAGCCAACTCAGCCAGCTCCCCCATCGCCTGCCGCCGCACGAGCCGCCACTCCGCACCGCGAACCAAGCTGGCCAAGGCCTCCTGCGCCTCGTCGGCCGGCAGCACCTTCCGAAAGACTTCGATCGCGGACATCGCGGCGCCATCGATGGAACGCTGGTCCTTCTGGGCGCAGAGGTAGTCGGAGATCGTCTTGGTCGCTCTGCGCCGCAGTGCCTCATCCGCGGTCGCTTCGCACAACGCGACGACCGCCTCCAGCCCGGGCGCGCCCTCGAACGGTTTCACCGGCTGCAGACGGGCTTCCAGCCGCGGGAGAAGCTCGGCCGAGGGGAGCAACCACGCGGCAGCCAACAACAGGCTGTCCTCGGCCGCGTCGCCTTCCCGGGCCAGGCGCGTCGCGATCCGCTCCGCCGCAGCGGTGATCCGGCGCATCCCGGCGATTCGGAGCGCCATCCTGCGCACCCTCGCCTCGGGCGCATCGACCAAGGCGGCCACCAGATTGCCCACGTCCTCCGGCACTGCGCCGGAATCCGGAAGCAGATCGCTTCCCGGCGACAAAAGAACCAACGCGGCCTGCGGCGAAGCCTCCGCCTGTGCGGCCAGCTCGGCCAGCGGGACCGCCACATCGAGTCGGCGCAGGGCCAGCATGGCGTGCAGCCGCTTCTCCGGCGAACAGGCCGCATCCACCCGGATCCGCTGGAAGGCCTCCCGCGCACGCTCCGGGGCGGACCGGATCAGCGCAATCGACTCCGCGTCGTAGCTACGGACCCCGGCCGGTTCCGCCAGCAGGGCGGCCAGCGCCGCCTCGCGCCGCTCCGAGGCCAGTTGCCGCGCCTCCGCCACCGCACCCGCATCGGCGTACACCTCCACCACCGCAAGCTCCTCCTGCCGCCCGCACCCCGCACCGAGGATCGCCCACCCGAACAAACCCGCCAGCCGGCTCCAGGTTATCTTCATGATTCGATCACAGATACTCGCTCCGCCATGACAAGAAGGATCCCCGCGCCGCTCACGCGGGAGGAGCCGGCGACACAGCGCAGGCACCGTGCAGGGCAAGACCATCGGCGGACGCCACCACCGCGCCCCGGCCGCAGCGACGACCGCCGGCCCCGCCACCTGACGCTCACGCATTTCCCTGCCGGGGAAATGCGTCGTCCGGGATTCGACTGGCTTCCACCGGTGGCGCAGCGCACAAAAGCCCACAACATCCCCGCCGTGAGTTCCTCCCCCGCCACGCTCGAAGAGAAGTACCGCCGCCTGCTCGAGGTGATCGCCGCGCACGGCCGCGTCGCGGTCGCCTTTTCGGGCGGCGTCGACAGCAGTTTCCTCTGCCGCGCCGCGCGCGACGCCGTGGGCGACGGCGCCATCGCGATCACCGTCACCGGTCCGATGATGCCGAGCGACGACCTCGCCACCGCCAAGCAGATCGCCGCGCTCACCGGCATCCGACACCTCTTCATCGACGACCCCGAGCTCGACGAGCCCGTCGCTGCCAACCCGATCAACCGCTGCTACCACTGCAAGAAGATCGAGTTCGCCCGCATCGCCGAGGTCGCGCGCCAGCACGACGTCGCCACCGTGCTCGACGGCTCCAACCTCGACGACGAGGGCGACTACCGCCCCGGCCTCACCGCGCTCTCCGAGCTGAAGGTCACCAGCCCGCTGCGCGTCGCCGGTCTCCGCAAGGCCGACATCCGCGAACTCTCCCGCGAACTCGGCCTGCCGACCTGGGACAAACCCGCCGCCGCCTGCCTCGGCTCGCGCGTGCCCTACGGCGAACGCATTACGCTCGAGAAACTCCGCGCCATCGACCGCGCCGAGCAGACTCTCCGCGCCCACGGTTTCCGCCAGTGCCGAGTCCGCCACCACGGCGACATCGCCCGCCTCGAGGTTGCGCCCGCCGAGCGTAGCCGTTTCTTCGATCCCGTGCTGCTCGACACCCTTTCCCGCGAGATCAAGGCCGCCGGCTTCCGCTACGTGTGCCTCGAGCTCGAAGGCTACCAGATGGGCAGCCTCAACCGCGTATTACCCTCCGAAGCCTTGGCGAAGGAGGGTGCCCCTGCTCCCCATGCGTGAGATCGGACATGCCCTCCGTTGTAGCTGGACGGCGCAGCCGTTCAGCCCAAGCGACGCCAATCGGCTGAACGACTTCGTCGTCCAGCTACCTCGATCCGCCCATGCGTGAGCCCGCCGTGCCCGACATGAAAATCCTCTACTACGACTGCTCCGCCGGCATCTCCGGCGACATGCACCTCGGCGCGATGGTCGACCTCGGCGTGCCGCCCGAACACCTCGAAGCCGAGCTGAAGAAGCTCGGTCTGCCCGGCTGGCGCCTGCGCTTCACCCGCAATTCCCGCAAAGGCATCGGCGGCACCCGCGCCGATGTGCTGCTCGATGGCGAGCCCGATCCGCTCGCCGGCTCGACCGTGGCGCAGGCGTCCCTGCCTGCGGTCCTTGGCTCCGCCGCCCCTGTAGCCGGCCTCCCGGGCACAACCACCTTCACTCCAGTCGCCAAACTCCACGCACCGCTCGTCCCCGGTCACGAGCCGCACGAGCACCGCAATCACCGCGACATCGTCGCGCTCATCGAACGCAGCGCGCTGCCCGACGGCACCAAGCGCCGCGCCCTCGCCATCTTCGCCCGCCTCGCCGAGGCCGAGGCCAAGATCCACGGCGTGCCCGTCGCCGAGGTCGGTTTCCACGAAGTCGGCGCCGTCGACTCCATCGTCGACATCGTCGCCGCCGCGATCGCGCTCGAATGGCTCCAGCCCGACCGCGTCCTCGTCTCCACCATCGAGCTCGGCGGCGGTTTTGTGAAATGCGCCCACGGCCGCCTCGCCGTGCCCGCCCCCGCCACCGCCGACCTCCTGCGCGGCGCGCCCACGCGGCTCGGCACCGTGCCGTTCGAGGCCACCACGCCCACCGGCGCCGCCATCCTCGCGGCCAGCGCCACCGAGTTCACCGACCGCACCGATTTCACCATCGAGCGCATCGGCTACGGTATCGGCCACAAGGACGGCCCGATCCCGAACATCCTCCGCGTCTTCTTTGGCACAGCCAAACCCTCCGACATGTCCTCCAAAGCGCTACGCGCGAAGGAGGAAGCTTCAGCGAGGGAGGGCTCCGTCCCGCACGAGACCGCCGTCGTCCTGGAGTGCAACCTCGACGACATGACCGGCGAGACCGCCGGCTACGTTCTGGAGAAACTCCTCGCCGCCGGCGCTTCCGACGCGTGGCTCACGCCCATCGTCATGAAGAAGTCGCGCCCAGCCCTGACGCTCTCCGTGCTCTGCCCGCCCGCCCAGGAGGCCGCGCTCGCCGAGCTGATCCTGCGCGAAACGACCACCTTCGGCCTACGCCGCCGCGAAGTCGGCAAACTTGCCCTCGAGCGCACCATCGAGGAAGTCGTCACCTCGCTCGGCCCGGTGCGAGTGAAGACCGCCTTTCTCGACGGCCGCCCGCTGAAATCAAAACTCGAGCACGACGATCTCCGCCGTCTCGCCGAAACCCACAATGTTCCCCTCCGCGAAGTCGAGCGCCACATCCTCGCTGAGCTCGCCCAGCGCGAAACGAAGCCCTGAACCGGATTGGACACAGAGGGCACAGAGGGCAGAGGAGAACACAGAGGAGCCACTCTCACCCACCCATCCAAACCGCCGTGCACACCCAGATGTCGCCCACTGAAGCACCTACGACAAACCTCTGACGCTCCGTGCCCTCCTCCGCCCTTCGTTCCCTTCGTTCCCTTCTGTCGTCCGCATCCGTTTTCGGCTTCTCTCCGTGCCCTCCTCCGCCTCCGTGTCCTCTGTGACCTGCCGGCATTTCCCGGTTTCTCCGGCCTCCTCGCTACTCACTACCCACTACTCGCTACTGCTTTCATGAACCGCGAAGCCCTCGCCCAGATCCTCGAACGTTACCGCACTGGCACCACCGATCTCGCCGCTGCGCTCGCGGAGTTGAAGGACTTCCCATCGGCAGACCTCGGTTACGCGCTCATCGACAACCACCGCGCGCTGCGCACCGGCCATCCCGAGGTGGTCTACTGCGCCGGCAAGACGCCCGCGCAGGTCCGCGGCATCCTCGAGCGCATGCTGGAGGGCCCGAACGCCATCCTCGCCACCCGCACCGAGCCCGCCCACTGGGAGGCCGCGCGCGACCTTTCGCCCACGCTCGTCCACGACCCAATCTCGCGCACCATCGTGCGCCGCCCCACCGCATCCGCGACTCCGCCGACCACCTACATCGCCATCGTCGCCGCCGGCACCTCCGATCTCCCCGTGGCCGAGGAGGCCGCGATCACCGCCGAGGTCTTCGGCAACCGCGTGGAGCGCGTGTACGATGTCGGTGTCGCCGGCCTGCACCGCCTGCTCGGCCGGTTGGAAAAGATCCGCGACGCCCGCGCCATCGTCGCCGTCGCCGGCATGGAAGGCGCGTTGCCCAGCGTGCTCGGCGGCCTCGTGGACAAACCCATCATCGCCGTGCCCACGAGCGTCGGCTACGGTGCGAGTTTCGGCGGCATCGCCGCGCTGCTCGCGATGCTCAACAGCTGCGCCCCCGGCGTCACCGTCGTGAACATCGACAACGGTTTCGGCGCCGGCTACGCCGCCAGCACGATCAACCGGCTGGGGTGATCTTGGACTCGCAGGATTCCGATCCTAGCCAAGCGGAAGCTCGTCCTCGGTTCGCAGGCCGAGGTCCGACTGCCGTGGTTTGGCGGGAGGTTTTGCGGGAGCGACTGGTACGGAGGCTGGGGCCGGGGCGACGGTGGGAGACAGGGCGAAGGCGCCGGGCCAGCCGCCGTGTTTCTCGATGGCGGCGCCGATCTCGGCCATGAGGTGGATCGTCTCGTGCAGGGCGACGGCGACCTTGCGGTAGTGGGCGATGTCGTCGGCGGAGAGGGTGCGGCCCTTGCGGTCCTTCAGCCACTTCTCGCAGACCTGGTAGCCGCCGACATGGAAATTCCAGACCGGCTCCGGCACGCCGGCGAAGCCGGTGGTGCGCGCCTTGTCGATCCACACCGTGCCGTCGGCGTAGGCGATCTTCTCGATCATGGTGTCCGCCGAGCCGACATACTCCGTGAGGTGGCGGTACCGGTAGGGCGAAGCCTTCGGCTGAGCCGCCCGCTGCGCCGAGGATAGTCGTGAAGGGTGCGGTCGAGGTGGCGAAGCTTGAGGGCGGTGTCGTGGGCGTCCCAGTCGAGCACGCGCAGGACGGGCAGCTCGGCCGGGTGGGCGGGATCGAGCGCGAAGTGGGCGACGGAGATTTCGCGGGCGTCGTCGGTGTCGCCGTAGGAGGAGATGAAGAGCAGGTCCTCGGGTTGCCAGGCGGTGCGGGCGGCCTTCGTGGGATCGGGTCGACGGCGAATGGAGAGCTCGCGCAGCACGCGGCGCAGGAGCACGACCGGGAGTTTCTTCTTCTCGAAACTCACCCAGAACACGCCCCACGGCTGGCCGGCGGCGAGTGGGCGGAGCTGCTTGATCTCGCGGAAACCCACCTTGGCCTCGCGCGGCACGCCGAGTTCCTCGGGATCGTAATCGAAGGTGACGTCCTCCGCGGAGAGGTCGCCCACCCGCCAGTCGAGCTCCTCGCGAAGGTAGGCGAGGAGTTGGTCGAGGCGCTTGATGGCGCGGAAGCGGTCGGTGGGGGCAGGGGCGGGCATGGGGCGGCGGGCTAAAGGTCAGCGGCTAAAGGTCAGCGGCTAAAGGTCAGAATCGGCTATGCGGAGTTAGCTGTGGCACATATAACAAACTGTAAATCAATAACTTAAGCTTCTATGTGCCATTCTCTATGTGCCAGAATCAATGCTTGTTGGCACATAGCGTTTAAGCGGAAACCAGCGAGCCCAGCGCCCGTTCCCGCGGCTCTCAACATAACCGTTGGCACGGAGCTCCTCCAACAGGCGGTGCACAGAGCGAGACGAGAGCGCCGGTAGCACCTGAAGGAGATCTCCTTTGGGGGCACCGGCTTCGGCATTATCCCAAAGGTGCTTGAGGAGCAGCGCCTTGTTGGTCTCGTGGTCGAGGCCTTTGCGACGGGTGTAGGCGCCGGGCTCGCCGATGGCGGCATAGAGCTCTCGGGAGAGCAGGTAGCGCACACCCTTGCCGCGGCCGAGGGATTCAACGGCGCCAGCTTCGACCAGGCCAGGCATGCGCGCGAGGAGCGCCGGGGTGAGCGGGCGGTCGCGCTGGAGGGCGTCGAGTGCGAGGAAATCGTGGGTGGAGAACCGTGCGAGGCGCTCGTCGCCGAGGCGCTCGAGGAAGCGGATGAACGCGGGGTTCTGCACGGTGCCGGCGAGGGTGAGCCGCACCTCGTGGCCGGCCGAGCCCGAGAAATCCGGAAGCGGCTTCGTCTGCCGGATGGCGCTTTCGATCATCAGGTTCAGGCCTTGGCCGGAGCGCTCGACGAGACCGGCTTTCGCGAGTGTTTCGGCGAGCCGGCGATTCCGGGGGTTCTGCTGGTCGGCGATATTCTCGGCGGTGATGCCGGGTGGGAAGCCGCCAGGACTCACGATCTCGAGGCGCCGACTGTACTGGCGGACGAAAACGGAGCCACCGAGCCGGTAGTCGCGATGGGCGACGGCATTGAGGAGCGCCTCGCGGATGGCGACCTCGTCGAAGGTGGGGATGTCGTAGCGGAAGAAGTCGTCCTGGTAGCTCTGGCGGTCGTTGCGCAGGGCGATCTTCTGCCAGAGCGCATCGTGGTAGGCGAAGAAACCGTCGCGGTATTCCTCGCGATCCTGGGCCGGACCGGAGGCATCGGAGGAGCGGTATTCGAAGACGATCTCGGCCTGGGCGAGATGGCGGCCGAGGGCGGCGCGCGTGCCGAAGAGGATCAGTGCCGCGTAGCAAGGGCGGCCGTCGATCAGCAGCTCGGCGGCGGAGAGTGTCTCGGCGTCGTTCCAGGCGGCGATGCGAGGATTGCGGGCCTTGCGCGCCCAACGCTCGCGGAAAGTGGCGAGGCAGGCGGGCGAGAGATCGGAGATGGCGGCACGGCTGGGCTCGGCGGAGAAATCGGGACCGGTCTCGGCAAAGATCGCGCGCAGCTCGGCATCGTCCATCGCGGCCAGATCGTCGCCGGCGCGTTTCAGGAAGCGGCCGTTGATGCTCCACGCTGTGCCGGGCAGCCGGGAGGGGACATGGGCAATCAGCACGCGTTTGCCGTCGTGGAGGTATTCTTCAACCGGGATGCGGTGACCGAGGCGCTGGTGCAGGCCGGCCTCGGTGCGCCCGGGCTCGGCGAAGGCGGTGGTGCCGAGGACGGTGCGTGGCCGCCGATCGGAGACGCCCAAGACCATCCGGCCGCCGCCCTCGTTGGCCAACGCCACGCAGTAGTCGACGAGTTTCTCGAAATGGAAGCCGCCCGTGGCGGACTTGAACTCGATGTGGGTGCCCTCAGGAGCATCGAGCAGGCGGCGAAATTCTTCGGGCGTGGTCGACATCAGGGCGGGGTGATCAATGCAGTTTCATTCAACACTTGAAGACGGGGGCGACACCGAGCGGGGCCTGCACGCGGCGCAAGTAGTGCAGCCCATTCCAGCGCCCGTCGCTGTTGTCGACGATGAAGAGCTTTCCTCCGGCGGGGCTGGGCGGCGTGCTCATGGGTTTGCGACCGGGCGAGTAAATCGGGCGGCGGAGCAACCGACAAGCCGGCATCTCGGCCGATGGCCATCGCTCACTTCCCGCAGCACTTCTTGTGC
The DNA here is from genome assembly GCA_019136515.1 of Verrucomicrobiota bacterium. Taxonomy (GTDB): domain Bacteria; phylum Verrucomicrobiota; class Verrucomicrobiia; order Opitutales; family Opitutaceae; genus CAJCBL01. The sequence goes on from JAGVUB010000157.1 coordinate 30,315, forward strand.
TTCTTGCCGCTGCCGCAGGGGCAGGGATCGTTGCGACCGATCTTCGGCGGGGCGCGGAAGGGGACCGGAGGGGTCCACGGTTTGCGCTCGACGGCGGCGGGCGCCTCACCGGCCGCGATCGCCTTGTCCCGATCACGCACCCGGGCGCGTTCCGGCTTGAAGAAGTACCAGTGGCGCACCTTCTCCCAGGCGGTGCCGATCGTTTCGTCGAGACTGCGGGCTTCGTGCGCCGTGGGTGCGCCGGGCCGTAGGTGCTCCTCGGTGTACTCCGGTTCGAAGAAAGACGGATCGGCCAAACCGCGTTCGTAGAGCGCGAGGATGGTGTCGCGGATCTCGACAGCCCCGATCTGCACGGCGACATCGACCAACTGATTCGCGAACTCGGCGTCCTTCTCGGCGGCCGAATCAAGCCCTTGGGCGAGCCGTGAGAGCAGGGCCAGCAGCGCCTCGCGGGCGAATTGGCCCCGCTTCCAGAGTTTCGCAAGCGCATCGACGCCGGCCCCGCGGGCATAGGCATCGGCGGCCGCGTCTTCAACCAGGCCAAGCAACGGGGCCATGTCACCGCCGAAAGTCTGCACAAGCGCGCAGTCTGCGCCTTCGGTGATGGTGTCGCCCAACAACTTGTCGACCACGGCTCGCTCGAGCCGGAGGAGCGCGCACAGCGGGGCATGGGCGGCCGTGGCGCGGAACTCGGCGGCGAGGAAGAAGAGGAAACCGATGTAGCAACGCTCCCCATCCGCAGCAGCAGCCGGGTTCTCCAACACCCGCTCCAGACGGGCAACGATCAGCGGTGCCAGCTCTTCGCCCCGGCCGGTCGCGGCCTGCAGCGCATCGGCCACGCGTTGGGGATCGTCGCAACACACTTCATGGAGCAGCGCCTCAGGATCGAGCATGGGATAAGGAAGCGAGGACGGCCGGTGGGGTGCAACCGGCGATTCCGGACCGCAGGCGCCCCGTCAGTCGAGGTCATCCTCCTCGTCCGAGTCCTCCTCGGGCTCGTCGATTGGCTCGATGGCGCCAAGCTTGGCAAGGAGTTCGCGGCGGCGGGTTTGGGTCTGTGTCCAGCCGGCAGAGTCGTGGCGCTCCACGGCGGCCCAGAACGCGGACTTGAGGCGGTGCGCGGTGCGGACCTGCTCGGCGTAGGTGGCGTGCGGGGTGAGCGGCTCCCAGGCGTCGATGCGCGGGGCGAGCTGGGCGAGCCGGTGCCAGTAGGCGGCGCCGTGGGGATAGGTCTTCGGTTGTTTGCGGGCGAGGATCGAGTCGAGCAGCGCGCGAAACAGCGCGGTGGCAGCGAGCGGATACGTGGTGGCGAACGTCTCGGCCAGCGGCAGCAGCTGGTCGTAGAAGCCGCCGTTCAACGCCTTCGCCCGCGCGACCGCGATGCGGGCGGCCTCGGCCGGTTCGTCAAGGGCGATGAAGAAACGCATCGCGGCGATCACGTCGGCCTCGCACGTACGGACAAATTCGCAGGCTTCGGCGCGGCGGGCGGTGTGTTCCTGTTCCGGGGTGACCGCGAGGGCTTCGGCGAGGCGCTCCGCATTCGGTGCGGACCGGAAACGTTCCCAACGGATACGGCGCTCCTCCGTGGTGTCGCCCAAGGCCTTCGCGATGGCGGCGCGGGTCTCGTACCAGTCGCCCTCGACATGCCAGCAACCCTCGGGCGATTTCGGCAGGTGTTGCAGCGCCTCTTGCGGCCGGCCGGCGGAGAGGAAGAGACGGGCCACCTCCAGCGCGATGTTGGGCGCCTTGTCCCGGAGTCCGCCGTGGTAGGCGGCCTCGGCGAACAGATCGGGATCGCGGCGGGCGGCGGCGATGGCCTTGAGTCGCCAGGCTGCGCTGTCGGCATCCTTGCCACCGGCGGTCAGCATTTCGCGGAGTTTGGCGACAACCCCATCCACCTCCGGAGCGGCCAGTCCGGTGACCATCAGGCGCGGGAGCTCGCCGCGACACCCGTAGCGATCACCCGCGATCAGCCGCTCCCAGGCCGGCAGCGCCTCGGCCGAGGGAACCTGTTTCGAGGCGGCCGCGAAGAGTTCGCAGGCCCGCCGAAACACCATGCCGAGCTCGCCGTAGGAGTCGTCGGCCGACTCCATCGCGGCACTGTCGCGGCCGATGAAATCCGCGAGGGCGGCGAACGCCGCGGTCGGGGCCGCCGGCAGGAGTTCGCGTTCGATCAGGTCGAGCACCTCGTCCAGCTCGGCGCCCAACGCGGCCGCCTCGTGCCAGCGGTACTTCGGCGCCTCCGCGAAGACTCTGGCCATGCGCTTCTCGATGCGTTGCGCCAGCGCGCCCACCGGCTTATGCGCGGCGAACAGGTCGAGCACTTGCCGCTGCACGCGCGGATCCTCCTCGGCAAGTCGGGCCACAAACGCGACGAGCCGCTCGGGCGGCAGTGCAGCCAGACGCTCTGCGAGGGAACGTCGCGAGGAATCGGAGGCGTTGCGCGCGGAGGGTTTCACGGAGCGCGATAGTCAGCGCCGAGGAGCCGGCGGTCGAGTCTGCGCCTGTTGGGGATCAAGGCGGATTGCCTCCCCGTGGTGGCACCGCAAAGACTGGCACCGCACATGCCGGCCACCACCTCTCCGGCTCCGCTCGCCTACGAACTGCGCGTCACGCTCTCGGAGATTGCTCCCGAAATCTGGCGCACCGTACGGGTGCCGTCCGACATCCGCATGGATCGCCTGCATGACGTGCTGCAGGCTGCCTTCGGCTGGACGAACTCGCATCTCCACCAGTTCATCATCGCCCGCAAAGGCGAAGCGCTGGTGCTCGTTGCCAACAAGAGCCAAGTCGACGCGGCATGGCCGGACGACAAAGCTTACCGGCGGGAGGAACGGCGGATCCGGTTGGATCGATTCCTCTCCCGGGTGGGCGAACGTCTGGTGTACCTGTACGATTTCGGCGATTGTTGGGAGCACGTAGTGGAAGTTGTCGCGGTGCTGCCGCAAACTTCTCGCATGGGGGCTTCGCTCTGTCTCGACGGGGCGAGGGCGTGCCCGCCGGAGGACTGCGGGGGTGCTTACAGCTACGGCGATCTTCTCGAGGCGATCGACGATCCCGAACACGAAGACCACGTCTGCGCATTGCGGTGGGTTGGCGGAAAGTTCGATCCAGCGAGCTTCGACCTCGGCAAGACCGCGCGTGCGGTGGCGCTGGTGAAACTGTGACCGGCCGGCGCGGGCTGAAGCGCCGCGCCACGTCGAGTGGCCCCACGCACTCCAAGCTTGCCTCGCCCGCCCACGCCCTAGCCTCTTTCCGGTTTCCGGTTTCCGGTTTCCGGTTTCCGGTTTCCGGTTTCCGGTTTCCGCGTTCTGCCTTCCGCATTCTTCCTTCTGCCTTTTCCGTCCATGGCCGCTTCCGCCTACAACGAGTCCAGCATCAAGACCCTCTCCTCCACCGAGCACATCCGGCTCCGCCCCGGCATGTACATCGGCCGGCTCGGCAACGGCGCCCACGCCGAGGACGGCATCTACGTGCTCCTCAAGGAGACCATCGACAACTCCATCGACGAATTCACGATGGGCTTCGGCAAGAAGATCGAGATCGAGCTCACCGAACGCACCGTGCGCGTACGCGACTACGGCCGCGGCATCCCGCTGGGCAAACTCCTCGAGTGCGTCTCCGTCATCAACACCGGCGCCAAGTACGACTCCGCCGCGTTCCAGAAATCCGTCGGCCTCAACGGCGTCGGCCAGAAGGCCGTCAACGCCCTCGCCCTCACCTACCGCGCCCAGGCCGTGCGCGACGGCCAGACCAAGATCGTCGAGTTCGAGCAGGGCAAACTCCGGAAGGACCACAAGCCCGCCAAGACCGACGAGCGCAACGGCACCATCATCGAGTTCACGCCCGACCCCGCGCTCTTCGGGGCCGACTACCAGTTCCGCCCCGAGTTCATCGAGGACCTGCTCTGGAAGTACGCCTTCCTCAACCGCGGCCTCACCCTCGTCTTCAACGGCAAGCCCTTCAAATCCGAGAACGGCCTCGAGGACCTCCTCAAGAAGAACCTCAGCGGCGAGACCCTGTACCCGATTGCCCACTTCGACGGCGAGGACATCGAGATCGCGATGACCCACGGCGCCCACTACGGCGAGGAGTACTTCTCCTTCGTCAACGGCCAGCACACGACCATGGGCGGCACCCACCTCGCCGCCTTCCGCGAGGCCGTCGTCGAGACCGTGCGCATGTTCTTCAAGAAGGACTTCGACGCCGCCGACATCCGCCAGTCGATCTTCGCCGCCATCGCCGTGCGCGTCGTCGAGCCCGTGTTCGAGTCGCAGACCAAGACGAAGCTCGGCTCCACCGACGTCGGCCCCGACGGCCCCTCGATCAAGCAGTTCATCGGGCAGTTCGTGCAGCACCAGCTCGATGCCTGGCTGCACAAAAACTCCGAGGCCGCCGCCGCCATCCTCGCCAAGATCCAGGCCAGCGAACGCGAGCGCAAGGAGCTCGCCGGCATCCGCTCCCTCGCCCGCGAGCGCGCCAAGAAGGCCTCGCTCCACAACAAGAAGCTGCGCGACTGCCGCTTCCACCTCGGCGACCGGGACAAACGCTCCGAGGACAGCACGCTCTTCATCGTCGAGGGCGACAGCGCCGCCGGCTCCCTCACCGCCACGCGCGACGTCGCCACGCAGGCCGTCTTCGCCCTCAAGGGCAAGCCGCTCAACACCTACGGCCTGTCCAAGAAAGTCATCTACGAGAACGAGGAGTTCCACCTCCTCCAGTCCGCCCTCAACCTCGAGGACGGCATGGACGGCCTGCGCTACGGAAAGGTCGTCATCGCCACCGACGCCGACGTCGACGGCATGCACATCCGCCTGCTCCTGATCACCTTCTTCCTGCAGTTCTTCCCCGACCTCATCCGCAACGGCCATCTCTACATCCTGGAGACGCCGCTCTTCCGCGTGCGCAACAAGAAGGTGACGCACTACTGCTACTCCGAGGAGGAGAAGCAGTCCGCGATGCGGAAGCTCGGCGCCAGCCCGGAGGTCACGCGGTTCAAGGGTCTCGGCGAGATCTCGCCGGAGGAGTTCAAGGACTTCATCGGCGAAGGCATCCGCCTCGAGCCGGTCTCGCTGGCCAACCTGCACAACAGCGACAACCTCCTGAGCTTCTACATGGGCAAGAACACGCCCGATCGCCAGGGGTTCATCATCGAGAACCTCCGCGTCGAGAAGGACCTCGTCGAGGCGGAAGCCTGACGCTTGCCGCCGGCGGGGCCGTCGGCAACCTGTCGCACCGCCCATGCCCCCCGGCGTCTACCAGATCAACTTCCGCGGCCTCACCCTTCGCGAGGCATGGCGCTTCGGCGGCAGCCCGTTCCGCTTCGCCCTCGCGCTGGTCCTCAAGGCGAACGCCCACCGGGCCGGCAAGCTCTGGTTGCCGGCCCACGAGGCCGAAGCCCCCTGCCCCGAGGCGGACCTCAGCCCCGAGGCGCGCCTCCACCTGCTGCCCGTCGTCACCGCGGCACGGGACCTCGGATACACCGAGGGCCGCTTCGGCCGCATGATCCGGATCCTCGATCCCGCCATGAAGCAGGGCTTCAGCTACCTCGCGCTCCATCGCGACCGGCAGCGCGGCCTGTCCGTCGGTTTCGTCGTCAACCACGCCGCCGGCGTCACCCGCAATGCCGTCGTGTTGATCGGCACGCTCGTCGGGGCCGACGGCACCAACCACGAGTTCCTCAACCACCGCCAGCATTTCGACAACGGCGGGCTCACGCGGAAGCACCAGTTGCGCCGCGGGACCGTCGCCGAGTTCGACACCGCGCTCCAGGCGTTCATGGCCGCCGCCCGCGACACGTTTCGCGGCTTCGATAACGTCGCCGAGCTGAAGGCCTACCTGCAGTCCGTCGAGGAGCAGTCGTTTGAACGAAACGTCGCGCGCGGGCTTTTCCGCTACGTCGGCCACGCGACTCCGCCACCCCTCCCCGGCGAGGGACGATCCTGAATACAGCGGAACGTGGCGGGGAGCGTCAGCCCCCGCCGAGCGGCGCAGCCGGTCGCGCCCGCCGCGTGGCGGCCCCGGTTCCGTGGCGGGCGAATCCGCCCGGGCCGGGGAGCAAAAGAGAAGAGCCGGCCCGCAGGCCGGCTCCCGTCCGTGCAATGGAGGCGGCCGCCACTGCGCGGCACCGCCCGGCAATCACTTCAGCGTCTTGCGCAGCCAATCGCGCAGCATCGTGAGGTCGTGGTAGAGCGGGTCGTTGCGCCCCACGATCCCGATGTTCTGCAGGTAGTTCACGTCGGAGAGGTTCTCCGTGCCCTCCTTCACCACCGCACCGGCCTCGTCGGTGATCGCGTAGGTGAACTTCATGCGCGGCATGTAGATGTCCTTCGAATCCTTCACATCGGTGAACCTCTCGGGGTTCTCAAAGGTGACGGTGGCTTTGCTCGGAGCGGCGTCCTGTGCACGAGCCGTCTGCCCGAAGACGAACAACGTGGCAGCGGCGAAAAGAAAGCGGAGGGTGATCGGAGTATTCATGGCTCAATTTCTGTCTGGTCGTTGCAGTGTTGGCAGTTTGACCGCCAGCGGCCGCGAACGGAGCGGTCCCGCCCGGCGGCCATCGGTAGCCTGTTAGTCCGGCCTCGGGCCGGCTTGTTCCCGCGGCCGCACCCCGGATCGCCGGACGGCCGCGATTGCCGTCCGCAGGCGGAAACACCACGCTCGCCCCGTGCCGCGCCGCCCCCACCCGCTCCGCCTGCTTCTCGCGCTCGCCGCGCTCCTGCTGGGCGGTTGCGCGACGATCCCTCCCCCCGCGGCGGCCCTCAACTATCTCTCCCCGGCCGCCCCCGGCGCGCCCGCCAAACGCGCCGTCTTCAACGCCCGCGTCTACGACCAGGCCGCCGACTGGATCGCCCGCCGCTACTACGACCCCGCCTGCAACGGCGCCGACTGGCCCGCCGCCCGCGCCCGCCACCGCCCGGCCGCGCTCAACGCCACCTCCGACGCCGAGCTCTATGCCGCGCTCAACGCGCTCCTCGGCGAACTCCGCGACGAGCATACCCGCGCCCTCTCGCCGCAGGAGGTGGCGCAGTTCCGCCGTCGCCAAAGCAACCTGCTCGGGTTCCGCACCGGCCCCGGCGCCGACCGCCCCGGCGCCCGCCGCATCCTCGCCGTCTTCCCCGGCAGCCCGGCCGCGTTGGCCGGCGTCCAGCCGGGCTGGATCCTGGTCACCGCCGACGACCGCCCGCCCGGCGACGTTCTCGGCCTCGGCAAACTCGCCGACGGCCAGCTCGTCCGCTGCGATTTCCTCGACGCCCTCGGCCGCCCGCTGCGCCTCGAACTCCGCGCCCGCCGCCTCGTGTACCCGCCAGTTCGCGACGCCCGCCGCCTCGCGGGCGACGTGCTCCTGCTCTCGTTCGACTCCTTCGACCTCCCCGCCGCGCGTTGGCTGCGGGCCGAGCTCAAACGCCACCCGCCCACCGGCGGACTCATCCTCGATCTGCGCGACAACGTCGGTGGCGAAGCCCGCGCCCTCGCCGCCATCCTCGCCGAGATCTTCCCCTCGCGGGCCGCCATCGGCCGCGTCCGCGCCCGCGGCGAGACCCGCACCGCACCGCGGCGCTCGCCCCGGCATCCCGCCGCCGCACACTACGCCGGCCCGCTCGCCGTGCTCGTTTCCGACTACTCCGCCAGCGCCGCCGAGATCCTCGCCGCCGTCGTGCAGCATGAGCGCCGCGGCACCATCGTGGGCGCGTCCACCCCGGGCAACGTCCTGGTCTGTGTGCGTTGGCCGCTCCCCGGCGGTGGCGAACTCCAACTCAGCGTCTACGACTACATCGGCCCCGACGGCCGCCGCCTCGAAGGCCGCGGTGTCACCCCCGACCTCGCCGTACCTCCCGCCCCCGGCGCCATCCCCGACCCGCAGCTCGAAGCCGCGCTGGCCACCGTGCCCCACCTGCCAGCCATCCCACCCCCGTCCGCCGCTTCCCCACTCGGAACCAAATAGGTTCACGACCGTGAACTTATTTGGCAGAAACTTTCTTCCCAGAGGAAACGTCTTTTGTTGTTTATAAAGAACGACATCCGAAACCACAAGCGATACCAGACGAACCGCTTTGGCCGAGGCTCACCAAATAGGTTCACGGTCGTGGAGTTATTTGGCTGGGCGCAGGGGTGGAGTGCATCTGCGGTTCGCCAACGGCATCGGGCTGGGCCAGAGTGTTCCAATCATGAACGCCTCCCCTGAGCCCGACCTCCCCTTCCTCCGCGAGGCCATCGGGTTGGCCCACGCCGGGGCCGCCGAGGGCATGGGCGGACCGTTCGGCGCCGTGATCGTCTGCGCCGGGCGCATCGTCGGCCGCGGGCAGAACCGGGTGACGAGCACCAACGACCCCACCGCACACGCCGAGGTCGTCGCCCTGCGCGACGCCTGCGCCGCACTCGGCCGCTTCCACCTCACCGGCGCCACGCTCTACACCAGCTGCGAGCCCTGCCCGATGTGCCTCGCCGCCGCGTATTGGGCACACATCGAGCGCATCGTCTTCGCCTGCACCCGCGACGATGCCGCCGCGATCGGCTTCGACGACGCCTTCCTGTACCGCGAACTCGTCGCCCCGCCCGCCGAGCGGCGTGTCCCCGAGATCCCACTTCTGCGCGACGAAGGCCTCGTCGTCTTCCGCGAGTGGACTGCGAACCCCCGGCGCACTCCCTACTGAGCCCGGCGCGGAGCTCGACGGCGGCAGCACCGGCCGGGCCTGTAGTCATGGGAGCGATGCGAGCCTCCCGCAGCTTCTGCCGCACCGCAGAACGAAACGTTCCGTCGGCGGCGCAGCCCACCGCACCGGAGGCGCGGCCATCAGGGCGGTCCACCCGAGGTCATCCTCGCAGCGGATGCGTTTGCCCCGACCGATTGGTCGGGCTGAAGCACCGCCCTGCGCCCGACGGCGTCTCCGCCCGGCATTTTGCGAAATCTGCTAAGAAACCCGGGGCTCGCGTGTCTTCATCGGGTGGAGTCTCGACGGCTCCGCTTCATGCAGTTCCAGCAGCCCACAGAAGAAAACGAAGATAACGAAGCGGCCCACCCGACGGCACGCCCCACCATGGCTCCTCCGGCCTTTGTTCCCTTCGTTGCCTTCTGTCGGTCCTGACTGCGCTTTGCCATCTCCCGCCGCCATGGACGCCCCGGTCTCCTCCGAAGTTTGCTCGCCACCCCCCGGTATTTCCGGTCTGGTGGCGGAGCACACCCCGCGCATGGATCCGGATACGCCCAGTCTGGCCGCGTTGTTCGAGGAGGAGGAATCCGGCCTTCTGCGCTACGCGCTCGGGCTCACGGGCCGCCGGTCCGTCGCCGAGGAGCTGGTGCAGGAGGCGTTTCTCCGCCTCCACCAGTCGTGGGCCGAGGTCGAGAACCCGCGCGCCTGGCTCTACCGCACGGTCCGCAACCTCGCGCTCAACCACCTCCGCGACCACCCCGCCGAGGCCGAGCTCGATCCCGACACCGCCACCGACGACGCGCGCTCCGCCTCCGCGCGCCTCGGCCGCGACGAGGCCGTCGGCACCGTCCGGCTGCTCCTCGCCGAGCTGCCGGACGCCGACCGCCGCCTCATCCACCTCAAGTACCACGAGGAGCTCCAGTATCAGGAGATCGGACGCCGCACCGGCCTGAGCGCCGGCAACGTCGGTTTCCGCCTGCACCACCTCCTCAAAGCGCTCGCCGACGCGCTCCGCCGCGCCGGCATCGAAGGAAGCGAGGGCTGAACATGAACTCCGCCAACCAACCGCCCGCCCCGCATCGCCCGACCGACGACCAGCTCGAGGAGCGCACCGTCGCGTGGGTCCTCGGCGAGGCTTCCGCGTTCGAGATTGCCGCGCTCCAGGCCGCCGTCGCCGCCCGCCCCGAGCTCGCCGCCTTCAAGCGCCGCATCGAAGCCGTCCACGGACTCGTCGGCGAAGCCGCGCAGCAGGATCGCGAGGTAGGGCGGTTTCTCCGAAACCGCCGCAGCGAGAGCCATCCGGAGGCTGGAGCCGGGGAGGGTGGCGCTGCACCGGGCGGACGTTTCGGAGAAACGTCCCTACCCTCGGAGGCCGCCCCGCTCCGCCTCTCCCCCGACCGCCGTGCCAAACTCCTCGCCGTGATCGGCTCCGCCTCCGCTGTAGCCGTGGGCGCCGTCCCCGGAAAAGCAGCCACGCAACCTAGGCGCAGCGTTTCTGCCAATACCAAGGTCCTCCCGATGCCCGGCTTGCAGAAGGCGAAGAAGAAAGACCACCAGTGGCTTTTCGCCATCGCTGCGTGCTTCGTTGTCGTCGGGATGCTCGCTACACTTGCGATCCCGAGTTTCCAGAAAGTGCGCATGGCTGCTCCGGAAGCTCTGGCCCGGAAGGAGGAGCGGATGGCCGCGACCGAACGTCATGCGCAGGAGATGTCCGAACTGGATCGCGACACCCAACGCGCCAAAGCCGAAGCGGAGGTCGCACAACTGCGGACCCAGGCAGAGACGAGCGCAGTGCGCCGCAAAGACAGCGTCGGTTATGGCGACGCCTCGCCGCCGGTACCAGCGACGCTCAACTACGACAACCGCACCACCGACAAAGGCACGACGGGTTTGATGGAGCCGTTCGAGGTGAAGGAAGAGATGAGTGTCGGCTACGCCGCCACCAACACGCTCGCCGGCACACGTATCCGCACTCAGCTCCACGATATTGGCTCCGCCATTTCGGTCGTCTCGAGCGACTTCCTGAAAGATGTCGGCGCCACCGACAGCCGCACGATGCTCGAATATGGCGCGAAGAAGGAAGTGGGTGGTGTCCACGGAGACTTCCGTTCCAAACGCAAACGCGGCCTCCCGGTACCCAGCAGCCCCGTCGCCCTCGGCGGCGAGCAACCCGCTATCGCCGAGGAGGAGATCGTCGTCCTCTCGCCGTTCGAGGTCACGCAGGACAAGAGCTTCCTGCGCGACAACCGACCGACGAAGAAGCCCAAGCGCCCCGGTCCTTCGGCGACCTCCGCTGGCATGGCCCTGGGCGGGCTTGATCAAAACCAAGTACTCCTGCCCGCGCCGTCCACCTCGTTCACTCCGTCCACGCAGTCCACCGCCGATTCCGATCGCCCCCTCCCACGCCCCGCCCAGAAGCCCCTCCCGCCGCCCACCACCGACGAAACCAGCGCCGCGCAGGAGCCCGTCTCCACATTCTCGCTCCACGTGAGCGACGCCTCCTTCAAGCTCGCGCTTGCCGCGCTCGCCGCCGGCCGCATGCCCGATGCCGCCTCGATCCGCCCCGAGGAGTTCTACAACGCCTTCGACTACGGCGACCCGGCGCCGGGCACCGGCGAGAAGGTCTCCTGCCGTGTCGAGCAGGCGGCGCACCCGTTCGCGCAGCAGCGCAACCTCGTGCGCATCGCCGTGCGCGTGCCGGCCACCGGCCGCGGCAGCGGCACTCCCCTCAATCTCATCGTGCTGCTCGACACCTCCGGCTCGATGGAGCGCCCTGATCGCCGCGCTGCGGTGCGCGCCGCGTTGTCGACGCTCGTCGGCCTGCTCGGCCCGAACGACCATGTCACGCTCATCGGCTTCGCGCGCCAGCCGCGTCTGCTCGCCGAGGCGCTCGACAGCGCCCACGCCAACCAGTTGCTCGATCTGCTCGACCGCACGCCCGCCGAGGGGGGCACCAACCTCGAGGAGGCGCTCAAGCTCGGCGGCGAACTCGCGCGTCGCCATTTCTCAGCGACCGCGCAGAACCGCATCGTCCTCCTCACCGACGGCGCCGCCAACCTCGGCAACGCCAAGCCCGAGCGCCTCGCCGCCGCCATCGAGACGCTGCGCAGTCAGCGCATCGCGTTCGACGCCTGTGGCGTGGGCCTCGAGGGAGTCGAGGACGAGATGCTCGAGGCGCTCACCCGCAAGGGCGACGGCCGCTACTACGTGCTCGATTCGCCCGAGTCGCCCGTCAGCTCGCCGGCGCGTTCCGCCCCGCCGCCGAGAACGTGAAGCTCCAAGTACGTTTCAATCCGGCGCGCGTCGGCCGTTACCGCCTCGTCGGCTTCGAGAAGCACCGCCTGCGCGAGGAGGATTTCCGCAACGACGCCGTCGACGCCGCCGAGATCTCCTCCGAGGAGGCCGCCGTGGCCGTGTACGAGATCGAAGCGCTGCCGCAGGGCGAGGGCGAGCTCGGCGAGGTGTTTGTCCGCTTCCGCGACGCCGCGGCGAAGACGATGGTCGAGCACTCGTGGACCTTGCCCTACGAAGCCCGCGCCGCCGCCTTCGACCGCGCCTCGCCCGGTCTCCAGCTCGCCGGCACGGCCGCGTCGCTCGCCGAGATACTCCGCGGCGGCCCCGCCGGCGACCGGGTCGACCTCGACGCCCTCGCGCCGATCGTCAACGCCCTGCGCGCCCGCCGTCCCAACGACAAGCGCATCCAGAACCTCGCCACGATGTTCGAGCAGATGCGGAGGATGAAGAAATGAATCGAGGTAGGGCGGGACCGCTGGGCCCGCCGCAACCACCGCCATGAAATCCATCTGCTGCCTTCTCCTCTCACTTTCTGCCCTTGGGTTCGCCGCACCGAACGAACCGATTGCCCCCACGCCTGAGGCCCTGATCCGTTGGCACGTCTACGATCTTCAAGATATGCTGAGGACCACTTCGTTCCCGGTGCGGGCTGGAGCCCTTTTGATGAAACTCGGGGGCAAAGAGGTGCTCGTGTGGTCATCGACGACCTCAAGCAACAAGGGGCCGAGCACGGTCACCTTTGCCGTCTCGAAAGCCGCGGAAAAGGGATGGCCGTGCTTTGTCGAACTTGAGGTTGAGCAGATCGAAACAGATCTCGAAGGAATGAAGGTGCTCCGAGCCCGCATCTGCTACCTCTCGCCGTTCGGGACACCGTTTTACCTTGATGAGTCGGCTGCTGGTTTGCCCGGCGGGCCCAGCGGTCCCGCCCTACCGCCTACGCCTGACATTTCCCTGACAAACCCCTGACCTGCCCCTGACGACTTCGCGGTCCGCGTGTGCGAGAATCACGCACCCAGTCCCGCGCCAGCACTTTCAACCCGAAGGAACTCCATGCACGCCATCACCTCGCTCGGCTCCACCGCCCGTCGGCGTTCTCGTCTCCCGTTCGTCGCCGCCTTGTTCGCTCTCGCGGGCGCGCTCGTCGCGGCGCCCAAACCGGCCGACACCGCGAAAACCTCCGCCACGCTCACGCCCGAAGGCGGGCGCATCGTGGTCGACGTGCAGGGCGTGCCACCGGCGGTGCCTCTGTTCTTCTCGGTCGCGGCCGAGCAGACCGTGCGTCTCAGCTCCGCCGAGGTCGCCGGCGAGCTGCGGCTGAAACTCCACGTGGTGCAGGGCAAGCCCGAGGTGCTCTCGCTCGGGCTCAACGGCGAGGGCGAGATTGCCGAGGTCGCGGGCGCCGGCCTCGCCTCCTGGGCCCTGCGGCAGGTGCCCGGCGGAAAACGCTTCCTCGATCTGCGTCCAGCGCTCAGCAACGGTGCGCCCGCGCCGACGGATCTCGAGGTCGTCGTACGCACACGTCTCCGCAAACCGGCGATTCCCGGCACAGCCTCCATCCTGCTCGCCGCGCCGGGCGACGCCGTGGGCTTCGCCTCCACGATCACACTCCAGCCCGACCCGCAGCTCGATCTCCGCGTCACCACCGCTTCCGGCCTCGTCGCACTCGGTGAGCCGCGCAGCCCGCGCGACCCGGTGCGCTTCCAGACCACCACCGACGCCTCACTCACCGTGAAGCTCACTCCCCGCGGCGCGGCTCCGGCCGACGCCGAACTCCTCGGCGCGCAGCTTTCCGGCAAGATCAACGAAGCCGCGAAGAGCGCGGAGTTCCGGTTGCGCGGCCAGCTGCGCGCCACCAAGGCCGGCGCGCGCTTGCCGTTGCTCTCCGGCGCCGCCGCGCCGAGCGACAAGACCGCGGGCGACGGCTGGCACCTCGAGCTCGCCCCGGCCGACAGCGCGTTCCGCGGCTATGAACTCGTGACCGAGCGCGAGGGCTCGCTCGCTGTCGAGCTGGCCTTCGCCGCCGCGATCCGCGAGGCGGGCGAATGGCGCGTGCTCGATTTCTCGATGCCGGCTGGTGCGGTCGTGCCGCTCCAGCTCGAAGGCCTGCCCGCGGGCGTGAGCTTCGACCCGGAGCGACCAGTGCTGCCCGTCGCCACCGCTCAGGGGTGGCAGGGCTTCCTCCCGGCCGACGGAACCACGGCGCTCGCGTGGAAGCACGCCGCCAAGGCCGCCGAGGGCGCGTTGTTCTTCACCAGCTGCGAGCAGACCGACTCGCGTCTCGGCGCCGGGCTGCTGCGGCAGGAGGCGACGCTCGCGCTCCGGATTCTCCAGGGGAAACTCACCGCGCTCCGTATCCGGCTCGACGGTCCGGGCGAGATCGTGGGCGTCGAGGGCGCGAACCTCCTGAGCTGGAAGGTCGTACCGGCCGGCGCCGTGCGCACGCTCGAAGTGCAGTTCAGCCGCCCGCTCGAGCAGGACGGCTCGATCACGGTGCGCAGCCAGACCGAGATCGGGGCGTTCCCCGTCCGCGTGGAGCCGCTGCGCCTCTCACCCGAGGGCGTCGTGCGGCACTCCGGCTTCGTGCGCGTGGCCAACGACGGCGCGGTGCGCCTCGAGGTGGCCGAGGCCGTCGGCATGATGCAGCTCGCACCCGAACAGTACCCCGGCGACGGACTCGGCGCCGACGAGGCGCGCCAGATCTTCGTCTATCGTTTCCCGGCCGCGACCTACGACTACCGCCTGCTCGCCTCGCAGATCCAACCGGAGGTCGGCGTGTCCGCGATCCTCACCTACGAGCTGGGCGAGACCGACCGCACCATCGCGGCCGCCCTGGAACTGGACGTGCGCGAGGCGCCGCTGCGCGACTGGACGCTCCAGATCCCGGCCGACTACACGGTGGTCGGCGTGACCGGCACCGGCGTGGCCGACTTCCTCGCCGAGTCCACGGCGGTCGAGGGCCACCGCGCGTTGAAGGTGCTCTTCGCCGAGCCCGTCGAGGGCCGTCAGCTGCTCCAGCTCCGGCTGGAGAAGAACCAGGCCGCCGCCGCCGGCGAGTGGCGCCTGCCCACGCTGCGTTTCCCCGGGGCGAAGTCGGTCCGCGGCCATATCGGAGTCGTGGCGACACCCGGCTACCGGCTGGTGCCGGCCGGCACCGACAAGCTCGTGGAGGTGCCGCTGAGCTACTTCCCGCAACAGACCACCGGACTCCAGCAGGCGTGGCGGTTGCGCGAAGCCGGCTGGTCCGCCGCGCTGAAGATCGAGGCGCTCGGCCAGAGCGTGCAGGCCGACGTCTTCCACCTCTACACCGTGAAGGAGGGCGTGGTGTACGGCAGCGTGCTGCTGAACTATTTCGTCGTCGGCGCGCCCGCGACCGAGTGGCGGCTCTTCGTGCCGCCGGAGGCGGGCAACATCGACGTGACCGGCCAGAACGTGCGGCGCGACTGGCGCCGCGAGGGCGACCAACTCGTCGTCTCGCTCCACCAACCCGTGCTCGGCGCGGCCACGTTGCTCGTGACGTTCGAGCAGCCGATGAGCGCCCGCGGCGGCGCGATCCAGCCCGGCCAGGTGCGCCCGCTCGGCGTGCAGGCCGAGCGCGGCTACGTGCAGGTCGTCAGCCCGGCACAGGTGAAACACGAGGTCCGCAAGGCCGACGGCGGTCTCCTGAGACTGGAGCCGCTGGAGCTGCCGACCGAGTTTCGCCTGCTCACCAGCGCACCCTCGCTTGCGATCTACCAATACACCGCCCGGCCGTTCGCGCTCGAGGTCGGCATCGAGTGGTACGCCGCGGGCGAGACGGTCGACCAGGTCGTCGATTTCGCGAAGCTCTCCAGCCAGGTCTCCCGCGACGGTCAGGTGGTGACCGACGCGCAATTCTTCGTGAAGACCCGGGGGCGGAAGGCGCTCCGGCTCGAGTTGCCCGCCGGCGCGAGGCTCTGGGAAACCCGCGTCGACAACGAGATCGTCAACGCGCGGGCCGACGGCGGCCAGACGCTCGTGCCGCTGCCGGCCAGGTTGAACCCGAACGACCCGGTGGCCGTCACGCTGCGCCTCGGCCAGGCCGCGAGCGGCGGCTCGACCATCCGCCTCGTCGCCCCGCGGACGGTGGCGCCGAGTGTCATCAACGAGTGGACGCTGCGCGCCGACACCGGCCGCCAGCTCGCCCCGCGCGGCGGCAACGCCGAACTGCTCCGCCCCGCGCTCACCGAGACCGGCTTCGAATGGATCGCCCACCGCGGCGTGGTGCCAGCCGCCGTGCTCCTCGGCTTCACCGCGCTCGGTGCGTTGCTGGCCCGCGGCTCTTCGCGGCAACGGCTCTTCGCGCTGATCATCTTCGCGAATGTCACGATCGCCGCGCTGCTGATCGCCGCCGGGGCGACCGTCAACCGCCGGCCGAATCTCCAGGAGCTCACCTATGCCGCCACGATGGTGCCGGCCGAGGAGACGGTGACGATTTCCGTGGCGAACGTGAACCCGTGGCTGGCGATGGTCTCGTGGTGGGGAGTCGTCGCAGTGGTGGCGGGCAGTGCGGTGGCGGCGATCGCTCGGCGCCGCAAGTTTGCGGCGGCATTGGCGGGCGGTGTCGCGCTCGTCGCCGCCGGCCTGCTCGCGCAGCACGGCGGAGCGATCCTTTTCCACGGCTTCGGCGCACTTGCGGTATGGCTGCTGTTGTTCGTGCCGACGCTCGGCCGCTGGAATCGCGAACGCCGCGAGCGTTATCTCGCCGAAGCGACAGAGCCTCCGTCCTCCCCCACCGACGACACATCGGGCACCGGCCCGGCCACGGTGCTGCCGCTGCTCGCGCTGCTTGGCGCGCTCACCTTCGGCTTCGGCGCCCAACCGGCGCGAGCGCAAGACGCGCCAGACCTCGCCGGCCGACCCGCACAGGCCGCCGTGCAGACATGGACGATCCGCGACGACCGCCTCTACGGCGAACTGGAGCTCACCGTGCGCGGCGGACCGGGCGACAGCTTCCTGCTCCTGCGGCCGCCCGCAGTCTTGACCGAGTTCAAGGCCGACGGCCTGCGTCTCGGGAAATCCGAGCGCGACGGCCAGACCTCCTACTTTGTCGCTCCCGAGCGCGAGGGCCTGCTCACGGCGCGCGTGCGCTTCGAGCTGCCGGTGCCGAAGGATACGAACCAGATCGCGCTCCCGACCGGCATCGCGGCGAGCCAGCGCGTGACCGTCGCCCTCGACCAGGGCGGCTGGGAGTTCGCCTCCTCTGCGGCGGTGCAGGTGGTGCCGACTCCGAATCTCGGTGACTCCCGCAGCGGCGCGACGCTCGTGCTCGCGCCGCAGGGCACGGCCGTCGTGCAGTTGTTGCCCAAGCGCCGCGACCTCACGGCCGAGGCGACGCAGTTCTTTGCCGAGACCACGCAGCTGTTCATCCCGGGGCCCGGCGTGGTGAACGGCCTGATCTCCGTGTCGGTCCGGCCGGTGCAGGGGCGCGTGTCCGCGCTCGCCATCGACGTGCCCGCCGGCCTCACGGTCGGCGACGTGCAGGCGAAGGAGGCGTCGGTGAGTTCCTGGCGTTTCGATCCCACGAAGCTTCGCCTGGAGATCGCGCTGGAGTCGCCGCAGGAGCGGCCGTTCCACCTCGAGATCGAGACCCAGCTGGGCACCGGCGCGCTGCCGTTCGATCTCACGCTCACCCCGTTGCGCGTGGTCGGTGCAGCGGGCGAGGTCGGCATGCTCGCGCTGGCTTTCGGGGGCGACGCCCAACCCGAGAGCGTGCACGCCAGCGGGCTCTCGCCGGTGAACACGGAGGATTTCGACACCACTTTGATCCCGACCGACAAGGACGACGAGCCGACCGCGACGCTCCAGCACGTGTGGCGCTTCGGCCAGGACGGCGGCAGCGTGTCGCTCAAGATCGCGCCGGTCGCGCCCGAGGTGCGGGTGACCGGCCGACAGGTGATCTCGCTCGACGACGACCGCATGGTGATGGCGGTGGACCTCGCGGTGGCGATCACGCGGGTCGGGCTGTTCAAGCTCAGCTTCGCATTGCCCGAGGGTCTCGAGGTCGAAGCCCTCAGCAGCGAAGCCCTCAGTCATTGGACGGAGGCGCCGGAGGGCAGCCAGCGCATCGTGACGATGCATCTCATCGGCCGCACAATCGGCGACGAGAAGTTCGCGCTCACCCTGGCCGGTGCCGCCCCGCACGCGCAGGAAGCGTGGCCGGTGCCACATCTCCAGATACGCGAGGCCACCCGGCAGACCGGCGAGGCGCTCGTCGTGCCCGGCAAGGGCCTGCGGCTGCGCGCCGTGGAGCGCGAGAAGGTCACGCAGCTCGACCCGCGGCAGGTCGGCGGCCTGCAGCCCGGCACGCTCGCGTTCCGGCTGTTGCAGGAGGACTGGTCGGTGAATCTCGGGATCGAGGCGCTGGAGCCGTGGGTGACGGTGCAGGCGCTGCAGGAGACGACGGTGCGCGAGGGCCAGACGCTCGTGCGCCTCGGGCTGCGGTACCGCGTGGAGAACGCCGCGGTGAAGCAGTTCCGCGTGAAGCTGCCCGGCCTCGGCGAGGAGCGCGCGCGCACCGTGCGCGCCACCGGCGCGGCGGTGAGCGACCTGATGCGCGTCGCCGGCGTCGACGACCTCTGGGAAATCCGCCTCCAACGCGGCATCGCCGGCGAGACCGACGTGCAGATCGAGTTCCAGGGCCCGGCCACCGGTGACCAGAAGACGGAGACAGTGGCCACACCCGAGTTCGTCGGCGTGCGGCAGGCGGTGCAGTTCGCCGCCGTGCGGGCCGGCGGGAGGCTCGAGCTCGAGGCCGGCGCGCTGCCGCGCGGCTGGTCGCGGGCCGACTGGAGCGCGGTGCCCGCGGTCCTCCAGAACCGCGCCGACCGCAGCGTGCCCGCCCTGTGTTTCCGCGTGGCCGAGGCCGAGGGTCCGCTGCCGGTGGCGGTGCGCCGCCACGAGGTCGCCGAGGCGCTCAAGCTGCGCGTGACGCAGGGCGAGCTCGTGACGCTGTTCTCGCCGAAGGGCGGGAGCCTCACGGCGGTCGACCTGCGCGTCGACGTGCTCGAGAAGAGCACGCTGCGCGTGCGGCTGCCCGAGGGCGCGAGACTCTTCAACACGCTCGTCAACGGCGAGAGCGTCTCGGTCGTGCGCGAGGGCGACGCGTTCCTCTTCCATGTGACGCCGAACACCGCCGGTGAACGCTCCGCCGCGGTGCGCCTTGTGTACTCGGCGCCCGGCGGCAAGAGCGGCGATGTCGGTCTCGTCGGCCCGCGGCTCAACGTGCCGCTTGAGAACGTGACATGGCGCGTGGTCGTGCCGCCCGGCTACGAGTTGGCGGGCTACGGCGGCGGCCTGCGGTTGCGCGAGGAGCGCCGCGGCGGCTGGCTCGACGTGGCGGACTACCGGTCCGCGGTCGTCTCGAAGCGGTCCGCCGAGTCGAAGAAGGCGGCGGCGATGCTCCAGGAGGCGAACAAGCTCATGCAGCAGGGTGACCAGCAGAAGGCCGGCGAGGTGCTCGCCCGCGCCTACAACACCCAGGCGCTCGACGAGGCCGCCAACGAGGACGCCCGCGTGCAGCTCCGCAATCTGAAGACGCAGCAGACCGTGCTCGGCCTCAACACCCGCCGCCAGCGCCTCTACCTCGACAACCGCGTCGAGGCCGCGCGCAACGAGCAGCTCGAGCAGGCCGCCAGCCTCAACCCGTTCATGCAGGGCCGGGTAAACTTCGATCCCACTCAGGTCGACCAATTGCTGATGGGCAACTCGGCCGACGAGAACACCGCGTTGCGCGGCATCGCCGACCGGCTTGTCGACCAGCAGCTCGCCGCCGAGCCGGCCCCGCGCGCCATCGACGTGACGCTCGCCGAGCGCGGCCGCGTATTCACCTTTACCCGCAGCCTGCAGGTCGAGGGCGACAAGCCGCTCCAGCTCACGCTCGACCTCGCCCGCACCGCCCGTCCGCCCTACGCGACCGCCGCGCTGCTCCTTCTCGCCGTCGCCGGTATCGCGGCGATCCCGCTGGCGAGGAGGAAGTGAACACGCCGAGCTGAGCGGAGGCGAGGGCTTCCCCGCGCCAATCGACTTGTACCCGCGGGCTGCGCGCGGAACGATCTTCCGGTCCCCCGCCCTCCGCCCACCAACCGGAGGGTGGGCCCCACTGGATGCAACTTTCCGTCACTATCGCGACCCACAACCGGGTCGCACTGCTGCTGCAAACGCTGGATTCGCTGCGCCAGGTCGACTGGCGTCCGCTCGGCCACCCGCCCGAGATCGTCGTCGTCGACAACGCCTGCACCGATGGAACCCCCTCACAGGTGGAGGCTTGGGCTGGAAGACATGGATACGACCGCTCCCGCCCGGTGACAGGAGGAACCGTGGTGCGTTGCGCCGACCGCACGGAGGCCTCGTTTCGGTTGGTGCAGGAACAGCGGCTGGGACTGGGCTGGGCCCGACAGCGCTGCGTGGAGGAAGCGCGGGGCAAAATCGTGGCGTTTCTGGACGACGACGTACTGGTCTCCCGGGGATGGGCGCAGGGATTGAAGACCGCCTTCGCCGCCGAGGACGTGCAGGTCGCCTGCGGGCGCGTGACGGGATCGTGGCATGCCTGCCCGAAGCCCGCGTGGCTGCCGCCCGACCTCGAGTGGGTCATCTCGGTGTTCGATCTGGGCGAGAAGATGTTCCGGCAACACCAACCCGACGGCATCGGGGCGAATTTCGCGGTGCGGAAGGAGGTCTTCGGGATGGTTGGCGGCTTCCGCAGCGACCTCGGACGCCATGGCCGCACGCTGACCGGCGGCGAGGAACTCGAATTGTTCCAGCGCATGCGCCGGGCAGCGGTCCAAGGGGTGTATTGCGGCGAGATGCACGTGGCACACTGGATCCCGGCCGAGCGGCTGCAGCGGGAGTATTTCTCGCGCGTCGGCTATTGCCACGGGCGCTCCCGGATCGCCATCCACGGCCGGGGCCGGGGGCTGTCCTATCTGCGCAAAGTCGCGGCACACACCGCCCTCTTCTGCGGCTACGGAGCGGCGGCATGTTGGGCCCGCTGCCGGCGCGACGAGACGAACTTCCGGCGTTGGCTGGTCCGCGCGCAGACAGGCCGCGGCGGCATCGCCGCCCTCGCGCGGCGGTGAGACAGAGCGGCCGGGAGAGGGCGCAGGACTGCTGCATCCATTTGCGGGGAAAAGACTTGCATCGCCGTCGCCTTCGACCGGCGCGACCACCCTACCCGGCCGGCGCCGGGGCTAATTTGCGCAGCGGAAAGAATATTCGCACACCCCCTTGAAGAAAAACGGGCTTGTTCCGATCTGATTCAGCGTCCACACATCGCTGGCACACTTCTCGCAATAACGAATTCCATGAACTGCACGCAGCACACCATGTCCGCTCCGGCCTCCCATATGGGTTGCCCGCGAACCTTCGTGCGCCTGCAGGCCGTCGCCTCCTGGCAGATTACCCAGGTAACTACGACGAAACGCGCCGCCGGCGCGCACGGGAAGTGGAAAAACTGAGGAGCAAGTAGCACCCGCATCCGAAGCCCACTTCCACCCGGAAGTGGGTTTTTTGTTTTTCGGAACCCAAGGCCCCTTCCGGGAAAACCGAGCGAGAAGCTCGGGTTCTTTCCCAGAAAACCGCGGTCCGTCAAACGACCGCACCGGCCACCGAGGCTCGCGCCGTCGTGATGACGACGCACTCCCTCCTTGGTACCGCTCTCCGGCCCCATCCTCCGGCCGGTGCTGCTCAGCCATCCTTCCCGGCGCCCTGCGCCGTCTGCGAACGGACGCGGGGCGCCCGGCCCGATCCCTGGGATGGGCCGCCGGAACCGCCCGCGGAGCCCGTCCGCCGCCTGAAACCGACCGCCACGCCAAACACGTGGCGGCGGCGGCGGGCTCCCGGCGGACGCGGGATTCCGCTCCCAGCCACCCGCCCGGCCGTCTCCCCCGATTCTCCGCCCACCCTCTTCAACACCATTTTCCAACCACAGACACATGTCCGCCAAACACTCTTCCACCATGAAAGCCACCAAGTCGACCACCGCCACCCGAGCTTCCCACCGCACCGCTGCCGCCGCTGCCACGCGAGTTACGCGCCGCACGCCGGGCTGGCCCTACTGCCTTCAGCCAGGTCGGCCCAACTACGCCTTCGGTCCGCTCAACAATTCCGAGCTGCCCTTTTACGTCCACCTTCCGCGCCCTGCCAACCGGGCCTCCTCCTTCTGTAGCGAACAGCGGCTGAACGCCGCACCGCCGTTATGAACGCCGCTCCTGCCGTTCCCGTTCTTTCCAACGTCCTTGATGTTCTCGACGTCGTCGACGCCGCTCTAGCCGGCCTCGACCGCCGCCTCCCGCTCCACGTCTCGCGCGACGATCTCGCCTCCGCCGGCCGCGCCGCCTTGGTCGCTTCGTTCGCCCAGGCCGCCGGCCCGCTCCACGAGGTCCGCGCGTACTGCTTCGCCCGCGTCCGCGGTGCGATGTTCGACGAGCTCCGCCGGCTCGACCCGCTCTCGCGGCGCACCCGCGCCAAGGTGACCGAGGTCCGCCGCGCGGCCGCCGAGCTGGAGCAGGCGCTCGGCCGCGCGCCCAGCGACGACGAACTGGCGACGTTCACCGGCCTCGCCCCGAGCGCCCTGCGCCAAGCGCTGCGCCTCGGGATCGCGGCCGACAGCCACGAGACCGACGGTGAGGTTCTGGCCCAACTGGCCGACCACGCCGCGGCCTCCCCGGCCGACCTGGCCGAGTCGCTCGATCTGGTCGAGAACGTGCGGGAGGCGCTGACCCGCCTGCCCGAGAGACACGCCTTCGTTGTCCAGCGCTACCACCTCGAGGAAGCCACCCTCGAGGAGATCGCCGGCGAACTGGGCGTCTCCATCGAACGGGTCCGGCAGCTGCGCGCCGCCGGCGAGAAGATGCTTCGCGAGGATCTCGAGATCCTCGCTTCGTGAGACAGGGGAAAAGAAAGCCATGAAACGCGGGCGGAGTCGCTCCAGCGAGCGCCTCCGCCCGTGCAGACCACCAACCAGAAAACGACACCATGAAGAATACTCGTCACTACCATCTGGAACATTCTCCCCGCTCGGCCACCACCCATCCGCCCCACGACGCCCCCCTCTCACTCAGGGCCACGCCGCCCGTCGCGACCACGCTCTGGCGGAGCGCGGTCGCACTGGTCGACCACCCAAGTGAGGCGCCGCCTCAGTGAGAGGGCGTGAATGCGCCGCGCAGCACCGAGCCCGATCTCGGCCGCTGCGGCGACGGAACACCGACACGATCTTTCGCCGCGGGCGGGGCGACCGCCCGCGGGCAAGCGCCGAGGTGTTCACGCGGAAGGCCACGTTGCCATGGAGCAGCGTGGCCTTTGTGTTTTTGGCGGGGCGCGCCGGGGCTGTCCATGGTGCGGCGGCTCTGTTTTTCTTCTTGGGCTGGTGCCTTGCGGCTGGTCCTCTGGGCGGCTGTGAATCCGCCGCCTGTTCCCCGTTTTCTCGCCGCCATCGACCTCGACGGAACACTCCTCGGCCACGACGGCGCCATCGGCGACGAGAACCACGTAGCGCTCGAGCGGCTGGTCGCGCACGGGTTCGGCATCGTGTTGGCCTCGGGCCGTTACGCGAACAACATGGCCGAGATCGCGGGCGGGCTGCCGATGGTGTGCGGTCTCGTCTCCTGCCAGGGCTGCGAAGCGAGCGACCCGAGACGCGAGCGGATCTACGTGCGCGAGTTCCTCCCGCCCGGCGACGTCGCCCCCGTGGTGGCGGCCGGTTTGCAGGCGGGATTCGGCGTGATCGCCTACACCGACCAGGGCGAGCGCACGCCGCACGACGGGCCCGATGTCGAGCGCTACCGCCGGATCACGGCAACGGAGCTGGTGGTGATGCCGCCGGAAGCGATCGCCGCGGAGCAGGTCTTCAAGGTGATGTGGATCGCGGACGAGGCGAGGCTCGACGCGTTCCTGGCCCGTGACGGGGCGGAGCGCTGCCGGCCGGCCACGGCGGAGACCGTGCGCTCACACCGCGAGGTGTTCGAGTTCGTCCCGCGCGGCGTCAACAAGGCGACGGGCACCGCGGCGCTCGCGCGCGAGCTCGGGATCCCGGCGTCGCGGATCGCGTCGTTCGGCGATGCGGCCAACGACGTGCCGCTTTTCGACTGGACCGGGTTCTCGGTCGCGATGCCCCATGCACCCGCGGACGTGCGAGCCAGAGCCACAACGACCGCACCGGCCGGCTGCGCCGAATCGGCCTTTGCGCGCGGAGTCGACATGCTGTTGGCGTCATCATTTCTCGGATCTGCCCAATGACGCTCGTCGATCTCCTTGGCACCGCGGCGGCGACGCTCACCACCGGTTGTTTCGTACCGCAGGTCGTCCGGCTCTGGCGCACCCGCAACGCCGAGGGAATCTCGCTGGTCACGTTCGCCGCCTTCGCGGTGGGCGTGGCGTTGTGGCTCGCCTACGGCGTGATCCTGCGCGCGTGGCCGATCATCCTCTCCAACGCGATCACGCTGGTGCTGGCCTTCGCCATCATCGTCCTGACGCTGCGTTATCGCCGACACCGCTGAACCACTCGGGTGGTCGCACGCCAGCTCGGCCTCGCGCAGTCCTGATTCTGCGGCGCGCCGCCCATCGCCGATCTTCTACCGCCAGCACCGCCCGGCATTGCTTTTGACCGGGCCACACCCGTGCCTTTGCTGGCGAAACCGGCGGTTCGCATTACACCATTGTCTCCACCATGTCCGCGGCTCCTACCATCATCTACACCAAGACCGACGAGGCCCCTGCCCTCGCCACGTATTCGCTACTCCCGATCATCCAGGCGTTCACCAAGCACGCCGGCATCGCGGTCGAGACACGCGACATCTCCCTCGCGGGCCGTATCCTCGCCGCGTTCGCCGATCTCCTGCCACCAGACCAGCGGGTCGCAGACGATCTCGCGGAACTCGCCGCGCTCACGCTCCGCCCCGAGGCGAACATCATCAAGTTGCCCAACATCTCCGCCTCCGTCCCGCAGTTGAAGGAGGCCGTCGCCGAGCTCCAGGCCCGCGGCTACGGGCTCCCGGACTACCCCGAGGCGCCCAAGAGCGACAGCGAGAAAGACGCCAAGGCCCGCTACGACAAGGTCAAGGGCTCCGCCGTGAACCCCGTCCTGCGCGAGGGCAACTCCGACCGCCGCGCCCCCAAGGCCGTGAAGGACTACGCCCGAGCCCACCCGCACTCGATGGGCGCCTGGTCCTCCTCCTCGAAGACCTCCGTCGCGACCATGGGTGCGAATGACTTCTTCGCCAACGAGCGCTCGGTCTGCGTTCCCGCCGCCACGACGGTCCGGATCGAGCACCTCGACGCCGCGGGCAAGGTCACCGTCCTCAAGGACAAGCTCGCGCTAAAGGCCGGCGAAATCCTCGACGCCACCTTCATGAGCCGCCGCGCGCTCGTCGCATTTTATGGCGAACAGGTCGCCCGAGCCCGGGCCGAAGGCGTGCTCTTCTCGCTCCACCTCAAGGCCACGATGATGAAGGTCTCCGACCCCGTCCTCTTCGGCCACGCCGTACGCGTCTTCTTCGCCGGCCTCTTCGAGAAACACGCCGCCACGTTCGCCCAGCTCGGCGTCGATCCCAACAACGGCCTCGGCGATCTCCTCGCCAAGGTCGCCACGCTCCCCGCCGCCCAGCGCGCTGCCATCGAGGCCGACTACCATGCCGCCCTCGCCGCGGGTCCGGCCGTCGCGATGGTCAACTCCGACCAGGGCATCACCAATCTCCACGTCCCCTCCGACGTCATCGTCGACGCCTCCATGCCCGCCATGATCCGCGCCGGCGGCAAGATGTACGATGTGAAGGGGAAGACTCAGGACACCCTGGCGGTCATCCCCGACAGCTCCTACGCCGGCGTGTACGCAGCCACCGTCGATTTCTGCAAAAAAAACGGCGCGCTCGACCCGAAGACGATGGGCTCCGTGCCCAACGTCGGCCTCATGGCCCAGGCCGCCGAGGAGTACGGCTCGCACAACAAGACCTTCGTCGCCCCCGCCGCCGGCGCCATCCGCGTGGTCGATTCCGCGGGCGCCGTCCTCCTCTCGCACAGCGTCGAGCAGGGCGACATCTGGCGCGCCTGCCAGACCAAGGACGCCCCGGTGCAGGACTGGGTGAAGCTCGCCGTCACCCGTGCCCGCCTCTCCAACACGCCCGCCGTGTTCTGGCTCGACGCCGCGCGCGCCCACGACGCCCAGCTCATCGCCAAGGTCCAAACCTACCTCAAGCAGCACGACACCACCGGCCTCGACCTGCGTATCCTCGCGCCCGCCGCCGCCTGCACCTTCAGCCTCGAGCGCATCGCCAAGGGTCTCGATACGATCAGCGTCACCGGCAACGTGCTCCGCGACTACCTCACCGACCTCTTTCCGATCCTCGAGGTCGGCACCAGCGCGAAGATGCTCTCGATCGTCCCGCTCATGAACGGCGGCGGCCTCTTCGAGACCGGCGCCGGCGGCTCGGCCCCGAAGCACGTCGAGCAGTTTCTCCAGGAGAACTACCTGCGCTGGGACAGCCTCGGCGAGTTCTTCGCCCTCGCCGCGTCGTTCGAGCACCTCGCCATCGTCTTCAAGCACGCGCCGGCCCAGGTCCTCGCCGACACGCTCGACACCGCCAACGGCAAGTTCCTCGAGCACGACCGCTCGCCGGGCCGCAAGCTCGGCACCATCGACAACCGCGGTTCACACTTCTACCTCGCGCTCTACTGGGCGCAGGCCCTCGCGACTCAGATCTCCGATCTCAAATTGCAGGGTGTCTTCAAGCCCGTCGCCGAGAGACTCGCCGCCGCCGAGAAGCAGATCGTGCAGGAGCTGATCGCCGTGCAGGGCAAGCCGGTCGATGTCGGCGGCTACTACGCCCCCGACAACACCAAGGCCGCGGCTGCGTTGCGGCCAAGCCCTACCTTCTCCGCGATTCTCGCCTCGCTCTGAGTCACCAAGACGAGGAGAGCGATCCGTGTGTTCCAAGCGACACGCCCTGCGCCGGTGGGTGCAACGGGGCCGCGGGGAGAAAATGAAAAAGCGGCAGGTTTGAAACCTGCCGCTTTCCGCAAACTGAGTTCGAGCTCGCAGCGGTCGCCGAGGATCAGCGCTGCGCGCGCCAGCGACGGAAGCCCACGAGACCGAGGGTCGCCACGCCGAGGATCAGGGCGTAAGTCGAGGGCTCCGGGATCGCGGTCACGCTGAAGTTGTCGAGGCCAAAGGCCGCGTTCTTCGGGTTGGTTCCCGCGGAGAATACGGTGTCTTCCCAGCGGATCCAGAGGGAGTCACCGTCATTCCATGTCAGGGCGGACAAGGACAGCGTGTTGCTGATATCAGTGTAGTTCAGCGAGGCCAGCGGAGTCCAAGAGCCCGAGAGCAGATCGCTGTTGTTCAGCCCGAAGGAGGCAAGCAGCAGATCCCCGGCGGAGGCACCGCCACGATAGTTCTCGAGCGCGAAGGAAATGCTCACCGAGTCGAGCACGTGGCCAGTGTTGTTCATCAGCTGCACGCCGTAGAAAATCGAACTGGAAGCAGACGTGCTCGTGAACGATCCGAACGCACGATCAGCCGCATTAAGCGGATCCGCATAAACGTACAGGTCCGAGCCGGACGGCGATCCCGTGTTGGTATTGCGGGAGACGTAGGCGTTGGCGAGCGGGGTGGGGGCCGCGTACCAGCCTGCGAGCGTCGAGTTGTCGGTCCACGTCAGCTGCGTGGCGGTATCGAACGGAAGCGAATCGAAGCTTTGGGTGTACGTGCCGTTGGCGTTGAAAACAACCTGGGCAGAAAGATCGAGGGCGGCACCCAAGGCCAGAAGGCCGGATGCGATGCGGGCGAAGCGAAGCGTGTTCATGTTTGCGAGGGCTTGAGGACTCGGGTTTGCAGAAGGGGGTAACACCACGGCTGCGATACAGTGGCAAGCCCTAAGATTCCCTAGGGTATTCTGCCTATCGACATAGTTCGCATACCTCTCTGAGTCCGTGGCTATTTCACATCATACTATCCGCCATGGATTTATGCCGGGGGACGGACCTCGTTCCAGTCCGAGGCGCACCCGCGGTCGCGCCGTCGGAAATCTTTTCATTTCCGGGCGCCGAGCAGGCACAGGTTGGGTTGGAATACTCCAACGACCTGCTCGCGCCGGCACCGCCGTACACGCGGGCGTCAGCCGGAGGGGGCCAGCAACACGAACGGCCACCACGGCAGGTTGCGAAGGACCCAGAATATCGATACAGCACCCAGCAAAAGCAGGGCGGAAGGACGGGGAAGCACCGCCGGGGGCAACCCACGGCCCAGGCCGAGCCACAAGCTCCATCCAAGCCAGGCCACACCGAACGGCAGCAGGAGCACAAGCAGGGGATTCAGGCCCAGCGCCCTCGCCCACTCGCCGTGCACCAGCGCATGGACCGCTCGTCCACTGCCGCACCCGGGGCAAAACAGCCCGGTTGCCAAGTGGAACGGGCAGGGAGGATACCAAGCGGGCGGGCGGGCGCCGAGCAGCCCCACGCCAAGCCCCCCGACCAACACTGCCAACAACAGCAGGCCCGCGGACCGGCGCGGGCTCGGTCCATGGGGAACCGGAGCCGCGGAACTCATTGCGCCATGCCGCCAAGCACCCCGACCGCACCGAAAAAGGCGATCGCGGCGAGGTAGAGCGCAACCAACAAGAACAGCGACCCGACCGACAGGATGGACCAGAGTCTCGCGCGGCCGGAGGCGATCAACGCCCCGGCGTAGTCGCCGGTAGCGTACTTGGAGTCCACCTGTGCCGCGAAGACGATGGCAACGATACCAAGCGGGACGCAGCAAAACAGGGTGGAGAGGATCGCCCAGACCAGATAGTTGTCCGGCTTGGGCGGACGCGGTGCATCCAGGACGGACGCCGCCACCGATGGCACCACAGGCTTGGACGCGCCGGCCGGAGGCGGAACCGGCACCGCCGCCGCCGTAAACACCTCGCTGGCGGTGCGCCATGCAGGCATGCCTTCGCACCAGACGAGATCGCTGGGACGAATCTCACCACTGCGAAAACGGGCTAGGGCCTCAGAGTCAGCGAAGACGCCGAGCTTCTCGTTGTTGCGGGCGACGTGGTAGTCCATGGGCAAGTTCGAGGAAACGCAGCCTCCGTCCGGCGGCAATCCCCAAGCCAAAACAACCGGCCGTACCAGAAAAATGGAACCCGGATGACAGGGGCATCCGGGCGGCAGAAGGGAGCAACCAATACCTCAGTCGAAGGTCGTGCCAAGCATCTTGGCGATCTGTTCGCCGATAACGGGTAGCGGCTTGATTTGGCCATTGATCGCGCTGATCAGACCCATGATCCAGAGGACGAAGAGGCACAGTCCGATCGGAATCGCGATTAGGCCGAGGAATGGAATTAAGGAGAGAACCGAGTTCGCCACGCCGATGATCAAAAGACCGAGCGACTGCCGGAGGTGATAGGCGGCGAGCTGGGTCTTCTTGTTGTTGTGCATCACAATCGCAATTACGATGCCTACGCCGCAGAGCAAGGGGGTCACGTAAGCGAGGATCGCATTGGTCTTGTCATCGCCGGCCGGGGCCGCCGGGGAGGGAGGAGGAGGAACAGGGGTGTCCGACATGGTATGCTTGGGTTGAGGGATTCGCGGCGAACTGCCGGTGATGAGATGTACTAGCTGCTGATTCGTATCAGGCAAACCGGTTTTCATCCGCGCGAAAAGCGGAACGGTGTCATCGTCGGGCGTCGGATTGCGGCGGCGGCGTGCAGGTCCGGCCCGACACCACTCCACGAGGAGCGCAGAATGCGTCGTGCCGGCTCGTGGCGCAAAAAGACCTCTTCGCGCTGGAGCAGAGCCAAACAAGCCCGCTGGGCCTCCATGGGAGGCCTACGCAGGCCGCGCCTAGCCCAGTGCGCGGCGAAGTCCATCCGGGGCGCAGGGGCGCCGCGAGCGCCGCCCAACCTTTGACCTGCACGATCACTGCTCAACCGCGGCGGCGGCGCTTCACATCGAGCTGGGCGTAGGCGAAACGGACCACGCCCTCGAGGCGCTCCGCCTCCTCGGCCGAGAGGTTCTGCTTCTGCGCAAGCGCCTCCTCGGCGCGCCGGCAGGCGTTCTCGACGGCGGCCTCGTCGATCTTGGCGATCTCGATCGCCTGCTCGGCGAGCACGCTGATCTTGTCGCCGGCGATCTCCGCGAAGCCGCGCCCGCAGGCGAGCGACTCGGTCGTGTTGCCCTTCTGGACGCGCAGCTCGCCGTCCTCGATCTGCGTGAGGAGCGGGAGGTGGCCCGGCAGGATGCCGATCTCGCCCTGCACCGTGGGCAGCACGACGGTGTCGACCGTCTCGGAATAAACGCGGCCTTCGGGAGTGACGATTTCGAGGGTGAGAGGCATGGGCTGGGGAAGAGACAAGTTGCAGGGGGACAAGTACCAAGTGCAGGAGACCGGGTCGTCTGATGTCTTCTTGTTACTTGGGAGCCTAAGGCTTCCTACTTCTTCTCAGTGGCGGCCATGACTTCGTCGATGCCGCCCTTCATGTAGAAGTCGCCCTCGGGCACGGCGTCGAGTTCGCCATCGAGGATCATCTTGAAGCCGCGGATGGTGTCGCGGACGTTGACGATCTTGCCCGGCGTACCCGTGAAGACCTCGGCGACGTTGAAGGGTTGGGACAGGAACTTCTGGATCTTGCGGGCGCGATAGACCGTCTGCTTGTCCTCGGGCGAGAGCTCGTCGAGGCCGAGGATGGCGATGATGTCCTGGAGATCCTTGTACCGTTGGAGCACGCGCTGCACGCCGCGGGCGACGGCATAGTGCTCCTGCCCGACGATGGCGGGATCGAGCGCCTTCGAGCCCGAGGCGAGCGGATCGACGGCCGGATAGATGCCGAGTTCGGCGATCGAACGCTCGAGCACGATGGTCGAGTCGAGATGGGCGAAGGTGTTGGCCGGGGCCGGATCGGTGAGGTCGTCGGCGGGCACGTAGACGGCCTGGAAGGAGGTGATGGAGCCCTTCTTGGTCGAGGTGATGCGCTCCTGGAGGATGCCCATCTCGCTGGCGAGCGTGGGCTGGTAACCGACGGCGGAGGGCGAGCGGCCGAGCAACGCGGAGACCTCGGAGCCGGCCTGGGAGAAGCGGAAGATGTTGTCGATGAAGAGGAGCACGTCCTGGTTCTTCTCGTCGCGGAAGTACTCGGTCATCGTGAGAGCCGAGAGGCCGACGCGCATGCGGGCGCCCGGCGGCTCGTTCATCTGGCCGTACACGAGGGCGACCTTGGATTTGGAGAGGTCCTTCTGGTCGATGACACCGGACTCGCTCATCTCGTGGTAGAGATCGTTGCCTTCGCGGGAACGCTCGCCGACGCCCGCGAAGACGGAGTAGCCGCCGTGGGTCTTCGCGATGTTGTTGATGAGCTCCATGATGACGACGGTCTTGCCGACGCCGGCGCCGCCGAACGCGCCGACCTTGCCGCCCTTGATGAAGGGGCAGATGAGGTCGATGACCTTGATGCCCGTCTCCAGAATCTTGGGCTTCGTCTCCTGGTCGACCAGCGGCGGGGCGGCGCGGTGGATGGGGGACAGCTTGTCGTACTTCACCGGACCGCGCCCGTCGACCGGGTCGCCGGTGACGTTGAAGATGCGGCCGAGCACACCATCGCCGACCGGGACCGAGATCGCGGAGCCGGTGTCGAGCACGTCGGTGCCGCGCACCAGGCCCTCGGTGGAGGTCATGGCCACGGCGCGTACGAGCCCTTCGCCCAGGTGCTGCTGCACCTCGAGCACGAGCTTCGTGGGCTTGCCCTGAAGCTGGTAGTTGATCTCGAGGGCTTGGAGAATCGGCGGAACGCTGCCGGCGGGGAACTGCACGTCGACGACGGCGCCGATGACCTGGGTGATCTTGCCTTTGTTCATGAGCGGGAAACGGGTGGCGGTGTTGAAAGTTTGGAGCCGGAGACGACGGCGGGGGCTCAGGCGGACTGGGCCATCTGGGAGGCGGAGATCTCGAGGATCTCGGCGGTGATGCCGGCCTGGCGGGCCTTGTTGTATTCGAGGGTGAGACCGTCGAGGAGCTTGGTGGCGTTGTCCTTGGCGGTCTTCATCGCGACCATGCGGGCGCTGTGCTCGGAGGCGCGGGCGGAGAGCACGAGCTGGTAGAGCAGGCGGTTGACGTAGAAGGGGAGCAAGGCCTCGAGCACCTGGCGCGGATCGGGCTCGAAGAGCATCTCGCGGTCGTCGGGGCGCGGGGCGACGCCGGTCTCGGCGTGGAGGTGCGAGAGGAAGTCCTTCACGTTGGCGAGCGGGAGCACCGGGCGGGTGACCGGCTCCTGCACCAGCGTATTCTTGAAGCGGGGATAGATGACCTCGATGGTGTCGATCTCGCCCCCGAGATACTGCTTCACCATGAACTCGACGACCGGGCGGACCTCGGCGAACGGCGTGCGGTCGCTGACGGAGAAGTCGGCGAGGAGGTCGCGTTTGGCGCGGGCGAGGAACTGCGTGCCCTTGCGGCCGAGGGCGACGAACTTCGCCGGCGTCCTGATCTCGGAGACGAGGCGGAAGAGGTTGCCGTTGAGCGGGCCGCACAGGCCCTTGTCGGTCGTGAGGAGCAGGATACCCCGGGTCTTCACCTCGCGCGCGGCGAGGAAGGGATGCTGCGACTCCTCGACGCGGGAGGCGACGGCGGCGAGCATGTCGGCCAGGAGCTGCGCGTAGGGCCGGCCGGCGAGCGCGGCCTGCTGCGCCTTCTTCATCTTCGACGCCGCCACGAGCTCCATCGCCTTGGTGATCTGGCGGGTGTTCTTGACGGACTTGATGCGGCGGCGGATGTCGCGAGTGGAGGCCATTGCAGAAAGTAGCGAGTAGTGGGTAGCGGGGGGTGAGTAGGGAGGAGGAGGTCGGCGCTTCTTTGGTAGGCTCGCTACTCGCTACTCGATGCTGGCTACTGGTTTTTCAGGCCGTGAAGGTCTTCTTCCATTCCTCGACGGCCGGTTTGAGCTCGGCGGCGAGGGCGTCGGAGATGACCTTCTCCTTGGCGAGCTTGGCGAGGGTGTCGGCGCGGCGGGCGGTGAGGAAATCGCGGAGACTCGCGGAGGCCTCGACGATCTTGGCGACCGGCACGGCATCGAAGGCGTTGTTCTGCATCGCCCAGAGCACGGCGGCCTGCAGCTCGATCGGGAGCGGATCGAACTGCGGCTGCTTGAAGAGTTCGGTGATGCGGGAGCCGCGATCGAGCTGGGCCTTGGTGCGGGCGTCGAGGTCGGAGCCGAACTGCGCGAAGGCGGCGAGTTCGCGGAACTGGGCGAGCTCGCCCTTGATCTTGCCGGCGACCTGCTTGGTCATCTTCAGCTGCGCAGCGGAACCGACGCGCGAGACGGAGAGACCGACCGAAACGGCGGGCCGCTGGCCCTGGTTGAAGAGGTCGGTCTCGAGATAGATCTGACCGTCGGTGATCGAGATGACGTTGGTCGGGATGTAGGCGGAGACATCGCCGGCCTGCGTCTCGATGATGGGCAGCGCGGTGAGCGAGCCGCCGCCGTTCTTCTCGTCGACGCGGGCGGAACGCTCGAGGAGCCGGGAGTGGAGGTAGAAGACATCGCCCGGGTAGGCTTCGCGGCCGGAGGGGCGCTTGAGGACGAGGGAGATCTGGCGGTAGGCGACGGCGTGCTTCGAGAGGTCGTCGTAGACGATGAGCGCGTCCTGGTTGTTCGCCATGAACCACTCGCCCATCGCGGCGCCGGAGTACGGGGCGATGTACTGGTTGGCGGCGTTGTCGGAGGCGGGAGCCGAGACGATGATGGTGTAGTCCATCGCGCCGGCCTCCTCGAGCACGCCGATGGTGCGCGCAACGTTGGAGTTCTTCTGCCCGACGGCGACGTAGATCGAATACACCGGGCGGAACGCCGGGTCGCCCGAGGCGAGGCCGGTCTTGTTGATGCGCGCCTGGTTGATGATGGTGTCGATGGCGATGGCCGTCTTGCCGGTGCCGCGGTCGCCGATGATGAGTTCGCGTTGGCCACGGCCGATCGGGATCATCGAGTCGATCGACATGATACCGGTGAGCAGCGGCTGGCTGACGGATTTGCGGGCGATGATGCCGGGGGCGATCTTCTCGACGGGGTAGAATTCCTTGGCGTCGATCGGGCCCTTGCCGTCGATGGGGCGGCCGAGCGCATCGACCACTCGGCCGAGAAGCGCCTTGCCGGCGGGGACGGAGAGCAGGCGGCCGGTGGTCTGGCACTCGTCGCCTTCCTTCAGCTTCGAAACGTCGCCGAGCAACACGCAGCCGACCTCGTCCTCCTCAAGATTGAGCGCGATGCCGATGACATCGCCGGGGAACTGGACCATCTCGTTGTACATGACGTCCGAGAGGCCGTCGACCTTGGCGACACCGTCGGCAAGGGTGCGGATGTGGCCGACGTTCTTCTTGACCGTCCTGGTCTGGAGTTTGGCGATCTGCTGCTCGATTTGTTCGATGACGGAGCTCATGGGGCGCGTGCGCTAAGGGAGAAGAGAAAGTGGGAAGGGAGAAGGCGGAGGGAAGAACGGGAGCCAGGTCAGGCAGTGGCCGCGGCAAGGGAGTCGAGCTGGGCGGCGATGGAACGGTCGAAGACATCGTCGCCGATGCTGATGCGCAGACCGGCGATGAGGGCGGGATTCTCGACCGCGGTCGCGGAGAGGGGGCGGCGGTAGAGTTTGGACAGTTCCGCGAGGATCGAGGGGATGGCACCGCTGGCGAGCTCGCCGGCGAACTCGATGCGGGCGCGGCCGCGGTTGAACTCCCGCACAACGAGGCGGTGATATTCGCGCAGGATCGCTGCGGCGTGGGCCGGCGGCTTCTGTGCGAACCAAGTGAGGACATCGCCCACGCGCGCCTCGGCGAGCTGGCCGTTCTCGAGACTGAGCGCGAGGAGGAGCTTGGCGGTGGCGCGGACTTTTTTGGGAGCGGACATCGAGCGCAGAAAGGGTTGTCAGGCGAAGATCAGACGCCGGTGAGTTCGCGAGTGGCGCTCTGCGTGTAACGGGACTTCTCGTCGGGCGAGAGCTCCTTGGTGAGGACCTTGCCGGCGGTGAGCGTGACGAGGCGGGCGATCTCGCCGCGGACCTCGGAGATCATCTTGCCGCGTTCGAGCTCGATGGCCTGCTGGGCCTTGGCGAGCATGGCGGCCGTCTGGGCGGCGGTATCCTGAGTCTGGCGATCGGCGAGTTCCTTGGCGGTCTTGCGGGCGTCGTTGACGATGCCCTGGGCCTCGGTGGCTGCCTTGCGGAGGATTTCCTCGCTCTGCTGGTTGGCCTGCTCGAGCTTGGCCTTCATCTCCTCGGCATACTTCAGGCCGGATTCGATCTTGTGCTGGCGCTCGTCCATCGTGGCGAGGACGGGCTTGATGCCCCAGCGGTAGAGAACGAAGGAGAGGATCGCGAAGCTGACGACCTGCATCGCGACATAGTTGAGCGAGAGGCCGAACTGCTCGGCCAGCCCGCCGGAGGCGGCCGCGTGTTCGGCGGCTGCATGGACTTCGGCTGAGGCGAGGAGATTGATGAGCATGGCGATGAGGAAAGGGGCGATGCACCGCGCGGGGCGGTGCATCCGGGATTCGGAGAACGGCTCAGGCCGACTTGGCGATGAGCAGCGCAAGCAGACCGAGGCCTTCGGCGAGTGCCATGGCCAGGATGGACTGGACGAGGATCTTGCCGGAGGCGCCGGGGTTGCGGCCGACGGATTCGCAAGCGCGGAAGCCGATGAGGCCGACGCCGATGGCGGCGCCGAAGACGCCAGCGGCGCTGGCGAGATTGCCGGTAATTTCTGCGAGGATGGTGGTCATTGGGTGGTGGACTTGGTTGGTTGTTACGTCCGGCTGTCCGCACATCTGTGTGGCACGGTCCCAGCAGGAAAAGGGTCAGTGGTGGGCGGCTTCGTGGTCGTCGTCGCCGTGGTTGCAGAGCAGGCCGATGTAGACGCTGAGCAGCAGCGTGAACACCAGCGCCTGGACAAAGCCCACGAGGATCTCGAGGAAGTAGAATGGGAAGATGAACCCAGTGGAGTGGAGCAGGTTCTCTCCGCCGAAAACGTTGCCGAAGAGACGGACGGAGAGCGTGAAGGGCCGGATGCAGATCGAGACGATCTCGATGAAGCCGACCAGGAAGAAGATCACCGAGAGCGGGTAGTAGATGTAGGCGGCGACTTCGCTGCGGTCGGCCTTGTTGCCAAACCAGTCGTAGAGCATGTGCTTCGGGCCGGCGTAGCGGAGGCTGATGGCAAACCAAGCCAGCATCGCGACAGCGGCGAGGGCGATGGTGCCGTTCCAGTCGGCGTTGGCGGGGCGGATGAACGCCTCGGTAACGTGGAACTTGCCGTCGACCTCGTGGCCCAGCCCGACGCTGCCGACGCCGGGGATCAGCCCGCTCCAGTTCTGCAGAAGGATATAGAGGAAGAGGCAGACCAGAATCGGGAACGACGCGCCGAAGGCCTTTTTGCCGATGATCGGCTCGTAGAGGCCGCGGAGGGCGCCGAGCGCGCTCTCGACGACGGCTTGGCCGCGCGAGGGGATGAGCTGCGGCCTCTTCACCATGAGGCGCAGCCCGAGGAGAATGAGGAGCGAAACAACCCAGCCAGTGACAATGCTATTAGTGACCGGTAGGCCGAGGACGGGAATCTCGAAAAGCTTGGCGGCGGCCGGGTCAACGCCTCCCGACGCGGACGCGACGCTAGTCGCGGAGAGCGCGATCAGTGCGATGGAGAATGCTCGGCCGATCATGGGGATGGAGGCGTGCGCTGACTAGAGATGAGGAAAGGGCTCATCGGGTCATTCGAGACGAAACTACAGGAAAAACCCGAAGCGCCCGAGAATTCACTCCGAGCGCCGACGGCAAGCAACCGAAAAGAGCTTCGGCGCCGAAGTGGTTACTCACTCATTAGCAGAGACAAGGACAGATCCGCTCGTGCATTACGGCAACCAACGACTGGTAGGCCGGCGCCTTGAGCTGGAAAACGGTCGCCTCCTCAAGGGGCCACGGAGCATCCGGCGCGATCCGCCAACAGGGATGCTGCTCCAGCACCTCGCGGCCGGCGGCGAAATACTCCGCGTGGTCGGTGCGGAAGTAGAACCGGCCGGCCGGTGCCATGTGCTCCGCAAGCGTCGTCAGAAAATCGGGGCGCACGAGGCGGTTCTTGTGGTGCCGTTTCTTCGGCCACGGATCGGGGAAAAGCAGGAAGACCTCGGCGAACGAAATTCCATTCGGCAAACATTCGAGCAGTTCCACCGCCTCCGCTTTGTGGAAATGGAGGTTCTTCAGGTCTGCGCGGTCACGCTTCTTCGTGGCACGCTCAAGCCGGTCGTTGAGGATATCGATCCCGAGGCAAAACCGCTCGGGGTGCACCGCCGCATAGCGGGTGAGAAAGTGTCCGTGGCCACAGCCGATCTCGAGTGTGATCGCCGCCGGCGGGGGCGGCAGCACGGTCGGCAACTCGGCACGCAGTTGGGCCAGCCGCGACTCGACGTGGCGGACGAACTCGGGCTTGGCACCAGGGTGGAATTGCATGGCCCCCCATGCACCCGGGCCGCAGCGGGCAAGACAACCGAAAAGTGGCAGCGCCGAGCAGTCCCAGACGCAAAGGGCCATCGGCACCGTAAGCCCACCGGCTACTCTGACAGTGGTTGCTTGGCCCCTGCTTCGGCGGGCTGGAATGGAAGCGAAAACACGAAGGAGGCCCCCTGCCCCAGCGTGCTCTCGGCCCAAACCCGGCCACCGTGAAGTTGGATGACATGTTTCACGATGGCCAGACCGAGGCCGGTGCCGCCCTTCTCGCGCGAGCGGCCCTTGTCGACGCGGTAGAAGCGCTCGA
The DNA here is from genome assembly GCA_019136515.1 of Verrucomicrobiota bacterium. GTDB lineage: Bacteria > Verrucomicrobiota > Verrucomicrobiia > Opitutales > Opitutaceae > CAJCBL01. The sequence continues at coordinate 68,031 of JAGVUB010000157.1, forward strand.
AGAGATGCGGCAGGTCCTTGGCGGGGATTCCGGGGCCATTGTCGACGACGCGGATTTCCAACTCCGCCGGGAGAACGCTGGTGCGGATCACTATCACAGACTGCGGCGGCGTGTACTTCAGCGCGTTGTCGAGGAGGTTGTCGAAAACCTGGTGGAGGCGGACGGCGTCGATGGGAACCGGCGGCAGCGATTCGCCGAGCTGGAGCTCGATGCGGTGACCTGTGTTGGCGGCTCGGTGACGGTAGTCCTCGGCGAGCTCGCGGATGAAGTGCGTGAGATCGGCCGGCTCGAGTTTCAGGCAGGGCGTACCCGATTCGAGGCGGGAAAGCGTGAGCAGATCCTCGAGGATGAGGTGGAGTCGGTCGGTGTGCCGCTGGATCGTGCGCAGGAAACGGTCGCGGTCGGCTTCGGGGATCTCGCGATGGCCGTCGACGAGCGTCTCGACGAAGCCCTTGATGACGCTCAGCGGGGTGCGCAACTCGTGGGAGACGTTGGCCACGAAGTCCTTGCGCATGGACTCGAGCTGCTTCTGCCTAGTGACTTCGTGGAGGACGCAGAGCACCCAGCGATCCTTGCTGCCGTCCCAAGCAGGGACGATGGCGCCGGTTGCCTCGACCCAGACTGAGGCGTTGTTGGCACCGGGGAGCTCAAGCTCGACCCGATTCGCGGCAGCGCCGCGGCGGACCTCTTCGAGAAACGCGGCGAGCGCGCTGCTGTGGATGAGGGTTTCGATGCGCTGTCCGATGCAGTCGACCGCTTTAGGGAAGAGCGCGGCCAACGCCTTGTTGGCGAGGACGACTTTGTTCGCCTCATCGACGGCGAGCACGCCTTCCTGGAGACTGCCGAGCGTGGCTTCGATCTGATTGAGTTGGCTGGCGCGAGCGGCTTCGGCCGAGCGAAGGGCTTCGACGAGGTCGTTGGCTGCGCCCGCAGTTGCACGCCAGTCGGCTTGGAAGGGGCCGACGATGGCATCGATCAGGTAAGGCGCACGGCGCTTCAGCGCGGCACGGAGATCGCGGTGGCGCTGGCGCGCGTCCCACAAGAGTTTGAGAAGCAGCAGGATGCCTACCGTCTCCAGAGCTAGAACCAGCTTCAGCATGCCTTTGCCTGCGGATCGATCATGCGGTAACCCACGCCGCGGAGCGTCTCAATGAGGTCCGCCTGATCGCCAAGCTTTTCGCGAAGGCGACGGATGTGGGTGTCGACCGTACGAGTCTCGATCTCAGTTTCGTAGTTCCAGACGTTGAGCAGGAGATGCTCGCGAGTCTGCACCCTACCCTTCCGCTCCATGAGCAGTTGCAGCAGGCGAAACTCCGTGGCGGTGAGATCAACCGGCGTGCCTTTGATCGTAACCTCATGCCGCTCGCTATCGAGGACGATGGTGCCGAGTTCAAGGTGCTTGGGCTCCTCCCCATCGGCACTGGTAGAACGCCGGAGTAGGCCTTGGACGCGTAGAGTCAACTCCTTGGTGCTAAACGGCTTGCAGACATAGTCGTCGCCGCCGACCTCAAGGCCGAGAACGCGATCCGCCTCCTCGGCTTTGGCGGTGAGGAAGATGACTGGGATGGATTTGGTCTTGGGATCGGCGCGAAGCATCCGGCAGAGCTGGAGGCCACTGATCTCGGGCATCATCACATCAAGGATGATGAGATCCGGCTGGAAGGTGCGAATCCTCGCGATGCACTGCGCAGGATTGTTGAGAGTTTCGGTTTCGAACCCCTTGCTCCGCAAATGATAGCTGACGAGTTCAGTGACGTCGGGTTCGTCGTCGACGATGAGGATGCGTTTGGACCGGGTATCGGCCATGTGCGACAGGCTAGTGCCGGAACGATGGCTTTCCAGTGAAAAGCCATACGTCACTGGATTGTAACGTCCTCGCCATTGGCGCTTGATCTTGACGGGCAAAGCCCGCCTAGCTCGCGGGCATCGACTGCGGTGGCGTGGGCGCTGTGCCGTCCCCTGCCCTGCCCGACTCGATCAACACCAGCAGCACGCTCAGATCCGCCGGGCTCACGCCGCTGATGCGACTGGCCTGGCCGAGCGTGGCCGGGCGTTGCGCGGCGAGCTTGAGGGCGCACTCCTTGCGGAGACCGCGGATGGCGAGGAAGTCGAGATCGGCGGGCACCTTCACCCGCTCCAGTCCGGCGAGCCGCTCGATGATCCGCCCTTCCCGCTCCAGATAGCCCCGATAGCGGATGCGGTAGAGCACCTCGTCCCGCACGGTGGCGTCTTCCTGGAGAAACTCGGCCGGCAACTCCGGTTCGTTGCCCACGCGACGAATCAGGTCACCGAACGTAACGCCGTGACTGCGGGCGGACTCCAGTTGGGCGCACCAGTGCCCTACCCGCTCGGCCTTGTGCTCAATTCGCTCCAGCCGCCCTACTCCAACGAGTCCAGGCAAGCGCCGCAGGTGAGGCAGCATGCGCAGCTCGGCCGAGCCGTGGTTGAGCAGCAGTCGGTGCTCGGCGCGGCTGGTGAACATCCGATAGGGCTCGTTCGTCCCCTTCGTGACGAGGTCGTCGATGAGCACCCCGATGTAGGCCTCGTGCCGTCTCAAAACCAGGGGCTCACCACCACGGACTTTCTGGGCGGCATTGATTCCCGCCACAGCCCCCTGCCCTGCGGCCTCCTCGTAGCCGGAGGTACCGTTAAGTTGACCAGCACAGAACAAGCCTTCGACGATTCGCGACTCCAAGCTCGGCCAGAGCTGGGTCGGCGGGGCGTAGTCGTACTCCACAGCATAGGCCGGACGCACGACCACGGCGTTCTCCATCCCCGGGATGCTGTGGATCAGCTCAAGTTGGACGTGGAACGGCATGCTCGTGGAGAGGCCGTTGATGTAGTACTCGTCGGTATGGCGCCCTTCCGGCTCCAGAAAGAGCAGATGTCGCGACTTGTCGGCGAAGCGCACAAACTTGTCCTCGATGCTTGGGCAATACCGCGGCCCCACCCCTTGGATCTGCCCCGAGTACATCGCCGAGGTGTGCTTGTTGGCCCGCACGATCTCGGCCGAGCGCTCCGTCGTGTAGGTCATCCAGCATGAGAGCTGGTCGGAACCCGGCGCCCAGCCCTGTTGGCACTGCCCCGCGTGTTCCACGTGGAACATCGCCTCCGGGTCGCGAGTGTCGTGGAACGCGAAGAGCGTGGGCTGAGCGTCGCCCTTCTGCTCCTCCATCTTTGAGAAATCCAGGCTGCGGCCAAGCACCCGCGCAGGCGTTCCTGTCTTGAACCGCCGCAACTCGATCCCGGAGGCCTCCAAGCTCCCCGACAACGTCCTCGCGCTGAAGTCTCCGAGGCGTCCGCCTTCATTCTTGTTCGTCCCGATGTGCAGCAGCCCGCGAAGAAAAGTTCCGGTGGTCAGCACGACCGTCCGCCCATGGAAGTCGATGTCGAGGTTGCTGTGGCAGCCGACGACCTTACCGCCTTCGACGATCAACCCAGTGACCGTGGCCTGGAAGATCTGGAGCCCGGGCTGGAGCTCCAGCGCGTGCTTCATGCGGAACTGGTACGCTTTCTTGTCGCACTGCGCGCGGGGCGATTGCACCGCTGGTCCCTTGGATTCGTTGAGCAACCGGAACTGGATGCCTGTGGCGTCCGTGTTGACCGCCATCTCGCCGCCGAGCGCATCAATCTCACGCACGATCTGTCCCTTGGCTTGACCTCCGATCGCCGGGTTGCAGCTCATCTGGGCAATGGTGTCGAGGTTGCCGGTAAGCAACAGGGTGGAGGCCCCGAGCCGCGCAGCCGCCAGTGCGGCCTCGCAACCGGCATGGCCGGCGCCGCACACGATCACATCGAAGACATTCTCTTGGAAAACGTATGCCATGGCAGTGCTAACGAAGCTCGCAGGGTAGGGGACAGTGCCGGCTCATTTGCCGATGCAGAAGCTGGAGAACAGCTTGTCCAGCACGCGCTCGTGATCGACGCGCCCGCCGATTCGGCCGAGCGCGTCCAGCGCCCCGCGCAGATCCGACGCCATCAACTCGTCCGGGGCCGTCCCCGCATCCCCGAGTTTTTCCTCCGCAAACGCCAGACATTGCGTGGCCTCCGTGAGCGCAGCGGCGTGGCGGGCGTTGATCGCGATGAGGTCGCCGCATATACTAAGCTGCTCTTTATCAATCAGTTCCGATACGATCTTTTCAAGATCACCGACGCCATCACCGGTGAGAGCCGACATCGCCACCTGTCCATACTCCCGCCACGCCTCCGGCAGCGGGACGCCCGCAGGCTGGGCCAAGTCCGTCTTGTTCCACACCAGAACCGTATTGGATGCCGTAAGCCGGCCGGTGATGGCCGCCGGCAGGGCAGGGCAGGGGCGGGTGGAGTCGAGCACGACAAGGAAGAGGTCAGCCTCCGCGGCACGTTCCAGCGTGCGTTCGATTCCTCGGCGCTCCAGCGGGGCAGGGGACGGGTTCAAGCCAGCTGTATCTACTAACCGGATCTTATGTGCGCCGAGCACGCGCGGCTCCTCGAGGTAGTCGCGCGTCGTGCCCGGCTCCGGGCTCACCAGCGCGCGGTCCCAGCCCACGAGGCGGTTGAGCAGGCTGCTCTTGCCGGCGTTGGGCTCGCCCACGATCACCGTGCGCACGCCGTCGCGCAGGAGCGCGCCGTAGTGCGCCGTGGCGAGGAGCCGGCCGAGGTCGGCCCGCAGCGCCGCCACCTCGCCGCGTAGCCGCGCGCGGTTCTCCGCCGGCAGATCCTCCTCGGGGAAATCGATGTAGGCCTCCACCTGAGCGACCACGCCCACGAGCCGCTCGATCGCCGCCTCGATCTGTCGGCCCAGCGCGCCGCGGAGCTGGCGGTTGGCCGCCTCCAGCGCGCGTTCGCCGCGGGCGTGGATGAGATCCATCACCGCCTCGGCTTGGCTGAGGTCCATCCGACCGTTGAGAAACGCCCGTTTCGTGAATTCCCCCGGTTCCGCCGCTCGGCAGCCGCGTGCGAAGAGGTCCTCCAGCACGCGCTGCGCGATGTACGGGTTGCCGTGGCAGGCGATCTCCAGCGAATCCTCGCCCGTGTACGACGCCGGCCCGGCGAAATACGTGAACAACACGTCGTCGATCACCACACCCGCACGGTCACGGTAGTCGGCATGTCGCGCCACGCGGGGTGGGAGCAGGCGACCCACTACCTCCCGCGCCACCCGCGAGCACTCGCCACCCGACACGCGCACAAGGGCCACCGCCGACTCTCCGTGTGGTGTCGCGAGCGCTGCGATGGTGTCCTCTTGGGTGGCGGGCATCGCGCCCACGTTGCACGCAGCCGCGGCGAAAACAATCTCGCAGGAGGTCGACCGACGATGAAGCCATGCCGCCGCCGCACTATGGGCTTCTCGGCGCATCCTCCGCGGCCACGTTCTTCGGATTGCCGAACAGCCAACCGCGAAACGCAAAGCGTCCCTTGGCGCCCTTCACATCGAGCTCGATCGTGTAGTCGTTGTCGCTACGCCAATCGATCACGATGTGCCCAGTCAGCTCCTCGACCCCCGGCACTCCGCCTATCTTGTCCGCATCCACGGTCTCGAAGCCGTCGGGCAGCGCCAGCCTCCGTGGCGCCTCGACGATCCAGAGCCGGAAGCGCCGATCACCGCCCCCGGTGGTGAATGCCACCGGATCCCACGGCTTCTCAAGGTGGAACACCAGCGCCCCATCCGGCGCGATCCAGAGCGTGTAGAGCCGCCCGGTGGGCGTCTTGTTGAAACCGTCGAACGGGATCGTGCTGCGCGGAATCGCCGCAGAATCCCCAGCGCAGACGAGCACGCCCTGGATGTCGTGGCCATGGGCAACGGCCGCCAGAAGCAGCATCGGCAAAAGAAAGTGTTTCATCGTCCGGACATGGTTGGCACTCGCCCCACGCCTCCGTATTCCACCCCTGGGTGCGCCGGGCGCAAGCCCGCACTCGGGTGCGGCCGCGGCAATCGCGCACGGTCGGCCACTCCGCCCCACGATTCGACTGGGCAGGGGACCGGCCGCCGGCTTTCCTCCGGGCCATGGATACGCTCGACACCCAGCGCCTCGACTTCATCCGCCGCAGTGCCGGCTTCTCCGCCTTTCCCCTCGCCGGCATCGTGGCGTGGACGGTGCTCGGCCTTGCCAGCCTGTTCGTGCCCGCAACCACGGCGCTCTACGTGATGCTCTTCGCCACAGGGGCGATTTTCCCGCTCGCGCTGGGGATCGCTGCGTTGACCGGGCAGCAGGTCTTCCAGAGGGGCAACGCGTTTGCGGCCCTGATCGGCCAGTCAGTGCTCATGGTAAACCTGCTCTGGGCGCTGCACTTCCTGCTCATCCTGAGGCAACCCGATCTCGCCCCCCTCTCCCTCGCGCTCGGCCTCGGCCTGCACTGGATCGTGTTCGGCTGGATCATCCGGGCGCCCCTCGGGCTGATCCATGCCATCGTCCGCACCACCGCTTGCACCGCGGCCTACCTGCACGGCGGCGAGCACCGGATGGCCGCGATCGCCGCCGCAGTCGTGGCAAGCTACACCCTCACGCTGGTCCAGCTGCGCGCCTGGTCCCGCCGCATCGGTTGAAGAATCCAGACCTTCGCGGGAAGGACCAACCCGCGGCCGCCCGCTCCAGCAGGTGCGACCACCAGCCTGCGTAGGCCCCACTCGGGCAACCGCTATCTCCTCGACCGCAGGCGCCGGCGGGTTTTCATTCGCGGACCATGAACGCCCTCGACGCCATGCACGCCCGCCGCTCCATCCGCGAGTTCACCGATGAGCTCGTGCCGGCGGAGACCATCCGCCAGCTCGTGGAGGCCGCCGGCCGCGCCCCGAGCTCGAAGAACACCCAGCCATGGCGCCTGTATCTCGTGCAGGGCGCCGCGCTCGACTCGCTGCGCAGCGACTATCTCGCGGCCTTCGACGCCAAGTCCCCGGCGAAACCCGGCTACCAATACTCGCCCAATCCGCTGCCCGAGGCATGGGCGGCGCGCGCGAAGGAGTGCGGCATCGGCATCTTCAAGCACAAAGGCATCGGCCGCGACGATACGGCCAAGCGGTCCGCGCACGACCGCGAGAACTTCCGGTTCTTCGGCGCCCAGCAGGTGTTCTTCCTCGGCACGCAGGCCTCGGCATACGCGCACGGGACGTTCTTCGACTGCGGCTTCGTGTTCGACAACCTGATGCTCGGACTCACCGCCCTCGGCTACGGCTCCTGCCCGCAGTACAGCGTGATGATCTATCCGGACCTGCTGCGAAAGCACATCCCCGGCACCGAGGACACGCTCTTCATCGCCGGCCTGCCCTTCGGCCGCCCGAAACCCGGCAGCCTCGTCAACGAGTTCCAGCCCGCGCGCCTACCAGCCGACGCCTGGTTCAAGACCGTGGCGTGAGCGTCACTTCCAAGCGCAGCCTCCTGCCGAACAGAGGGGGCCGCGCCCGCCTTAACCGCTAAAAACCCCGCGCCGGAATGGACGCGGGGTTTCTACTGAAAGGGCGGAGCCTTACTCGGCAGAATTCTCGACACCGGCGCTCTCGCCAAGGGCAGTCCCACCGGACACGGTGACCTTCTCCATGATGGTGGCGCGGATCTTCTCGGCGACCTCGGGCTTCTCCGCGAGGAACGTCTTCGCGGCCTCGCGGCCCTGACCGATGAGGTTGCCCTCGTAGGCGATCCACGCGCCCTTCTTTTCGAGCACCTTCTGCTCGATGCCGAGGTCGAGCAGCGAGCCGGTCTTGGAGATGCCCTCGGTGTACATGATGTCGAACTCGCACTCGGTGAAAGGCGGCGCGACCTTGTTCTTCACCACCTTGATCTTGGTGCGGTTGCCGATGACCTTGCCGGCCGGGTCCTTGATCTGGCCGATGCGGCGGATGTCGATGCGAATGGACGAAAAGAATTTCAGCGCGCGGCCGCCAGGGGTCGTCTCGGGGTTGCCGAACATCACACCGATTTTCTCGCGGATCTGGTTGGTGAAAATGCACACGCACTTGGTCTTCGAGATCACCGCGGTCAGGCGGCGCATGGCCTGGCTCATCAGTCGCGCCTGCGAGCCCACCGTGGCATCGCCCATCTGGCCATCGAGTTCCTGCTTGGAAATGAGGGCCGCGACCGAGTCGATCACGATGACATCGATCGCCCCGGAGCGGATGAGCGTCTCGGCGATGGTGAGCGCGTCTTCACCACTGTCGGGCTGGGAAACGAGGAGGTCGTCGAGGTTGACGCCCACGACACGCGCATACTTCGGATCGAGGGCGTGCTCGACGTCGATGAAGGCCGCAAGACCGCCCTTCTTCTGGACCTCCGCGATCACGCTCAAGCAAAGGGTGGTCTTGCCCGAGGATTCGGGTCCGAAAATCTCGATGATGCGGCCGGTGGGCAGTCCGCCGGCGCCGAGGGCAAGATCGATGGCGATGGAACCGGTGGAGACCGTTTCGACCTTCATCTTCGTCGCGTCGCCGAGACGCATGATGGAGCCTTCGCCAAACTCCTTGGTGATGGCGGAGAGGGCGAGATCGAGGTTCTTGCGGGCGGCAGCATCGGCGGCGACCTGGGCGGAGGCCTTCGATTTTTCGGCGGGAGCGACGGGCTTGGACATGGTGGAAATATCGGCGACGGGTTTGCGCGGGGAACGAGGGGCGACGCTTGCCGAAACGAGGGGAGTGGCAAGTGCGATGTCGGGAGCGGACTCGAGATCGGAGATCATGCGCAAACCCTAGCACCAGGGGTCGGACAAGGGCGGGCCGAGGGACAAATGCCACGGGCCAATGAGTATGGCCTCGCGCGTCCAGCGCCCGGCCTCGCCGCCTTCGGCCATCCCCCATCCGCGTTCGTACACTTTCTACACCCACGCGATCCACGCCACGCCAAGCAGGAGCGTCAGCAGCGCGATCGGCGTACCCGCCTTCAGGTACTCGACAAAACCCAGGCGCACGCCGCGGCGGCGCGCTGTCTCGGCTACGATGAGATTGGCCACGGAGCCGAGCAGCGTGAGGTTGCCAGCGAGGGTCGTCGCCATCGCGAGCGTGAGCCACGCCTGATGCGGGTCGGCGAGCCCCGGCACGACCGGTCGGAACAGCATGACCGCGGGCACGTTCGAGACGATGTTGCTGAGGATCAGTGAAACGACGGTGAGCGAGCCCGTACCCGCGTCCGCATAGGGGCGGAGCAGAGCGAAGAGTCGCGCGCTCAGCCCGCTGTGCTCGATGGCTCCGGTCACGACAAACAACCCGCTGAAGAACACCAGCAACGACCAGTCGATCTCCTGGAAGACCTTCTCCGGCTCCAATCGCCGCGTGACCAGCAGCAACGCCGCAGCGGCTGCAGCGGCTAGTGGCACTGGGGCGCCGCACACCAGCGCGACGAGCATAAGCCCAGTCGCGACCATCGATTTGCGCAGGAGCGGGCGGTACTGCTGCGGCGGCAGCTCGAGCCGCTCGGCAAATTCCTCTGCGCGAAACTCGCGCCGGTAGACGAGAATGATCACCACCCAGCCGATCACGAGCCCGAGCAGCGCGATCGGCCCGAGCGCGCGGGTGAAGTCGACGAATGTTATGCCCGACGAGATGCCCACGAGCATGTTCTGCGGGTTGCCGGTGATCGTCGCCACCGATCCGATATTGGCGGCAGTCACGAGCCCGACGAGATAGGGCAGGGGATTGCGCTTCAGCCCCGCGGTGAGGTCGAGCACGAGCGGGGTGAAGACGAGCACGATGGTGTCGTTGAGAAAGACTGCCGAGAGCAGGCCGGAGACGAAGACGATCAGGGCGAGCAGGCGCCGCGGCGTGCGCGCGAAGCGGATGACGTGCGAGTTGACCAGGTGGAAGAAGCCGGCGAGGCGCAGGTTCACGTTGAGGACCATCATCCCGAAGAGCAGCAGGATGGTGTTCCAGTCCACCGCGCGGTACGCCACGTCCAACGGCATGAGCCCGCACGCGACGAACAGCACCGCGCCGACCAGCGCGATCGTGGCACGGTTCATCTTCAGCGCCGGGTACCGGCCGACCGCCACGCCCACAAGCGTGACGATGGCCAGGGCGGCGACGGCGAGCTGGGTCCAGTTCATCGGCCTGGAGGCTGCGGCGCCTCCCTGCTGTGGGCAAATCGGCAATCGCGCCGGCCCATTTCACATCAAGGATCGGCGTCGCCAGCCGATAGAAGCGGCACCGGCATCTGTGCATGAAAGAGATCGAGATCACCGAGATTCCCCCACTGTCCCCCGGCGAACTGTCGCTGCTGGACATGCACAGCATCGCCAATGTCCTCAATGTCCTTCGTTGCGAGCTGACCGTGCTCGGCCTGCTGGCGGCCGACCGCGACAGCTATTTCCACGACGGGTTGGCTGTGTGCGATTCGCTCCGCGCCTCCATGCGGAACCATGAGGCCGCGCTGCGGTCGGCCACGCGTATCGAGGAGTTCGAACACATCGTCTTCACCGAGCTGACGGTCAAACTGGAGAACCCGCCCCGCCGTCCCGATCCCAGGGACATCTCAGAGTCGTTGGACAATCTCCGCGCCGTCTTCGCCATCCTCAAGGTGCGGGCCATGGAAATCCTCGCCCGCGCCGCCACCCCGGACCGCTGGACGCCATTCGACCTCGACAAGCTCCGGGCCGACTTCCTCGACGTCTTCGCCGCCATCGAGAAGAACAGCAAGGGCCGCTACCGCATCCTCTACAACGCGGCCCGCAAGGAGGCGAACGACTACTACATCGACTTCAAGTTCGAGACCGCAGGCGGCGGCGCGTTGCTGATGCCTCCGGTATTCCAGGACTCCATGCGCGACCTGATCGCCAACGCCCGCAAGTACACCGCCCCGGGCGGCAGCATCACCGCCGCCCTCTACGAGGACGACCGCGAGCTGCGCTTCGTCGTCTCCGACACCGGCCGAGGCATCCCCGAGTCGGAGCTGGCGACCGTGGTCGAGTTCGGCAAACGCGCCTCCAATGTCGGCAACGTGCGCACGATGGGCGGCGGCTTCGGTCTCACGAAGGCGTTCATGGTGGCCAAACGCTTCGGCGGCCGCTTCTGGATCGCTTCGGAGCTCGGCCGGGGCACACGGATTCGCATCGCCATTCCCCGACCGGAAGCCATCCCGCACGCTGCCTGACCGCGCGCCGTCTTCAGCCGCCACAACCGGGCACGCGAGCGGGCAAACTCCCGGCTCCGGGATTATAGTTGGTCGTGGCGCCACAGGCGCACCCCGCGACGGCCTCCGCCGTCGCCCGCCCACGGGAGCCACTGCGATATCGGAGGGAACGTTATGAAGACGACACCCACCGCCCAGCCACCAGTCCCGGGGCCCGCCTGGAAACCGCACGTCGTCCCGCTTGTTGCCGCCTTGCTGCTGTTTGCGCTGCCCTCCGCATCCGCGGAGGAGCCCGCACACGCAGCCCCCCACGCCGCGGCGTCGGCCTCGACCGCCGAGTGCTACCGTCTGCCCGAGAACCCGGGCGAGCTGCTCCGCCTCGACGCCGAAATGCGGGCGTTCTTCGCCGCACGAGTGAGCCGGAATGCCCCCATCGAAGCCCGCCTCGACGCGATCCTCGACGCCATCGTCGGGGAGGACGGCCTGCACTTTCGCTATGAGGAATTCGGGCTGTACGACGTGCGCGAGGCGTTCCGCCGGCGGCGGGGCAATTGCCTCACGCTTTCGGCACTGATCGTCGCCGTCGCCCGAGATTTCCGGATACCGGCACGATTCAACGATGTCCCCGTCCGGCCAAACTGGAGCCGGGTCGGCCGGATCGTGTTAGAGGAGAACCATGTCAACGTCCGCATCGAAACCGCCGGATCGATCTACGAAATCGACTTCGATCCGCGCCTCAACCGGCAGGCCTCGCGCGAACGGGGGCGGATCATCAGCAACCAGCGAGCGTGCGCCACGCTGTACAGCAACGCCGGTGTCTATCGCCTGATCGACGACGACCACGCGGGGGCGCTTCGCTATATGCGCCTGGCCACCCAGACCGACCCCTCGTACGCGGCCGGATGGACCAACCTCGCCGGCGCGCATCTGCTCGCCCATGATCCCGACGGCGCTCGCCATTGCTACGACCGGGCACTCGCCGCCGACCCCGCGCACCTCGCAGCGATCGACGGCCTCGCCCGACTCAGCCGGGAGGCCGGCGACACCGCGCGCGCGGAAAAACTCCAACGGAGGATCTCCCGCTACCGGGAACGCAACCCCTACTATCTGCTGTACCTCGCCCGCGGAAAACTGGCCGCCAACGACATCCAGGGAGCCCATCAATACCTGTCGCGCGCAGTCCGCATCAAGGACGACGACCCCGAGATCCTCGCCGCGCTGGTCGAGATCTCAAGCCGCTTGGGCCACACCCGGGAATCAGCCCGCTGGTCGCAGCGGCTAGGCGCCCTACCCAAGGAACAGGACACCGCGGTCCGCTGAGGCAAGGCACACGGCGGCCCCGCCCCCCCCCCAGAAGTCAGGTCGGATCGGCGCCGTCCGGCCCGTAGTATTCACGGATCCATCCCACCAGCTGGCGCAGTCCCTCCTCGAGCGGCGTGCGCGGCGAGTAGCCGACGGCGGCGCGGATGCGGGTGAGGTCGGCGCAGGTCTCGGGCATCTCGGTGGGCTGGGGCGGGAGCAGCTCCACCTGGGCTTTCTTGCCGAGGAGCGACTCGAGCATCTGCACGAACGACAGCATCTCCACCGGACGATGGTTGCCGATGTTGAAGACATCGTAGGGCGCCGCAGGCGGATTCACGGCGGTGCCAGCGGGCTGCTCCGGCGGCAGCGGGCGAGGGGAGAACGCGAGCTTGAGGATGCCGTCGACGATGTCGTCGACGTAGGTGAAGTCGCGGCGGTATTTGCCGTGGTTCCACAGCTTGATCTTCTCGCCGGCGAGGATGGCGCGCGCGAAGAGGATGGGCGTCATGTCCGGCCGTCCCCACGGTCCGTAGACGGTGAAGAAGCGCAGGCCAGTGCAGCGCAGGCCGTGCACGTGCGCGTAGCTGAAGGCCATGTGCTCGTTGGCGCGCTTGGTGGCGGCGTAGAAGGAGAGGGGCTCGCTCACGGCGTCCTCGCGGAAGGGCGTGGGCACGCCGGCGCCATAGACACTGGACGAGGAGGCGAAGACGAGGTGCTTGGGCGGGTGACGCCGCGCGGCCTCGAGGATGTTGCCGAAGCCGACAAGGTTGCTGTGCACGTAGGCCTCGGGGTGAGTGAGACTGTAGCGCACGCCAGCCTGCGCACCGAGGTGGACAATGTAGTCGGGCCGGAAGCCGTCGACCAAGCCGAACAGCGTGGGCGCATCGGCGAAGTCGGCGCGCACGAAGCGGAAACCCTCGCGGCCTTCAAGGCGGGCGAGGCGTGCCTGCTTGAGGACCACCGGGTAGTAGTCGTTGAGGTTGTCGATCCCGAGCACCTCGGCGCGACCAGGCTGGGTAAGGAGTCGTTGGCAGACCTCGGATCCGACGAAGCCGGCGGCACCGGTCACAAGAATCTTCATGGCGGCGGTGTAGGCGAAGCCGCACCGACCGGCTAGAAAATTAGCCAGCGCCGAGCCGGGACGTGGTAGTTGCGCTCGGGCAAGTTTCGCCAAGGTTGCGCTTGAAGGCCCCACCTGCGGTGCCTTTTCCTAGACAACAATCCGTTTCTCCCCACCGCCCGCATGAACATCAAAGCCTACCTGAAGCCGCACTGCGGCTGGAGCAAGGGCGTCCGCGCGATCCTGCGCAAATACAGTCTCCCCTTCGAAGACTGCGATATTTTCAACAACCCGGACCTCTACACAGAGATGGTGCGCAAATCCGGGCAGCCGCTTTCGCCCTGCGTCGAGATCGATGGTGTGATGCTGGCCGACGTGAGCGGAGAAGAGGTCGAAAACTACCTGCTGGCCAACAACCTTGTGCAGCCCAGCTCGACCCGGCCCGAAGCTCCCATCTCGAGCGGTTGTGCCGCGCCCGAGGAGCAGGCTCGCCTTTCCGGTGAGCCCATCCGTTTCTTCTAGCGCGCGGCCAGAACTGCACGCGTTGGCTGCGGAGTCGCGCTCCGTGGCCGCGGTATCACCGCTCCCGTAAAGGAGGAAGGTAGGTTCGGCATGAAAACGTTTCATCCCGCTGGCACGGTTCCGGCTCGACTGCCCAGCCGCATGAAAACTTCCCTTTTTGGTCCGTTCTCAGCCATGCCGCCATGGTTCGTCCACCCTTGGTGATCCTTTTTGAACATCACCTGCCCAGTTCTCGTCCGCCTTCACTGACCTTTTCCCGTCGTCCGGCCAATGAGCAGCTCCTCCAGCACCTCCTCCCGTCCCAGCCCGCAGGGTCTTCCCGCCAAGCAGGGCCTCTACGATCCGTTCTTTGAGCATGACGCCTGCGGCGTCGGCTTCGTGGTCGACATGAAGGGGCGCAAAACCCACCGCATCGTCGAGCAGGCCGTCGAAGTCTTGGTCAATCTCGACCACCGTGGCGCTGCTGGCAGCGAGGTGAACACCGGCGACGGGGCCGGCATCCTCGTCCAGATCCCGCACAAGTTCTTCACTGCCGCCTGCGCCAAGGCCCAGATCCCGCTCCCCGCCGCCGGCCAGTACGGCGTCGGCGTCGCCTTCCTCCCCAAGAACGTCACCAAGCGCCGCCGCCTCGAGGAGAAGTTCGAGCAGATCATCCGCTCCGAAGGCCAGACCTTCCTCGGCTGGCGCACCGTGCCGGTGAACAACAACTCGCTCGGCGAGACCGCCAAGGGCAGCGAGCCCTGCATGCGCCAAGTCTTCATCGGCCGCGACCCTGAGCTCACCGACGACCTCGCCTTCGAGCGCAAGCTCTACGTCATCCGCAAGCGGGCCTACAACGAGATCCGCAACACCACGATGGACGGCGCCGAGTACTGGTACCTCTGCAGCCTCTCCGCGCGCACCATCGTCTACAAGGGCATGCTGCTCACGTTGCAGATGTCGGAATATTTCCCCGACCTCTCCGACCCGCTCTTCGAGTCCGCGCTCGCCCTCGTCCACTCCCGCTTCTCGACCAACACCTTCCCGAGCTGGAGCCGCGCGCACCCCTACCGCCTGCTCGCGCACAACGGCGAGATCAACACGCTGCGCGGCAACATCAACTGGATGCACGCCCGCGAGGCCCTGTTCTCCTCCGAGGTGTTCGGCGACGACATCAAGAAGGTCCTCCCCATCGTCGACCCGCACATGTCCGACTCCGGCATGTTCGACAACGTGCTCGAGCTGCTCGTGCTCGCCGGCCGCCCCATCGCCCATGCCGCGATGATGATGATCCCCGAGCCGTGGTCCCTCCACGAGACGATGGACGACACCCGCAAGGCCTTCTACCAGTACCACTCCTGCCTGATGGAGCCATGGGACGGCCCGGCCTGCATCGCCTTCACCGACGGCAAGCAGATGGGCGCCGTGCTCGACCGCAACGGGCTGCGCCCCGCCCGCTACTACGTCACCAAGGACGACCTCGTCATCCTCGCCTCCGAGGCCGGCGTGCTCGAGATCGACCCCGCCAACGTCCTCAAGAAGGGCCGCCTCCAGCCCGGCCGTATGTTCCTCGTCGACACCGAGGAGGGCCGCATCATCGAGGACGAGGAGATCAAGGCCAAGTTCGCCGCCGAGCGCCCCTACCGCCAGTGGCTCGACCAGTACCTCGTCCACCTTGAGGACCTCGCCGACGCCCCCAAGGTCCCCGCGCCCGACCGCGCCACGCTCCTCCAGCGCCAGATCGCCTTCGGCTACACGCACGAGGACGAGCGTATCCTCATCACCCCCATGGCGCGCGATGGCATCGAGGCCACCGGCTCCATGGGCAACGACGCCGCGCTCGCCGTCCTCTCCAACAAGCCGCGCCTGCTCTACGACTACTTCAAGCAGCTCTTCGCGCAGGTCACCAACCCGCCCATCGACTGCATCCGCGAGGAGATCGTCACCTCCGCCGAGACCCGTCTCGGCTCCGAGGGCAACCTCCTCGATCCCACGCCCACCGCCTGCCGCCGCGTCGAGCTCAAGTGGCCCGTCCTCACCAACGAGGAGTTCGCCAAGATCCGCCGCCTCGAGCTCCCCGGCCTGAAGGTCGGCACGCTCCCCATCCTCTTCCGCGTCACCCGCGGCGAACAGGGCCTGCGCAAGTCCCTCGAGGAACTCTGCCTCATGGCCCGCCGCATGATCGAGGAGGAGGAGGTCAGCGTCCTCATCCTCAGCGACCGCGGCGTCACCGCCGATTTCGCCCCGATCCCGGCGCTGCTGGCTGTCGCCGGCCTGCACCACTATCTCATCCGCGAAGGTCTGCGCACCCGCCTCAGCCTCGTGCTCGAGACCGGCGAGGCCCGCGAAGTCCACCACTTCGCCCTGCTCATCGGCTACGGCGTCAGCGCGATCAATCCGTACGTCGCCTTCGAGACCATCGACGACATGATCCACGAGGGTCTGTTACCCAACCTCGACCACAAGACCGCCTGCAAGAACTTCGTGAAGGCCGCCGCCAAGGGCGTCATCAAGGTCGCCTCGAAGATGGGCATCTCCTCGCTCCAGAGCTACCGCGGCGCCCAGGTCTTCGAGGCCGTCGGCATCCGGCAGGATGTCATCGACCAGTACTTCACCTGGACGCCCTCCCGCGTCGGTGGTATCAGCCTTTCCACCATCGCCGCCGAGGTGCTCCTGCGCCACCACGCCGCCTATCCCGAGCGCCCGGTCGAGACCCCGGTCCTTCCCGCCGGCGGCCAGTACAAGTGGCGCGCCGACGGCGAACACCACCTCTTCAACCCCGAGACGGTCCACTACCTCCAGAAGGCCGCCCGCCTCGGCAGCTACGCCGTCTTCAAGACCTACTCGCAGCTGGTCAACGACCAGTCGAAGACCGCCGCCACCCTGCGCGGTATGCTCGAGTTCAAGCCCGCCACCGCGATCCCGCTCGAGGAGGTCGAGTCCGTCGAATCGATCATGCGTCGCTTCAAGACCGGCGCCATGTCCTACGGCTCCATCTCCCAGGAAGCCCACGAGACGATGGCGATCGCTATGAACCGCATCGGCGGCAAGTCCAACACCGGCGAAGGCGGCGAGGATCCCGCCCGCTACCAGCCGCTCCCCGACGGCGACTCGAAGAACTCCGCCATCAAGCAGGTCGCCTCCGGCCGCTTCGGCGTCACCAGCGAGTACCTCGTCAGCGCCCGCGAGCTCCAGATCAAGATGGCCCAAGGCGCCAAGCCCGGCGAAGGCGGCCAGCTCCCCGGCACCAAGGTCTACCCGTGGGTCGCCAAGACCCGCCATACTACCGCCGGCGTCGGCCTCATCTCCCCGCCGCCCCACCACGACATCTACTCGATCGAGGACCTCGCCGAGCTCATCCACGATCTCAAGAATGCCAACCGGCAGGCCCGCATCAGCGTCAAGCTCGTCGCCGAGGTCGGCGTCGGCACCATCGCCGCCGGCGTCGCCAAGGCCCACGCCGACGTTGTCCTGATCTCCGGATACGACGGCGGCACCGGTGCCTCGCCGCTCACCTCCATCAAGCACGCCGGCCTCCCCTGGGAGCTCGGCCTGGCCGAGGCGCACCAGACCCTCATCCTCAACAACCTCCGCTCCCGCATCGTCGTCGAGACCGACGGCCAGTTGAAGACCGGCCGCGATGTCGTCGTCGCCGCGTTGCTCGGCGCCGAGGAGTTCGGTTTCGCCACCGGCCCGCTCGTCGCCATGGGCTGCGACATGATGCGCGTCTGCCATCTGAATACCTGCCCGGCCGGCATCGCCACCCAGGACCCGAAGCTGCGCGCCTACTTCAAGGGCAAGCCCGAGCACGTGGTGAACTTCATGCGGTTCATCGCCACCGAGGTCCGCGAGCTCATGGCCCGGCTCGGCTTCCGCACCGTCGAGGAGATGGTCGGCCGCTCCGATCTTCTGGAGATGCGCCATGCCGTCCAGCACTGGAAGGCCAAGGGCCTCGACTTCTCCAACATCCTCTACCAGCCGGAGACCGGCCCGGAGGTCGGGCGCTTCTGCCGCGAGCAGCAGGACCACGGCCTCGAGAAGTCGCTCGACGTCACCACCCTCCTCCCGCTCTGCCAGCCCGCCCTCGACCGGGGCGAGAAGGTCGTCGCCGAGTTGCCCATCCGCAACGTCCACCGCGTCGTCGGCACCATCACCGGCAGCGAGATCACCCGCAAGTACGGCGCTGCCGGCCTGCCCGAGGACACCGTCTCCCTCAAGTTCACCGGCTCCGCCGGCCAGAGCTTCGGCGCCTTCATGCCCCGGGGCATGACCTTCACCCTCGAGGGCGACGCCAACGACTACGTCGGCAAGGGACTCTCCGGCGGCCGCATCGTCGTGTATCCTCCCGCTGGTTCCACGTTCCCCGCCGAGTCGAACATCATCGTCGGCAACGTTGGCCTCTACGGCGCCACCTCCGGTGAGGTCTTCATCCGCGGCATGGCCGGCGAACGCTTCTGTGTGCGCAACTCCGGCGTCAACGCCGTCGTCGAGGGCGTCGGCGACCACGGTTGCGAATACATGACCGGCGGCCGCGTCGTCGTCCTCGGCCTCACCGGCCGCAACTTCGCCGCCGGCATGTCCGGCGGAATCGCCTACGTGCTCGACGAGGCCCGCGACTTCGCCTCCCGCGTGAACAAGCAGATGGTCTCCCTCGACAAGCTCTCCGACCCCGCGGAGATCGCGGCGGTCCGCGCGCTCATCGAGAAGCACGCCAAGCTCACCGGCAGTGACCGCGCCTGGGCCATCCTCGCCGGCTGGGGCACCTACGAGTCCCTGTTCGTCCGCGTGATCCCGAAGGACTACCAGCGCATGCTCGCCTGCCTCGCTCGCGCGCAGGGCCAGGGCCTCACCGGCGACGAGGCCGTCATGGCCGCGTTCGAAGAAAACTCCCGCGACCTCGCCCGCGTCGGCGGCAATTAACCTACACCCTCACTGGCCTCCCTCCTCTAGCCACTAGCCTTCACTCCCATGGGCAAGCCTACCGGTTTCATCGAGTACCTGCGCGAAATTCCCGTCGACCGTCCGCCGCTCGAGCGCGTGCGCGACTGGAAGGAGTTCCACCTCCACATGGAGGAGAAGAAGCTCCGCAACCAGGGCGCGCGCTGCATGGATTGCGGTATCCCCTTCTGCCACACCGGCAAGCTCATCGCCGGCATGGCCGCGGGCTGCCCGATCCACAACCTCATCCCCGAGTTCAACGACCTCGTCTTCCGCGGCCTCTGGCGCGAGGCGCTCCTGCGCCTCGGCCGCACCAACAACTTCCCCGAGTTCACCGGCCGCGTCTGTCCCGCCCCCTGCGAGGGCTCCTGCACGCTCGGCAGCATCAACCCACCCGTCACGATCAAGAACATCGAATGTGCGATCAGCGATCGCGGCTGGGAGGAGGGCTGGATTCTCCCCGAGGCCCCGAAAGCCCGCACCGGCAAGAAGGTCGCCGTCATCGGCTCCGGCCCCTCCGGCCTCGCCGCCGCCGCCCAGCTCAACAAGGCCGGGCACACCGTCACCGTCTTCGAGCGCGCCGACCGTCCCGGCGGCCTCCTCATGTACGGCATCCCCAACATGAAGCTCGATAAGCAGGAGGTCGTCCTCCGCCGTATCAAGCTCATGGAGCAGGAGGGCGTGCGCTTCATCTGCAACGCCAACGTCGGGGACAACGTCGAGCCCGAGATGCTCCGCAAGGAGTTCGACGCCATCGTCGTCTGCACCGGCGCCACCCAGCCGCGCGACCTCCCCGTCGAGGGCCGCCAGCTCAAGGGCGTGCACTTCGCCATCGAATACCTCACCGCCAACACCAGGGCCGTCATGGGCCTCAACGCCGATTCCTCCGCCATCCACGCCCGCGGCAAGGATGTCGTCATCATCGGCGGCGGCGACACCGGCACCGACTGCGTCGGCTCCTCCATCCGCCAAGGCTGCAAGAGCGTCACCCAGATCGAGATCCTTCCCAAGCCCCCGCTGGAACGCCAGCCCGACAACCCCTGGCCCGAATGGCCGAAGGTCCTCAAGGTTGACTACGGCCAGGAGGAGGCGATCGCCAAGTACGGCGCCGACCCGCGCACCTATCTCACCACCGTGAAGAAGTTCGTCGGCGACGCCGCCGGCGCGCTCAAGGAGCTTCACACCGTCCAGGTGAAGTGGGAGAAGAACGACAAGGGGCAGTTCATCCCGAAGGAGCAGCCCGGCACCGAGAAGGTGCTGCCCGCCCAGCTCGTGCTTCTCGCCATGGGCTTCCTCGGGCCCGAGCAATCCCTGCTCAAGGACCTCACCCTCGAGACCGACCCGCGCTCCAACATCAAGGCCGAGTACGGCAAGTATGCCACCAGCGTCCCGGGAGTCTTCGCCGCCGGCGATTGCCGCCGCGGCCAGAGCCTCGTCGTCTGGGCGATCAACGAGGGGCGCGAAGCCGCCCGCGAATGCGACCGCTACCTGATGGGCGCGACCGATCTGCCGTAAACTCCGGCCTCATCCATCACGTTCCCCCGAAGGCCGTGGCTCTCCGCCCCGGCCTTCGTCGTCCCTGGCGGCAGCGAACTCGGGACCATCCACCCCGGCGGATCGCCCGCCGATCCAGAAATTGCGACTTTCTCCCATCAATGGGGTGATGGTGGGCACATGGCCCGACTTCTCCACGCCTTCCTGCTGCTCGCGGTCGGCCTGCCCGTGGCCTTGGGCGACGGCGCTGCGCACGGGCTGGCCCACCTGCTCCGCGCGCGGAACGAGCTCGGTGCCGCGCCATGGTCCGCCATCGTGCAGCTCACCCGCCACGATCCCGACCGACCGACGGAGACCGCGCTGGTCTTCGAATTCGCCGACGCCCTCTGGTTCTATCGCCCGGTCGACGGCACCCAGAGCCTGTCGCGCCATTGGAACAATGTCGCGCGCGAGCGTCTCCGATTGTTGGAGCTTCTGCGGGAGATCGATCCCGCGTATTCCGCCTGGCGCGAGTACCCCGCCAGCGAACTCGACACCCTCGCCCCCTCCACGGGTGAACTGCCCAACGGCTGCTTCATCCAAAGCGCCGCCGAGGCGCGCCGCCTGAGCCGCAAGGCCGGTCGCATGGACGCCTGCCTGCTTTCCTACTATGTCGCTACGGAGGAAGGCCAGCGTGGGCACACCGTGCTGTGCTACGAGGACATCTCTGGTACCCAGGTGTACGATCCCGCCGATGGGCGAACGACCGCGGTTCGTTCCCTTTCCTTGCGCGAGAAGGCGATGAATCTGGCCCGCGCCGTCGTACCCGATCGCCTGTTGCGCGGCTTGACCAAAGCCGCCACGATCACCCTGCGGTAAGCGCCCACCTCCGCGCCGGCTCAAACCGCCGGCTTGTTCACCGGGTCGACATGGTCCGCCGATCGCCTACGCTTGAGCACCGCGTTGATCTCGCCCAAGAGCCGCTCGACGGTCACCGGCTTCGCGAGCACCACATCGGGGGTGGGATCCTCGGCAGTTCCGGTCCAGTGGTCGATGTAGCCGCTGAAAAGGATGAACGGGACCGCGGCCAACTCCGGCAGGCTGGTGCGCAGCTCCCGCAGCAACGCCGCACCGTTCATCCCAGGCATGTTGTAGTCGCTCAACACAAGATCGGGCACCAAGGTCCGTGCAGTGATGAGGGCTTCGGGTCCATCCTCAGCTTCGACGACGCGGAAACCGAAGCGCTGCAGCAACGAAGCTAGCGTGCGTCTCGCCCCTACATCGTCGTCGACCAATAGGATCGTGGTACCCATGCCTTCACCTCCAAGGATCCGAATCTCCACCGAATCGGGGCCGGTGGCAAGTGTGGTTATGGCCGCGGAGGAAATCGGCCCCTCCTGTTCCAGCTGGCTCAATGGTATTCTACCGGTCGGCCCAGATAATTGAGCATCCAGATCTCCTTCCAGACGCGATACCGCCCCTCGGTTGAGATCTTGCCGTACTCCTCACGGTCTTGGTGTGGAAGCAGGAAGCCGAGCTCGGTGTTCACCTTCTCGAGTTGTCCCTGTTGCCGGTTGAGATCGTCGAGCGGTTCGGTGGTCCAAGGCTGCACCGCCGCACCGTTGTGTTCCAAGCGCCGTCGATGTCTTGCGACCAAGCGCTTGATGTTGCGGATCCACGGCCGGCGCTCGACCATCCAGTTTTCCGGGTAGAAGCCGCCGAAGGGCAGGTGGAGATTGTCCGTCACGTAGCGCACATCGTCCGTCGTGCGGGAGGACAATGTACAGCAAAGCGCGATCGCCCCGCTAGCCTGCGGCAGGAACGCGATCTGCACCCGGATCTGATTGGTCGCGTCCTGATAGATGGAGAGCCGAAGGAACGCACCAGGGCCGATCTCCGCCTTGAGCGATTGCACAAGATGAAACCGCTCGCGCCGCAACCAATCTCGCAGGGCGAAAAGCCGGCGCTGCGTCGGCCACTCCTCGCCGCTGGTGTTGACGACGAAGCGCGGAAACAGTGGCAACGGACTCAGGCTGAGCGCTCGAATCGCCATCCAGTGGTAGGCCGATTCGACCAGAAACCATCCCAGGAACGCGACCGCAGCAATCGACCAGAACGGTCGGTCGCTCCAGCCCAGCTCGTCAGCGAGAAAGGCCACTCCCAGCGAGAAAAGGATCCAGCGCACCCAGCGATTGGCGATTGTCACGGCCGGCAGCAACACCCGCGAATTGAGCAGATGCAGCAGCAACGAAATCACCGAGAAGCCGACAATGATGCGCCCGATATCCATCGTGAATGATCGCAACAGGCAGTGGTCGTAGTCGAAAGCTCGAAAGCGTCCAAAGAAAACGCCGCCGACTCCGAGGCCGGCGGCGCGAAGTGGTCAGGCGGCGATCAGCTCAGCCGCACCGGCATGATGACGCAAAGGAAGCTCTCCAGCGTCTTGAAGACACCGGGGCTCACCTCGTCCTTCAGCTCGAAGAAGACTTGGTCCTTGTTCAGGGCGCGCAACGGATCGATGACGAATTGCGGGTTGAACGCCACCTGAAGCTCGGGGCCACTGTACTCGATGGCCATCGATTCGTGGGCATCACCGAAATCCGGACTCGAAGCGGTGATCTCCAGCAGGTTGTTGCTGAGCTTGAGCTTCACCGAGTTGGACTTCTCGCTCGTGACGAGCGCCGCGCGGTGCACGCACTGGAGGAAAAGCTCGCGCTCCAGCTTGATGCGTTGGTGGGTCTCCTTTGGCACCACTTGGTTGTAGTTCGGGTAGTTGCCATCGACGACCTTCGAGAACAGGTAGATGTTGTCGATCAGGCCATTGTCGCCGACCTTGTCGGTGCCGATCTGGAAGGCTGAGCGCTTCTCGGAAACGGCGAGGCGGACCTTCGTGCCCTTATCCAGCATGCGTACCAGCTCGGCCACGGTTTTTGCCGGCAGGATGATGCTGCCAGCGCCTTCCGGCGTCGTGAGCTCCTTGCTGGTCAGCGCAAGGCGGCGTCCATCAGTGGCGACGAGGGTGAGCTTGTCGTCGCGGAAATTGAAGTAGACGCCGTTGAGGATGTAGCGGGTCTCGTCCGATGACTGCGCGTAGGAGACGCTCTTGAGCATCGTTGCGAGCTCTTCCTGTTCGAGCGCAACGGCCTTCTCATCGGCAAACTCAGGCATCGGCGGGAACTCTTCCTTGCCCATGCCCATGATCTTGAAGACCGAGCCGCCGGAAGTGATCTTCGCCTGGTGGTTCGGGGTGGTCTCGATCGAGACGTCGATGTTCGGCAACTCCCGAACGATGGTGGCAAGGCGCTTGACCGGCAGTGTGATCGCTCCGGCCTCCTTCACCTCGGCCTTGATCTTGCAGCGGATGCCGAGATCAAGATTGGTCGTCGCGAGGGAGATGTGGTCCTTGTCCGCCTCGATCAGCACGTTGCTGAGGATGGGCATCGTGGCCTTGGAGCCGACGACATTGAGCACCTGGGCGAGGCCGTTGCTGAAGTGATCGCGGTTGATTTTGAATTTCATGCGCGGCGGGGCGATGGGGTGATTGCTAACAGGAGAGTGGATTGGGAGAAGAAGGAACTACAGATTATTCTTCTTATTATGGGGTGTGAACAACGCCGATTTCACGGACACAAGGGCGATTTTCGAGAGGTGGGACAAAGAATGGGGTTGGTGTGAGCAACTTGGGTGCGAGTGTCGGCGAAAGGCGGGTTCGGCACGCCGATCTGGTTATCGGGAATTTGTTGGTCGGTTGCTCACATCCGGTTTGTGGGGAACTCCGGGGTGCGAGCCAGTCAGGTGACGGCGGATGTGCCGCACGATGCCGAAGCCGATGTAACCGAGGAAGAGCACGAGGAACGAGATCTCCTGCAGTTTCCAGAGTAGGGCACCGACGATAAGCAGCAGGATGAAAGTCCACAGGCGGGTCTTCGTCTGCCAATCGATCTTCTTGAAGCTCGGGTAGCGGATCGTGCTCACCATCAGGAACGAGATGAGCAATAGCAGCACCGGCAGCGCAAAGGTGGTCTTCTGCAGCGAGCGTTCATTGTCGGCCAGATGCAGAAGGAAAAGTACTAGCGACGCCACAGCCCCTGCCGCCGCTGGTACGGGCAGCCCGAGGAAATCCTTGTTCGATTCATGTTCGGCGCGCTGCAGCAGGGGATTTGTGATGACGTTGAAGCGTGCCAACCGCACGGCGGCGCAGAGCAGATAGATGAAGGCCACGAACCAACCCAGCTCACGGAACCACTGGTAGCCTTCCTTCGGCGCAAGGATGAGGAAGAACACCATGAGCGCCGGGGCGATGCCGAAGGAAACGACGTCGGCCAGCGAATCGAACTCGGCGCCAAACAGCGACGTGCGCCCGCCCATGCGGGCTAGGCGGCCGTCGAGCGAATCGAAGAGCACCGCGGCAAGGATCAGCCACACGGCTTGGATGTAGTATTCGCGGGGCGAGGCGCTCCCATGCACCGAGGCGTAGATCCCGGCATCGGCGATCAGACGAGCTTGGATACACTTGATCACCGCCACGAAACCGCAGAACAGATTTCCGGCCGTCATCAGGTTTGGCAGGAAATAGATCCGGCTGGCCTGGGTGACGTTGTAGGGGTTCTCGCGGGAATGGAGATCCGACGACATGGCGGGTGTTTGGCGGAAAACGGGGCCTACTTGGTCAAGCTCTCGAGGTACTTCCAGAACTTCGAATGCTGTTCGACCAACTGCTGGTCGGTCACCGGCAGTTTTGTACGGAAGAGGAAGTCCTCAAGCGAGTTGCGGTGCAGGATCCAGTGTACGTGGAGGGTGTCGCCCTTGCGCTCGAAGTAGAACCGGAAGTCACCCGAGCGCAGGCGGTAGAAGGTATGCCCCTCGCGGGAGAACTGGCCGAGCGGTTCGCGCGGCTGCGCCAACTGCGCGGCCGTCAGGCTGCCCAGCGGTTCGATGACCCCGAGCTGGGCAAGTTGATCGAGCTTGTTGAGCTCGCTGACGCTCTGATCGGAAAACGTGACCTGAAACATGGCTAGGACGATCCAAGCGCGGATCGTGTGCCTCGCACTGTCGGCGCGTGTTTTTCCTGCCGCAATCCCAAATCGGGCGGTGCAGCGCCCATCGCTATGCGGGCGCGCACTTTGCGCCGACAAATAGGTAAACAGGATTGTAATACCCACCGCGCGCGGTATCTGCAATGATGCTTCCGGAGGAAACCCCATGACGACTCTCGCCCTCATCGAACGCCTCAATGGTTGGTGGACCGAGCTCTCGCTCGCCAAGCAGTTCTTCTACGGCATCGGGCTCGTGGCCGGCATCGTCTGCGTGGTGCTCATGATCCTCTCCCTGCTGGGCATGGACCACGACGATGCGGTCGACGCCCTCGGGGCCGCCGATGCGGCGGGCGCGCATGATGGCGATAGCGGCGGCGGCATCTTTTCGGTGAAGCCGCTCACCGGGTTTTTCCTCGGGTTCGGCTGGGCTGGCGGCCTCGCGCTCGACGCGGGCTTCTCCTTCTTCGCCGCGATCACCTGCGCCCTTGGCGCCGGCGGTGCGATCATGGCGGTGATTGTGCTGATGTTTCGCGCGATCTTCGCCATGCGCAGCGACGGCACCGCCCGGATCGAGGACACCGTGGGCGCTGTCGGCACGGTCTACCTCACGCTTCCGGCCGCCAAGGCGGCTGGCGGCCAGGTGATTGTGAACTTCAAGGGCCGACAGGAGACCTACGCCGCGCTGAGCGCCGCCGAGAAGGCGATCCCCAGTGGCGACAAGGTGAAGGTCGTTGCCGTCGTCGACAGCCGCACCGTGCTCGTCGAGCCGCTGGCCTGAATCTCTGCCCCTGGGCGGACCGCGCTTCGTCGCCAATCTAGCCTGCCCTCGTCCACTGCCTCCTCCCCAACCCTCCCTTCTATGGACATCATCAACATCCTCCTCGTGGCCTTCGCCATCGTCTTCGTCCTCATCGTGGCGATGACCCTCGTCTCGCGGTACCGCATGTGTCCGCCCGACCGCATCCTCGTGGTCTACGGCAAGCTCGCCAACGGCCTGTCGTCGAAATGCTACCACGGCGGTTCGACCTTCGTGATGCCGATGTTCCAAAGCTACGCCTACCTCGACCTCACCCCGATCAATATCGAGATCGAGCTCAAGGGGGCCCTCTCCAGCCAGAACATCCGTATCGATGCGCCCGCTTCGTTCACCATTGGTATTTCCACGGAGCCCGAGGTCATGCAGAACGCCGCGACCCGACTGCTTGGTCGCTCGCTCGACGAAGTGCAGCAGCTTGCCTCGGAGATCATCATGGGCCAGATGCGCGTGGTCTTCGCCTCGATGACGATCGAGGAGATCAACAACGATCGCGAGAAGCTCATTGCCGCCATCACCAAGGGCGTCGAGGTCGAGCTCCACAAGGTCGGCTTGCGCATGATCAACGGAAACATCCGCGACATCCGCGACGCTTCCGGCTACATTGATGCGCTTGGCAAGGAGGCGGCGGCCAAGGCGATCAACGACGCCCAGATCAAGGTCGCCCAGGAGAACCAGCGCGGCGCCATCGGCCGCGCCGAGGCCGAGCGCGAGCAGGCCATCCGCGTTGCCACCGCCCAGGCCGAGGCGCGCAAGGGCCAGAACACCGCGCAGGTGGTCATCGCCAAGTCCGACGCCGACCTCGCCTCCGAACAGGCCGAGGCCAAGCGCCGCATCGAGGCCGCCCAGAAGGTCGCCGAGGCCCGTGCTTTGCAGGAAGGCTACAAGGCCCAGCAGGAGGCCGAGCTCGCCCGCGCCGCCCGTGAAAAGGCGCAACAGCAGGCCGACCTCATCGTGAAGGCCGAGATCGAGAAGGAGCGCGTCCGCATCGATGCCGAGGCCAAGGCCGCCCAAGCCCGCCTCCTCCAGGAAGGCCAATCCGCCGCCTACCTCATCCAGAAGCAGGCCGAGGGCGATGGCGTGAAGCGCGTTGCCGAGGGCGAGGCCGCCGGTATCCGCGCGAAACTCGTCGCCGAAGCCGAGGGCACCCAGGCCCTCCTCGACGCCAAGGCGGCCGGCTTCGAGAAACTCCTCAAGGTTTCGCACGACACCCAGGGCGCCACGCAGCTGCTCATCGCCGAGAACATCGTGCGCATCGCCGAGATCCAGGCCACCGCGATCAAGGGTCTCTCCTTCGAGAAGATTGTGGTGATGGGTGGCGGCAATGGCGGAGCGGCGGGCCCCGGCCAGTTCGTGCAGGACCTCTACAAGGGCGTGCTGCCGATCAACGAGCTCGCCAAGAATGTCGGGCTCAACCTCCCGAGCTTCCTCGGCACGGCCTCCGCCGAGAGCAAGCCGGAGCCGAAGGCCTGATCCGTAACCTCTTGGATACTTTGGCACGGGCGCCCCGTCGGGGCGCCCGTGCCTGTTCTCCGGTGGCGCTTCGGGCGGGCGGCGACAACAGCGGGCTCGACCCGTGGCGGACCGATTGCTCAAGCTGAGCTTCCCTGATGTGTTCTTGCCCAGCACTGACATCCGATGACAGCGCCGCTCCGGGTGGTCCGGCGCAAGGGCTCAAGCGTGTGCCAGGGGCGGGTTGGCGGCGCCGCCTCGGCGCGGTTGCGGTGGTGCTGGCGCTGGGCTGGTACCTGGTTTTTGTGGCCGGCAAGACCGGCGTCCATGCCGGAGGCTCGGATACATCGGGCTATTTCAACAATGCGAAGCTGATGCTCGAAGGCCGCCTGCACACCGACCAGCGGCGGCTCGAGGGAGTGGAGACGGCCGAACTGTCGCCCTACGCATTCGTGCCGCTCGGCTTCCGGCCGACCGGCGAGGGCGGGATGGTGCCGACCTACTCGCTGGGTCTGCCGGCGCTCTATGCGGCCACTGCGTGGTTGGTTCCGCTCGAGACCGGCGCGGCGGTTGTCACTTGGCTCATGGTGCTGGGCAGCCTGTGGGTGACCTACCGGCTGGGCCGCCTCCTCGGGCTTGCGCCCGGGTGGGCTACCTTCGGTGCGGCGGTGTTGGCGGCGTGTCCGTTGTTCCTGTTCATGTCGATCCAGGCGATGAGCGACATGCCCTCCCTGTTCTGGACGACGCTGGCGCTGGTGCTTGCGTGGGACAGCAAACGACGGCCGGCGCTGGCGTTCTGGGCGGGCATGGTGGTGGCAGTGGCGGTGTTCCTCCGGCCCGCGAATGCGCTGGTGGCCGGTGCGCTCCTGATCCCGCTCGGGCGGGA
Source organism: Verrucomicrobiota bacterium (assembly GCA_019136515.1). Taxonomy (GTDB): domain Bacteria; phylum Verrucomicrobiota; class Verrucomicrobiia; order Opitutales; family Opitutaceae; genus CAJCBL01. The sequence goes on from JAGVUB010000157.1 coordinate 96,520, forward strand.
TTGGCGGCGCTGGCTGCTGCTCGGGCTCGGCGGACTGCCGGGGGGACTGGCCTGGCTTGCCACGAACCATGTGCTGTATGGCGAGTACGTGACGACTGGGTATGGCGATGTCGGCGGTTTGTTCGCCTGGGCAAATGTCCCGCGGTCGCTGCGCAGCTACCTCACGTGGCTGCCCGTGCTGCTGCCGATCCTACCGGCGCTTGTCTGGGCTTGGCCGTCGAATCCCGCCAAGCGGCCGGTGGCCGGCGCAGCGGCGATGGCTGCGACTTGGGCGCTGCTTTGCAGTGGGTTCTACGCGTTCTATTTCCACACCTCCGAGGCGTGGTGGTACCTGCGCTTTCTCCTCCCGGTGTTTCCCTCGTTGATCGTGCTCGCGTTGGCCGGGCTGCGCGGCCTGGTGGGCACGGTGGGCGGCCTCGCGACGGCGGCGAGCCCGTGGTGGCGGACGGCGGCCTCGGTGGGGCTGGTGATGGCGGTTGGCGCAATCACCTTCGGGGTGCAGGTGGGCGCCTCCTGTCGCCTGGGGGCGTGTGACTCGGGTCTGAATGAGCGGGTTTACCCGCAGGTATGCGCGTGGGTGCGCGAGAAGCTTCCGGCCAACGCGCTCCTCGTCTGCATGCAGGCGAGTGGTGCGATCACCTACTACAACGAGGGACAGGTGTTCCTGCGCTGGGAGGTGACGGAGAAGGCCCAGTCGCGGTCGGCGTTCGCTGCGGCCGCCAGGGCGGGCCGGCCGGTGTACGCAGTGCTGTACCCGTTCGAGCTCGAAACGGTCTTCCGCGATCACATCGTTGGGCGCTGGTCGCAGATCGGTGCCGTGTACTACGTGACGATCTGGCGGCTGGACGATCCCGCGGGCGTGATGCCGTGAGCGGGTGCCACGCCGGCCCGGGAGAGGGGTGTGCTCCGCCGACACAGCCGGACTCGACGATGCACGGTACTGGCTGCAGGTTCCTGCGTTGATGATACTGGCCAAGATCCCTCCTCCGCTGGCGTTGGTCGTCTCGGTTGGCCTCGCGGCGTCGGCGGGGTGGCTCGTGTCGCCGCTGCGGACGGTTTGGTTCCATTCTGTCTGGGGCTCGTGGGGCGTGATGCTGGGCGCGCTCATCTGGGCCGGTTGGGCGGCCCTCGAATTCCGGCGCCACCGGACGACCATTTTGCCGCAGCGGCAACCGACGAGCCTGTTGTGTCGCGGGCCGTTCCGCATTTCCCGCAATCCGCTCTACTTGGCTATGCTGCTGCTCACGGTGGTGCCGTGGCTGGCTTGGGGCCGGATCGGACTGCTTCTCGCGCCGGCCCTCTTCTTCGCTTTCGCGAACTGGGTGATCATCCCGTGCGAAGAGGCGAATCTCCGCGCTCACTTTGGCGACGCGTATGCCGGCTACTGTCGCCGGGTACGGCGCTGGTGCTGAGGCCGGAGAGGGGCCACCGCGGAGCCGGGCTAGATGCCGAGGCGGGCGCGGACCACGGGGAGGTCGAGGCCGTCGATGCGGAGAAGCTTCTGGCGGGACGTGTCGCCACGCACGAGTGACAAGCCGCGGCGGGGCAGGTCGAGCCGCGCGGAGAGGAACTCGATGAGCGCCTCGTTGGCCCGGCCCTCGACGGGCGGGGCGCGGAGCTTGATCTTCACGGCGTTACCCATCGTGCCGGCAACCTCGTCGCGTGCGGCGCCGGGGATGACTTTCACCTCGAGCCGGCAGGAGGCGGGCGCGGCGGCGGTTTTCGGAGTGGCCATTGGCGAAGGCGGCGGGCGGGACGAGGGCGGGCGAACGCGGCCCAGCGCTCAGGCGGCGTCGAAGACGGCGATGCGTGTCCAGCAGTCCTTGTGGTCGGCGACGAACTTCAGGTGCGTGGGGTGTGTCTGGTAGGCGCCGTGGCCGGCGAGGTCGTCGAACAGCACGGTGAGCGCGAAAGCGTATTCGGCGTCGAGTATCGGACGAGCGGGCACGGGCGCGGGGGTGCCGATGAAGAGCTGGCGCACGGACGGGATGGTGCGCAGCGTTTCGAGGCCGGCCCGCAGCGCGGCGCGGCGTTCGGCGGGGAGAGCGGGAGGCAGATAGAAGCGGACGCTGTGGACGAACATGGCGCGGAGCGTGGCGGTGTGACCAAGGTCGCGCAAGTGCGCCGCGGATGGCGCGCCGTTCAGCGTGGAGCCGGAGTGGAGGCGGCGAAGAGCTGCTTTACGCTTTCGCGGGACAGCACCAGCAGCGTGAAGACGCCCAGCACGGTGCCGAAAGGCATGAAGATGCACGCGATGCCGCCCATGACTTGGCAGAACAGGAGGCGTTTCCGCTTCGCGAGGCAGCGGCCGGCGGCGAACACGCATGCCGCGAAGGTCCAGCCCGCGAGGATGAAGCACGAGCCGACCACAACGAAGAACCAGCCCAGGAACACCGGCGGCGCCGCTTGGCCGTGCGCGGCCATCTTTTCCGGGGCGAGGGCCATGAGAAGACCGAGGCCGACGTGGATCATCGGAATGCAGGCGAAGAGTGCGGAGAGGCCTGCGACGACATAGTGGAATATCGAGAGCAGACGGAGGTGTTCCTGGTCCTGGTTCATGTTGGGGAAGGGGGAGGCGTGAGGAGAACAGGACAGCAGGTTTCCGGTTTCCCCGCAATCCGCGGGCCGCGCCACGCGGCCGGTTTTCGCTCGCCGCCGCGGCGGGGTTGCGGCTTGGCTCGGCGGCGCATGAAGCTCGTCAGCTGGAACGTCAACGGCGTACGCGCCACCTTGAACAAGGGATTGCTCGAGTGGATCGAGCGCGAGCAGGCCGACGTGGTCTGCCTGCAGGAGACGAAGGCGCGCGAGGAGCAGGTCGACGTGATCTGGCCGGAGGGCTACGCGGCGCACTGGAACAGCGCGGAGAAGGCCGGCTACAGCGGCACGCTCACGCTGACGCGCCGCCCGACGGCGAGCGTGCAGCGCGGGCTCGGCGGCCTGCTCGAGGACAAGGAGGGCCGCGTGCTCACCACCGAGTTTGCCGATTTCTTTCTGGTGAACTGCTACACGCCCAATGCCAAGCGCGAGCTGGAGCGCCTCCCGTATCGGCACAAGGAATGGGACCCGGCATTTCTGCGGTTCCTCCAGCAGCTTGAGGTGCAGAAGCCGGTCGTGTTCTGTGGCGACCTCAACGTCGCGCACGAGCCGATCGACCTCGCCAACCCGAAGAGCAACGAGCGCACGCATGGCTTCACCTGGGAGGAGCGCGAGGGGTTCTCGAACCTCGTCGCGGCGGGCTTCGTGGATACGTTCCGCGCGCTGCATCCCGGGCTGGCGGGCCAGTACACGTGGTGGAGCCACATGAGCAACGCCCGCGCCCGGAACATCGGGTGGCGCATCGACTACTTCGGCCTTTCGGCGGCACTGCGCCCGCGGCTGAAGAACGCCTTCATCCAGCCGCAGGTGACGGGCTCGGACCACTGCCCGATCGGGGTGGAACTGACCTAGTGCGGCCGCGCGTCGCCCCACCCCCCGCCGGCCCCGCCTTGCCCATGCGCTACCTGCTCCGCTTCAGCCTCGCTTTCGCCCTGATCGTTGTTGTGCTCGGTCTGGTCGGCCTGGTGTTGCCGCGGTCGTACCGCGTGGTGCGCGCGGTCGCGGTGGCCGCCCCGCCGGAGACGGTATATTCGCTTGCTGGTGATCTGGCGCGCTGGCGCGACTGGAGCCCCTGGGCGGCGCGCGATCCGCGGATGGAGATGACCTTTGCCGTGACGACGACCGGCCCTGGCGCGTGGACGGAATGGCGCAGCGCCAGCCAGGGTGGTGGCCGGGCCGAGATCCTGGAGGCACAGCCGCCTGAGCGGATGCGGTACCGGATGTCGTTCGTGGGCCTGCCGGTCGATTGTGACGGCACCTTCGACTTGGTCGCGACCGGTGGTGGTCGCGGCACGCATGTGACATGGACGAGTGAGGGGCGGCTGGGCTGGAGCCCACTGGCGCGCTGGTTCGGCTTGCTCCTGCGGCGGGCGGAGGGCCGGGAACTGGAGCAGGGATTGGCGGCGCTGCGGGCCCGGGCCGAGAAGGAAACCAACCGCTGAGCGGGAAGAACCCTTCTAGCGGATGAGGCTGCGGGCGGTGCCGCTTGACCGGTAGCCGGCGGGCGCCATGCTGCCGAGTGCGCCAACCCCTGGCGCTCTGCAGTGTAACCCCTTACTCCCATGAATTGGAAAATCGAGATTCTGGAGAACCACACCGGGGAACTCGGCGAAGCCATTCGGCACGAGGACCACCTGATCGAAGCAGAGGAATATCACTACAACCAAGGACAGGTGCTGGAGGTGTTTGTGCATCACGCGGACGATCCGGCGTGGCACATTTTCACCGATCTCGACTCCGGCCACCGATTCAAGATCCCGCCGGTGAAGTACCGGCAGATCGCCTGAGGCGCCGGCTCCGCCGGCAGCCGCGCTGCCCACGGGCCGCCATCGCGGCCGCTGGGACGGTTTCCCGCCAGAGGCAGGGAACCTCGGCCTTTCCGAGGCGGTGGCGGGCCGCAGTTTGTGGCATGTACCGCCTGAAGGATCCGGGCCCCCAGACCACCCCGAGGTTGCCCGGATTCCCGCGATGTCGGATGCTGCCATCATGCTGAAGCGACTGATGTTGGCTCCCCCGCGATTGAGACTTGCGGTCGCTGAAAGCATGACCGCCGGCCGCCTGCAGGCGTTGATCGCGGCGGAGTCGGGGGCTTCGGAGTACTTTGCCGGCGGCATCACGGCCTACACGATCGAACAGAAGGTGCGCCACTTGGGGGTGAGCCGCGAAACCGCGCTGCCGGTGAATTGCGTGTCGGCTGAAGTTGCGTGGCAGATGGCGCGTGGCGCCTGCGCCTTGTTCGGCGTGGATGTGGCGGTCGCCACAACGGGCTATGCCGAAGCGGCGCCCGCACACGGCTTCCCCGAGGCCGGGTTGTTCTGGGCCCTCTGCCACCGGTTGCCGGACAATCGGGAGATTCGGCGGGAGGCACGGCTGACGCTGCCGGCGGCGGAGCGCGGCGAGGCACAGGTGCGGGGGGCGGAGGCGGCGTATCTCGCGCTGGTGGCCTATCTGCGGCAGTGGCGGACGGCGGCTTGATCTATGCCCGCCCCGCTTTCTCGGTATTGGCAAACTACTGGCGCCGGGGCGGTGTTGGTGCATGATATGCATGCGTAGGTGCGCTGCCCATGGCCTCCGAGCATCCGATCCTCCCTCCCGGCTCCAACGAAGCGGAACAGCTGGCTCCGACCGGACAGCTGCCCGAACGCTTCTTGCCTCCGTTGCGAACCGCAGCGGAGGTCCATCTGGGCGTGAGCGTTGCGGATGTGCACGGTGTGCTCCGGTATGTGAGCGACCGGTTCTGTGAGATCAGCCGGTACTCCCGCGCGGAGCTTCTCGGCCGGAGTTTCCGGGTGGTGCACTCCGGCCACCATCCGCCGGAGTTTTGGCGCGAGCTGTGGACGACCATCTTGGCGGGGCGGGTCTGGCGGGGGACCATTCGCAACCGCTGCAAGGATGGTGCCTTCTTCTGGGTCGAGACGACCATCACTCCCGTGGTGGACGTGGGCGGCAGGCCGCAGTGGTTCTTGGCGGTCCACACCGAGGTCACGCGGCTGAAACGGGTCGAGGAGGATCTGCGCCGGCTGACCTGCGATCTCGAGCGGCATGTGCGGGAACGCACCGAGCAGGTGCAACAGAGCGAGAAGTTGTATCGCCTCCTGTTGTCATCAGTGACCGACTACCACTACACGGTCGAAGTGCGCGACGGGCAGGCGGTGGCGACGACGCACACCCCCTCATGTCTGGCGGTGACGGGGTACTCGATGGAGGAATTCCTCCAGAACCCGAATCTTTGGCTCCTGATGGTGCCCGAAGCGGACCGGCCCGCGGTCCTGGAGCATGCGCGCGCGGCGCTCGCGGGCGAGAACCCGATGCCGATCGAGCACCGGATTGTGCGCAAGGATGGGCAGGTGCGGTGGATCCGCGATCGGGTGGTTGTCCGGCGCGATGGGGCGGGCCAGGTGGCCTTCTACGACGGTATTCTGACCGACATCACAGAGGAGAAGCTGGCGCAGATGGAAGTGAAGCAGCTCACCGAGAGCCTGGAGCGGCGGGTGGCCGAGCGGACGGCGCAGTTGAAGGCTGCACACGACCAGCTGCGGGTGCTCTTCGAGCATGCGCCGGTGGGCATCAGCTGGGTCGAGAAGGGGGATCCCGACATCTACCACCTCAACGACCGGTTCTGCCAGATCATCGGCCTGAGCGCCACGGAGGCGCGCAGCTACGAGAACCTGCTCAAGGCGACGCATCCGGACGATCGCGAGGACCAGGAGGAGCTCATGGGGCGCCTGCGCGCGGGCGAGATGGACAGCTTCACCTTGGAGAAACGCTACGTGCACAAGGATGGGCGGACCGTCTGGGGGCAGCTCACGGTGGCGGTGTTGCGCGACGAGACGGGGCGGATCACCCAGCATTTCGCCATGCTCGTCGACATCACCGACCGGGTGCGCGCCGAGCAGGAGGCCCGGGCGAGCGAACTGCGGCTGCGGCGCTACTTCGAGAATGCGAGCGAGATCCTCTACTCGCTGGATGCGCGCGGCCTGTTCACGTTTGTCTCGCCGGCCTGGACGTTGAAGCTGGGCCACGCGCTGGGCGATGTGGTCGGGCATTCGGTCGCTGACTTCGTGCACGAGGAGGACATGCCCGCCTGCGCGGCCTTCTTCCGCGACGTGGTCGAGGTGGGCATCTCCAGCCATTCGATCGAGTATCGGATTCGGCATTCTGACGGGAACTGGCGTTGGCACGCCTCGACCGGTTCGGTGATCCGCGATGAGAGCGGGGCCCCGATCTTCTTCGGGATCGGGCGGGATGTCACGCGGCGGCGCGAGGCGCAGATGGAACTGCGCGCCGCGCTCGCGCGACGCGAGGAGCTGGAGCGCATCATCGCGCGGTCGCCCTCGGTCGCCGTGCTCTGGAGCGCCCAGGAGGGCTGGGCGGTGCAGTTCGTCTCCGAGAGCATCTCGCAGTTCGGCTACAGTGCACAGGATCTGATGGTGGGGCGGGTCCGGTATGTGGACCTCCTCCATCCCGACGACGTGGCGCGGGTCATGGACGAGGTGCGGGCCCACTCCTCCGCCGAGCATGCCGAATATCGACAGGAATATCGTATCGTGTGCAAGGATGGGCGCGTGCGCTGGATCGACGACCGGACCGCCGTCCGGTTCGATTCCGCAGGGCGCGCCACGCACCACGAGGGTATTCTCACCGACATCACCTCCCGCAAGGAGGCCGAGGAGCGCGACCGCGTCGCCCGGGAGCGCGACCTGCGGGTCGCCCACGAGGTGCAACAGCACCTGCTGCCCAACGTCTATCCCGACATCGGCGTTGTGGAGACCGACACGCTCTACACCCCCTCGCGTCTGGTCGGCGGCGACTACTACGATTTCTTCGCGGTCGGCGACCGGCGCTGGGGGTTTGCGGTGGCTGATGTGTCGGGCAAGGGCACCGCGGCGGCGCTGATGATGGCCTCGTGCCGCACGGCCCTGCGGGTGAAGGCGCAGGGCGGCTGGTCCCCAGCCGATGTGCTGCGCATGGTGAACTACATCGTCGAGCCGGACATGCCCAAGGCGATGTTCATCTCGGTGGTCTACGGAATCCTCGATCTGGACACGAACGTCTTCAGCTACTGTCGCGCCGGCCATGAGCCCGGGCTGATCGTGCGCGCAGGCTCCGGCGAGGTGGAGGAACTGTGCCCGGCCGGCATGGCGCTCGGTCTCGATTCGGGCGTGCTGTTCGACGAGTGCCTCGAGGAGGCCACGGTGACGCTCGCCCCGAAGGATCTGTTGGTGCTCTACACCGACGGGATCACCGAGACGGCCAATCCCGAAGGCGAGGAGTTCGGCCGCGAACGGCTCGGGGCGGTGCTGCGCGAGTCCCGGCACCTGCCGCTGGCGGAGATCCGCCTGCAGGTGGATCGGGCTTTGTGCAGTTTTGCTTTCAACGCCCCGGCGGCCGACGACCGCACGCTGCTGCTGGTGCGCCCGCGCTAGGCTTGCGGGATCAGCCCAGGCGCGGGTCGAAGAAGAAGAGCCGCTCATGCTCCGCCCGGAACTGGGCGAAGGCGGGATGCCGTGGGTTGAGAATGTAGTTTGTCTCCTCGGGCAGCAGCACGCTGGGCACGGCGAGCACTGGGCGTTCGCTCCGCCCCAACCAAGCGCGGCCGGCTTCCTGCGTACCGACGGGAGGCGGGAACTGGGTCCAGTCGCGCGGAAGTGCGGCGGCGGCCAGAGTTTCCACCGCGGAGTCGTCGAACTCGATGCGGTGGAGCGCGAAGGCGACGACACGCAGTGGTTTCGGCAGATGGACGAGCACTTCCAGCGCCGCCAGCGCACGACTGCTCGCGGTGTAGACTGCCGGCCATCCCGGCGGATTCCACCGGCCGCCATACAACCGCGCGCCCTCGCCATCGAAGGCCTGGTTGGCCAGTTCCGCGCGTACCAAACGCCACGCAGAGCGCCTCATGCGTAGACTCCGTGTTCGATCCGGCCGAGCAGCCGCTCGACCTCGCGGGCCCCGGGTTCGGTGTCGCAGAGCGCGAGAGGGCTCGAGCCTGCGAGCGCAATCTGTGGCTCCTTGAACCACGCGGCTGCGGCGGGCTCGCTGCCGAGCAAGCGGCGGGCTTCGTCGTACACGCGGTGCAGGCGGGCGAGCCGATCCGATTCCTCCTTGCTCAGGCGACCTTCCTCGCGCCGGCGCTGGAGTGTGCGTGCGGGCAGGGCGAGCACCGCCCCGAGTGCGGTGGTCGTGAGGGCGAGCCGGTTTTGCAAGTCGAAGAACGCCTCCACCGGCAGGCCCTCGCGAATTGCCTTCGCGAGTCCGAGCGGGTTCCCCAAGAGGGTCGCGCCGTAGAGCGTCGCCGGCTCCTCGACGGCCGCGACCGGCGGGTTGGTGGTCGGCGCTGAGAATGAGCGTGGATTTCTCTTCATGTGGGCACTCTCGGCCAGATGGCATCGTTTTCAAGCGCCATTTGGCGCCTTCTTGGTGGCTGTTTGGAATGCCACGATGGCGTCTGGGTTGTTCGTTGGCACTTGCCTGGTTTCGTGGTGTGGGGGCGCTGGGGCCAAGGACTGTCGGCCGGCCGATCTTTGTGCTCGTCGCCCCGGTGAATCCGTCGCGGACTTTGTGGCTCGGCCAATCCCGACGACCATGGAGATACCCTCCGATTGCCTGAACTGCGGTGTCTGCTGTTTTTCGAAGTCCGCCACCTACATCCGGGTGAGCGGCGCCGACTGGACGCGGCTGGGCGACGAGGCCGAGGCCGTGGCGCGCTTCGTGGGCCAGCGCGCCTACATGCGCATGGAGGACGGGCACTGCATCGCGCTCCAGATCACGACCCACCGCGGCCGGCCGCCAGTGTTCTTTTGTTCCCTCTACGAGAAGCGTCCGCAGATCTGCCGCGACCTGCGGCGCGGTTCGCCGGAGTGCGAGGGCGAGCTCACGACCAAGGCCCGGCGCGTGGCCGACGAGCACGGCGGCTGACGCGGCCGTTCACGGAGGATTTCGGCCCGTTCAAACGAACGGGGGACCGCCGGCCGTCCGGCGGTTGTCTCGGGCGCATGGGCACGATGCACTGCCGGCCCCCAGAAGCGACCGGTCGGCAGGCTGGGCCCCGCCGCCCCGTCAAAGAAACCCGAACACCACCAGACAGAATGAAATCGCTGAAACTCCTCCTCTGTTTCGGACTCGCCGCTGTGGCGGTCCAAGCTGCCAACAACTCTCCGATGGCCGACTGGCCGAAGGCCTATTCCGTCGAGATGGAGACCACCGCCGGTGGCATGACGACCAAGTCGAAGCTCTTCGTCGACGGCGACAAGATGCGCACCGACATGGACGCGAATGGCATGCAGATGAGCTCCATCATCCGCAAGGACAAGAAGATGAGCTATTCGCTCATGCATGCCCAGAAGATGGTCATGGAGAATCCCCTCCAGGATGCTCCCGCGGCGCCTGCCCAGGCTGTCGCGGAGCCGAAGTGGGAGAAGATCGGTTCCGCCACGGTCAACGGCGTCGCTTGTACCGAGTACAAGGTTGTTACCGGCGGCCAGGAAATGCACTATTTCCTCAACAGCGACAACTACCCCGTCCGTCTCTCCTCCAAGGACATGACGATGGACTACAAGAACTTCAAGGCCGGCGCGCCCGACGCTGCGTTGTTCGAGGTTCCGGCCGGCTACAGCAAGCCCGGCGAGGCCCCTGCGGCCAGCGCGGACAACTCCTCCGGCAACGGCAACTCCGGCGCCGCGGCGCCGGCTGCCGAGGAGAAGCCCGCCAAGAAGAAAAAGGGGCTCGGTGGCATGCTCGGTCGTTGAGCGAACGCCTTCCGGCTGAAGATAGTACATACGGACAAGCAGCGGCCCTCTCGTGAGAGAGGGCCGTTTGCTTTCTTGTCGGGTACGCCAATCCGGGCCAGCCCGCTTGGTGTGGTCAGCGGCCGCGCAGGCGGGAGAGGAATCCGCGCACGATGCTCTTGGGCGGCTGGGACGCTGGCTGAGCGCCGGTGCCCTCGTGACGTGCGGTGCCAAAATGCTGCTTCTTGGGTTTGGGCTGCGCCTGGGCCGGTCGCGAGCCCCCTTGGCTCTGGCCTTGGGCGGATCTGCCGTGCCCGCCGTGGCTCTGACCGCGGCCACCGCCCTGATGGCCTCCTCCTCCGGACCGGCCGCCTCCGTGGCGCCCGTGTTGACTGCCGCGGGCGAAGCGGCCCTGGCCGCCGGCGCCTTGGTGCTCGGGGCGCGGCGGGCGCGCCTCGTAGGGGGCGTAATTGAATCCTTCGATCTTGAGCCGCTCGATCGGCTTGCCGATGAAGCGTTCGATGTCCCGCACGTCGCCCTCGTCCTCGGGGGCCATCAGCGTGAAGGCGTCGCCCACGGCTTGGGCGCGGCCGGTGCGACCGATGCGGTGCACGTAGTCCTCGGGGTTCTTCGGCACGTCGTAGTTGATCACGTGGGAGATGCCGGCCACGTCGATGCCGCGGGCGGCGATGTCGGTGGCGACCATCACCTCGTAGCGGCCGCTCTTGAAGCCCTCGAGCGCCTCGACGCGCTGGTTCTGCGAACGGTTGGAGTGGAGCACGGCCACGGCGTGGTTGGCCGCCTTCAGGCGCCGCGCGATGCGGTCGGCCCCGTGCTTGGTGCGGGAGAAGATGAGCACGCTGTCAAACTCCGTGCGCTCGAGCAACGCGAGCAGCAGCTCGAACTTTTGCACCTGGGCGACTGGATACATCGCGTGCGCGACCGTCTGCGCGGTCGTGCGGTTGGCGCCGACCTCGATGCGCACGGGATCGCGCAGCGCGAAGGCGGCGACGGCGGCGATCTCGGGCGGTACGGTGGCGGAGAAGAACAGCGTCTGCCGCGCATCGGGGCAGGCGAGGATGATGCGCTTCACATCGGGCAGGAAGCCCATGTCGAGCATGCGGTCGACCTCGTCGAGCACGAGCACCTCGATGGTGTCGAGCTTCAGGCCCTCCTTCATGAAGTCGAGCAGGCGCCCCGGGGTGGCGGCGATCACATCGACGCCCTTGCGCAGTTCGCTGCGCTGGTGGCCGTAGCCCACGCCGCCGTGGACGACGAGCGGGCGGATGTCGGTGAAGCGGGCGAGATCGCGGAAGGAAGTTTCGACCTGGGCGGCGAGCTCGCGGGTGGGCTCGAGGATGAGCACGCGCGGGCCGCGCGGGGAGTGCTGGCCGAGCTTGGTGAGGAGCGGGAGCGCAAACGCCGCGGTCTTGCCGGTGCCGGTCTGCGCCGAGCCGATCAGATCCTTGCCGGCGAGCACGGTGGGGATGGCGCGCAGCTGGATCGGAGTCGGGTCGGTATAGCCCATGGCTTGGACGCCACGGAGGATGTTCGGCGAGAGGCCGAGAGCTTTGAATGGCATGAGAAAGGAGGCAGGTTTTCAGGAAACACCGCGGAGGGCGACGGTTTTCTCGGGTGCGGGCGAGGGCTCAACCATTCGGGATCCGCGCCGATTAAGCCAGTTCACCCCTGGTTGCTGTGCGACATCCCGAACTCGCGGGCCGGAGCGTCTGGTGCCGGTGCTCGTGGCGGAGCATCTTGCTCCGGTGCGCCTTGGCGGCGGTCGGTTGGGGGGAGGTGCTCTGTGCTGCGCCGGAGGAGGACGAGTTCGCACTGCGGGTTTTTGGTGACGAGACCGCCCTGCCAAACCCGGTTATGCGCAAGATCTTGCAGACGCGCGACCGCTACCTCTGGTTGCCGACCGACGGGGGACTGGCACGGTTCGACGGGGTGCGCTATGTGGCTTTTCGCACCGCCAACACCCCGGGCTTGCCGGTCAATGCGATCCGGTGTCTGGCCGAGTCGCCGGACGGCAGCCTGTGGATTGGCACGCAGGAGGGACTGGCGCGGTACCGGAATGGTATGGTCGAGGCCATTGGCGGACTCGACACGCCCATCAGCGGCATCGAAATCACCTCGACGGGACAGGTGTTTGTCAGCGCGCTGTCCCGCGGGCTTTGGGAGCTGGTGGACGGCCGGCTGGTCAACCGCTGCGACGGCCGGATCATCGCGCCGAACGAGCCGATCCAGATGATCTACGCGGATGCGGGCGGCCGGATCTGGATCGGGCTGCGCGGCGGAGGCGTGGCGTATTTTCAGGACGGTGTCTTCGGGCGCCCGGATTGGGGCGAGCGGGTACCGGAAGTGAATCGGTTCCTTGAGCAGCCGACGGGCACTCTGTGGATCGGCACCGTCGCCGGGTTGTGGCGGGTGCGCGATGGACGCCTCGAGTCGATCGGCGCTGCGCGCGGGCTGGCCGCCGATGCGGTGACTGACCTGCATGCCGACCGGGCCGGGAGCCTCTGGGTCTGTGCGCAACGCGTGTATCTGGCGGAAGACCCCGAGCGCAGCCCCTTCCGGGTGGTGCCGACCCCGGGGCTCGAATACCCGCGGTGCCTCAGTGAGGATCACGAAGGCAACCTCTGGATCGCCTCCTCGGGAGACGGATTTGGGCGGTTGCGGCCCACACCTTTCCGCTCGCTGCTGAGCCCGGGCGCCTCGCCGCAGCAGGCGGCGCGCTCGATCTCGGGCGGACCGGATGGGGCGCTCTGGGCGACGATCCAGGCGCGTGGTCTGGTGCGGCTCGATGGCGATGGGCCCCGCACCATCCACGTGTTCGGCGGTGGGCGGGACGGCGACCTCCAAGCGGTCCTGGCCACGCCCGAGGGCGAGGTGTGGGTGGGCACACGCGGCATGCTTTTTCGCTGGCGTGCCGGGGCGCTGGAGCAGGTGCCCGGCCCCACCAATGTGCGGGCCATCTATCGCGATCGGACCGGCGCGGTGTGGTTCGGCACGAACAATTCCGGGGTCTATCGCTGGAGCGAGGGCCGGATGGAGTCGTGGGCGGAACGGATCGGCACGGCTACCTCGTATGTGTCGTGTTTTGCCGAGGATCGGGACGGGGTGCTCTATGTGGGGCTCAGCATGGAAGGCATCGCGCTGGTCCGGGATGGTGTAGTGCGGATGATCGGCCGCGGCGACGGCCTGCCGGACGACGAAGTGCGTTTCCTCCTGCCCGATGGCGAGGGCAACCTGTGGGTGGGCGGGAAGCGGCGTGGCTTGGCGGTGCGGCATCGGGACCGCTGGTACAATCCGGAGCGGGTGGTCGAGCTGTTCACCGATCTCGTCACCGCCATCGTGGCCGACGACCGCGGCAACCTGTGGATCGGCTCGCCCAAGGGCCTGAGCCGCGTGGACCGCGCGGAGCTGCTCGCCTTCCTGCGGGGGGAGCGGACCGACCTCCAGATCCAGCAGGTTGGGACAAACGACAGTGTGCACCTCGGTGCGGTTGGTTTCGGCTATCAGCCGTGTGTGGACAGGGATGCCTCCGGCCGGCTGCTGTTTGCCGGCCGGCGCGGGGTGGTGGCCGTACGTACCGACCGGCTGGTCACAAATCAGGTGCCGCCGCCGGTGGTGGTCGAGCGAATCGTCGTCGACGATGTGCCGACGGCACCCGAGGCCGGGGCATGGCTCCTCTCCGCGACCGCACGAGATCTGGAGATCGAATACACCGCGCCGAGTTTCGTGCGGCCCGAGCAGTTGCGCTTCCGCTACCGGCTCGAGGGGTACGACCGCGACTGGGTCGACGCCGGCACGCGGCGCACGGCCTACTACACGAAGCTGCCGCCCGGCCGCTACCGGTTCGAAGTGCGGGCCTGCAACGAAGACGGCGTCTGGAGCGAGCGCAGTGCGGAGGCGTTCATCGAGCAGCGTCCGCATTTCTACCAGACATGGTGGTTCCTGGCAGGGGCCGGCTGCGCGGCCTTCGGCGGGATCCTCCTCCTCCACCGCTGGCGCACCGCCGCGCTGCGCCGGCAGAACGAGCGACTCGAGCAGCGCATCGCGGCCCGCACCGGCGAACTGGTCCGCGCCAAGGAGGAGGCCGAGACCGCCAACCGCACCAAGAGCCTGTTTCTCGCGAACATGAGTCACGAGATCCGCACCCCCATGAACGGCGTGATCGGCATGACCGACCTGCTCATGGGCACCGTGTTGAATGACGAGCAGCGCGAATACGCCGAGGCGGTGCACAAATCCGCCGAGGGGCTCCTGACCGTGATCAACGACATCCTCGATTTCTCCAAGATCGAGGCGGGCAAACTCGCCCTCGAGCGGATCGAGTTCTCCCCCCGCGCCGGGGTGGAGGACGTGCTGCAACTCCTCGCCGAGACCGCGCATCGCAAGGGACTCGAACTCGCTCTCTCGACCGAGGAGGGCGTGCCCGAGGAGATCCTCGGCGACCCCAACCGCTTCCGGCAGGTCGTCACCAACCTCGTCGGCAATGCGATCAAGTTCACCGCGACCGGTGAGGTCTTCGTCACCCTCTCCTGCGCGGCGGCGGCGGGCGTTCGGCCGCAACTGCGCATCGAGATTCGAGATACCGGCATCGGGCTCACGCCCGAGCAGCAGGGACGGCTCTTCCGGTCGTTCACCCAAGCCGACAACTCGACCACCCGGCGGTTTGGCGGCACCGGGCTGGGTCTGGCCATTTCGCGGCACCTCGTCGAGGCGATGGGGGGCCGCATCGGTGTGGAGAGCACAGCCGGTTACGGGGCGACGTTCTGGTTCGTGCTCCCGGCCGAGGTGCGCACAGCGCACCTGCCGCCAGCGGTCGATCTGCGGGACCGTCGTATCCTGGTGGCCGAAACCTACCCCGCCAGCCGCCGCGTGTTGCTGCAGTTGCTCGCCCGCTGGGGGGCGCAACTTGAGGAGGCGACCGATCCGGCCGCGGTCCGGGCACAGCTCCGCGTGGCTGCGGCGGAGGGCCGGCCGTTCGCCGCCGTGCTGCTCGCCGCCCAGTTGCCCGGGATGGAGGAGCTCGGCTTGGCGCGTGCGATTCGAGCGGAGCCGGAGGGCGCCACGACCGCGTTGATCCTGCTTAGCGCAGTGCCCGCTGCCGCCTTGCGCGGCCAGCTTGACGAACTCGGCTTCGTCGCCGTGCTCCAGAAGCCGGTGCGGCAGGCTTCGCTGGTGCGTGCGTTGCAGCGGGTCTTCGATGTGCCGGTGGCGACCGCCGCCCAGCCGGCGGCCGCGCCGCGCCCCACCGCCGGCCGGCCGCAAGGCCGTATCCTCATCGCCGAGGACAACCCCGTGAACCAGGCCGTGGCCCGGCGCATGGTCGAGAAGGCTGGCTACGACGTGATGGTGGTCGCCAACGGCCGGGAAGCGCTCGCGGCCATGGGGCGCGACGACTTCCTGCTCGTGCTCATGGATTGCCAGATGCCTGAGATGGACGGCTACGACGCCACCGCCGAGCTGCGTCGCCGGGAGGTGGGCACGGGACGTCGGTTGCCGGTGGTTGCCCTCACGGCCAACGCGATCGAGGGCGAACGCGGGCGCTGCTTCGCGGCGGGCATGGACGACTACGTCACCAAGCCCGTGCGTGCCACGGTCTTCACCGCGCTCATCGAGCGCTGGGCGAAGCCGCCGGCGGCGTGACCGACCCCGGGGCCGCGCCGCCGCCGGCTCACAGCGGAAACGGAACCCGTGCGAGCGGGCGCACGGCGAGGGCGAGCAATGCACGCTCGTCGTCGTCGCCGGCGATGCGGTTGACGTGGATGGTGTGGCAGGTGCCGCAGCGGTGGACCACGTGCCATTCGCCGCGGGCGTCGACGGAGACGGCGATCGGCTCCATGCCGCCACGACAGAGCGAGGCGCGGTCGCCGGGCGTGTCGTCGAGGTGCACGCTCCACAGGCAGTGCGGGCAGTGGTTGCGATGGCGGGTGCCGGGGGCATCGAGGGAGAACTCGAGGCCGCAGTGGTGGCATTTCAGGTAGGGCGGCCGGTCGGCGCGGCGCGGTTCGCGCCACGGGCTGCGGGAGTGCTCGCGCGGCTCGTCGTCGAGCCGGGAAAGGGAATGCGACATCGGGAAAACACAGTCGGAGGTGGTTTTCCCCGGTGGTGGAAACGCGCGACAGGGCGCGGCGGGAAGGCAGGACCACGCGTGGCCGCCGACCCTCGCGAGGGCGGGCGGCCGCGTACCGTTGGTGCGGCGGGCGACGGGCGGAGGACGATCCGACCGGGAGCGGAAAGCCGGCGTGTCGCTACGCCGCTTCCGGCACAAGGGCCCCGCTGAAGCCCCGAAGGGAGTTGGAGTGCTGTCGCTGCATCAAAGATGCCGGTGGTCCGGCATCAGGGGGAACGGTACGCACGCACGGCGGTTCAAGGGCGGCGTGTGTCGAGCCGAGTTCATCTCGCCGGCCAAGGCTCGAAGGCTTGTTTCGCGGGCACGTAGAGCGGGTGGCGCGGGTGGCCGTCCTGCGTGGTGCCGAGGCAGAGGTTGGCCATCCAGAAGCCGTCGAAGCCGGCTCGCTTGGAGAAGTCGGCGATGCGCGTGAGGGTGGGGTCGAGCTTGGCCTCGTCGGCCGTGCTGGGGTTGAGGCCGATCCAAAGGATGAGCCGGTCGCCAAAGAGCGGATTCCAGCGATGGATCAGGCTGTAGCGATGGCGGCGGTCGGGCGAAAACTGGCACTCGTTGTCCACGGCGGGAGTGAGAGCGAGCCGGGTGCGGAAGGGAATCGCGGAATGTGCGTGGCGGAACAACCCGCGCCGGGCGCCGGACCAAGGTGCGCTTTCCGTCTCCATGCGCCTCACGCACCTGTCCGTCTTTCTCGCGCTTTGCGTCGTCCTGTTCTCCGGCTGCGCCACCGTGCGCCGCGGCGTGATCCAAGGGACCGACCACGGCACGCCGGCGGCGACGGTGATGCCGGCCGCCGACGAGGAACTGGTGACGCTGCACACGGCGGATGGCACCACGATCGTGGCGCTCTTCGGCAAGGCGACCGACAGTGCCGGCCAAGTGCTGGCCGATGCGGCGTCGCGGCCGACGGTGCTCTATTTCTCCCCGGGCGGCTACACGCTACAGCGCAGCCGGCCGGTGTTCGACGGCTTCCGGCGGCTCGGCTGCAACGTGCTCGTGCCCGAGTATCCCGGCTTCGGGATGAGCGGAGGCAAGGCCACCGAGCGCGGTTGTTACGCGGCGGCGGCTGCAGCGTGGGCCTGGTTGGCGACGCGCGACGACCTCGACCGTCGCCGGATTGTGCTGGCGGGGTGGTCGGTCGGCGGCGGCGTGGCGGTCGATCTTGCGGCGCGGCAGGCTGCGGCAGGGCTGATCGTCATCGGCACCTCTACCCGGATCCAGGACGTCGTGCGCAACTTGGCCGATCGCCGCAGACGAACGGCGTGGATCCCTTCGTGGTTCCTATGGGCGGTCACCGCGCAATCCCGCCTCGATAGCGTCGCCAAGAATCCGGCGGTTTCCTGTCCGACTCTGATCGTCTACGGCGAGCGCGACGAGCTGGCGACAAAGGAGATGGCCGAACGACTGGCCGCTGCGGCCAAACCCGGGGCGAAGCTCGTGCAGATCGAGGCGGTCGGTCATCGCGATTTCTTCAAGACCAACGCCGACGTGCTCTGGCGCGACCTCGGGGAGTGGCTGGCGACGACCGCGCCCTGAGCATTCGCCTCACTCCATCGCGGCGAGCAACTCGTCGAGCGCGACACTCGCGAAGCTGGTGGCCGAGTCGCTCATCGCGTAGGGGATGAGCAGCTGGCGGCCGTGCAGGAGCGAGCCGCAGGTGTAGACGACGTTGGGCACATAGCCTTCGCGCTCGGCGGCGTTGGCCGAGAGCAGCGGTTGGCGGAGCCGGCCGAGCACGCGGGACGGGTCTTCCCGATCGAGCAGGAAAGCGCCGAGGCAGTACTTGCGCATCGCGCCGACGCCGTGGCTGAGCACGAGCCAGCCGGCCTCGGTCTCGATGGGGGAACCGCAGTTGCCGATCTTGATGAACTCCCAGGGCTGCGCGGGCGTGAGCAGTTTCTCCGCCTTGTGCCAGAAGTGGATGTTGTCGGAGAACATCAGGAGGATGTTGTCGTCGTCCTGGCGCGACAGCATCGCGTAGCGGCCGTCGATCAGGCGCGGGAACAGGGCCATCCCTTTGTTCTGCACCGCGGGGCCGTTGAGGGTGTTGAACTTGAAGTGGACGAAATCCTCCGTCTCGAGCAGTTGCGGCAGGACGATCTTGCCGTCGTACGCGGAGTAGGTCGCGTAGTAGACGATCTTTCCGTCGTCGCCCTGGAACCGCACGAAGCGGGCATCCTCGATGCCGTTGCTCTGACTCGGCGAAGAGGGGAAGATCACGCGCTGGGAAACCGGCTGCGCGGGGTCGAATCGCACCTCGTAGTTCGACTCGGCCAGCAGTTGGAGGCCGCGGGCGGCGCGGTCGGCCACCGCCGGGGTCTCCTCCGAGCACGCGCGTTCGCTCGTCAGTGTTTCCTGGAGCCGCTCGATGGTGAACGTGTCGCCGAGCTGCTCCAGGACACTGCGGCAAAAGCGGTTCTGCACGCCGGCCTCGGCGAGCTTGCGGGCGAAGAGGGCCGTCTCGTAGATCGCATTCGGCACGCGCGCCGGCTCAGTCGCGAACGCCACCGGCGGCACGAGCGTCACTCGATGCTGCGCGTCGATGATGCCTTCGCGGAAGGTGATCGACGAGATGTGCCCTTCGCCCGTCGCGCGCAGGCTCATGATGAAACGCAGCTCCCCGGCACGCAGCCCGCTCTGATCGGGGTGGGGGACGATGGACGGGTTGAACAGCGCGGCCGACTCGGGCGAATACTCGTTGGTGAAGTAGGCGCCGAGCAGCGCCTGCCTCGCGGCCGAGGGTTCCTGGTCGCCGGCGAGCAGGTGCCGCACTTGCTGGAAGCGCTTTCGGAAGAAGCGCTCCACCGCATCGTGCCGGCTGCCGAACTCGCCCAGCACCTCGCCGAGCAGGCGGGGCACGTCCGCTTCCGGCAGCGCCATCACCTGCGCAACGATCCGGCGGGTACTCGATTCGGCGGCGGGGTTGAACGGTCGCATCAGCACGCGCGAGCGATCGGGCGTCAGTGTCGGGCCGATGCGTTCGACGTGCACGGAGAGGAAAGGCGTGGTCGTCATGGCGGGGTGCGTGGTGTTGGTGCCGCCGAGGGTTACTGGCCGACCGGCTCCGTGAAGCTGCTGATCGCATTCTGCAGCGCCTGCATCTCGGCCAGCGAGAGCAGGAATGCGAGCGTGGACTCTCCCCCCTGGTTCTGGCTCAGGCGATCGACATGGAGGCCGTCGCGGCAGCCGCCGGTGGTCGAATCGTATAGCGCGAGGCCGAGGTCGTTGCGGCCGAGGAACCATTCGAAGGCGCGGCGCGCTTCCGCGAGCCAGGCGGTGTCGCCCGTCGCGTGATAGGCTTCGATACAGGCCGACACGGTGCACTGGGCTTCGATCGGCTGCTGGTCGAAGAGAGCGCGCACCTTGCCGCGGGGGTAGAAACCGTTGGAGCCCACCGGGCGGAAGGAGCCGGTCTCCGAGGTCTGGACCTTGATGAGCCACCGCAGGGTCTTGAGGCCGAGCTCCACCATCGTCGGGTTGTTCATGCTGCGCCCGCTGAGGATCATGGCGTGTGGCAGTTTCGCGTTGGCGTAGGAAACCACCTCCTCGAACCACTGCCACTCGTCGGTCGCGGCATCGGCGTAGCGTTGCTGCAGCTTGGCCGTCAGGGCCTCGCGGAACTGGGTGACGCGGCGGTCGCCGCTCAGGCGCCGCAGGTATTCGCCGATTCCGATCAGCGTGAACGCCCACGCGCGGGGTGAGGTGAACTCGGCGGCCACCGGCAGGGCCTGTTCGAAGAGTTGCGCAGCGAGCAGGGGGAGGCTGCCCGGCCCCGATTGGGCCACACACAACCCGAGCGCCCACAAGGCGTGTCCTTGGCAATCCTCCGAGCCGACGTCCTCGAGCCAGTGGCGGTCGAATCCCATGAAATTGCGGAAGCGGCCGCTCTTGCGGTCGAAGGCGTGGTTCAGAAAGGCCGCGTAGGTCGTCGCCAGAGACTGGAGCTTCGGGGAGCCCTTGCCCAGGCGTTGCAGCGACAGGGCGAGGGCCAGGGCGCGGGCGTTGTCGTCGGTGCAGTAGCCCTCGGCGAAATTCGGCACGGTGAAGCTGGCGTGCTGGAAGATGCCGGTCGAGTCGCTCATCCGGAAGAGATGGTCGAGCTTGAGCTCCGGCAGCTGGTCGGACTGCTCGTCGAGCGTCTTGATGGGGGAGGACTTCCGGCCGACGAAGCTGTGGTCCTGCCGTGCCTGCTGGAACGACTTCACGTAGCTCTGCGCCACCCGGCTCCAGACCATGTCGCGGCCGAGCTTGTAGGCGTTCTTGCGCATCGAGTGCCGCAGCGTCTCGTCGCGCAGCAGCTCGATGGCGGCGGCCGCGATGGCGGGGCTGTCGCGGAACGGGACCAGCCGGCCGCGGTCCTGGGTGAGCAGTTCCGCGGCGTGCCAGTAGGGCGTGGAGATGACCGCGTTGCCATTGCCGAACGCATACGCCAGGGTGCCCGAGGTGATCTGGGTCTCGGTGAGGTACGGGGTGAGGTAGATGTCCGCCGCGCCGATGAAGCGCATCAGCTCATCGAGCTCGACGAAGCGGTTGAAGAACACGACGTGCTTCTGCACGCCGAGCTCCTTGGCCAGGCGCTCCAGGCTCAGGCGATAGGAGTCGCCCTCGTTGCGCAGCAGGTTGGGGTGCGTCTGGCCCAGCACGATGTAGACGAAGTTGGGGAACTCGCGGATGATCTCCGGCAGGGCGCGCAGGGCGTATTCGATCCCCTTGTTCGGGGACAGCAGGCCGAAGGTCAGCAGGACCTGCCTGCCGGCGACGTCGAACTCGTCCTTGAAGTAGTTCGGATCCGCGAACGGCATGTCCGGGATGCCGTGGGGGATCAGATCGATCTTCGCGGCGGGGATCCGGTAGATCTCGCGCAGAAACTCCTGTCCGCGCTCGCTCATCACCACCAGCCGCGTCGAGAGCCGGGCCAGTTCGCGCATGACGCGGCGCTGGTCGTCGTTCGGCTCCCGCAGCACCGTGTGCAGGGTGGTGACGATCGGCATCCGCAATTCGCGCAGCAGCGCCAGGACATGGCTGCCCGCCGGGCCGCCGAAGATGCCGAACTCGTGCTCCACGCAGAGCACATCGACATCCGTGATGTTGAGGAAATCCGCCGCGCGCAGGTAGGACGGCAGATCCTGCTCGGCGATCTCGAAGCGGACCTCGGGCGGGTAGTCGTAGCCTTCCTCGAGGTCGTTGACCGGCACCACCGGGCATTGCAGCGCGGGGAACTCTTTGGCGATGGCGCACCGCAGGTCGGTCGTGAAGGTGGCGATGCCGCACTTGCGGGGCAGGTAGTCGCCCAGGAAGGCGACTTTTCTGAGGCTGGTGGCGCTTTTCATAACTCGTCGTGCTTTCGGTTTTCGTTGTTCCCGCCACCTTCGCTTTGGCCAGCGCGGTGCGGAATCGATCTCCCCTGCGAGCCCACGCTCAGGACCACTTCGCTTCAGGAAATGGAGAAACCTTGGGCTCGCGAGTCTTCCGGCCAGTCCGTCGCGGGTGGGGGCGAAGCGACGCCGGCGGATGAGGACTCTTCAAGGCATGAGGTGCAATCGTGCCAAGCTTGCGGCCTTGCGCGAGCGCTCATTCCAGAAACTTCCACGCGGGATCGCGGTCCGCCTGCGCGCGGAGTTTTGCCCCTTTGCATCGGAGCGGCGCGCGCTACGGTGGCGCCGCCGTGCCCGACATCGTCCTCGCCACGCTCAACGCCAAGTACATCCACGCCTCGTTCGGGCTGCGCTGTCTGCGCGCGAACCTCGGGGAACTGCGTGACCGCTCGGTGCTTGTTGAGTTCACGATCCAGGAGCGCCCGCTCGACGTAGCCGAGCGCATCCTGACGCTGGAGCCGAGGATTGTCGCGCTGGGCGTGTACGTGTGGAACGTGGGGCCGACGACCGAGCTGGTGGCTCTGCTCAAGCGGCTGCGGCCGGAGTTGGTCATCATCCTCGGCGGGCCGGAGGTGAGCCACGAGTCCGCGGTGCAGGAGATCGTGCGGCTGGCCGACTGCACGATCTGCGGCGAGGGCGAGCGGGTGCTGCCCGAGATCTGCCGGGCGGTCCTCGCCGGCGGCACGGTCCCCGCGAAGCTTGTCGCCGCGCCGCGGCCGGAGCTAGGTGAGCTGGTGCTGCCCTACGACGAGTACACGGAGGACGACATTGCGCACCGGCTCATCCATGTGGAGGCGTCGCGCGGGTGCCCGTTCTCCTGCGAGTTCTGCCTGTCGTCGCTCGACGAGGCCGTGCGCCCGTATCCGCTGGAGCCGTTTCTGGCGGCGATGGACCGGCTGCTCGCGCGCGGGGTGCGGCACTTCAAGTTCGTCGACCGCACCTTCAATCTCCACCTGCCGACCAGCCGGCGGATTCTCGAGTTCTTCCTCACGCGCATGGCGGAGGCGGAGCCGGCGGCAGTGGGCGAACAGATGTCGGTTGGGCCGGGGGGAGGGGGACCGGTCGGAGACCGGTCCTACTTGTCGGCGCCTCCTGTTCCCGCCGGCATGGCGGTCGGCTTACCGCCCACTGTCCACCGGTACCCCGGGATTTTCCTGCACTTCGAGATGATCCCGGACCGGCTGCCGCCGGAGCTGCGCGCGCTGCTGGCGCGGTTCCCGGCGGGATCGCTGCAGCTCGAGGTCGGCATCCAGAGTTTCGATCCGGAGGTGACAACCGCGATCAGCCGCCGGCAGGATCTCGCGCAGCTGGAGGACAACTTCCGCTTCCTGCGCGAACACACCCACGCGCACGTGCATGCGGACCTCATCGTCGGCCTGCCCGGCGAGACGGCGGCCGGCTTCGGCGCGGGCTTCGACCGGCTGGTGGCGCTCGGGCCGCAGGAGATCCAGGTGGGGCTGCTGAAGAAGCTGCGCGGGGCGCCGATCGCGCGGCACGACGCCGCCGAGGCGATGCTCTACTCCCCGGCGCCGCCGTACGAGATCCTGCGCAACCGCGTGATCGACTTCCCCACGATGCAGCGGCTGCGGCGGTTCGCGCGCTACTGGGATCTGGTCGGCAACAGTGGCAACTTTGTGGAGACGCTGCCGCTGCTGTGGTGCGGGGCGCCGTCGGCTGGGGCTCTCCGCGTCGCGGGAAGTCTTCACTTCCCGCCTAAGGGCTCCGCAACAGCGGAGCCCTCGCCGTTCGCGGAGTTCCTGCATTTCTGCGACTGGTTCTTTGCGCGCGAGGGGCGGCATCACGCGCTGGCGCTCAGCCGCACGATGGAACGGGTGTTCGAGTTCCTCGTCGCGGAGCGCGGTTTGGCGGAGACCGCGGTGGCCGCGGCGCTGTTCCGCGACTGCCGGCGCATCGGCTATCTGGAGGTGCCGGCGGCGGTGCGGCCGCATGTGGCGAAGGAGGCGCTGGCGGAGCTTGCCGCCCGGCGCGGCGCGGCGACGCGGAACACGAAGCGGCAGGAGCGGCACCGCGGGGAGTAGCAGCGGGTGGAGAAGCCGGCGTGTGGCGCGGGCTTGGCGGCGGACCTGCGGTGCAGGACGGACGCAAAAAAGCCCCGGCGGGAAGCCGGGGCGAGGGGAGTGGAACAGCTCAGGCCTTGGGCGCCTCGGGCGCCGGCGCCGGTTCGGCGGCCTGCGGCTGGGCGCTGCCGCAGCAGTGCTTGTACTTGCGGCCGCTGCCGCAGGGGCAGAGGTCGTTGCGGCCGATCTTGAGCGGCAACGGCATGGCGCTGCCGGCGGGGGCGGCGGGCTTCTTGGGCTGTCGGGCGAGCCAGAACCGGTGCAACTCGAGCACGCAGGTGGTGATCACCTGAGCGGGCGGGCCGTCCTCCGGGGAGAGTTTGCCGAGGATCTGTGCGTGGATTTCCTTCTCGGGCTCGAGGTAGGCGCGGATGAGAGCGATGAAGGCCTCGACGTTGGAGCCGATCACGGGTTTCCAGGCGTCGTTGTCGAGTTTCACGCCGGCGAGGAAACCGAAGCACCAGTCGGTGACGATCTCGGTGGCCTTCTCCCCTTCATGGCGGGTGTAGGTGAGCGGGGCGAACCGCGGAGGCTGGTTGGCGAGCAGCAGCGCGATGGTGTTGAGGTGCCGCACGAGCAGCGAGGCGACGCGCTCGGCCTGTTGCGCGGACTGCCAGCGGGGCTGACCCTTGCCCCAGATGTAGTTCATCCAGACGTTGGGCGGGATGGGGCGCGGCCCGATGATGATCGAGGTGAGCAGGCCGTTGACCGCGGAGATCCGCATGGTGGTCGGCGGCACGAGCGGCGACTCGAGGAAGCCGGCGAGCTCGTAGAGCTCCTGTTCGGAGAGGGGTTGGTAATTGTCGGCGTGGCGGGACATGGCGGGTCGGTCGTGGGGTGAGGCTGGCAAGCAAGGGTGGCGCCGTGGCGGAGTGCAACAAAAGACCTCGGCCCGCGGCGGCGTGGGCGACCCGGACGCCATGGCGCCCGCGCAGAATAACGCCCGCCCGGGAATCGGGGCGGGCGGCAGTGCCCGGGAGGGCGGTCCGGCTCGGGCCGTCACTCCAGTGGTAACCAGATTTCGGTGCGCAGGTCGGCGGGCGCGGCGGTGTCGGGCGAGTTGCGGTAGAGCTCGAAGCCGGGTTCGTCGCGCAGCTGCTCGCCGCTGCGCGGTAGCCAGTCGCCGAAGATGGCGTCGTAGGTGGTGTGGAGGTTTTCGTACGGGCCGCAGTGGAGGAACTTGGCGTAGCGGCCGCCGGGGATGGTCTGCACGCCCACCTCGCCGTCGGGGGCGAGCGGGCGGTCGAGGGTGAGGCAGGCGTCGTAGCGCAGCTGTTCGGCGGCGGTGATCTTCGGGTCGTCGCGGCTGATGCCGAGGTAGGCGGTACGGGGGCCGAGCAGGCCGCGCGGGCCGGCGAAGCCGCACAGCTTGCCCCACGCGGCGCCGACGCCGGCGTAGGGGCCGGTGTGGCGGACGTAGGCGACGGGGGTGGCGGGGCGGGTGAGGATTTCGGGTGTGATCATGGTGGCGTTCATCTCGCGGAAACGCGCCGTGCGCACCTGCAGCTCGAGGCGGTGCTCGCGGCGACATTGGGTTGGGGAGACGCCGAACCGTTGCTCGAAGGCCCGCGCGAAGGCCGCTGCGCTCTCGTAGCCCGCGTCGAGCGCGATCTCGAGCACGCTGCGGTCTGAGGTCTGAAGCTGCACCACTGCGGTTTCGAGCCGCACCCGTTGCACATGCTGCCCGAGCGGTTCGCCGACCATCGCCCGGAAGATCCGGTGGAAATGGCACGGCGAGAGGCAGGCGACGGCCGCGAGCCGGTCGAGCGTGAGCTCCTCGCCGCGGTGGTGGGCGATGTGGAGCAGGACGCGGTTCAACCGTTCGTGGTAGTCGTGCAGGGTGGTGGCGCGGTTCGGTGTCATGGACGCGTGATGATGCCACAGGCGGGTGGCAGTGTGCTTTGCGGTTCTTGCGGATTTGGCGACGGCGGGCGCGGTCGGGGCGGGCTCAAATGTTAGCGCAAGGGGAGGGTCGGATCGCTCGGCGGTTGGGGCAAGTTTGGCGTCTCCACTCCGGCGGGGACCCCGCGGTCCCCACAACCCCTCCCGTCATGAGCAGCCGCCAACCTCTCGTTTCCCATATCTATACCGCCGATCCTTCGGCCCATGTGTTTGAGGGCCGGATGTACATCTATCCTTCGCACGACCTCGACCTCGAGGTGGAGGAGAACGACAACGGCGACCAGTACCAGATGACCGACTACCACGTCCTCTCGCAGGACCGGCCGGGCGGTCCGACGACCGACCACGGGGAGGCGCTGCACCTGCGCCAGGTGCCGTGGGCCTCGCGCCAGATGTGGGCGCCGGACGCGGCGTTCAAGGACGGCAAGTACTTCCTCTATTTCCCCGCGCGCGACAAGGACGGCATCTTCCGCATCGGCGTGGCGGTGGGCACGCGCCCCGAGGGCCCGTTCGTGCCGGAGCCGCAGCCGATCAAGGGAAGCTTCAGCATCGACCCGTGCGTCTTCCGCGACGACGACGGCCAGTTCTACATGTATTTCGGCGGCCTGTGGGGCGGGCAGCTCCAGTGCTGGCCGACCGGCCGTTTCTTGGCCGACGCGAAGACTCCGCCCGAGGAGACCCCGGCGCTGTGCCCGAAGGTCGCCAAGCTCACGCCCGACATGCTGCAGTTCGCCACCACTCCGGCCGACGCCGTGATCGTGGACCAGGCCGGGGTGCCGCTGAAGGCGGGCAACAACTCCGCCCGCTACTTCGAGGGGCCGTGGATGCACAAGTACAACGGCACCTACTACCTCTCGTACTCCACCGGCGACACCCACCTGCTCTGCTACGCGACCGCGAAGAGCCCGCTGGGGCCGTTCACCTTCCGCGGCTCGTTCCTGCCGCCCGTGCTGGGCTGGACGACGCACCACTCGATCGTCGAGTTCCAGGGCAAGTGGTTCCTCTACTACCACGACGCCACCCTCTCCGGCGGTGTGAGCCACCGGCGGTGCGTGAAGGTGCAGGAGCTTTTCTACGAGGCCGACGGCTCGATCCGGCCGATGGCGCCCTGAGCCCGCATCCCGGACACTGCTTCTTTCCAGGCCACCGGTTTCGACCGGTGGCTTTTTCATGGGTGGGCGTGGCTCGGCGCAGCTGGATTGGTGCGGGCCTCCGCCCGATCCCGCAGACGACAGAAGGAAACGAAGAAAACCAAGGCATACCGGACGGAGGGCGAGTTGGGCCCGGATCACTCCGGAGCTGCGTTCACTTGCCGAGGGCAGGCGGTTGAGCCTCCCAACTCCTTCGTTCGCTTCGTTACCTTCTGTCGGCTCCGCCGGTTTTCGCCCGCCTCACGCGAAATCCGGCCAGGCGTGCTCGAGGTGCTTGAGCACGATGTCGACATCGCCACCGGTGGCGAAGGCGGCGTTGCGGGCGATCGAGTACAACGTCTCGGTGGAGTGCCCGTCCTTGCAGGCGACCGCCATCGCCTCGAACGGCTTGAGGAGGCGGTGCCGGTCGTGGCACTCGCGCGCGAGCTGGAGCGCCTGGTCGAGCGCGCGGCGGGTCGCGGGATCGTGCACGGCAGGGGCCTCACCGGAGCCGAGGCTGCGGTGCCAAGCGTCGTGCTTGTGGTCGTGCGGGCTTATGCCTGCCTTCGGGCATCGGCCGGTCGGCGGCAAACTGAAGCCGGTCGGCCCGCGGAGGAGGGGATCAGAATCGCCGCTGGTAGATGGCGCCGCGGAAATCGCGGAAGGTGAGGGTGCCCTCGGCGAAACTGACGAACGTGATGCCCAACTCGTCGTTGATGACATCGCCCGCGTTGTAGACCTTGGCGCCGAGCATCAAGGTGCCACCCCGACTGTTCATCCGCGCGCCCGAGATGGTCAGGGCGCTGACGGCGCTGGCCACGGTCGGGTCCTGCGGCACGGGCGGCGGCGCTGCGGGCTCGGGCTCCGGCTCGGGTTCCGGTTCCGGTGTCGGCTCGGCGACGATGGCCGGGACCTCCTCTTGGGGAACGGGTTCGGCGGCCGGCTGGGCGACCGGTTCTTCGACCGGCGCCACGTTCGGCGGCGGGACACGGGTCGCTCCGAACAGGCCGAACGGGTCGGCGAAATAGACGAAGGCGGCGCCGCCGATCACCAGCACGAGCAGTAGCAGCAGGGTGACGCTGGTCCGGGGGCCCTTCGCGGCGGGGGCGGGAGCGGTGGGCGCAGCCGCTGGCGCCGGACGCGCACCGCCGAAACCGGGCGGTGGCGGGAAGTTGGCGGCCTTGTTGGCCCGGGCCGGCGGCGGCGCCAAAGGCGGCGCGACTGGTCGGGGCGGGAGGTTGGGGAAGGGCGGAGGTGTGGGGCTCGCCGCTTGCGGCGCGGCGGGGGGAGGCAGCACCGGGGGCTCGATGGTGGTTTCGGGGCCCGGCGCAGGGGTGAGAGGTGGCGGCTCGGCGGGTGGCATGGCTGCCTCCGCGCCCGTGGGTGTGCCGAGGAGCGAGGTCAGGCGGGCCTTGCGGGCCGGGGCGGCGGGTGCCGGTGTTGCCGGCTCGCCGGCCGGTTCGGCCGGGGGCGACGGGGGCTCGGCGGGGGGAGTGGAGCCGGGCGCGCTCTCGGGGCCGGTGGACAAGCCGCGGAGTCGCAGCGACAGGCGGGGGCGTTCCTCGTTGCTCATGGCGGAAGATTGACGGGTTCCGGGGCGCGGTGGCAACTCAAGGCATCGCGGGACCGCAGCCTCCCGACCCCGCGCCGAGGATCGACGGATGGCGGTGCCGCGTCGAGGGAAATATCCAAGCCGGCGCGACAGCGATGGCGGTGGACCGGCTCATGGTTCGGACCAGAGGTCGCGCTGCAACGCCAGGAAGGCGGTCGTGATGGCGTGCTGCTGCGGGTGGCGCCCGTCCTCGACGATCGGACGGCCGCCTACCACCACATCGCGGATACAGCTGCGGCCGCCGGCGAAGACGAGGGCGGCGGGGAGAGAGTCGGCGTCGGAGCCGGCGAGGGCGGGATCGTCGAGGGCGACGGTGAAGAAGTCGGACGGCCGACCGGGCTCGAGGGTGCCGCCGGGCGCCCGGAGACAATCGGCTCCGTGGCGTGTGGCACAGGCGAGCAACAGGCCGGCCAGTGCGGCGGGCTCGGGCGGGGCCGAGGGTTCGGGGCGCGGCGCGAGCACGACTCGCTGGAGGTGTTTGAGCCGCAGGTGGGTGTCGAGTTCGCGGGCGTCCTCAAGCAGGTCGATCTGGGCGTTGGTGTCGGTGCCGAGGGCCACGGGCACGCCGCGGGCGAAGAAGGTGTCGGCCGGGTTGATGCCGTCGCCGAGGCAACGCTCGGTGGTGGGGCAGGCGCAGACCCGGGCGCCGGCGCGGGCCAGCGCGGCCACCTCGTGGTTGGCGACATGGATGGCGTGGATCGCGGTGAAGCCGGCGTGCAGGGCGCCCTCGCGCTCCAGCAGGCCGATCGGGGTGGTGTCGTGCTCGGCCAGGCAGGCCTCGTTTTCGTTGGTCTGCTCGCAGACGTGCATATGCACCGGGGCGGGGGCGGCGCGCATGGCGGGGAGGAGCACCCGCAGGTAGTCGGGCGGCACGGCGCGCACCGAGTGCGGCGCGTAGCCGGTCCAGGCGAGTCCAGCTGCGGTGTCGGCGGCGAGGCTGGCGCGCAGGCGCTCGTAGGCGGCGAGGTAGTCGTCGGGCGAGGCGATGATGAAACGTTGCTGGGCCACGCTGGGGGCGCGCCGCCAGCCGGCGCGGGCGTAGGCGGCGTGCAGCAGGCAGATGCGCAGGCCCACGTCGCGCGCGGCACGCACGACGGCGAGTGCCATCGCGTTGGGTTCGGCGTAGGAGCGGCCCGCCGGATCGCGGTGGAGGTAGTGGAACTCGCCCACGGTGGTGATGCCGGCGAGCGCCATCTCGAGAAAGGCCATGCGCGAGGCGTCGTAGACACCGTCGGGATCGAGCGAGGTGGCGGCGCGGAACATCATCTCGCGCCAGGTCCAGAAGGTATCGCGTTCGCCCGCGGATCACGCGTTGGAAGGCGTGGGAGTGGGTGTTGACGAGCCCAGGCAACAGCGCGCGGCCGGGCAGCCGGCGCGCGGCGGCGAGGTCCGCCGGGTCGCGGGAGAGGCGCAGGATGCGGCCGGCGGCATCGGCGACCAGGGCGAGTCCGGACTCGAAACGTCCGCCGGTGAACAACAGGTCGGGCAGCCAGACGGTGGTTGCGGGCGGGTTCATGCGGTGGTGGCGAGGTGTCCCGAATTTCGGGACCAGGAGCATAACAGCCCCGTCCGGCTTCGCGAATCCCCGCGCCAGAACACCTCCCGCGCCCGGGACACTGCAGAGCCGCGGCTTGTCGCGCGGACGGCGGGGCGCCAAGGTGCGGCCATGAACCCGTGCCCGCCCTCCAAACCGCCTGCGGAGTCGCGGGTGTTTGCCGGGCTGCGACTGCGGCCGACCCTGTGCGCGACGGGTGCCCGGGCGGCGCGCTGGCGTGCGGAGGGGGGAGAGTGGGTGCGGCCGGTCGTGACACCGGCGGACTGGCGGGCCGATTGGTCGGAGTGCGTGCCGCCGGAGCGGCGCTGGGCGGTGGATTTCCCGCCCGGCGCGGATGAGCGCGCGATCGCCGAGGCCGGCGGGGCAGGGCGGATCTTCGCACGTTCCAGGGCGCGGATCGCGCGCCGCGGGCCGGGCGCGGAGCTGCGCATCGCGTTGGCGAAATGCGACCGCTATCTGGCGACGCCGGCCGGGGCGCGGGCGGCGCGGTGGCGCTGGGTGCCGGCGCAGGTGCTGCCGTGCGGCGCGTTGGTCGTGGTCGCACGCGACGACGAGTTCCTAGCCGGAGTGCTCGCCTCGCGGTGGCTGGAGCTGTGGCGCCTCGCCCTGGGGCGGCGGCTCGATGTGGCGACGATCCGCGGGTTTCCGCTGCCGTGGCCGCCGGAGACGTTGCGCGGCTCCTTCACGCGCGAACAGGAGGAGCGGCGCGACGGGGTGGTGCGGGCGTGGCGGGCAGCCGGGGGTGGGGCGGCCGACTTCGATCCGGAAGGCTACGAGGCCGACGCACTGAGTGCCGCAGTGGCGGCGGCCTATGGCTGGCCGGCCGGGATCGGCGCGGATGAGGCGGTGCAGCGGTTGCGCGCTAGGGCGCCGGCATAGTCGTCGCCGGCGGGACGCCCGGGGGGAGGGCGCCGAAGTGGGCGACGTACCACTGGTGGAGGAACTGCATCACCTCGAAGCCGAAGAAACCGAGGAAGGCGAAGAACACGGCGGAGAGCAGCAGCGCCGCGAAGCCGACGAGCACCATGCCGCCGTCGTCCTCGAGCCGGCCGATCGCCAGCGCCACGATGGCGATGGCGGGCAGGGCATTGGAGAGCGGGATCGGAAGCGGCAGCATCAACAGCAGCGCCGCGGTCACGATGCCGGCGCCGATCAGGCGATGTGCGAGCATGCCGGACACGAAAAGGGGCAGGCGCTTGCGGGTGATTCGCTCGAGCAGGCGGATGATCCGTTCGGCTCCGCGCAGCAGCAGGCCGAAGAAACGCGGCGGCAACCGTCGTTCGCGCAGCCGTGCGGGCAGATGCGGCTGGAGGCCGAGCGCGAGGCGCAGCCCGAGGTAGCCGATCACAGCGCCCACGACCGTGGAGATGCCGAGCAACGAGACGGGGGTGAAGAACGGCAACGCCAGCAGCACCAGCAGCAGCGAGTAGGCGCGGGCACCCATCACCTCGAGCACCTCGCCCACCTGCACCTCGCCGTGGCCGAAGCGAGTGGTGAGCGCGTGCAGCTCGGCGGAGAGCTTGCGGCGCGGCGCGAGGGCGAGCGTGGTGGTGCTGGGCGATGGTTCGGCCATGGGAACGCCGCGGGCGACCGCGGCGGTGGAAGCACGATGTCCGGCCCCGCGGGGCGCGCAATGTTTGTCGGGCGTGGCCGGGGCGTGCCGGGTGCTTGCCGCGGTGGGGGCGGCACGTTTCGCTCGGGCGCATGGCCGACCTTGCCCAGATTGTCGCGCGCCTGAAGCTGCAGCCGTTGCCGCGGGAGGGCGGCTGGTACGCCCCGGTGTGGCGCAGCGAGGTGCGGCTGGCCGGTGCCGCATTGCCGGCGCGCTACGGGCCGGGTGCGGAACGCGTGGCCGCCTCATCGATCCTCTACCTGCTGGCGGGAAACGACTTCTCGGCGCTGCACCGGTTGCGCAGCGACGAGGTGTGGCAGTTCCATGCGGGCGACGCGGTCGAGCTGCTCCGCCTCGGGCCGGACGGCGGATCCGGATCGTGGACACGGCTGGGGCCGGCCGTGGCCGCGGGCGATGCGCCGCAGGCGGTGGTGTCGCACGGGGTGTGGCAGGGTGCGCGGCTGGCCGCGGGCGGCCGGTGGGCGCTGGTGGGCTGCACGATGGCGCCCGGCTGGGACGACGCCGACTTCGAGCTCGGGCAACGCGCGGCGCTGGCGGCCGCGTGGCCCGAGTGGGGCGATGCGATCACCGCGCTCACGCGGGGATGAGCGGGAGGTTTTTGCATTCGCGCGCCGGATTGGGCCGTTGCAGAAGGGTGCCATGTCCGGTCCGCGGCCCAAACTGCTCTCGTACCTGCTCGGCGTGCCCGGCGCGCTGAAGTCCTGGAAGCTGTTCACACATTCGCGCGCGCGGCTCAGCCTCTTCGACATGCGCCGGGAGTACTCGCTCGCCGGCCTGGCCGAGGCCGACGCGCCCGCCACCGACCCGTGGCCGCTGTGGGAGCGCTGGTTCGAGGAGGCGGTGAAGGGCGGCATCCGGGAGCCCAACGCGATGGTCGTCGCCACGGCCGACGCCGCCACGGGCCAGCCCTCCACGCGCACCGTGCTGCTCAAGGGTGCGGACCGGGGCGGCTTTGTCTTTTTCACCAACTACGAGAGCCGCAAGGGCGCCGAGCTCGCGGGCAATCCGCGCGCCTCGCTGCTGTTTCCCTGGCACGATCTGGAGCGGCAGGTGATCGTGACGGGCGCAGTCGAGAAGACGAGCGCGGCGGAGACGGAGGCGTATTTCCATGTGCGCCCGTTGGGCAACCAGGTGGGTGCGTGGGCCTCGGCGCAGAGCGCGGTGCTGGCCGGTCGCGAGGAGTTGGAGCGGCGCGTCGAGGCGCGCATGGCGGAGTTCCAGGGCAAGGTGGTCCCCGTGCCGCCGTTCTGGGGCGGGTACCGGGTGATCCCGCACGCGATCGAGTTCTGGCAGGGCCGGCCGAGCCGCTTGCACGACCGGCTGCGCTACACCCGCCAGCCCGACGGCACGTGGCGCCGCGAGCGGCTCTCGCCCTGAGTGGCGGGCGCTACCCCGTGGGAATGTGGAAATCAGGAGAACGGGAACGGAGAACGCGGCGCGCGGTGTTTCCGGGCGGCGATCAGCGTCTATCCGCGTGCTCTGCCGTACGGCAGAGCGGTTCCACTTTCCGTAGCTCGGATCGGATTTCCGGCGGTTTTGAACCACTGATGGGCTTCGCCAATGGGCGAAGCCTTGGAGGTGTCCTGCGGCTGATCGCCGCAGGGAAGGCGGGGGTCGGCGCCCGCTGATCGCGGGCGGATGGGGAGAATGTGGAAATCAGGGAATCAGGAAACGGAAACCGGAGTGTCAGCGTGACAGCGTAACAGGGTGACAGAGTGCGAAAGGACAGGGGGCGGCGCGGACTATCGCGGTGCTCACGCGCAGCGCTACGAGGAGAGCGCAGGGTCTTCCGGGTCCCATCAGCGCCTATCAGCGTTTATCAGTGGCTCCATTCTCCGCGGTTCGGTTTCCTGAGTTCGTGAGTTCCAGTTTCTCTGCGTCGGCGTCAACGGATCGCGGGCGGGGGGAGGATTGTTGCGCTGCATTCTTCGCGAACCTTGCTACCTTCTGGCGCGTCGCCGTTCTCCCGATGAAACTCTACCTCGTCCGCCACGCCCACGCCCTGTCCGATGCCGAGGATCCCGCGCGTCCGCTCAGTCCGAAGGGGCGGGAGGTGGCGCTGGCGATGGGGCGGTGGCTGGGCCGGCACGCCAAGCCGGCGGTGCTGGAACTCTGGCACAGTCCGCTGGTGCGCGCGCGGGAGACGGCGGAGCTGTTCGCCGAGGGCGCCCACCTGAAGGTGCCGCTGCGCGAGGCCGCGGGGCTGTTGCCGGAGGATCCGCCGGAGCCGATGGCCGCGGCGCTGGGCCGTCATGGCGATTCGGTGATGATCGTGGGGCACGAGCCGTTCCTCTCCGCGCTCGCCGGCCACCTGCTCGGCCTCGGCAACGGCGGGGTGGAGTTCCAGAAGGGCGCGGTGCTCTGCCTCGAGCGCGGACCGCGCGGCACGCCGTGGACGCTCGCCTGGCATGTGAGCCCGACGATCGTGGTCGGCGACGAGTGATCAGTGGCCGGTAGGCGGTGGACGGTGGGCGGTGGACAGAAGGCGGATGACGGCCGACCGAGTGACAGGTACCGGAAACGGACGACGGACGGCTGATGACGGATTGCGGCGCGGGCGGTCGCTGCCCTCGCGCGCCGCGCTACGGGTGGGAAGCTCGGATTCTTGGGACGTCATCAGCGTCCATCAGCGTTTATCAGCGGTTCCACTCTCCGGTGGCTCGGCTTCCTGATTTCCGCATTCTCCGTGTCCGGTTTCCGGAGTGTTGTGAACCACTGATGGGCTTCGCCAAGGGGCGAAGCCTTGGGCGTGTCCTGCGGCTGATCGCCGCAGGGGCGACGGGTGCCGGCGCCCGCTGATCGCGGGCGGTCGCTGCACTCACGCGCAGCGCTACAGATGGCGGGTGTGGCAGGGTGCTTTGGATTTCCGGAATCCATCAGTGTGAATGAGTGTGCTCTGCCGTACGGCAGAGTGGTTCCAGTTTCCGTCGCTTGGTCCGGTTTCCGGAGTTGGATTGGCATCGGGTCCCGGCTGAGAATCGACGCCGATGCGAATCTTCCTCACCGGGGCCTCGGGCCTGCTCGGCGGCAACTTCGCCGCGGTGGCGGCG
The DNA here is from genome assembly GCA_019136515.1 of Verrucomicrobiota bacterium. Lineage (GTDB taxonomy): Bacteria > Verrucomicrobiota > Verrucomicrobiia > Opitutales > Opitutaceae > CAJCBL01. The sequence continues at coordinate 131,313 of JAGVUB010000157.1, forward strand.
CGCGCCGGGCATGAGGTGACCGGTGTCGTGGGTTCGTGGAACGGCGCGCCGATCGCCGGGTTGGCGCGACAGCTCCGCCTCGACCTGACCGATCTCGCGTCGATCGCCGCGGCGGTGCGGGCGGCCCGCCCGGAGGCGATCGTCAACTGCGCGGCGATGTCGGAACCGGCGCAGTGCGAGCGCGAGCCGGAACGCGCGGGGGCGCTCAACGTGGCGCTGCCGCGGCGGCTGGCGGAGCTGGCGGCGGAGCTCGGCGTGCGGCTGGTGCATGTCTCCAGCGAGCAGGTCTTCGATGGCACGCGGGCGCCGTACGGCGTCGCCGACCCGGTGGCGCCGCTCACGCTCTACGGTCGCCAGAAAGCGGAGTCGGAGCGCGCGGTGCGGGCCGCGGCGCCGGGGCTCGGGGCCGCGGTGCGCGTGCCGCTGCTGCTGGGCCACAGCCCGGGCGGCCGGCGCAGCGTGCACGAGCGGCTGCTGCGCGACTGGGCCGAGGGGCGCGCGGCGCGCCTCTTCACCGACGAGATCCGGCAGGTGTGCATGGCCGACAATCTCGCCGCCGTGTTGCTGGAGCTGTGCGGACCCGCGGCGCCGGGCGGGATTCTCCACTGGGCCGGCGCGCAACCGGTTTCCCGTTACGAACTCGGCCGGGCGATCGCGGCGCGGTTCGGTCTCGACGCGGCGCAGCTCATCGTGCCCGTGCGGCTCGCGGGCACGGCGCTCGCGGCCGTGCGGCAGGCGGATCTCTCGCTGGATCTGCGGCCGCTGAGTGAAGCGCTCACGACGAAGCCCGAGCCGCTCGCCGTGCAGGTGGCGCGGTTGGCTGTGCCGGATGATCTGCGCGAGTCGCTGGCGCGGCTGGGCGCGTAGTCGCTCGCCCGCCGATCGCAGGCCGAGGCAAATCTGGAACTCAGCGTAGACGCGCCGGGGCGCGGCCTTGCGGGGAAGCAACACGGCCGAGTCGTCGGAGCGGAGGATGACCACGGATCACACGGATGGGCACGGATGATCGGGGGACGATCCGTGGACATCCGTGAAATCCGTGGTTTCAGGTTCATGTTGCTTGAGCGCGTGGACGCAGGAAACGAAGCCCGAAACGGCGGAGCGCCCGGGATTTCCGGGACCATCAGTGTGAATTAGTGTGGATTAGTGGTTCCACTCTCCGCGGCCTGGCTTCCTGAGTTCGTGGGTTCCAGATTCTCAGCGGTTCAGTATCCGGAGTTTTGTGAACCACTGATGGTCTTCGCCAAGGGGCGAAGCCTTGGGAGTGTCCTGCGGCTGATCGCCGCAGGGGCGGTGGGTGGCGGCGCCCGCTGATCGCGGGCGGATGGGGAGAATGTGGAAATCAGGAATACGGGAACGGAGAGCGGGGAGCGCTTGGGGTTTTCCGGGATCCATCAGCGTCCATCAGCGTGCTCGGCCGTACGGCAGAGCAGTTCCATGCTCCGGGGGCCGTTTCCTGGTTCCCTGATTTCCACATTCCTTCCGCCGCCATCTGTTCCTGAGTTCGTGAGTTCCAGATTCTTCGGGAGCGGATCTTCGGAGGTTTTGAACCACTGATGGGCTTCGCCAAGGGGCGAAGCTTTGAGGGCGTCCTGCGGCTGATCGCCGCAGGGGCGGTGGGTGGCGGCGCCCGCTGATCGCGGGCGGTCGCTGCGCTCACGCCCAGCGCTACAAGCGGAGGCGGTGCATGGCGGCGCTCAGCGCTTCTTCCAGGGCGTGGCGGCGAGGGCGCGCTCGGCCTTGAGCTTGAGGTAGCTGGTCACGCGGCCGAGCTCGAGCGTGCCGGCGGCGAGCGCGGCCTGCACGGCGCAGCCGGGCTCGGTGCCGTGGCGGCAGTCGCGGAACCTGCACAACGCGGCGGCGGCGGCCACCTCGGGGAAGAGCTCCTCCAGCGGTGTATCCGCATCCCAGAACTGGAATTCGCGCATGCCGGGCGTGTCGAGCAGCAGCACGCCGCCGGGGCCGACGAGCAGCTCGCGGCTGGTGGTGCAGTGGCGCCCCTTGGCATCGGCCTCGCGCACCTCCTGCACGGCCTGCACCTCGTCGCCAAGCAGGCGGTTGACCAGCGACGACTTGCCCACGCCGGAGACGCCGAGGAAGGCCACGGTCTCGCGTTTGCGCAGCCAGGGCTTGAGCGCCTTGGCGCCGCCGCGTTTCACGGCGTTGGCGGTGACGACCGGCGCGCCGCCCACGAGCGGTTCGAGCTCGGCGCGGAGGGAGTCGGGCGACTCGTGCAGGTCGGCCTTGTTGAGCACGACGACGGGGGCGATGCCGCCGGAGCGCACCGCCGTGAGGAAACGTTCGATGCGGCGGTGGTTCACCGGGGCGTCGAGGCCCACGACGATGAAGACGGTGTCGAGGTTGGCGGCGAGGATCTGCTGCTCCTCGCGGCGGAAACCGGCGGCCTGGCGGGAGAGCACGGTGCGGCGCGGGAGCACGGCGAGCAGGCGCGCGCGGGGTTCGTCGGCGCGCGGCTCCACGGCCACCCAGTCGCCCGCGACGGGCAGATCGGCGCGTTTGGCGGAGCGGTGGCGGAGCTTGCCGGCGGGTTCGGCGAGGATCTCGCCCTCGTCGGTGGTCACGCCCCAGCCGCGTCCGAAGTCGGCGGTGACGCGCGCGGGCACCACGCCCGGCGCGGCGAAGGGCGCGAAGGCGGCGGCGAGGGAGTCGTTCCAACCGAGGGCGGCGAGGGACATGGCAGAGGACAGAGAGCAGAAGACGGAGACCGGAGGAATCTGGAACTCAGCGTAGACGCGCGCCGGGGCGCGGCCTGGCGGGGAAGCAACAACGAGGAACCATTCCAGCAGAGGGTGACCACGGATCACACTGATGGGCACGGATGATCTCGGGACGATCCGTGTACATCCGTGAAATCAGTGGTTTCTGGTTCATGTTGCTTGAGAGGAATCAGAAATGGACGACGGAGGGCGGACGACGGAATGGCGAAATGTGGGAATCAGGAAAACGGGAGGGGGCTCAGTCGAACTCGTTGAGCGTGAGGGTTGGGGGCACGGTGGACGGTGGTCGGTCAGCGGTGGACCGTGGCCGGTTGGCAGTGGCCGGTTGCCGGTGGTCGGTGAACGGTGGACGGTGGTTGGCAGCTGGTGTGGCGCTGGGCGCGGGAGCAGCGCTCGGCTGCCGGGTGTCGGTGCCGGGGGTGGTCTGGCGGACGAGCTGCCGGAGCGTGGGGAAGAGGGGATGGGCGGCGTTGGCGCGGTAGTACCGGCGGTTGCCGTCGCGTTCGCTGACAACGAGTTGCGCGGCGGCGAGCTTGGCCAGCTCGGTCTGGATCGTACCGAGGGCGAGGCCGCTGCGGCGGGTGAGCTCGCGCAGGTGCAGCTCGGCGGAAGCGTCGGCGAAAAGCAGCCGCAGGACTTGGGCGCGGACTTGGGGGAAGAGGATGGAGAGCAGATCCACGACGACTGGTTAAAGCGGACGGATGACTGGATAAAGCGAACGAAAGGGGAGGCAAGACGGAAGCTGGAGGGCGGAGGGATGGACCACTAATGCACACTGATGGACACTAATGTCGGAGCGGAGGAGGGGGCGCGGACGACCGATGACAGAGGACCGATGACAGAGGACCGATGACAGAGGACAGACGACAGAGGACGGAGGACAGAGGGCGGGGGGCGGAGGACGGGGTGACAAGTGGCAGGTGGGGCGGATGGCGGAAGACTGGGCGAATCTGGAACTCAAGAAATCAGGAACGGATGGTGGCGGAAGGAATGTGGAAATCAGGGAATCAGGAACGGATGGTTCACAACGGAAGAGGGAAGGCCGGACGAATCTGGAACGCAGGGAATCAGGAAACGCTCCCGGCGGACGGGCGGTGGCCTATTCGGCGAGCAGGGCGGCGAGATCGAGCGGGTGGGTGGACATCGCCAGCGAGCCGTCGGGCGTGCGGGGCCATTGGTCCTGCGGGCGGTCGCGGTAGAGCTCCACGCCGTTGCCGTCGGGATCGCGGAGGTAGAGCGCCTCGCTCACGCCGTGATCGGCGGCGCCGTCGAGCGCGATGCCGGCGCGTTGGAGGCGCCGGAGGGCATCGGCCGAGGTGGCGCGGTCGGTCGGGTGGGCATGGGCGAAGGAAGCCGCGGAAAGCGCGGCCCGCAACCGCCGCGCGTTTATGACTCATCGTCTATAAACTTCTGAGTCATAAACCTGTAGGATCGCCGGATGCGAAAACAGAAGGCGAAGCCCCTCGTCCGCTTCGGCGAGAATGTCCGCGCGTTGCGCGAGAAGAAGGAGTGGACGCAGGAACGCTTGGCCGCCGAGACCCTTAGCAGGCGGTAAGGCTTCGGATTCCGCAGGTGAGCAGATAATCAGCGACCGGATCGTAGTATTCTGGAAGGCGGGTTGGATCGTTGGGATCGCCCTTGGGTACGAAGATCACAAGGCCTTGTCGCGCGCGAGTTAGCAGAACGCGGTGAGCGTTGAGCAGGTATCGGCGGCTGGTCTCATCGCAAACTTGCTCCCACCTCGTCCCTCTGAATTTCCGGAACGCCCAAGCATTTCCATCCCGGCGCAAGTTTGCATCCCAGCCAACCAAGCTCCAGTCGAGCTCGAGGCCCTGAATGTCGAACTCGGTCGCGACTTCCTCCAGGTAATGACAGGAACGAACGTCAGCCGAGTCGTTCAAGAACCAGACTTCTGGCTCAATCTTCGCGGCGACATCCATCCCCTCGGGGCGAAGGCGTCTTGCCCCCGAATAGGCAGTCAGACCAATCAGCTCCGATCCTCGCTTCTTCCAGCGCAGCCACCGTTGACCAACAGGCAGGCTCCGAGTGAGGAGCACTGGGTAGTTCTCACGAATTGCGGAATAGCAGCTCGCGGCTTTGTCAGGCTCGTTGTCGATCACATGCCCAACGAATTTGGATAGGGTTTCTGCCCTGAAGGAGCGAAGCGAGACGCCGAGGTGTAAACTTGGTGACGACGATGAATGAAGGCCTGCCGTGAGCTCGCCAACAGGTTGATGGCTCGAGTACTCGTGCGTTGCGAAACGATCGGAGTAGAACACTTGCCAGTGTGAGAACCGCGCACGCAATGCTCGGAACCACTCAGGAAGGCCCGCTTCCCCTGAGTTGATTTCCTGCCCTCCACCAACTAGCGCGATGATCACACACCAATCGGCGTGCCGGTCCATGACCTCGATGAGAAACTCAGGCTCAGAAGAATGGAACTCCGTGAGGTCCCGCTTGGTGCGCATGAACTTTGATGTGTGCTCCTGATCCCATGCGCGCTGGGCTTCGTCGAAGACGACGACTTTTTCGACCGTGGCCAGATTGCTGGCGAGGTTCGAGTCACGAAAATGGTGTATGTTCTGAATGAACGCATGCGCGTTGCGATTCGCGTCCTTGAGTGAAACTGAAGTGCGTTCCTTCTGGTCTCGGGCAAGTGCAGCGCGCAGGACTGAAACGAGCGGGCCATTTCCGGAAAGAAAAACAGCATGCTCGTCGCTGTGGTGCCGCATGCGGTCAGTGGTGATGTTTAGGCCCGCCAGAGTCTTTCCCGCACCAGGAACGCCGGTCACGAAACAGATGGCTTTCTGCCGTTTGGCTTTCGCCGCCTCGATGATCTCGCTGATCGCCTGCGTTGTTTCACTGAGGTTGATCGCGCTCGCGTCGCTCCGCGCGATCTCAGCGACACTATGGTCTCGGTACAGCGCCCGAGCTGCCTCGATGATGGTCGGCGTCGGCTTATAGCGGGAGTTTGCCCATGCCTTTCCTTCGACTTCCGGGGCGGGGGGCAGGGCTGCGATAACCTCTGTCACCGTTTGCCGCAGGTCTCTGGCGTTGCAGCACTGACAATTTGCGACCCGGTCTGTGTGGAAGCTGATGGTGTTTTTCGCCGGGTTCGCGGCTGTCGCGATTACGATCGGGATGATACTCGCGGCGTGGCTGCCCTCGTGGAAATTTTTGAGGTCCAAGGCGTAGTCGACTGCCTGTGCCAAGGCAGCGGATGCATAGACCGACTCTCCTATCTTGAACTCAAGGACGATTACTGCACTGCGAATGATCAGTGCGGCATCAGCTCGCTTGCCCATCCTCGGGATCTTGAGCTCGAGGAACACCATACTGCAATCGGTGCCATGAAGCTGATCCCTGAGGATCCGGATTTCGTCCCGCCAAGCGTTTCGCTGTTGGATGCTTTGGTCGTGCTCCGCAGCTGCTGCGAGGTGTCCCAGAATGGTGTTCTCATCCGCAGCCAAGAACTCCGCGAGCGATGCCGAGAAGTACGCTCGTCCGATTGGTGTGCAGCCGCTGGCGCTCATCGGTGGGCTCAGGCCTAGGTCTCCATGCCGAGCAACCAGGTCGCTTTGACCTTCAGCACCTGCGCCAAAGCTTTCACTTCGAAATCGGATACGTAGCGGCGGCCGGTCTCGATCTTGGCGATTCCAGCTCGATCAATAGGGACACCGCGCACCGCGAGTTTCCCGGAAAGGTCGTCCTGCGATACGGCCGGAGTGCGCGCGAGACGAGCTTCACGCACCTTCTTGCCGACAATGTTTACGTTCCTCTTTGGAACAGCCACGAAGCCAGGATACCAGGTCCCGGCTTGTCATGTGTTCCAAAATGGAACAGCGAGACTGTATGACGTCTCCTGTTCCACAGAACGGATTCTGCATCTTCATCCGTACCCTCTGCCAAGGGGTGGTTCCTTCATCGTTCGATGAAGGCGACCGTCCCGTCTTCTTTCGGGAGGAGATTGAGGCGCGGCGTGAGATTGCTGAGTACACGATCGAACGGCTTCAGCAGTTTCTCCGTGGAGAACGCGACTTTGAGGATGCGATTTCCATCGAAGAGTTTGTTGCCCCCGTCATCCGCTATGCGGACGGAACCATCGTTGACGAAGCTGGCAACAGACTCAGCTCACTCTGATGGCGCGGAACCGGTCGGCGGGAAACGCGTCGACGCTCTGCTGTTTCGCAGAGTCTCCGGCGCCCTGCGCCTCCGAGGCGGCTGGTGGCGCTGCTGCGGGCGGGCGGCATCACGGGGTGGAGGCGGGGGCAGCGGTTGGCGCTGCGGCGACTGTGGCCGGTTGCCGGTGGACATGCGGACGAACGGGGGCTGAAGCATCCCGCCACGACGGACCGGAGCTGCGGCCACGGACCGGCTACCGGCCACCGTTCACTGGCCACCGGTACGGTGCAGCCCGACTTCGTGTTTCGGCGGGAGCGGCTGGTGGTGTTTGTCGACGGGTGCTTCTGGCACGGGTGTCCGCGGCACTACACGCGGCCGAAGGCGCGGCGGGCGTTCTGGGACGCCAAGATCGCGGCCAACCGGGCGCGCGACCGGCGGATCGACCGGGCGTTGCGCGCGGCGGGCTGGCGGGTGCTGCACGTGTGGGAGCATGCGCTGGCGCCGCGACAGCTCGGGCGCACGCTGGCGCGGGTGCGGCGGGCGGTAGCCGGTGGACGGTGGCCGGTTGCCGGTAGACGGAGGGCGGTGGACGGAGGGCGGTGGACGTTCTGCCGTTCGGCATTCGTGCCCCCGGCAGAACCTGCGGGAATCTTCGGCGCGGCGCCTCCGAGTGGGTGGGCGGTTTCCGGTAGCCGGTAGCCGGTAGACGGAGGACGGAGGGCGGTGCGGGCTATCGCTGCGCTACGAGGAGGGGCGGTCGGGCATCTGCGTCCATCAGCGTTTATCCGCGGTTCCACTCTCCGCGGCTCGGTCCGGTTTCCTGATTTCCTGAGTTCCACATTCTCCCGTGTTCGAAATCCGGAGTGTTGTGAACCATTCTCCCGTGCGGAAGAACCTTCGGCTGATGGCCTTCGCCAAGGGGCGAGGCCTTGGAAGTGTCCTGCGGCTGATCGCCGCAGGGGAGGAGGGTGACGGCGCCCGCTGATCGCGGGCGGGTGGGGTGAATGTGGAAATCCGGAACACAGGAACCGAGAAGACCAGGCGGGCGCGGTGCGCGGCCGCGAGATCCCGGAACGGTTCACGAGCAGGAACAAGTGGAGCCGGAGCGCTTCCTCTGTGCTCTCTGTGGACTCTGTGGTTCATTTCCGCTGTCAGCGTGCTCCTCGATACGGCAGAGCGGTTCCATGCTTCGCGGTCTGGTCCGGTTTCCTGAGTTCGTGAGTTCCAGATTCTCCGGGCCCTGAAACGAGGGGGCGGTGCCGGCGGCCGGGCCGCTGGGCGGGCTTTGGCGCCGCTGGCGGCCCGGGACGCCCCGGTCGCAAGATTCGGTTCGCCGTAATGGCCGTCCGCTGACCATCCTCCGCCATGGAAAACCGGACGCCCCTCGACCTGACCAACCAGGACCTCTCGAGCATCGAACAATACCGGCTGCGGCGGCAGACCTCCGTGCTGGTCATCCTGTTCACCGACATCAAGGGCTTCACCGAGATCGGGGAGCGCCGCGGCGAGCGGCATGCCGTGGAGCTGCTGCGCGGGCACGACGAGATCGTCGTGCGGGCAGTCGAGGAGGGCGGGGCCGGGCTGGTCGTGAAGCACATTGGCGACTCGGTCATGGCGGTGTTCGCGGAGCCCTCGACGGCCGTGGAGCGCGCGCTGCGCATCCAGGAGGAGACCGTCGCCTTCAACGAGTCCCACCCGGAGCTCGAGACGCTCGGCATCCGCATCGGCCTGCACATGGGCCAGGTGGCGGTGGAGAACCAGACGCAGCTCGACCTGGTGGGCCGGCACGTCAACCGCGCCTCGCGGGTGGAGGCGCTGGCCGACGCCGGGCAGATCTATCTCACGTATCCGGTCTTCGACAGCGCCCGCGGCTGGCTGCGCGCGCAGACCGGGCGCACGCTGGACTGGAAGCTGCACGGCAGCTACGTCCTGAAGGGGCTCGCGGACCCGGTGGAGATCTACGAGGTGGTCGATGTGCGACGCCGCGCGCCCGCGGCCCCGAAGGGGGTGCGGCGCAAGCTCCGGCTGCTGCCGGTCTGGCTGGCGGTGGGGGTGCTCGTGGCGGGCGCCGGGGTGCTCTACGGTTTCCACCGCTACCAGCGCACGGAGGTGTATTTCACGAACTGGAACAAGGAGCTGACGCTTGTCGACCAGCAGCAGGTGCTCGCGTTGGCCGGCGACCGCGCGCAGGAGTCGCGCGCGGCGATCACGCCGTTCTCAGTCGGCCGGCACCTGCTGCACCAGGACATCAACGACCAGGTCCGGAACTACATGGAGGTCGACATCAAGCGCGGGCTCAACGTGATCCCGGCCGCGATGGTCCCGGTCTACCTCCCCGACTTGGAGCGCCGGCTGGACTTCGAGCCGGGCCGGCGCGAGCAGGTCGAGGCGCAGCAGAGCTTCGCGTATCCGGTCTACGACAAGGAGAACCGCCGGCACGAGATGAAGGCGGAACTCTCTGTCGCGATCAAGGGGGTGCCGGACGCGGCCGATCCGGACCACATGGTCTTCCAGTGCACGTGGAAGGCGGTGGAGAACGGCGTCGTGATCGGGTCCGACACCTTCGAGCTGAAGAGCCCGACCAAGGAGGACGACCGGCAGACGCGCCGGATCGTGGTCCACGAGTCGCCCACGCATTTCTGGTATGTGCGTACCTACACCAACCGGCGCTCGGCCGAGCTCGAGGTCGGCGCGGCGTACATCGAATACAAGAACAAGTAGGAAGGTGGCCGGTTGTCGGTGGGCGGTAGCCGGTGGACGGTGGACGTTCTGCCGTTCGGCATTCGTGCCCCCGGCAGAACCTGCGGGAATCTTCGGCGCGGCGCCTCCGAGTGGGTGGGCGGTGGGCGGCGCGGACTATCGCTGCGCTCACGCGCCGCGCTGCGAGGCGGGCACGCGGTTTTTCCGGGATCCATCAGCGTGCATCAGCGTTTATCGGCGGTTCCACTCTCCGCGGCTCGGTCCGGTTTCCTGATTTCCTGAGTTCCACATTCTCCCGTGTCCGAAATCCGGAGGTTTTGAACCGCTGATGGGCTTCGCCAATGGGCGAAGCCTTGAGCGTGTCCTGCGGCTGATCGCCGCAGGGAAGGTGGGTGTAGGTGCCCGCTGATCGCGGGCGGGAGAAGCTGCGCGGTGGTTGGTATTCGGAGATCGCGATCCTGCGAAGATCGAGCGGTTGGCCGGAGCCATCAGCGCCCATCAGCGTGCTCTGCCGTGCGGCAGAGCGGTTCCACTCTCTGGAACTCGATTCCTGATATCCTGAGTCCCGGATGCGCTCGTCCGGCTCAGAAACGGGGCAGCGGCTTCTTCTGCCAGGTCTCGCAGATGTGGGCGTACTCGGCCTGGAGCGCGTCGGCGCAGGGCAGCGTGCGGGCCTGGAGTTCGAGCGTCTTCGTGGTTTTGCCGAGCACCAGCCCGATGCCGCACAGCACGAGCACGACGGCCAGCCCGAGCAGGCCGGCGGTGAAGGCGAGCGTGACGCTGCCCAGGATGATGAGCGCGCCGAGCCCGATGATGGCGAGTGCGCCGTACATCTGGCCGCGGACGAGTTGCTTGAAGGCGACCAACGCGGCGTCGCCGTCGATCGCGGTGTGGGTGGCGAGGAACGCCTTCAGGCCGCGCTGTCCGATCAACTGGACGCCGAGGAACACGAGCTGGAGGAGCAGATAGGGGATGAAGAGGGCGGGGAGGATGCTATTCATGGGAGGGCGCGAGGCGCCGGCGGGGTTGCCGGTGTGCGAGAAGGATGGCGACGGGAGGGGCCGTGGCCATCCGTGCTGGATGAGTGGCCGCGGGAATCGGCGACCGGGCGGCGCGAATGGCGCGAGGGGCGGTTGCCGGTGGACGTTCTGCCGTGCGGCAGAATCTCCGGCGCGGTGCGCCTCCGAGTGGGTGGGCGGTTTCCGGTAGCCAGTAGCCAGTAGCCAGTAGCCGGTAGACGGAGGACGGAGCGGGCGGTCGCTGCGCTCACGCGCAGCGCTACGAGGAGGGCGCGAGGGTTTTCCGGGCCCCGTCAGCGTTTATCCGCGGTTCCAATCTCCGAGGTCCGGTTTCCTGATTCCCTGATTTCCACATTCCAGGGGTCGCTCCGCATCGGGTCTTGTGTCGGCGGCGACGGTGGACAGTGGTTGCGGCATGATCATCAAATCCGCGGAGATCGAGGCCAGCACGCCGACCCTGCAGGGGGCGCCGAAGGACGCGCTGCCGGAGTTCGCCTTCATCGGGCGGTCAAACGTGGGCAAGTCGTCGCTGGTCAACCTGCTGGCGCAGCGGCGCGAGCTGGCGCTGGTCTCGGCCACGCCGGGCAAGACGCGGCTGCTGAACTTTTTCCGGATCAACAACGACTGGCGGATCGTCGACCTGCCCGGCTACGGCTTCGCGAAGGGCGCGAAGGGCGAGCGTGCGGACTTCAATGTGGCCGTGGCCGACTACCTCGAGCGCGGCGCGAACGTGACGTGCGTGTTCGTGCTGGTCGATGGCTCAATACCACCCCAGCGGCTCGACCTGGAGTTCCTGCGCTGGCTGGACGGCTGCGACGTGCCGTTCGTGGTGGTCTTCACGAAGGCCGACAAGGTGGGCCGCGGGCGCTACAAGCAGGTGGCCGAGCAGTTCGGCCGCGAGCTGGCGGCGGCGGGCGTGGCGATGCCGGAGCACTTCTTCGTGTCGGCGACGAAGCGCGAGGGCCGCGAGGAGCTGCTGAAGTTCATCGAGGCGCAGCTGGGCTGAGCGGTGCCGGAGAAGAGAATGTGGAAGTCAGGAAAACGGGAACGGAACCCGGAGGGACAGGGTAACGAGGTGGCAGGGTTACAGCGTAACAGGGTGACAGAGTGAGAAAGGGCAGGGGCGGCGCGGACTATCGCTGCGCTCACGCGCAGCGCTACGAGGAGGGCATGCGGATTTGCCGCGCCCCATCGGCGTGCTCTGCCGTACGGCAGAGCGGTTCCACTCTCCGCGGTCCGGCTCCTGATTTCCTGAGTTCCAGATTCTCTGGGGTCCGAAATCCGGAGGGTGTGAACCACTGATGGGCTCCGCCAAGGGGCGAAGCCTTGCAGGTGTCCTGCGGCTGATCGCCGCAGGGGCGGTGGGTGTCGGCGCCCGCTGATCGCGGGCGGTCGCTGCGCTCACGCGCAGCGCTACCGGCAAGGCCGAGTGCCCGGGCGGCCGGGCATCAGCGTTTATCGGCGGTTCCCCTGCGTCCTGGCCTGGTCCGGTTTCCTGATTTCCCTGATTTCCACATTCTCCCCGTTTGGGTTCCGGAGTGTTGTGAACCACTGATGGGCATTCGCCAATGGGCGAAGCCTTGGGAGTGTCCTGCGGCTGATCGCCGCAGGGATGGTTGATGGCGGCGCCCGCTAATCGCGGGCGATCGCTGCGCTCACGCGCAGCGCTACCGGCAAGGCCGAGTGCTTGGGCGGCCGGGCATCAGCGTCTATCAGCGTTTATCAGCGGTTCCATTCTCCGATGTCCGGTTTCCGGATTCCCTGATTTCCACATATCCAGCCGGGTCGTTCCTCACTGGAGGTTGAAGACGACGCGCGGGACGGTCGTGGCGCCGGCGGCGGGCGGGACCCCGGCGGGGGCGAGGAAGACGCGGGCGGCGTCGATCGAGCCCTTGGTGAGCAGGTATTCCTGGATGCGCTGGGCGCGCTGGGCGGCGAGTGCGGCGAAGGCGGAGTCGTCAGGGGTGAGCGTGGCGAGCACCTGTGCGCGGAGCTCCTCGGGCGTGAGCGCGGGCGGGGTGTCGGCGGCCGGTTGTCGGTTGCCGGTATCCGGTTGGCGGTTGTCGGTGGCCGGTTGTCGGTGGGCCGACCCGGAGGCGGCGGGATGCTGGGCACGCTCGGCGGGCGTCGGGTCGACGAAGAGGCGGCGGAGGGTGCGCACGACGAGGTTGGGCTTCGGGTTTCGTGTCTCCGTTTCCGGAGTGGTCGCGGCGCTGTGGGATGGCGTCGGGTCGTTGTCGGAAGTCCGGTCGGAGACCGGACCTACGGGCCGGCCTGTCGGCTGGTGGGACGGGGCGGCGATCGGCTTGGTTTGGCTCGGCTGCGTGGCGGATGTTTCGGGCGGGCAGCGTTCGGCGTGGAGTTCGGCGAGGTAGCGGGCGGTCTCCTCCGCGGTGGGTTGCACGGTGGCGGGATCGATGGGCTCCGCCGTGGTGGCGGCGAGCTCGCGCAGCTTGCGGGCGCGCAGGAGCGCCTCAAGCTGGGTCTCGCGCAGGCCGGCTAGGTCGAGCTCGCGTTGCGGCTGGCTGGAGATCTCGAGGCTGAGGCCGGGGCGCTCGGTGAGGGCCTTGGCGAGACCGTCGAGGCGGGCGAGCGCCTCGGGCGTGAACTCGGCGGAGCCGGAGGCGAAGTCGACGGCGCTCAGGTCGTGGCCGCCGCCGAAGAGGCCGCCGAGCAGGGCGAAGGGCGCGGTGGCGGCCTTCACGACGAGGTTGCCGAGGGTGCGCATGACCATCCTGCCGTACTTGAAGTCCGGATCGTCGAGGTTGCCGCGGATGGGCAGGTCGATGGCGATGCGGCCGTCGCGGTCGCGCAGGATGGCCAGCGCGAGCTTGAGGGGGAGTTTCACCGCGTCGGGGCTCTCGACGGACTGGCCGAGGTAGAACTGGTCGAGCACGACGTTGTTCTCGGCGGCGAGCTCGCGGGCGGAGAGGTGGTAGGCGAGGTCGAAGCTGAGCTTGCCCTTGTCGACGGTGTAGCCGGCGAACTTGCCGGAGTACGGGGTGAAGGGCGGCAGCTCGATGCCGGTGAAGGTGATCTTCACGTCGGTGAAGGCGTCGCCGGCGAGGGGGTTGATCTTGCCGCTGACCTTGAGCGGCGCGAGGCCGAGGCGGCCGGCGAGGTCGACCTCGGCGCGGGCGAGCTGCTCGGAGGAGAGGCCGGAGATGGTGCCGCCGAAATCGGTGAGCTCGGTGGTGAACGCGGGCGAGACGGAGCGGTCGGTGGCGGTGAAGCGGGCGCCGGCGAGCGTGACGCGGGCGATGGTGATCTGCGGTCGGGCGCCGGCAGCGGTCTCGGGTTTCGGGTTTTGGGTTTCGGGTTCTGGGACGGCGGAGACCGGGGCGGAGGCGGAGGTCGCAGGCAGGGACGCCTGCGCCACGGCCGGAGCGGGGGCCGCGGTCTTGAGGATCGCGGTGAGGTTGAGGCGCTTGTCGGGGAAGACGATCGCGTGGGCGTAGGGGGCTCGGAGGGCGATCTCGTCGATGGCGACGGCGAGGGGTTGCGTGGTCGCGCGGATGTTGGCGAGGGCGAGGTCGGCGAAACCGAAGAGGGGTTCGGAAAACTCGCCGTCGACGGTGGCGAAGGCGGAGACCCCGGCCTCGCCCTGCCAACGGAGGTCGGGGGCGCCGTCGGCGGTGAGCGCGAAGGTGACGTGGCCCTTGGCGCGGGCGGCGCCGCCGGTGAGGCGGAGGTCGGCGAAGGGCGCGAGGTAGGGATCGAGCGGACGCAGGGCGAGGTCGGCGACCTCGAGCTGGAGATCGGCGGCGAGGGGTTGGGGGGTGACGGTGCCCTCGAGCGCGATGCGACCGGCGCCGCCCCAGCGCAGGGAGGTGGCGAGGGCGACGGGCTGGTCGAGGCGGGTGCTGGCGCCGGTGAGCTTGAGGGCGAGCTGATCGATCACGAGCTCGACAGGGCGCGGGTTGGTGAGGTCGTGGAGGCGCAGCGTGGCGTCGGCGAGTTCAAGCGTGCCGAGGGTGGCGGACCACGGGGCGACGGCACTGCCGGTGCCCGGTGATCGGTTGTCGGTTGTCGGTGGCCGGTGGTCGGGCGCGGGCGCGGTTTTCGCAGGCACGGAGGACTGCGCCATGGCCGGGGCGAGCAGGGCGAGCCAGTCGATGGTGCCATCGGCGCGGCGGGTGGCGGAGAGATCGGCGCCGCGGACGAGGATGGTGGCGATGGAGGCCTCCTGTTTGGCGGTGTCGGAGGAGAGGCCGGAGAGTTCGACGAGGGGGATCGTGGCCAGCGGGGTGGTGGTGCCGCGGGCGGCGAGCTTGAGGTCGGTGAGGGTCACGCGGCCGTTGGCGAGGCGGGCGACGGGGGCGGCGCCCGAGAGGTCGAGGGTGTAGTCGAGTTCGACGCCGAGGCGGCCGGAAAGGAGATCGAGTTGGTGGAGATCGCGGTGGAAGGCGGCGTACTTGGGCAGGTTGAGATCGGTGATGGCGACACGGCCGGCGGAGCCGAGGGGCAGGAAGGTGAGGCTGCCCTGCCAGGCGAAGCGTTCGCCGGCCTCGGTGGCGGCCTCGAAGGTGTAAGCGCCGGCCTCGCGGGGGCGGGTGGTGAAGTTGCGCAGGACGAAGGAGGTGGGGCCGAAGCGGGTCTCGAAGGGCGCGCTGAGGGACTTGTCGGCGTAGGTGAACTCGCCCCGGGTGAGCTCGAACTTGGCGATGCGCAGGGGGGGCGGGAGCACGGGGGCGTTCTGCCGTGCGGCAGAATCTCCGGCGCTTCGCGCCTCAGAGGTGGCCGGCGGCGGGAGCAGGTCGGCGATGTTGAGGGCGCCGGCGGCGTCGCGGTAGAGGCGGGCGCGGGGGTGGACGAGGTGGATCTCCTCGAAGCTCCAGGCGAGCCGACCGAGGGAGGCGAGCGGGGAGAAGTCGACATGGAGCTCGTCCCAGCCTGCGAACTCGGCGCCGTCGTGGGCGGCGACGGCGAGGCCGCGGACGGTGAGGGAGCACGTCAGCGGGTTGATGCGTACCTGATCGATGGTGACGGGACGCTTGAGCGCGGCGGAGGCGTGCTTGACGGCCTGCTGCCGGACGACGACCGGAGCGAGGAAGAACCCGGCGAGCGTGTAGGCGGCGAAGAGGCCGGCGAGCCAGAGGAGGAGCCGGCGACGGCGCCGGAGGAAGGAGGGAAGCGAGCGCATGACAGGAAAAGAGAAGGTGCCGGGTGGTGAACCCGAAGCGGTGAGCGACGACGCGCAGAAATCCCGCCTAGGGCTTGGCGGGCGCGGCGGCGACGGCGAGCGGCCGGGCCGGCGTGGGCGCGGGCAGGGAGAACGGGTCGATGTTCTCGCGGGCGGCGACGGTGGCGAGGACCTTGGGCACGTAGAAGCGGGTCTCGGCCGGGAGGCGGTCGGCGATCTCGTCGAAGCTGCGGCGCCTGGCCTTGTCGAGCTCGCGGGCGATGCGGCCCTCGCCGGCGTTGTAGGCGGCGAAGGCGAGCGGCCATTCGCCGAAGCGGCCGTGCAGGAAACGTAGATACTGCGCGGCGGCCCGGGCGCTCTTCTCGGGGTGCGTGCGCTCGTCGAAGGGGAACGTGCTCAGCCCGAAGCGCTTCGCCGTGGCGGGCATGAACTGGAACAGGCCCCGCGCCCCGGATGGGCTCTCCGCCTCGGGGTCGAAGGAGGACTCGACCTCGGCGAGCCAGACGCATTCGGGCGGGACGCCCTCGGCGCGGAAGATGTCCTTGAGTTTCGGAGCCAGCTCGGCGGCGCGCGGCGGGGGCGTGCGCTGGGCGATGCGGCGGGTCCAGGTGGGGTTGCTCGTCGCCGAGCGGTAGACGCGGTCGCGCACGACCTCGAAACGCAGGGTCGGTCGCGGGCGCACGGCGGGCGGGCGGGCAGGGTCGGGCGCGGGCAACGCGCGGAGGCGCTGCTGCTCGGCCTCCCATTGGCGGCGCGAGGTCTCGACGGCCTCCGCGGCGAGATCGAGGTAGTCCATGCGCGGCGCGAGCCAGTCGGCGTACGGGCCGCCCCAAGGCTGGGTGCGCAACCACGCGAGCAACTGCGCGGCCTGCGGGCGCAGCGCGGCGAAATCCTCGATGCTGCCGAGGGCGAGGGCATCGGCCACGGGCTGGAGCTGTTTCACGAGCTGCTGGATCTGCTCGGGGGTGAGCGGCTCGAGCTCCTCGGTTTCGAAATTCTCTTCCAGCCAGGCGCGGCCGCTGTCGAGAATGCTGTCGATCAGGGCGGTGGTGGCGTCGCTGGTGGCGGGCGGCGCCGCGGTTTCGGGTTTCGGGCTTCGGGTATCAGTTTCTGTGGCGGCGGCCGGCTGGGCCACGGAAGCGGAGTTGGTGGTGCACGCCGGCGCGGCGGAGGCCTCCGTGCCGGCGGGACTGGAGCTCGCGGGCAGGGACGGCTGCGCCACGGCGAGAGAGCCGGCGGTGGCGAGCAAAGCGGCGAGTGTGCGAGGTCCGAGCACGGGGAAAAGTGTGGGTGTGCGACCGCGCGGAGTCGATGTCCGTTCCACCCCGGGGCCGGATGGTGTACGTCGACAGGGGCAATGTCTCGCCTTCTCGGCCCGCGACGGCCAAAGTCCGGGCCTTCATCGCCACCGCCCGCTGGTGGCGGCCCTTGCCCCGTTCCGGGTGCGCCCACCTCATTACCGCCATGCCTGTCTTCAATCTCCGCTTTCTGAAACCGTGTTCCTGGATCTGCCTGCTCGGGCTGGCGGCCGGCGCCTGTGCTTCGGGGGGAAGCCCGGGAGTGAACCACGCGGCCCTGCCGCCGTGGAACGAGAACGGCCGCATCGGCCACCAGCAGCTCGTCGAGAAGGCCAAGCAGGGGAAGATCGACGTGTATTTCCTCGGCGACTCGATCACGCGGCGCTGGGGCGCGCTCGACTACCCCGAGTTCCTCGCGCACTGGCAGAAGAGCTTCCACGGCTGGAACGCCGCCGACTTTGGTTGGGGAGGGGACTCCACCCACAACATGCTCTGGCGGATCACCAACGGCGAGTTCGAGGGCCTGAGCCCCAAGGTGATCGTGTTCCTCGGCGGCACCAACAACATCGGCGACAAGCCCAGGCCTGGCGCGGCCGACGACACTGTCGAGGGCATCAAGGCGATCCTCGACACGCTGCAGGCCAAGGCGCCGCAGGCGACGATCGTCCTGATGGCGATCTTCCCGCGCAACGACAACCCGGAGTCGAACCGGATCGTGGCCGAGGTGAACGCGCGCATCGTGAAGTTTGCCGACGGTCAGCGCATCCGCTTCATCAACATCAACGACCAGCTCGCCGACAAGGACGGCACGCTCTTCGAGGGCATGACGGTCGACAAGCTGCACCTCTCCGTGAAGGGCTACGAGGTGTGGGCGAAGGCGCTGAAACCGGTGCTAACCGAGCTGCTCGGCGAGCCTGCTGCCGAGGACTTCGCGCCGCCGCCCACCGGCGACCCGAGTGCGCTGAAGAAGTAGCGGAAGCGGAGAACCGTAGCGAAAGCCGCCAAGGCTTTCGACCCGGCGTGGCGGATCGAAATTCTGGCGAATTCCGCTACAACACTCGCAATGCGTCGGCGACCCGCTTGAGAGCAAGCGGGTCCACCGTGCGGAAACGTGCGCGCGTCGCTGCAACGGAACGAAACGCTTGGAGCGTTTCGCTACGCGGAAGCCGCTTTGGCAGCTCCCCGGGAGCGTTGCGGAACTACTTCCCCACCACGCGCAGCTCGCGGATCATGAGCGGCTCGCCGGCGGGTTTTTCCAGGATGACGAGGCGGACGTGGCGCACCGATTGGCCGGCGAGGGAGTGGCTGCGGCGGGCGGTGGTGACCGAAGCGTCGTTTTCCTCAGCGAGCGGCCGCCAAGCGGCGCCGTCGAGCGAACCCTCGAGGCGGTAGCGGTAGCCGGGCTGGTCGTTGCCGAGCACGAGTTCGGCGGAGGCGAGCGCAGCGGGGGCGCCGAGGTCGACGGCGAGCCAGGGCTGCGTGTCGTCCTCGGCCGGGCGCCAGCGGGTGTTGCCGTCGCCGTCGAACGCGTGCAGCGGCTGCGGCACGAAGCCCCACGGCGGCTTGAAGCTGGTCGACGCGGTGGCGGGTTTGCCCTCGGCGAGCGAGGGCCGCAGGAGCGTGTCGAGCAGCGCGGGGTCGAGCGTGGCGGTGGGCGCGAAGGCGTCGCTGCCGGCGTACTGCAGGAGGCTGGCGAGGAGCTGGCGCGCGGCGGGTTTCGCGGCGAGTGCGGGGTCGAGCAGGTCGACGGCGCAGACGAGCAGGCGGCCGGGGCCGACGGCCGCCTCGAAGACGAGACCGAGCTTCTCGGTGCGCTCGTAGTTGTCGATCACCTGCACGAGCGGGCGGAAGGCGGCGAGCGTGGCGCTGAGGATCACCGGGCGCGAGGCGTGGGCGATCTCCGACCACTGGCGCTCGCTGTGGAAGCGCGTGGGGAAGGCGGCGAGTGCGGGGTGGTTGGGGTCGCAGAGCAGCCCCATGGTGCCGGGGGTACCGTTGAACATCGGCCAGTTCCAGAAATCGGTCGCGTAGGCGCCGGGGAGCGTGTTGCCCCACGACTTGCCGGCGGGCACGAGCACGACGCGCTTCCCGGCCGCGAGCGCGGCGCGGGCGGCCTCGTCGTAGGCGCGGGCGAGCACGACGCCGGCGGGCACCGCGGTGTCGACGGACTCCGGGTACACCCAGACCGGCCAGCTCTGCTCGAGGTGCGTGGCGCCGGAGTCGACGCGGACAAAGAGGTCGTAACGCGCGGGGGCGGGCAGGCCGGCGAGCGGCACGGCGACGGCGCCGAGGTCGCGCAGGCCGCCGCGGGCGAGGTCGAGCGCGGGCAGCGTGCCGGTGCGCACGGGCGTGCCGGCGGCGTCGGCGAGCGTCCACGTGACGCGGGCGGCGGGGAGGTCGGCCGGGCCGTAGTGCGAGAGCTGAAGGTCGGCGCGGTAGGTCTCGGCGACGGTCCAGGCGTACTTGTCGAAGCGGGCGAGCGGAACGAGCGGCGAGTTGGAGCGGCGGAAGTGTGCGGCGGAGACGCCGTTCTTCGGCTCCATGAAGGCGTCGAGCAGGCCGACGAGCGCGGTGCCCTGGCCGGGGTAGTCCTGCAGGTCGAGGTGCTGGAAGCCGCCGATGCCGGGCGTGCGGTGGAAGAGCTCGTTCTCCTCGCGGTAGAGCTCCGCGGCGTGGGCGCCGGTGGCGCGCGCGAAGGCGGCGGCCTGGTCGAGCATGCCGGCGCGGGCGAGGCGGTCGCGGAAGCGGGCGAGGTTGTGGGCGCGGAGCACGCCGGTGTACTTCGGGATCTCCGTGAAGTCCGGATACACGGTCCACTGGCCGGTCTCGTGGCCGACGAAGGGCACGGGCAGGCCGGCGAGAGCGGCGCGCAGGTCGTGGCGCGTTTCGGCCGGGCCCCACTGCGTGTGGCCGTCGGCGCCGTCGAACACGCAGAAGCTGCCGCGGGCGGGGAGCTGCTGCGACGGGTCGGCGGGCGGGCGGGACTTGGCGGAGATGAAGAAGTCGTTGGTCGGCTGGAAGACGGGGTCCCAGAGAACGTTGTTGGAGCCGTCGGCATGGAGGCGGCTCGGGTCGAGCGCGCGCAGGTGCACGACGAGGGCGTTCATCAGCGCGCGGTCGCCGCCGACCTCGTTGCCGAGGGTGAGCATGACGAACGACGGGTGGTTGCCGTATTCACGCAGCAGCGCCTCGCCCTCGGGCTGCAGGAAGTCGCGCACGGCGGCGTCGAACGTGCCCCAGAAGGGCAGCTCCGGCTGGAGGTAGAGGCCGAGGCGGTCGGCGGCGACGAACGCGGCGCGCGGCGGGATCCAGGTGTGGCAACGGATGTGGTTGAAACCCCACTCCTGCACGGTGCGGAAGTAGCGCTCCCAGCTCGCGACATCCATCGGCGGGTGCGCCGTGAGCGGGAAGGCGCCGGCCTCGTGCTTGCCGCGCAGGAAGGTCGGGCGGCCGTTGATCGTGAACTGGCGGTCCTTGGTGCGGAACTCGCGCAGGCCGGTCTCGACTGTGCGGGTATCGGTAAACTGGGGCTGAGGCTGGACCTGCCGGGTGGCCGGCGCGGCCGTGAGCCGCACGGCGACGGAATAGAGCGCGGGCGAGAACTCGTCCCAGGGGCGCGCCTCGGCGCCGAGCGGGAGATCGAGCGTGACGGTGGTGGCGGCGTCCGCCGACGCGGTGAACGTGGCGGTTTGCGGCGCGGGGCGGTGGGCGGCGCCGTCGTGGTTGAAGCTCACGGCCTCGACGGTGACGATGCCGGTGGTGGCGGTGCCGGATATGTTGCCGACCTTCGCGGTGATGCGGAACGAGCGCGCGGCGAGATCGGAGCGGACTTGGACGTCGTCGAGCCAGACGGTGTCGGTGGCGGTGAGGGCGATGTCGCCGAGGAGGCCGTTCCAGTTGGTCTGCACGCTGTCGTCGAATTGGTGGGCCTGGCCCTTGACGGGGCGGCGCTCGGGGCGGTTGTCGACAAGGACGGTGAGGGTGTGCGGGCCCGGGCGGAGGTCGGGGCCGAGGTCGAAGGTCTGCGGCGTGCCGTAGACGTGGCCGTCGCCGAGTGGGCGCTCGTCGAGCCAGACCTGCGTGTACTTGGTGCGCTCGAGACGGAGCTGCACACGCTTGCCGGACCAGTCGGCGGGGATGTCGACGGTGCGGCGGTACCACGCGGGGCCGACGAAGGGCCGCACGCGGGTGAGGCCGCCGGCGTCGGTCGCGGTGGAGACGGCGCCCTTGGCGCGCGTCTCGGTGGTGCCGGGCAGCTCGATCGTGTCGATGAAGGCCGCGGGCGGCGGCGGCTCGGAGGGAGGGACGGCGGCGTCGGGTGCGCCGAGGAGAAACAGCCAGGGGCCGGCGAGGAGGAGGTTTTGCATCGGGGGGGCTGCGATTGAAGGCGGACACGGCGCCGGAGCAAGGGCGGAGGGTGTCGGCGCGTCGGCACGGCGGGCGGGTGGTGAAACAGCGGATGCACAAAAGCTCGCCACGGCGGCGGGGTCTGGCAGGGTGGCGGGCGTGGCCTCCGGGGGATGGACCGCCGAGGGAGCCACCCCACCTCTACCCTATGAAATACCGCCACCTGTTCCTCCCTGTCGCCCTGGCGCTGCTCCCGGGCCTCCACCTTGTCCACGCGGCGCCGGACGATCCGCGGCCGCTCGCGTCCGGAGTCGTCGAGTACGAGCTCTCGACCAGCGGCATGGGCTCCACCATGACCGGCACGCGCACCGAGTGGTGGACCGACCACGGGCGCAAGGTGGCGACGTTGGAGAAGTCGACCACGAGGACCGAGCTCTTCGGCCAGAAGCAGACCGAGCGGAAGGAGGAGCTGACGATCGTCGACGGCGACACCGTGTACACGATCGATCTGCTCCAGAAGACCGGCACCAAGGGCAACCTCGCGGAGCTCAAGAAACTGGGCGCGGCCTTTGCGAACCGGATGGGCGGCGCGGAGGACCCGAAGAAGTTCGTCGAGAAGAACGGCGGCAAATGGCTGCCCGCCGAGACGTTCCTCGGCCGCAAGTGCGACGTGGTCGAGATGATGGGGGTGAAGACGTGGACCTACAAAAACGTGACGCTCAAGAGCGAGGGTGCGATGATGGGCATCACGACCTCGCAGGTGGCGAAGAAGTTCGAGGAGAACGTGCGCGTGCCGGCCTCGAAGTTCGAGGTGCCCGAGGGCATCGAGTTCGAGACGCAGGAGACGCCCGCCGAGGCGGCGGCCTTCCTGCAGGCGCTCGCCGGCGGTGGCGGTGAAGACGACGAGGACGGTGGGACGCCGAACTTCCTCGCGCAGGCGATGCAGCAGGCGCAGGCGGAGTCCGGCGACGACGAGGACGAGGAGAGCGACTGGCCCGACCTCCGCCTCCCGCTTGAGGAATTCCGCGCGATCGTCGCCAATTTCAAGGTGCCCGGCTACCGGCAGATGCCGCTCATGCATACGAAGAAAGAATACGGTCTGATCATGGCGAACAACTCGGGTTCCGCCATCGCGGTGGGAGCGACGCCCGCGGAAGCCGTCAAGGGCCGGGACGAAGACCCCAACTACACACGGGTCGCCCGCTTCAAACATGCGGGGTATCAGTGCGAGCTCATCGAGGTGACCGACGAGGGCGACGAGATGGACGGTGAGCCGATCGGGCCGGTGGAAATCTCGTCCGGCGTGGTGATCCACATGCCTCGCAAGGGTTGCGTGCTGGTCGTCACCTCGAAGCCGAAGCGCTCGAAGGCGGAGATGATGAAGCTGGTCGAGCTGCTCGACCTCTGAGCGGGCAGATTTCTCCCCGGCCATCCGCGGACCGGTCCTGCGCCGGCCGCGGATGGTCGTCGGGCGAGGGCGGGGGCGGTTGCCGGGCCTGCGATCCGAGCGTGTGCCGGCGGCGTGGATTGCAGCGCCGGCAGGGGGGAGGGAAGACTGAAGTGGCGCGTTGGCATTTGCGGACGGCTGCGTATCCTCGGTCGCAAGTCGCAGGGAGCCGCTGGACCGGCCCCATCCTGCGCGGCGAAACCCCGGTTATCCCATGAATACTCGTTCCTCCTCCCGCCGCGCCGTCGGCGCGGGTTTGCTCCTGGTTGCGTGGTTGGTTGTCGGGTTGATCCCGCCGGTGCCCGCCGCCGACTCCCCGGCGCCGGGCGCGCCGCGAGCCCTCGCCCCCGTGCTGCGCCAATCGGCGCTGGCTCCGCTGATGGAGCGGGCCGACCGCGAGTCGTTGGTGTTGCGATTGAGTGCGAAGCAGGCGCCGCAGCGGGTGCTGGACCGGGCGGCGTTCGCCACGCTCCAGCTCGAGCCGGTCGCGGGGCAGCGCGTGCCGGCGGCGGCGTTGTTCGACCGGGCGACCGCGTCGCACCGCGTGCTGGCGGCCGACCTCGCCCGGATCCCGGCGGCGGCGCTCGCCGCGAAGGCGGAGACGCTCGAGGCGGCGGTCGAGTTCGAGGATCGGGTGGTGCTGGTGCGCACGGTGCGGCTCGTGGTGCGGGATTCGGTACAGGCGGCGGCGAACTCCCCCGAGTTTGCGGGGATGCTGGCCAACGTGGATCGCGCGCGGCTGGCGCGGGCGACGGTGGCCGACCTCACGCCCGCGCAGCGGGCGGGGTTCCGCCGGTTCATGGCGACCGAGTTTCCCACGCTGCCGGCGGACGATCCGCTGAAGCAGGCGTTTGCGCGGGGCGGTGAGGATGCGGTGCTCCGCGCCGAGTTGGGCGGGGAGGGCGAACTCGAGGTCACCGAGGAGATCGAGGTGCTGCGCGCGCCGGTCGCGGACTGGCGCAAGGTGTTGCCGGCCGGATACGCCGACGGATTGGCCCGGCCGGCCGAAGGGGCCGCGCCCGCGCGGGCGCCGGTCCACGAGGGGCCGGGGCGCGGCAAGGCCGGGGCGGCCGCGGCGGCGAAGCCCCCGGCTGGCGTGGGGTCGCGGCCGGCGAATCCCGCCGCCTTCGATCCGGCGACGCATGTTTTCAAGTACCCGGCGGGCGAACAGGCGGGTGGCGAGCATGTATTCGAGGCTCCGTTTCTGGCGGGGTTCACGCTCGGCAGCGGGTGCGCGTGGGAACGGCGGTGGAAGTTCGGCCGGCTGGGCTGGCTGCGGCTGTCGTTCAGCTACGGCCTCGGGCTGGGGCTGCGCATCCCGCTGGCGGTCGACGGCCGGTTGCAGCCGGCCTTGATCGAGCGCAGCGCGCCCGACTGCCCCGCGCGCGAGCTGGAGCTGCGGCTGCAGGCGCGCGCGTTCGACGCCCCGGCGGCCTACTATCGCGAGCGCGGCGTGCCGGAGGCGCAGGTGTTCGAGGGCCGGGAGCTGGTGCTCATGGCCGGCACGCGGTTCGGCTACAAGCTGGTCGCGTTCGGCGAGACGGTCACCAGCGGCTCGCTCGAGGGGCCCGGCGTGGACCGGGGCGCGGATTTCGCGCCGCCGCTGAGCGAGCGGCGCGACTTGTGCACGGTGTGGATACCCCCGGAGGCGACGAACAGCCAGGTGAACTACGGCGTGCTCACCGCGTTTGTGGAGCTTGGCGTGGGTTTGCAGGGGCGCGGCACGGTGCGCACCCGCGTGCGGCCCTGGATCGACGGGCGCTCCGGCGAGGCCTTCGCCCCGGCGCTCGGCTCGGCGCCGTATGGCGGCACGGTGACTCTGCCCGCACTCGCGCCGCGGTCCCCCGGTTCGGTGCAGGGCCAGCCCTACGGTTTCGAGCTGGCGCTGGTCGGCTACCACCTCGACCTCAATGCGGTGGTGAAGATCACCGCCGGCGCCACGGTCACCGTGTCGGACTTCAAACGCACCGTGCGCCTGCCGGCGCTCGATCTGATGACGCTGGACCTGCCGGACTTCGCGCTCGGGCCCCATGCCGGGACGCCGGACTCGCATGCGTGGCGGGAGGGCCTGCGCGCCTTCGAGCATCGTCCGGAGTCGGCAGTGCCGATGAAACCGAAACGCATGAAGCCCGCGAAGCCGGTGAAGCCGGCGAAGTAGCGCCGGCGGTGCGCGCTGCGCTCAGAACGGGAGGTCGTCCGGATCGTCCGGCGGAGCGGGCCGGTGCGGCTTGCCCCGGCGGGGGCGCGCCCTGCGGCGGGGTGGGTAGGATTCCTCCCAATAATCGAACGTGTCGGCCACCTCGTGGAGCGCAGAGCGCATGTCCTCGATCTGCTGGCGGAGTTCGCCCTCGGTGCGGCGCGCGAGGGCGGCGCGGCGGTCGGCGAGGGCGGAGAAACGCCAGGCCGGATGGCTGCGATAGGAACGCACCCGGCGGTCGGCGTCGCGGCGGGCGCAGTCGATTTCGCGCAGGGCGCTGACGAGTCGCCCCACCGGACTGGCGGGGCCGAGCACTTCGGCGGCGGTTTCCCATTCGGCCTCAAGGCGGGCGAGCCAGTCGAGGTCGTGCGTGGCCCAGGCTTGTTGCACTTCGTGCCAGAGGCGGGCGCGGGCGGGAGTCCACTCGCCGCCGCGGTCGGGGTGGAGGTGTTGGACGAGGCGCCGGTAGATCTCGCGGGCGGGATCGGCGGCGGGGGTCGGGCGCTCGGTTGGAGCGAAGCCGAGGAAGCCGCCGATGTTCTCGCGGAAGGCGGCGGCCTCCGGGCCATCGGGGTCGATGGCGTGTTCGGCGAAGAAGGCCTTCATGAGCTCTTCGTATTCGTTCGATCCGAACGGGTTATTGTCCGGTTCATGCCCCGGATTCCGTGGTCCGAAGGGCTCGTCGGTGCCGGGGTGTCGGGACGCGGTGGTGCCGTCCGGTGCGGCGCCGTCCGCGGGCGGGTGGCGCCGGCGGTACCACACTTGGGCGGGGGAGCGGCCGGTGTGGAAGGCCTCGTATTCGATCGAGGCGATGAGGCGGCTTTTCTCGGCGAACTGGGCGGCCAGTTCGCGTAGTTCGGTGAGCAGAGTCGGGAAGGTGGTGGCGGTCCAGGCGAGGAAGGCCGGCTCGTCGGTGTTCTCGTGGCGGTGAAGATCGGCGGTGGCCTTGGCGAGGCGCTTGCGGGCGGCCGCGAGCCGATTCCAGGCGGCCTGCTGAAGCGGCCGGTTGTCGATGACCAGCAGGGCCGTTCCGGCGGGCTGGCGTTGGCGTGCCGCGCGGGCGGCGGCAAAGGCAGAGCGTGGCGAACGGCGGGACACGGGGGCTGGAGGCTGGGTGACCCCAACCGCGGGGCAAGGCGGGAGTGGGGTGGTGCAAGCCGGCGACACAGACCGCGGGGTCAAGCGAGTGCCGTATCGCCAATGGGCTACTCGGTCTGGAGGCCGACGGTGTCGTTGAGGAGGATCTTGCCGGCGAGCTTGGCCTCGAGCTGGGTGTTGATCGAAGCCTCGCCGGAGACCGTGAGGCCTCCGGCCTCAATGCTGACCTCGCTCTTGGCGCCGTAGCTTTCGCTGTAGGTGCCCTTTTCGAAGTCCCAGGTGGCGGTCTTCCCGATGAACTCGCCCTTGGCGTCGACCCCGAGCTTGGCCCCGAACACGTTGATGCCCACGCGGGCCTTCGCGGCGAGGCCGGTGCGGGTCTCCAACTCCTGCTTGGCCCAATCGTACTTCAGGCTGGCGGCGGGGCCGTAGGCCCAGGCCTCGAACTCGATGCTGTGCGCGGTGATCTTGAGCGCGAGGAACTGGCAGGCGAGCTCGAGCACGAGGTGTTTCTCGAGCCAGGCGGAGAGGTCGAACTCGGGCTCGCGGAACGCCTTTTCCATGGCGGGGCGTTCGCGTTCGACCTTCTCGCGGGAGTCCTCAATGGCCGCCTCCAGTTCCCGCTCGAGGTCTTCGGTCTCGGCGTGGAACCGGAACTCGCGACCGCCCTCCAGCAGGTGGCCGGCGGCGGCGAGCAGCCCGCCGAAGGCGCCGGCGGTGCGGTCGTATTCACGAAGAAGGATGCGGGGGTCCTGCATGTTGCGCACCTGGAGCATCGTCGTGCGCCAATGCGCCTCGAGGGTCGGCTTCAGTTTCTGGGTATAGAGCGGGAAGGTGATGGTGGCCCATTGTTGGTAGGCGGACTGCGAAAGTTGGTTGAGGGTGCGGACGTGGCTGAGGGCCTCCTGGGCCTCGGCCACGGGGTTTTTGCGTTTGGCCGCAGCGAAGGCGGCCATGCGCTCGGCATGCCTGGTGTTCTCCTGTTTGACCAGGAGGTCGTAGACCCGGGAGATCTCGCCCAGGCGCTCGTCGTGCTCGGCGTACAGGCGGGCGAGATAACGCTCGTAGGTCCCGGCGATGCGCTCGTAGTCGCGGAAGTTCTGCTCGGCGAACGGGCCGCCGTGGTCGCGGCCGGGGATGGTCGCGGGCGGCGGCGCGGCGGGGTCGAGCGCGACCCCCTGCTGCTGCGCGGCCTTCTGGAGGCGTTGTTTGGCCTTCTGGAGTTTGGCGCGTTGGGCGGGGGGCAGGTTCTCCATGTTCTCCAGCAGGGCGAGCATGCCCTGCCCCTCCTGCATGCGGGTGGCGATCTCGGTGCGGGCGGCGGCGCGCGCCTGCTTGCGCATCGTCTTGCGGTCGGCGTCGATGTTGATGCCGAGGCGGGCGGCGCTGCGGCGGGCGAGGTTCTTGTGCCGGCGGTCGAAGATCTCGATCCACTCGTCGATGACGGGGCGGTTGCGCCGGTAGCCCTCAGGGGAGGTGAGGTCGACGCCCGGCAGGTTCGGCAACCCGAACTGTGCCGGAATGGCGAGTTGGCCGTACGCCTCGCGGATCTTGGCGGCCGCGGCGGGAAGCTCGTCCTCGATCAGGTCCGCGGTGGTGAGCGGGACCTCCTCCTCCAGCGCCTTGGTCTTGCGGGCGAGCGTCTCGGTGGAGTCGGTGTCGTGGCCCTCGTTCTCGGCGATGCGGCGGTTCTTGCGGTCGGTCTTCTTGCGCGCGAGCCCCTTGTATTGAGCGGCCTTGAACAGCTCCTCGTGGAAGCGGCCGAGGTTCTTCTTCTCGTACCAATACCAGGCGAGCAGCTTGTGGGCGGGGCGGCATTCGGCGTCGCGTTGCAACACCTCCTCGGCGAGCCCGCGCAGCTCCTCCCAGCGCCCGAGGTCGGCATAGACGGCGCCGAGGTTGAGCTTCAGCAGCGCGTTGGCGGGCGCGAGGGTGCGGGCGTATTCGAGGAGGAGGGCGGCGTCGCGGTCGTGGTCGGCGGTGTGGAGCACGGAGCCGAGGAGGTTGGCGGCGCGCCAGTTGCCCGGTGCGGTCTGCACGAGGAGCGCGGCGGCGCCGGTGAGGGCGTCGAAGTCCTTGAGCGCGGCAAGGTCGAGGGTGAACTGGTCGACGGCCCCGCCGACCAGTTTGGCGGTCTCGGTGGGGCCCAGCAGCGCGGCGGTCTCGAGGCGTCGGCGCAGGTCGGCGAGGTGGCGGCGGGCGTCGTCGTCGAGTCGCGGCTCGACCGCGCCGAGGTGGTGCACGGCGAGGTCGAGCGCGGCGTGCGCGTCCGGTGTGGTGGGCGCGTCGGCACGAAGGGGCAGGAAGGGCAGCAGGAGGGCGGCGAAGGCTAGGACGGTGCGCATGGCGGGGAGGTTCCGGTGCCGGGGCAGATCCATGGATACAGCTCGCCGGTGCCGAGGCGAGCACGGGTTGATCGCGACCCGGCCCTGGGGCCGGGTGCGGAGCGGCATTTTTGCCGTGCGTGAAGAGGTGATGCTGGTCGGGCCCGGGCGGGGCGGCGGGGCGCGGAAAACGCTCGCGCGGCGGTCGGGCTCCTCCGACAGTGCGCGACGCAGACGTGGTCCCGCGTCCCGTTTCCCGCCCATCCGACCCGAACCTCCGCCATGACGTCGCTCCGCATTTCCTCGCTGCTGCTCGTGTTTGCCGCCCTGGGGGGCGCCCCGGCCGCGCTCGCGCAGGCGGCGGACGAGCCGGGACGGCCAGCGGCGGAGGCGTACTGGATGGGTGTGCCCGTTGCGCGGGACGACGACAAGCCACTGTCGGCGCTTTCGCTGGCGCAGTTCAAGGAGGCCGTGGCGAAGGTGCAGGTGGACGGGTTCCACCGCATGCCGGAGATGTCGGAGGGCGGCGACCACCAGCTGATTCTGGTGGGGCCGTCCGAGCGCGCCTTCTATATCATGGCCCAGCGGGCGAGCATCGGGGAAAAGTTCGAAAAAGGCGCGGCGGGGAAGCTGTCGCGCTTCGTGCACAACGGGCGCGAGGCCTTTTTCGCGCAGCTGAAGGACGAGGAGGGGGAGGAGACAGCCTTCATCATCGTGAAATACCCCGAGCACAACATGGGGTTGTTCGTCTCCGCCAAGCCGATGGTCCGCCGCGCCGAACTCCTGAAGCTGCTCGCGCAGGTGGAGCTGTGAGACGGGGTGCCCCGCGACGAAGCGACCTTTCTCCGAAATGAGGCGTATCGACTCCTTCATCCGGTATCACGAAATCGATGTCGCCCGGTGTCTCGCGGTGCTGTGGTTCGCCGATGCGGTTTCGCATCTTTACGGCATGGTTTTCGGCGGCCTGTTCTTCGCGGCCGACAACGGCCTCCTGCGCCATGCTGGCGGTTGGGCGTGGATGATGGCGGGCGTGTTCCTGGGTCTGGGGGTGTTCGCAGCGGTGGAGCTGTGGTTCGCCGTGGCGCTTTGGCAGCATCGGCCGACGGCCCGGGCCATCGCGGTGGGGCTGGCGTGGTTGGCCCTCGGCGCGCTGGTGGCGTTTGCGGTGGTCGGCCCTTTTCTTCCGAACTACGAGGTGTCGTTTGGCGGCTTTTCGGCCAAGAACCCGGGGCCGGTTCTGCGGGTGGTCGGGCCGCTGCTGTTGCTACCGGTCGGGTGGCTCGTGCTCCAAGCGTTGAGGGCTCCGGCGACTTCCGATCGCTTCGACCGCCTCGTGGCGCCCTCGCCCCTCCGGTAGGCCAGCGGGTCGGGGCCGGCCGACCTTCCCCGCTCGAAGGAGCCGCAGACGCTCTGCCGGCTTGCGGTCGACCGCGGCGGGGCGGCACAGTGGTGGCTGCACCATGGACGTCCTCCTGCTCTCGCGCCTGCAGTTCGCGCTCACGACCGCGTTCCACTACCTCTACCCGCCGCTGAGCATCGGGCTCGGGCTGCTGCTGGTGCTCAACGAGGGGATGTGGCTGTGGACGAAGAAGCCGCTCTACCACCAGATGGCGCGGTTCTGGACGAAGGTCTTCGCCCTCACCTTCGCGCTGGGCGTGGCGACGGGCATCGTGCTGGAGTTCGAGTTCGGCACGAACTGGGCGACGTACTCGCGCTACGTGGGCGACGTCTTCGGCAGCGCGCTGGCGGCGGAGGGGATCTTCGCGTTCTTCCTCGAGTCGGGCTTCCTGGCGATCCTGCTCTTCGGCTGGGACAAGGTCGGCCCGAAGCTGCATTTCTTCGCGACCTGCATGGTGGCCTTCGGCGCGCACTTCTCCGCGGTCTGGATCATCGTGGCCAACTCCTGGATGCAGACGCCGGCCGGTTTCCACATCATGGGCGAGGGGCTGGCGGCGCGCGCGGAGATCACGGATTTCTGGGCGATGGTCTTCAACCCCTCGTCGCTGGACCGGCTCACGCACACCGTCATCGGCTGCTGGCAGGCCGGCGCGTGGCTGATGGTGAGCGTGGGCGCGTGGTACCTGCTGAAGAAGCGCCACCGCGAGTTCGCGTTGGCCTCGGTGAAGCTCGGGCTTGCGGTGGCCGCCGGCTCGGCGCTGCTCTCGCTGGCCACCGGGCACAAGAGCGCGGAGGGCGTGGCGCACAACCAGCCCGCGAAGCTCGCCGCCTTCGAGGGCCAGTATGAGACGACCGCGCAGGCGCCGCTCTACCTCTTCGGCTGGGTCGACGAGAAGACCGAGCAGACCCGCGGCGTCGCTATCCCCGGTATGCTCAGCTACCTGGTCGGCGGGGACACGCAGACCGTGGTCAAGGGCCTCAACGACCCGGCGGTGCTGCCCGACGGCCGGCCGCCGGTGAACTTCACGTTCCAGCTTTATCACATCATGGTGGCGGTCGGCATGGCGCTGATCGGGCTCGCGGCATGGGCGGGCTGGGCGCTGTGGCGGGGGAAGCTGGAGACATCGCGGCTGCTGCTCGGGGCGCTCACGCTCTCGGTGCTCGGGCCGCAGATCGCGAACCAGGCCGGCTGGTGGGCGGCGGAGGTCGGGCGCCAGCCGTGGATCGTGTACCGGTTGTTGAAGACCTCGGAGGCGCTCTCGAAGGTCGTCACCGCCAACCACGTCGTCGCCTCGATGGTGATGTTCGGCATCGTGTACGTGCTGCTCTTCGCGGTGTTCGTCTTCCTGCTCAACGAGAAGATCCAGCACGGGCCGGACGACTCGGACCTGCAGCCCAGCGGCAAGCTCGGGCTGGGCTTCGGCGGCGGCAAGGGAGGTGCGAAATGAGCGCGGTTTTCAGTGGAGCACGATCGCTCGTCTCCCGTAGCGGAACGCTTTGCGTTCCGCGCGGAAGGCCGCGCCTAACGCCGTGCGCAGACCGGCGACCCGGAGGCGGAACGCGAAGCGTTCCGCTACGCCAGACGGTCCGGCAGCAGAAGGCGGAAGGACTTTCCACATGAACTTCGGCACTCTCGATCTGAACACGGTGTGGTTCGCCCTCGTGGGCGTGCTGTTCACCGGCTACGTGATCCTCGACGGCTTCGACCTCGGCGTGGGCGTGCTCCACCTCTTCGCGGTGAAAAAGGACGAGGAGCGGCGCGTGTTCCTCAATGCCATCGGCCCGGTGTGGGACGGCAACGAGGTGTGGCTGGTCACCGGCGGCGGCGCGCTCTTCGCGGCGTTTCCGGATGTGTACGCGACGGTGTTCTCGGGCTTCTACCTCGCGTTCATGCTGCTGCTGTGCGCGTTGATCTTCCGCGCGGTCGCGATCGAGTTCCGCAGCAAGCACCCCTCGCCGGTCTGGCGGCGGTGTTGGGATGTCGGATTCGCGGCGGGCAGCACGGGCTCCGCGCTGCTGATTGGCGTGGCGATGGGCAACATCGCCTGGGGTATCCCGCTCGACGTCGACGGCGAGTTCGCCGGGAGTTTTCTCGGGCTGCTGCACCCGTACGCGCTGGCCATGGGCGTGACGACCGTCGCGTTGTTTGCGATGCACGGCGCGATCTACCTCGTGCTCAAGACCGAGGGCGAGCTGCAGGCGCGGGTGCGGCGCTGGGTGAACCCGCTGATCATTGCCTTCATCCTCTGCTACGTGATCGTGACGCTCGCCACGCTGCTCTACATCCCGCACATCACCGAGGCGTTCCGGCGTGAGCCGTGGTTCTTCGGCATCGTGGTGCTGGTGGTGCTGGCGATCGCGAACATCCCGCGCGAGGTGAACCGCGGGAAGGAGTTCTTCGCCTTCCTCTCGTCGTGCGCCGCGATGGCCGGCCTCATGGCGATCTTCGGCGTGGGCGCGTACCCGAATCTTGTGTTCAGCAACCCGCACCCGGAGCACAGCCTCACGGCCTTCAACGCCGCCTCGTCGCAGAAGACGCTCGGGGTGATGCTCACGATCGCGTTGATCGGCGTGCCCGCCGTGCTCGCTTACACGGCGAGCATCTACTGGGTCTTCCGCGGCAAGGTGAAGCTGGACAAGACGAGCTACTGAGCGGGTGCGGCGCAGGAGCGCAGAAGGAGTGAATGTGGAACGCTGGAAACAGGCAGGAACGGGCGGCGGCAGGCGGAGGAACCAGAGAATCTGGAACTCATGAACTCAGGAAGCGGGGGCGAAACGTGGCACGGTGCTTCAGCCCGTGCCGGCGATGGCCGGCGTGGGAGGGTGGGGCGCAGGCAGGGACGCCTGCGCCATGGTTCGCCGGTCCCCGATCCCGCGGCCGAGAATAGGGTTGCCCGTATTGGCCGAGGCGGGCGAAGGTCGGGGAGCGAAGAATACCGCGCCGGAGCCGGATTCTCGCCGCGGTACCCAGGGTCGTTTCGGCGGCCCGCCCGCGACGTGGAGACGGAACCGGTGGATCCCCTGTTCCACCCTGCCTTCCCGCCATGCACCTGCGTTTCCCCATCGTGTCGCTTGTCCTCGCCGCGCTGTTCGCCGCCCTCCCGGCCAGCGCCCAGAAGAAGGAATACCTCTTCGAGTTGAAGTCGGCCATCGTCGAATACCAGACGACCACCACCGGCAAGGGCGTCAACGCCACCGGCACGGAGACGTTCTGGATCGGCGACTCCGGCCGGAAGACCGCCCGCCTCCAGAAGTCGACCAGCACCACGAAGGTGTTCGGCCGGTCCAAGACGGAGGAGACGGAGAACATGAGCTGGCTGCTCGACGGCTGGATCTACAACGCCGACCTCAAGAAGAAGACCGGCGTGAAGATGAGCCTCGAGCAGGCGGAGAAGATGGCCAAGCAGATGGGCAAGGGCGCGCAGGGCGACAGCAGCCGCGCGTTCGTGAAGGACTTCGTCGAGAAGAACGGCGGCCGGATCCTGCCGCCCGAGGAGTTTCTCGGCCGCACCTGTCTGGTGTTCGAACTGTGGGGCTTCAAGACGTGGAGCTACAAGGGCGTGCCGCTCAAGACCGAGGGCACGATGATGGGCATCACCACGAAGTCGGTGGCGACGAAGTTCGAGGAGAACGCCTCGATCCCCGGCTCGGTGTTCGAACTGCCGAAGGATGTGAAATTTGAGGACATGCCGGATCTCTCCGGCATGCTCGGTGCGTTGATGGGTGGCGGCCAGATGCCGGGCGACGAGGAGGCCGCGCCCGCCCGCCAGTCGGCCAAACCCGCGGCGCGCAAGCCGGTGACACAGGACGACGGCGAAGCCGCCGCGCCCGCCCCGAAGCCGGCGCCCAAACCGGTGGCGGAGAAGAAACCCGCGCCGAAACCCGCTCCGAAGACCGACACGGCGGCGGTCCGCCTCTCGGCCAAGGAGTTCGGCGAGGTCGTGGCGAAGATCCATGTGACCGGCTACACGACGATGGCGCCGGAGAGCGAGGGCGGCGGCCACACGGTCAACCTGATAGACACTCGCGGCGGCGCGATGGGCGTGACGGTGCTGCCGTTGAAGATTGCCGACAGTCTCGAGAAGAGCCCGAGCCTGAAGGTGGAGTCGAAGTTCGACCACGAGGGACACGCGGCGATCGCCGGTGTGCTTGCCGATCCGAACGAGGGCGACTCTGCCGTGGTGCTGGTCCGTTATCCCGAGCGCAAGCTGGCCCTGCTCGTGAGCAGCACGCCGGTGAAGCCGAAGGAGGAGCTGCTGAAGGTGCTCGCTCAGATCGAGCTGTGAGGCGCGAGTAGCTGGACGAGGGACGAGAGCGGGAAGACCGCGGATAGACCGGAGCGGGGCAACCGAGGTCGCACCCTACGGGGCGACTTGGGCCGCTCCCGAACCACGGCTGGCCGGCCCGGGTCAGCGCCTCCGGCTACAGCAGGCCGCGCCGTCGGGGGGGGGAGGTCAGCCGTGATCATGCAGTCCGCGAGCAGGTCCAGTCTCTGGCTGGACCTGCCGGAGCACGTGAGCCGGCGGTCATGGCTGGAGTCGGAGGTGTCCGGTCGGAGACCGGACCCACGGGGCGAGCATGCCGGCCGGTGGTGTCACCAACGGTGGCCGGAGGTTCGCTCGTGGATTCGCATGCACCCGCAGCTCTGGACGCTCAGACGCCGGAGTACGCGGAGAAGCCGCCGTCGACCGGGATCACCGTGCCGGTGACGAAGCCGCTGGCCTTGTCGTCGCAGAGCCAGCGCAGCGCGCCGACGAGTTCCTCTGGCTTACCGAGGCGGCGCATCGGGGTGTGGTCGACGATCTTCTTGGTGCGCGCGGTGGGCGTGCCGTCGGCGTTCCAGAGCAGGGCCTTGTTCTGCTCGGTGGAGAAGAAGCCGGGGGCGATGGCGTTGACGCGCAGGCCGGCCTCGGCGAAGTGCACGGCCATCCAGTAGGTGAAGTTGTTGAGCGCGGCCTTGGCGGCGCAGTAGGCGGGGACCTTCGTCATCGGGTAGTAGGAACCCATGGACGAGATGTTGATGACGGTGGCGCCGGGGCGGCCGAGCAGCAGCGGGAGAAACACCTGCGTGGGCAGGAGCGCGCCCATGAAGTTGAGGTCGAAGACGGAGCGGATGCCGGCCTCGTCGAGATCGAGGAAGCTGCCGGGGCCGGTGGTGACGGCGGCCTTGGCGGCGCCTTCCCACGTCTCGGTGGCGGTGGTGCCGCGCGGGTGGTTGCCGCCGGCGCCGTTGAGGAGGATGTCGACCCCGCCCCAGAGTTTATTCACCTCGTCGCGCGCGGCCTCGAGGGAGGCGCGGTCGAGGACGTTGGCGGCGAGGGCGACGGCTTCGCCGCCGGCGGCGCGGATCTCCTGGGCCACGGCTTCGCCCTTGGCAGCGGTGCGGTTGAGGATGGCGACCTTCACGCCGTCGGCGCCGAGGGCGCGGGCCATGGCGCCGCAGAGCACGCCGCCGCCGCCGGTGACGACGGCGACCTTGCCGGAGAGAGGAGTGATGGGAGTTTTCATGAAAGGGATGAAGCGAGAGGTGGAGGCGGACGAATGGGTGGCGCGAGGAATCGCGTGCGAGCACGCTCCTACAGGGCGGATCAGGTGCGGCGCTTGGCGCCGTCGAGGGCGACGCCCTTGGCGATGGCTTCCCAGAGGCCGTTGAGGTAGGCGATGCCGAGGGCGCGGTCGTAGAGGCCGTAGCCGGGGCGGCCGGTCTCGTTCCAGATCATGCGGCCGTGGTCGGGGCGCATGTAGCCGGTGAAACCGACATCGTGATACGCCTTCATCACCTCGTACATGTCGATCGAGCCGTCGGTGGAGAGATGGGAGGACTCGGTGAAGTCGCCGTTGGGGAAGCGCAGGAGGTTGCGGCAGTGGGCGAAGTGGATGCGGCCCATGGCGCCGAAGCGGCGGATCATGGCCGGGAGGTTGTTGGCGGGGTTGGCGCCGAGCGAGCCGGTGCAGAACGTCAGGCCGTGGTAGCGGCTGGGGTTGAGCGAGAGGACGCGCGCGAGGTCCGCCTCGTTGGTGACGATGCGCGGCAGGCCGAACATCGGCCACGGCGGGTCGTCGGGGTGGATGGCCATGCGGATGTCGAACTCCTCGCACACGGGCATGAGCGCATCGATGAAGTACTTGAGGTTGGCGACAAGCCTGCCGGCATCGACGACCGAATACTTCGCGAAGAGCTCCTTGAGCTGGGCGAGGCGCTCGGGCTCCCACCCGGGGAGCTTGAAGCCGTTGGAGCTGCGGGAGAACAGCTCGAGGACGGTGGCGGGGGTGAGGTCCTTGACCTTGGCGGCCTCGTAGAAGAGGGCGTTGGAGCCGTCGGGCAGGGGGTGGGCGAGGTCGGTGCGCAGCCAGTCGAAGACCGGCATGAAGTTGTAGCAGACGACCTTCACGCCGGCGCGGCCGAGGCGGCGGAGGGTCTCGCGGTAGTTCTCGATGTAGCGGTCGCGCGAGGGCACGCCGAGTTTGATGTCGTCGTGGACGTTGACGCTTTCGATGACCTCGAGGGCGAGGCCGGCGGCCTCGACGGTGCTTTTCAGGTGGGCGATCTTCTCGACCGGCCACACCTCGCCGACGGGCACATCGAAGAGCGCGCCGACGATGCCGGGCGCGCCGGGGATCTGCCGCACCTGCCAGAGGTGGATGCAGTCGTCGTGTTCCCCGAACCAACGGAAGGTCATTTTCATGGGCTGGAAGATGGCGAAAGGGGCGCAGATTGCAGGCGGGCGCGCGGCGCGGCGAACCGGCGGAAGGTAGCCGTTCACTGTGGGGCGGCGAGGCCGGGGGCCGCCTCGGGGTGGGGCCGCGCGGCATGGGCCGCGGGCGTAAGGAAGCGGTCAACCCGGCGCGGGCGCCGGCTTTCGGCTCGAAAATCCGGCGGTGGGCGGTAGCGTGGCGCTCACCCATGAGTTACTGGCTTGCTGCGCTGCAATGGTCGAAGGTCACCGAGAAGCTGCCGCCCGACTTCTTGTCGAAGACCGGCGTGTTCCTGCTGATCGTCCTGGTGATCGTGATCGCCGTGAAGATCTATCAGGGCTCGAACAAGATCATGCTCTCGATCCTGCTCGCGGCCGGCGTGGGCATCGTCTTCTTCAGCTGGGTCTACAACCGCAACGAGCCCGCGTTTCTCACCCCGGTGATCGAGCCGTTGTCGAGTTTCTTCCCGACCAAGGAGTACACGCGACCCGAGGCGGGCGACCTCGACAAGACGGGCAAGGGCGGCAACAAGCCGAAGCCCAAGCCGTAGCAGGAGCGAGGAGCGAGCAGTGGGTAGCGAGTAGACCTCGCGGCAGCGGGCGATCCATGGGCAGCCATGCCGCGGGCGCCGCGCGCCGATGCGGCTGCCCTCGCCTTTTGGCTTTCCCCCGCGCCGCCGGCGCATTCGCTCGCGCCATGCTCACCTGCTCGAAGACGTACAACGACATCCCGTTCGCCCACCGGCAGCATCTGCACGACGGGCATTGCGCGAACATCCACGGGCACAACTGGAGCCTCACGCTCACGTTCGCCTGCACCGCGCCGGACGCCAACGGCTTCGTGGTGGACTTCGGGCGGTTGAAATACATCCGCCAGTGGATCGACAAGAATCTCGACCACGCCTGCCTCTTCAACGCCGACGACCCGATGCGCGAGGTGCTGCTCGAGGCTGCGCCCACCGTCTGGAAGGCGACCATCGTGCCCAACTGCTCGTGCGAGGGCCTGGCCGAGTGGACGTTCCGCAGCCTCGATCCGCTGGTGCGCGAGCAGTCCGGCGGCCGGGTGTGGCTGACGGCGGTCGAAGTGGGCGAGGACGCGCGCAACTTCGCGCGCTTCACGCCCTGAAAACAAAAAGGGCCCGGATCGACCGGGCCCTGGGTGGGAAAGAAGCTGCCGGTGGTGTGGCTCGCGCTCAGACGGCGAGCAACACCTTGTGGGTGAGCTCGAAGGTCTCCTGCGGCGTGCGGCCGACGCGGATCTCGTGCAAGAGGCCCTTCTGCCGGTAGAACTCCAGCACCGGGTTGGCGGTGGCGTGGTAGGTCGCGAGGCGGTTGCGCACGACCTCGGGCTTGTCGTCATCGCGCTGGTACAGCTCGCCGCCGCACTTGTCGCACACGCCCGCGGTGCGGGGCGGCGACATCTCGAGGTTGAAGGTGGCCTTGCAGGCGCGGCAGACGCGCCGGCCGGAGATGCGCGAGACGATCTCGGAGTCGTCGGCGAGGAAGGCGATGGCGGCGTCGAGCTTCACGCTGGCCTTGTCGAGGATGCCCTCGAGGGCCTGGGCCTGGGCGGCGGTGCGGGGGAAGCCGTCGAGCAGGAAGCCCTGCTGGCAGGCCATGCAGCCGATGCGTTCGCGCACGATCTCGACAACGAGCTCGTCGGGCACGAGGGCGCCGCGCTGCATCTCGACGAGGGCCTGGCGCATGGCGGGCGAGGCCTTGTCGAGGCCGGCGGCGATGGCGGCGCGGAAGATGTCGCCGGTGGAGAGGTGGCAGGCGCCGATGGTCTGGACGATCAAGTCGGCCTGGGTGCCTTTGCCGACGCCCGGAGGCCCGAGCAGGACGACATGCCAAGGGCGGCGCGGGCCGGGACCCTCGAGGTTACAGGATGAGGTGGGGCCCTTGAGCCAGACCGCGCGGTCGGCGGGCTTGTGGGGATGCGAACGAGTCGTGGACACGGCGAAAAGTGGGATTGGCGTGGCGGGAGAAAACGGGCGGCGCGGGGCGCTCAGGCGAGATAGGAGCAGACGTATTCGCACAGGCCTGCCTCGACGGCGATGGCGAAGCCGCTGTTGCCGGGCACGTCGAAGTGCTGGCCGGCGCCGTAGGTCTGCACGGCACTCTGGCCGTCGAGGGTTACCTTGCAGGAGCCGGCGACGATCTCCATGCGCTCGGGGGCGCCGGTGCCGAAATGGTAGTTGCCGGCGCGGATCAGCCCGAGGGTCTTCTTGGTGCCGTCGGCGAACACCACGGTGTGGGAGACCACATTGCCGTCGAAGTAGATGTTGGCCTTCGTCAGGACGCTGACGCCGGAAAATTGGGAAGGTGCGCTCATGTGGAACGATCGACCGTGGGGAATTTCGGGGCGCTGACAAGCGAGCGTTGCGCGGCTCGTTATAACGAGGGAGCGGCGCGCCGGCGGCGCCTCCTTGGTCTTTCATGAAAAACATTCTTTCAAACCACGGGCCGTCCCGCATTAAGGTGAACCACTTATGGCTCTGAGACCTCTCCAAGGTGGCCTGCAACCCTATGCCGGCCCCATGCTCCCACGCGGCACTGCGCTTCTCGGGAACCCGATCCTCAACAAAGGGACGGGATTCACCGAACGCGAGCGCGACGCCCTCGGACTGCGCGGACTCCTCCCTCCGCGAGTATTTCCGATCAAGCAGCAGGTCCAGCGCGCCATCGCCAACTTCCGCAAGAAGACCGACCCGCTCGACAAGTACACCTTCCTCTCGAACCTCCAGGGGCGCAACGAGACGCTGTTCTACCGCCTGCTCGAGGAGTTCCCTGAGGAGATGATTCCGATCATCTACACGCCCACCGTCGGCCAGGCGTGCTTGGAATTCGGTGCCATCTACCGCCGCCAGCGCGGCCTCTACATCACCATCAAGGACAAGGGCCGCATCGCCGAGATCCTCGGCAACTGGCCCAACCCTGATGTGCGCATGATCGTCGTCACCGATGGCGAACGCATCCTCGGCCTCGGCGATCTCGGCGCCTACGGCATGGGCATTCCGATCGGCAAGCTCGGCCTCTACACCTCCTGCGCCGGCGTGCATCCCTACTACTGCCTGCCCATCACCATCGATGTCGGCACGGACAACCCGAAGCTGCACGAGGACCCGATGTACGTCGGTCTCCCGCAGAAACGCGTCCGCGGCCCTGAATACGACGAGCTCATCGAGGAGTTTGTCACCGCGGTGCAGAAGGCCTACCCGAAGGTGCTCATCCAGTGGGAGGACTTCGGCAACACCAACGCCTTCCGCATCCTCCACAAGTACCAGAAGCGCGTCCTCAGCTTCAACGACGACATCCAGGGCACGGCCTCCATCGCCATCGCCGGCATCCTCGGCGCCCTGAAGCTCAACGGCGGCAAACTCGTCGACCAGAAGATCCTCTTCCTCGGCGCCGGCGAAGCCGGCACCGGCATCGGCGATCTCTTCGTCGAAGCGGCGGTGCAGGCCGGCCTCAGCGAGGCCGAGGCCCGCAAGCGCTGCTGGTACGTCGATTCCCAGGGCCTCGTCGTCAAGGGCCGCCCGGGCAAGCTCGCCGAGCACAAGCTCCCCTACGCCCACGAGGGCCAGTTCGTCGCCACCCTCTCCGAGGCCGTGGACGCGATCAAGCCCACCATCCTCATCGGCGTGTCCGGCATGGCGAAGGCCTTCACCAAGGAGATCGTCACGAAGATGGCGGCCATCAACAAGCAGCCGGTCATCTTCGCGCTCTCCAACCCGACCTCGAAGGCCGAGTGCACCGCCGAGGAAGCCTACACCTGGACCGAGGGCCGCGCGATCTTCGCCAGCGGCAGCCCGTTCCCCCAGTGCACCGTCAACGGCAAGACCTTCGTGCCCGGCCAGTGCAACAACGTGTATATCTTCCCCGGCGTCGGCCTGGGCGTGCTCGCCTGCGAAGCCACGCAGGTCACCAACGGGATGTTCCTCATCGCCGCGCAGAAGCTGGCGTCGCTCGTCGGCCCCGAGGATTTCGCCCTCGGCCGCGTGTTCCCGCCGCTCTCGAAGATCCGCGAGGTCTCAGCCAAGATTGCCGCCGCGGTCGTCGAGGAGTGCCATCGCGAGAAATTCGCGCAGCTGCCGAAGCCGGCCGATGTCGAGGCCGACGTGCGCGCGCGCATGTTCCAGCCCGACTACGGCGAATACATCTGAGCGCACGCCAGACGTTCCGTCTCCCTTCGAAGCCCTGGCCTCACCGCCGGGGCTTTTTTGCGGCCCGCGCGGGCGGCGCTGATCGCCACCGGCTACGGCTCCCCGGAACCTGCGCGCCGTCGAGGCGCGTCGATCCCGGGATGCGGGGCTGCCGCTAACGGGGGGCTGCGCCCGCCTCCGCCTGCCCGGAGTCGCCGCGGCCGGCCCGAGGCGACTCCCGCTCGCGCTCGCGGCGGGCCTGCTCCTTCTCGCGGATACGTTCTTCGACGGGGAAGAGGAACACGCTCTTGCCGCGCAGCACGCAGCCCGGACGGCCGGGCACGCAGTCCGTCTTCAGGAGCTGGCACCAGTCCTCGGGGACGTTGTGGTGGGAGCAGGTGAAGGTGGACATGGACGGTGAACAGTAGCCGGTGGTCGGTGGACGGTGTGTCGCTCGATCCGACCGAACAGCCGGATCGAGCGGAACCCAGGGCTGCCAACACTCAGCGCCGGTAGAGCGGGTCGAGACCGAGGGTGCCGTGGAGCGAGTCGAGGTGGGCCTTGCCGCGGAGGCGGGTGAGCGTCTCCTGGGCGCGGTCGAGCCGGGCGGCGATGCCGAGGCGCTCGGCTTCGTCGTGGTGGCTGGCGCGGGCGAGGAACTGCTTGAGGTAGGCGATGTGCTTCTTCCACGCGGCCTCGTCGGCGAGCTGCTTGCGGGTGAGGCGGTCGTGGTACCAGTCGCTGGCGAGCACGGCCTCGCGGGTGAAGAGCTGGCGGATCGCGGGATCGGCCAGCGTCTTCCCCTCGTACTGGCCGTCGCGCATGATGTGCAGGAGGGCGCGCAGCGGCGGGCAGGCCGCCTCGATGGAACCGTCCTCGAAGTAGAGCGCGGCGACGCGGCGCATGGTGGCGAGGATCGTCTCCAGGCTCTGGGCGTACACG
The DNA here is from genome assembly GCA_019136515.1 of Verrucomicrobiota bacterium. Lineage (GTDB taxonomy): Bacteria > Verrucomicrobiota > Verrucomicrobiia > Opitutales > Opitutaceae > CAJCBL01. The sequence continues at coordinate 172,926 of JAGVUB010000157.1, forward strand.
GCGGCGTCCTGCAGCTCGGGCCGGAGCATCTCGGGGGTGAGAACGAGCTGGGGGCTGGTGAACACCCGGCCGAAGAAGGTGGAGACGAAACGCTCGGTGACGCGCCAGCCCAGCAGGCTGGCGGGCAGCGTGCGGCCCTCGTGCGCGAAGTCGGCGCAGCGTTCGAGGTAGCGGTGCTCGATGAGCCAGGCGGGGTTCTGCTCCTCGGCGCCCATGCGGGAGAAGACCTCGGGGACGAGCAGGGAGATGTCGTGGTCGACGCGGCGGTGCGGGCCGACGGTGCCGGCGGTGGTGACGAACGGGTGGGCGCCGGTGAGCGCCATGGCGACGAACGCGTTGTTGAGGTCGGTGATCGGGCAGAGGGCGTTGAAGGGGCCCTTGGTGAGCGCGCCCTCGCTGCCGGCGCCGGTGGTCGAGGGGCTCTTGCCCGTCATACTGGTGATGGCGTCGGCGAAGAACTCGGGCAGCTCGAGGTAGTGGATCGGGCTGAAGCAGCACAGCGGCGGCACGTTCTTCTCCGGGCCGTTGGCGCGGCGGCCGGGCAGGAGGATCGAGACCGGGATGTGCAGCGGCTGGCCGTCGGGGATGCGGCGGGCCAGCCGCATGGTGGTCGTGCGCAGGTGGACCTCGGCCGGGGTGAGCAGATCGGGCCGGACTTGCAGGTAGCGGGGATTCTTGGACGGCTTGCCATCGACCAGCCGGGGCTGGTGCGGCGAGACGAAGGCCTCGGCCCGGCCCTGCTCGGCGACCTCGCGGATGAGGCGCTGGAGGGGCGGGGTGAACTGCTCGAAGCCGATGGTGTCCTTGATGAGCTCCCAGGCCTGGGCGCGGGAGAGCGGCTCGTAGTTGGAGAAGAAGTTGCCCGGGCCGGACATGTCCAACTCGGTCTGCTTGTCGTAGCCGCGGTGGACGGCGTCGTCGGGGCGCTGGAAGAGGCGGTACTCGCAGTTGCGCACGAGCTTCACGGAGCCGGCGGGCTGGTCCTGGCGCAGGCCGGAGAGGGCGGTGGTGGGGACGACGATGGAGGCGGTGATGTCGTCCTCGGTCTGGAGCTTGGCGGCGGGATGGAAGTCCTTGCGCAGGGAGAAGACGCGCCAGGAGCCGTCGTCGGCGTAGCCGACGCGCAGGCAGGTGGAGAGGAGCTTGCGGCGGCCGAGTTTGAGCTCGTTGCCGGGCACGCCGTTGATGATGTCGACGCTGAAGTGGCTGCGCCAGTTGTCGCCCCACTCGGCTTTGTGGAAGCGCTTCACGGTGAAGACGAGGTCCTTGATGTGCTGGGGCAGGGCGCGCAGCCAGTCGTTGTACTCGTCGGTGAACTCGGTGGGGTTGGGCGTGAGCAGCTTGATGACCGAGCCGAGGGAGCGGGCGGCGCCGAGGATGGAGCGGCTGGGTGTGGCCTTGGCGAACTCGGGTTTGAAGCGGGTGGAGTAGTCCTTCTTGAGGATGGCCTCGACCTGGTCGAAGTCCTTCTGGAAATCGGCGACGAAGACGGGTCCGAAGAGGATGGCGTCGGTGATGGACTTGGAGATCTCGCTCTTGCCGCCGCCGGAGACGGTGCAGGGTTTGTGGCAGAGGCGGCCGTCGGCGATGGTGCCGATGAGGCGCCAGGAGCGGCCGCCGGCGGGCTTGTGCATGCGCACGGTGTAGCCCCATGGATACACGTAGGTCTCGCCGGGGGCGAGGCGCAGGGACTGCTCCTTGCCGTCGCGGGTCCAGAGCACGCGCTGGGTGGCGAGGTCGAAGCGGGAGTTGCCCGGCACATAGACGATGTGCGGGTGGTTCTTGTCGAAAGCATGGCCCTCGGGGCAGTAACGCGCGTGGTGGCCGAGCACGACGGCCATGTCCTCCATCGTGCGCGGCGGGTGGGGGAAATGGGTGTCCCAGGTGTAGTCCTCGCCGAGGTCGTAGCTGGGGAAGGCGAGCGTGCCGCCGGAGTGTTCCTCCTCGGCCAAGCCGAAGAGGTTGGCGGAGTAGCTGATCTGGGTCTTCACCTCCTTCTTGCAGTAGCCGAAATAGTTGTCGGCGATGAGGGTGACGATGACGCCGTTCTCGTCGCGGGCGCAGAGCTTGAAGGCCTGACCGTCGTTGTAGAGTTCCTCGGGGGTCTTCCAGGCCATGCCGTCGCGGCGCTGGCGGTCGGTGGCCTGATCCCAGGCGGGCAGGCCGAGGTCGATCTTGCGCGCGCCGATGAGGTGGGGGGCGAGGATGATGCAGCCGGTGTGGCCGGTCCAGTGGACGGGGTCGAGGCCGGCATCGTTGCGGGGGAGGGCGGGGTCGCCGGCGTTGCCGAAGATGCTTTCGACGAAGTCGAGGTTGGCGACGAGGCTGCCGGGAACGAAGAAGCGGATCTCCATCGACTTCTCGGGCGAGACGCCGGGGATCGCCGGGACGACGACCGGGCGCAGCAACAACGAGACGAAGCAGTGCGCGGGTGTCTTCTGGGTGGCCGTGAACGGCAGGAGCGTGTGCTCGGCGGGCGGCTGGAGGGCGAGGGCGAAGAGGCGGGCGAAGGTCTCGCGCGGCACGGCGAGCTTGTCGGCGGGGATGGGTAGGCCGCCTTCGGCGATGTGGAAGACGCCGGCGGTGGTGCGGCGGTCGGACTTGGGGTTGTGGAGGATGCCGTTGGCCAGGCGGTGGCTGGAGAGGATCGGGGAGGTGTAGGTGTTGCGGTCCGGCGGGAGGGAGAGCAGGCGGGCGAGGCCCCAACGATCGAGCACGAAGCTCTGGCTGGGCAGGCGCACGGCGACGCCGGCCGGGAGGGCGTTTTCGAGGTAGCGCTCGAGCCAGTCCTGGATGCGGCGGTCGGCCGGGGCGAGGTAGCTGCTGAGCAGCCGGTTCTTCTCGAGGTGGTTGGCGAGCAGGGCCTGGGCGATCTCCTGGAAGGCCGGATCGTCGCCGCTGGCGCTCGGCACGGAGAAGCCGAGGGCGGCCAGCTTGAGCTGGATGTAGCGCACGAGCTTGGGCTCGTTGGCGGGATCTTGGGAGGCCGGATCGAGGCCGATCGCGGCGAGGGAGGGCGGCAAAGCGTTCATGCGGGAGGAGGCGGGAACGGGAGAAGGAGCCGGAAGCGGGCGAAAGACCGCCGGCGTGGTACCGGCCATTTTTCGCGAGCTGGGAGGTTCCCGGGCAAAAGGGGAAGTGTCAAAAACGATAGCGGGCCCAACGGAGGAAAGAAAAGGCGGGTGCGGCGGCTGGTGCATTGCTCTAACGACAGAAGAACGCGGGGGCGGAAACCGGGTTGAGCCGCGGGGCGCCGCCGCCCAGCCTGTGCCTTTCCGCCGGCGCCTTTGCCGCCAGTCCGGCGTCCCCACCCGCCCCCGTCTCCACCATGTCCTCCTCCGCCCCAACCCTTCCGGATGCGCCTGCGACGCGTCCCGGCTCCGTCCTCGCCAACGTGAAGCATCCGCTGTTCTGGGTGCCGTCGCTCTATCTCGCGATGGGCCTGCCCAACGTGGCGGTGTCTCAGGTGTCGAAGTACATGTACAAGAACCTCGGCATCTCGAACACGGACATCGTGCTCTACACGAGCCTGCTCTACCTGCCGTGGGTGCTGAAGCCGCTCTGGGCGCCGTTCATGGAGCCATACCTTTCGAAGCGGAAATGGGTGCTCGGGATGGAGTTTCTCCTGGCGGCCGTGCTTGCGCTGGTGGCCCTCACGTTGCCGCTGCCGGGCTTCTTCAAGCTGTCGCTGGTGCTGTTCTGGGTCGGCGGCTTCGCCTCGGGCACGCAGGACATCGCCGCCGACGCCGTCTACCTCACGACCCTGCCGCCCAAGGAGCAGGCGAAGTACATCGGGATCCAGGGCATCTGCTGGAACTGCGGCAGCATCGTCGCCTCGGGCCCGCTGGTCTGGCTGACCGGATACCTGCATGAGAGCCGCGGGCTGGACTGGACGCATTCCTGGATGGTCGTGATGGTCCTGTTCGGCGTGATCATGGCCGGACTGGGGCTCTGGCACCTGAAGCACCTGCCGGAGGGCGAGAAGTCCTCGATGCATGGCGGCGGGATGGCCGGCGCAATGACGGCCTTGAGGGAGTCGTGGGTGTCGTTCTTCCAGAAGAAGAGCATCTGGCTCATGCTCGCCGTGGTCTTCATGTATCGGTTCGGCGAGGGCTTCATCGAGAATTTCGGCCCGCTCTTCCTGCTGGATTCGCGTGCGGTGGGCGGGCTCGAGTTCACCAACCAGCAGATCGGCAACATCTACGGAACCTACGGCACGGTCGGCTTCCTCGCCGGCGCGATGCTCGGCGGCTTCTTCTGCGCCAAGTTCACGCTGCGCCGTTCCTTCTTCTTCCTCGCGGTCGCGCTCAACGTGCCGCACGTGACCTACTTCTACCTAAGCCACGCCATGCCGGACAACATCTGGCTGATTACCTCGGTGGTGACAGTCGAGAAGTTCTTCTTCGGCTTCGGCTCCGTGGGCCACATGCTCTACATGATGCAGCAGGTCGCGCCCGGGCCGTTCAAGATGACCCACTACGCGTTCGCCACCGGCGTGATGGCCTTCACGAAGATGGCGACAGGCTGGATCAGTGCACCGATCTACGAGGGGCTGAACAAGAACTACCCGAATTTCTTCCTCGTCGTCCTGCTCGCCTCGATCCCGCCGATCATCTTCGCCTGGTTTGCGCCCTTCCCGCACCGCGATGCCGAAAGCGCCGGGTCCGGCGGGCCCGCCGGACACTGAGCCGCCCCACCAGACGGTCTCTCTCCTAGGCGCGCACCGCGGTGCGCGCCTTTTTCCTCCCCGGCCGGGCAGGGGAGGCGCACCGAAACACCCGTGGGTAATGCTTCGGCGGAGTGCCCAGGCGGTTTTGCGTTTGGCAGCACCCGCCCCACGCGCCGTCCTTCTCGGGAACCTCATGACGACGCCCGCCCCTTCCTCGGCCTCGGTCAACTGCGGCCTCGCGCCCTTCGCCCATGTCAGTGCGGCCGTGCCGGGTGAAGCTTCCTTCGACCTCGTCCGGCAGGAGTTCACGATCCGTTCCCCCGCGGCGCTCGGCGGTGCGGGCGACACCGGCCTGCTGCTCTGGCGGCGCCTGCGGGGCGGCTGCATCCTGCAGGCGCATACTGCGCTCGCCGGCGGCAGCTCGGCCGCGCTCGTCGTGCGCGCGAGCCCGGAGCCGTATGCACCCGCGCTCGCGGTGGTGCGCCAGGCGGGCGGGGCCGCGCTGATCCGTGTGCGCCGCACCGCGGGCGGCCCGCTCGAGGAGATCCACCTCGCCGACGCCGCGGCCGACATGCTCCAGCTCGAGCAACACGGCGGCGAGGTGACCGTCTCCGTCGCGCGGTTCGGGGAGATCTTCACCCGGCATGTATGCCACGGGATCGGATTCGGCCCGGAGGTGGTGTTCGGCCTCGCGGCCGGCGACGGCGAGGCGCGGTTCCACAACGTCCGCCTCGTGCGCCCGGCTCCGGCCGGCTTCCGGCCGTACCACGACTACATCGGCAGCGAGCTCGAGCTGATCGATGCCGCCACCGGCCGCCGCACCATCGTGCACCACGAGGACGACTCGTTGCAGGCGCCGAACTGGACGCCCGACGGCACCGCGCTGCTGTGCAACCGCAACGGCCGGATCTGGCGCTTCGACCTCGCCACGCGCGCGATGGCGCTCGTCGACACCGGCGACCAGGTGCGGAACAACAACGACCACGCGCTCTCGTTCGACGGCGCGATGCTCGGCATCAGCAGCGGCGAGGTGTCGCGCGTGTACACGCTGCCCGTCGGCGGCGGGCAGCCGCGGCTGCTCACCCCCGAGGGCCCGTCGTACTTCCACAGCTGGTCGCCGGACGGCCGATACCTGATCTTCACGGCCGCGCGCGGCGGCTGCGGCCCGTTGATGAGCCTCTATCGCGTGCCCGCCGCCGGCGGCCCGGAGGAGCGGTTGACGAACACGCCCGGTGCGCTCGACGACGGCAGCGAGTACACGCCCGACGGCCGCTGGATCTACTTCAACTCCACCCGTACCGGCCGCATGCAGATCTGGCGCATGCGCCCCGACGGCTCGGGCCAGGAGCAGCTCACCTTCGACGACACCAACAACTGGTTCCCGCACGTGGCGCCCGATGGGCGGTCGATCGTCTTCATCACCTACGGCCCGGAGATCGCGGCGGCGGATCATCCGTTCTACAAGCACGTGTACTTCCGCTCGCTCCCGCCCGACGGCGGCACGCCGCGTGTGCTCGCCTACGTGTACGGCGGGCAGGGCTCGATGAACGTGAACTCGTGGGCGCCCGACAGCCGCCGCTTCGCCTTCGTGAGCAACTCGGACGTGCTCTGAAGCGCGGTCTACAACCCACGTAGGGGACGACCTTGGTCGCCCGCCGGGCACGGGCGGCGGTCAGCGGGCTGAGCAAGCTCAGCCCCGACAATCGGAAGCAGGGGCCCGGCGTGGCGCAGGCCTGAAAGCGCAGAGAGACCCGCCAGAAGCTGGGAACTCGTCCGGCCGAGGGATCTCGGGAGAGGAACGCCCCGGCATCTCCTGCATCCGGAGCGGGCATAGACCACGGATTGCACGGATCATCACGGAGAGGCTCCCGGTCATCCGTGCCCATCCGCGGAATCTATGGTCCCTTCCCAGCTGAATCGAGTCGGCCCCTGCCTCGGCGTTGACGAGGGGCGCGGATTCGGGCCCGGGAGTGGGCCGGGTGTCTCCCTCAACCGAGCGGCGCCAGCAACGGACCGGGCCACCACGGCAGGTTGCGCACGAGGAAGAAGAGCAACACGGCGCCGCCGAGTGCGATCGCCGCGGAGCGTGGCAACCGGGGCAGGGGCGACTTCGGCCGGGCGCCCCGCCAAGCCAGGTGCAGCAGCCAGACGGCGCCGAAAGGCAATGCCGCGATGAGCAGCGCGTTCTGGCGCCAGGCGCGCGCGAGTTCCCCGCGCAGCAGCGCATGGACGGCGCGCGTGCTCCAGCAGAAGGGACGGTGCCAGCCCGTCGCCGCGTGGAAGGGGCAGCGTGGATACTAAGACGGCGGCACCGGGCCGAGCGCGCGCACGACGACCAGGATCAGCAGGCTGGCCAGGAGAAGGAGGGCGGCGCCCCGCTAACTCGGCGCGGACGGGGGCGCGGCGGAGGCGCGGCGATTTCCGGCTTTGCGCCGCGGCGGGGTTCTGCGGTTACTGGGAGCCTCCCACGATGAGCGGCATCCATTTTGGCGAAACTCACGCCCATTCCTGCGCTGGCGCCGGGATCGGGATGGGGCCGCATGCGTCGGGTCCGCTGCAGCGCTGGCCGGCGGGACCGAAACTGGCCGCGATGCTGGTGCTGGTCGCGGGTACGGCGGTGCTGCCGGTGACGTGGCTATGGTGGCACGGTGCGGTGGGGACGCTGCTGGTGGCGGCCATCGTGGTCGGCCGGGTGCCGGTGACGCGGGTCTTGTGGCGGCTGGCGTGGTTCGCGCCGTTTGTCGCTGGCGCAGCGCTGGCGGCGGCCTGGCACGGCGGCCTCGGCCCGGGCTGGCGGGCGGTGGCGCTGCGCGGCGGGACCGTGGTCGTTTTCGGCGCGGTGACGCCCTTTGCGGCGCTGCCGGGGGTCCTGCGGCGGGCGGGGGTGCCGGCTCTGCTGGTGAGCACGCTGACGCTGATGCACCGGTACCTGTTCGTGCTCGCCGACGAGGCCCAGCGGATGCAACGGGCGCGGGCGAGCCGCTCGCTGGTGCGCCGGTCGCCATGGACCTGGGCGCGGCCGGCGGAGGTGGTGGGGCGGCTGTTCGTGCGGGCCTCGGAACGCGCGGAACGGATCTATCTGGCGATGTGCGCAAGGGGGTGGCGATGACTCCGGCAATCGAGGTTGCGGGCGGCCTGAGCTACCGTTATCCGGACGGCACCGTGGCGTTGAGCGATGTGGGGTTCTCGGTGGCCCGGGGCGAGTGCGTGGGCCTGCTCGGCCCCAACGGCTCGGGCAAATCGACGCTCTTGCTCCACCTCAACGGCATCCTGCCGGAGAGGCCCGGTGCGGCGGCCGCGGTGCGGATCCAGGGAGGGCCGGTCACGGCTGCCACGGTGGAGACGGTGCGGCGGCAGGTCGGGCTGCTCTTCCAGGACCCGGACGACCAGTTGTTTTGCGCGACGGTGGAGGAGGACGTGGCGTTCGGCCCGCAACAACTCGGACTGGACGCCGAGACGGTCGCGGCGCGGGTGCGCTCGGCGCTCGAACGCGTGGGGCTGACCGGCTACGCGCAACGCACCCCGCACCATCTCAGCCAAGGCGAGAAAAGGCGCGCCTGCCTGGCCGGCGTGCTCGCGTACGAGCCGTCGATCCTCGTGCTCGACGAGCCCACGAGCGGGCTGGATCCGCGGGGCCGGCGGGAATTCAAGACGTTGTTGCAGGCGGTGCCGGCCACCAAACTGATTGCGACGCACGACCTGGAGCTGGTTGTCGAACTGTGCCCGCGTTCGATCGTGCTCGATCGCGGGCGGGTCGTGGCCGACGGGCCGACGGTGGAGCTGCTCGGCAACGAGGAGCTGATGCTGGCCCACGGGCTGGAGCGTCCGCACATCCTCCAGCATCGGCATCCGCATGCGCCCTACGCCTGGAAACCGCGGACCGACGAGGCCGGGCGGGGTGGGGACGAGGCCGACGGCCACGCAGGGTTCTTCCGGCGGATCGGGTGAACCTGAAAAGCGCAGTTGGAACCGACAGAAGGCAACGAAGGGAACGAAGAGTGAACGAGTTGAATAAGGGGATCGGGGGTTTTGGCCTTCACCTGGCGGGTGAAGGCAGCGCCCGGGCCTGTGGGCGTTGGTTTCCCATGGTACGGAGTCCCTTTGTTGCCTTCGTTACCTTCTGTCGTCTGGGGAATTTGGGATGAACGTCGCCGTGCGACCGGCGTGGGCGCGGAAGGCGGGCGAGGGCTGCAGTGGCAGTCGGCGGTGGGGTGAGGCGGAGGCCGGCATTGCCAAAGGACGGCAGGTCGGTTCGTTTGCCGCTGTGGACCTGAAATGGCGCATCTCGCACGTTCGCGGTTATCTGGAGCTCGGCATGGCCAAGGAGGCCAAGGCCGAGCTGGATGCCATTCCCGATGCGGAGGCGCGGCGGCCGGAGGTGGTGGCACTGCGCGTGGGAATGTTGCAGGCCACCGAACAGTGGCGGGAGCTGCGCAAGTACGCCCGCGCCCTGGTCGAGGCGGATCCGACCGAAGCGGGGTGGTGGATCATCTGGGCCTACGCCGCTCGCCGCGCGACCACGGTGAAAGCCGCGGAGAAGATTCTCCAGGAGGCGGCGGAACGGCATCCGCAGGATGCAACGATCCAGTTCAACCTCGGCTGTTACGCCTGTCTGCTCGGCGACCTCGGTGCCGCGAAGGCTCGGCTGATTCGCGCGATCACCATCGACAGCTCGTTCCTGAAAAACGCGATGGAGGACCCCGACCTGCAGGCGCTGCGCGACAAGGAGCCGGACTGGATCAACTCCGAGGGCGGGGAAGCGCGGCAGGAAGGCTGAGCGGTGCGGCGCCTCACCCGAGCGGCGCAGGATCAACGTCCACCTCGAAGGGGTGCCTTTTGTAAGGTGTTGGAGGACAATGTCGGAAGCCTCCGTAACTCGATTGTTTCCTTCGCCAGCGGAACAGTTGGTTGACTTCACGGTATTATCCGATGTTCTAGGCCTCGTTCTTTACCACCTGCAGTTGCGGGAAGCGTCCCCGATGAGGCGCCCGCCCGCCCCCCAAGACTGATTTTCCCAAGCCCGGTTAACGCCGGGTGAGAGAAACGCCGAAGCTCCGTGTCTCCCACGGTGTGGAGGCCTTAACCAAAAGGAGGATCAAACCATGATCACCCTCATCATCGCCTGTGTGGCCGTTGCCGGTATCTTCTGGATCGCCGGGTACGACTACAACAGCGTCAAAGAGTAATACACCTCCGGCCCGGACAGAAGTCCGGGCCGGAGTCATTTTCGGAGGTCGCGATCAGGCGCAGGTCGCGAGTGCCTCTGGTAAACAATCAGTTGCGCAGCTCCGGAGCGAGCGTCGGGCGATCGACCCACGTTCTGCAGACGACAGAAGGCAACGAAGGAAACGAAGGCCGTCGGACCAACGGAGATCAGCCCGCAGGTCTGAGCGCCTCCCCTTTTCCTGCCACGTGAAGACCGCGGACCGGGAGCTTGTCCTTCAATCCGTCCCTATTGCGTTCCCTTCGTTGTCTTCTGTCGGTTCCGGTTGTGTGTTCCGCGATCATTCGCCGGTCGGGACGCCCGGAGGCGGGGGTGTCGGGGCGGACTCCTCGGCGAGGACCCGCTGGCGGAATCTCTCGACGTCGAGCTTGGCGAGCAGCTCGAGGAGATTGGGGTACCACTTTTCGTGGAAGCCGTAGCCACCGTGGCGAAACTCGTCCGCCGCGGCCTCCCGGGTCCACCCTTCGAAGACGATGCGGTACGCGGCGACGAAGACGCCGGTGCGGTCGCTCCCGTGCCAGCAGTGCACCAGCACCGGTTTGGGCGCGGCGCGGAACTTCCGCAGCGCCGACACCAGCAGCGCTTCGGTGACCTCGCCGGCGTTCATGGGTTCGGCGAGCAGCTCGAAGCCGGCCTCAGCGAGTTTGCGCGAGTCGGTGTGGTGGTTGCGCAGATTGAGGATCGAACGCACGCCGAGGGCCTTCAGGTCGGCGCTGTCCGCCGGGGTGGGCTGCTCGCAGCGGTAGAGCTCGGGGCTCACGCGGTAGGCGTTGCCGAGCGAGGTCTCGAGGAGCGGCTCGGCCCAAGTGGCCGGACGCGTGCGGGGCGCAGCGGAGGCGATCGGCGCAGACGCCAAGACGAGAACGAGGAGCAGGGGTAGCAGGCGTTTCACGCGGCGAAGCTGAAGCGGGCGGGCCGTTTGCGCGAGCCCGCGCTTTGCGTACCCTCCCCGCCCTTTCCTCAGCCCATGAAACGTCATCTCGTTCTCTCTGCCATGATCCTCTCCCTTCTCGGTCTGCGCGCCGCAGCTGCTCCCCTCGAACTCGGGGCGGCCGCTCCCGCCGTGGTTGCGGTCACGGACGCGGGCACCGAGCTCGATCTTGCGGCCCACTGCGCCGCGGGGTTCACCCTCGTGTACTTCTACCCGAAGGCGGACACCAGCGGCTGCACCGCCCAAGGTTGCAGCCTGCGCGACGCCTATGCCGATCTCACCGCCCAAGGCGTGAAGGTCGTCGGGGTGAGCACCGACGCCGTGGCGGCGCAGAAGGCATTCCGGGAGAAATACCGGTTCCCGTTCCCGCTCGTGGCCGACACCGACAAGAAGGTGACCGCGGCCTTCGGCGTGCCGACAACACTGGGCTTCGCATCCCGGCAGGCGTTTCTCTTCAAGGACGGCAAACTCGTCTGGCGCGACCTGAAGGCCTCGACGGCCCAGCAGGCCGCCGACGTGCTCGCAGCGCTGAAGACGCTGTAGGCCAAGTAGGTCCGGTCTTTGACCGGACCGCTGAGATGCCGCTGCTCCGCGGGCGCTGGTCCTCTCGGAGGACCAGCCGGAGGCATGGTCCTACTCGCAGGCGTTCGCCGGTTGTGCCCGGGTTTGCTTCACACCCGGAACCACCGGCCCGCCGCCGCGGTGGCGGCGGTGCCGAAGCCGACGAGCACCAGCAGCGGTTTCACGACCGAGCCGAGATCGCCGCCGAAACTGATCAGCCGGTGCAGGGCATCGAGTGCCCAACCGGTGGGTACGCAATGGCCCGCGGTGCGCAGCGCCTCGGGCGCGAGCTCCAGCGGGAACCAGCAGCCGCCGGCCGCCGCCATGAGGATGCTGGCCAGCACGCACACGCCGACGACGCGGTCCGGCGCGTCGAGCAACGACCCGATCAGCAGGCCCGTCGCGGCCGCGACCCAGCTGTAGACGAGCAGCACGAGGAGCACGCCCGGCAGGTTCGCGCCGACGTTGAGGTGGAAGAGGAGTTTTCCGACAAGCAGCAGGAAGCCGATCTGCACCGCGCCAAGCAGCCAGAGCCCGTAGAGCTGGCCGGCGATGAGTTCGCTGCGGCGCACGGGCAAGGTGAGCAGCCGCTTCAACACGCCGCTGCGGCGGGTGGCGGCGATCGTCGCCCCGCCGAAGATCAGCAGGTTCATCGTGAGGAAGTACACCAGGTTGCCCGGCAGCGAGAACCCGACACCGCTGGGGATCGGGTCGCGCCCGGCGTACTTCGCGTCGAGCGCGACCTGTGCCGGCTTGGCCATCACGGCGCGCAACGCCTCCTCGCTCGGCGGCCAGGGGTGGCCGTTGCGAGGTCGGAGCCGGCGACGGCCGGCCCGGCGGGAAGGTCAATCCGGCGGAGTGAAGAGTCGGTGACTGACGGCGCGGTGGCCGTCACCGCGGCCGGGGCGGAGCCCGAAGGCGCAGGCCGTGGCGCCGCCACGCCTGCCGTGCCGCCGGCCTCGGTGTCCGCGGAGGCGGCCTCGAGCAGGTGCGAGTTGAGCGCGACGAGGGCGCGCAGGAGCCGCGCCTCGATCACGAGCGCGTCGCCCTGGGCGTCCTCGCGGCCGGGAACCGGCAGGAGCTCGACGTTGGTCGCGCGTTTGGCGAGCACGCGGTCGGTGAAGTCGGCCGGTATGCGGATTCTACGCACCGGCTTGTTTTTCTTGTCCTTTGCCGGATCGAGGCGCCACAGGCCCTGGGCGCTGAGCACGTCGACGAAGACGTTACCGAGATAGCCGGTGTCGGCGTTCTCGATGAGGACCGGCGGGAAACGGTTCGAGGACTTGCCGTCGCCGTACGAGACGCGCGACATGACCGCGACGAACGCGAACGGCAGGACGAAGAGCCAGAAGTAGGAGGTGCGGCTCTTGAGGAAGAGGCGCAGCTCGTTGTGGCCGATGGCGAGGATGTTTCTCATGCGCGGCCTCCCTTCGCGAACTGGCGGCGGAAGAGCCAGGCGGCGAGCGCGAGCAGCGCGGCGCCGAGGAGCGCGAGTTGGAGCGCGGCGGGCGCCCAGGCCCCGGGGCCGGCGCCGCCGTACTCCACGGCGCGCGCGGTCGAGGTGTACCAGTGGGTCGGCAGCAGCGGCATCACATGCGTGCGGAAGAACAGCGGCAGCATCTCCGCCGGAAACGCACAACCGCCGGCCATGCCGAGCACGATGCTCACCATCGAGCGGATCGGGTCGGCCTTGCGCTCGTCGGGAATCCACGCGACGAGCACGGTCATCAGCCCGGCGACGAACAGCGCGTACGCGACCGTGAGCACGCCCAGCGCGAGCGGCTGGTGCCACCGCACCCCGAAGGCCGCCATGCCGCTGCCGAGGATGATCACGGCGCAGAGCACGAGCATCAGGCCGGTGAACACGACCTTGGCGGCGAGGAACGGCGTGAGCGAGACGTGCAGCGTCTGGTAGCGCGCCAGCGTGCGCAGCTGGATCTCGCGGTGCAGGTCGCCCAGGCCGAGCCCGCCGAGGAAGAGCAGGAACATCGCGGCCATGCCGAGCAGCAGGTGTCCGAAGAGATTGAAGCCGGAGCCTCGACCGCCCGTGCCGCCGCCGGTCGCGGCGTCGCCGGGCTTCTTGTAGCCGACGAGCGGCGGATTGAGGAACGACTCGAGCGAGCGCAGCTTCCGCCCGAGCTGGGTGAGCAGCGGGCCGGCCTGCTCGAGGTCGGCGTCGCCCTCGAGCACCTTGCGCCACTCGGCGAGATCCGGGGCGAAGTTGCGCGCGAGGCCGTCGAGCCCCGCGGTGAGGATGCCGAGACCCTCCTCGATGATCGTCGGCTTGATCGACTCGGCAGGATTCTTGATCAGCCCGAGCGTGACCTTCTTGCCGTCGAGGAAGTCGCTCGAGAAACCCGCGGGGATGATGACGACCGCGCTGAGCTGGTTGTCGTCGAGCTGGGCGAGGGCCGGGCCGCGCTCCAGCAGCACGGGTTCGAGCGGGACCTCGGAACGGCGCTCGCCGCCGAGGTTGCCCTGGTTGAGGCCGCCGCGCAGGAAGCGCGAGACGATGGTGTTGTCCTCGTCGACGAGGGCGAAGCGGATACGACTGATCTTCTGCTCCTTGGCGCCGCCGCCGAAGGCGAAGCCGATGATCCCGGCCACGCAGAGCGGCGCGAGGAGGAAGATGACCCACGGCAACGGGTTGCGGCGGGCGCGGGCGAAGTCCTTGGCGAGCAGGGCGCGGAACATGGCGGCTTACTCCCGGAGGTTGCGGCCGGTGAGCTGGAGGAAGACGTCGTTGAGGCTCGGGCGCTTGAGCGTGACGTTCTCGGCGCGCACGGGCAGCGCGAGCAGCTCGCGCAGGCAGTCGGCCGGGTCGCGTTCGCTCAGCGCGGCGACGACGAGCTGGCGGTCGGTGTGCGAGAGCACGCGGTAGTGTTCGCGCAGGCCCGGCCAGGTGTCGGGCTGGGCGCCGGCCCACGCGCCCTCGAGCACGAAGATGCCCTGGTCGCCGAGGCGGTCCTGCAGCTCGCGCAACGTGCCCTCGGCGTGCATCCGGCCGTGGTCGACGATGCCGATGCGGTCGCAGAGCGCTTCGGCCTCCTCGAGGTAGTGCGTGGTGTAGAGCACGCCCACGCCGTCGGCGCGCAGGCCGTGGACGAACTCCAGGATGTTGAGACGCGCCTGCGGGTCGATGCCGACGGTCGGCTCGTCGAGGAGGATGAGGCGCGGGCGGTGGAGCAGCGCGCAGCCGAGGTTCACGCGGCGTTTCATGCCGCCGGAGAAGGTCTTCACCGGATCCTTCGCGCGGTCGCTCAACGTGAGCGCGGCGAGCATCTCGGCGGTGCGGGCGCGGGCGGTCCGGCGATCGAGGCCGGCGAGGCGTCCCCAGAATTCGAGGTTCTCGGCGGCGCTCAGCTCCTCGTAGAGCGCGAGCTCCTGCGGCACCACGCCCATCAGGCGCTTGGCGGCCTGCGGGTCGGCGGCGAGCGCCTGGCCGGCGACGGCGATGCGGCCGCCGTCGGGCTGGAGCAGGCCGCAGATCATGGAGATGGTGGTGGTCTTGCCGGCGCCGTTGGGGCCGAGCAGCCCGTAGATCTCACCCGGGCGCACGGCGAAGCTGATGTCCTCGACGGCGCGCACCGGACCGTAGGCCTTCGAGAGGTGGTCGACTTGGAGCAGGGGCGACATGGCGGCGATGCTGCCGGCGGCGCCGGGTGGAGTCGAGAGGACGGAAGTCATGGCGGGTCGGGAGGAAAGGCACGGTAACCGGTGAACTGTGGGCGGTCGCCGGTGACGTACGGTTGTCCAGAGGACAACCGGTGTTTCGGGAAAAGGTTACGAAGAATCCGAACGGAGCGTCACAACGCCGAGCCGAGCGCGAGGATGACTTCCGGCGCGGGCCGCACACCGCCGAGCTCCAGCGCGAGCAACGCGGCGCCGGCGGCGGGGGGAAGTTCGGCGGGCACGACCCGGGCGGCGGGCACCTCGCGGGCGATGGCCGCGGCGATCACGGGCGCGAACGTGGCGGCGGTCGCGGTGCTGCCGGCGAAGATGACTTCGGGCGCCGCGTGCGGGAAGAGCTTCCGGGCAACGGCCCGCACCATGGCGGCCAGCTCGCCGGCGCCGCGGGCGAGCAGCTCCTGTGCGGCGGCATCGCCGGCGGCGGCGCAGGCCATCACGTCCTCGGCGAGGCGCGCCAGCTCGTGGCGGACGAGCGTGCCGTCGTGCAGGCGGGTGACGATCTCGCGCAGGTTGGAAACGTGGAGACGGGCGAGGATGCGTTCGCGCAGCGCGGTGGCGGGGCCGCGGCCGTCGTCGCCGCGGATGGCCGCGCCCACGGCGCGCAGGCCGAGCCAGTAGCCGCCGCCGCCGTCGTCGAGGATCGAACCCCAGCCGCCGGCCTGCCAGGTGGCGCCTTCGGCGGTGCGGCCGTAGCAGGAGGAGCCGGTGCCCGCGATGAGGGCGATGCCGGGCCGACCGGCGAGCCCGCCGGCGAGCGCGATGCGGATGTCGTGGTCGACGCCGATCGCGGCGGGCGCGGTGGCGAGCCCGAGCTGGTGCGCGAGTTCGCGCCAGTGTTGGCGGGTTTCGTCGGAGGAGGCGGCCGCCATGCCGAGAAACGCGGCGGAGCAGGGCGTGGCCGTGAGCCCCGCGGCGGCGAAGGCGCCCGCGACCGCGGTGTGCAGCGAACCCGCCGCGCCGTCCCAACCTGCGTGCAGGTGGTTGGCCACGCCGCCGGTGCCGAGGCCGAGCACCCGGCCGCGCTCGTCACAGAGGAGCGCGCGGGTGGAGGTGCCGCCACCATCGATGCCGAGGAAGAGGGCCATGCGCGGGTGAGGCTTCGGGAAACGCGCCGTGGCCGCAAGCCCGGCGCGAACGTCCGCCGGATCAATAGAGCTCAATCCAGAGAGTCCGTGTCGGGTTCTTGGGGTCGACGAGCACAAACATCGGCTGGCCGCTCTCCAGCCGCTCCATGGCGAACCGCACCGCCCGCGGATCGGAGCGCCGCTCGATCCGCGGCTCTGCTCCCGGGGCATCGGCCGGCGCCAACGCGATGCGGAACAGCGGGCGTTTGTTCACTTGGATCTTGGTCGACTCCACGGCCGTCACGCGCAGCTCGGCGACCGTGCCGTGGATCAGCATCCGCTCCGCGCGCCGGCGCTCCAGCAGCGAGTAACCCGCCACGCCCACCCCGACCGCCGGAAAGAGCAGCACCAGCAGCCCGATCCAGCCGCCCTGACTCAGCCGAGCCCCCTCGAGGCACGCCACGGTCGGATCGCCGGACACGTAGCGGACCGTCGCCACCGCGCCCTCCGCCCAGCGTTCGCCAGTCGTGTAGCAACGCCCGCGGATCTGCGCCCCGTCCGGCGTGGAGAAGAGGAAATCGTACCCGCGCACCCGCGTCTCGTTGATCGAGAAGTTGGTCGCCTCGGCTCGCTCGATCCGCGCCTCCGCGGTGCGCACATCCGGCAGCTTCAACCGCAGCTCGAACGGCAGCTGCCACGGGAAGAACAGCGCCACGAAGATCGATCCGAACGCCGCGAAAAATACCCCGAATCCGACGCCGATGAGCGCCGCCGCCTCGTTCTTCACCCGGGCCAGCAACTCGGCGGTCGGCCGGCGCGGCACCGGGGAAGCCAGCACAGCCGCCAGTTGGTCGAGACGGGAGGTATCCGGAGGTTCGGGGTTCACGCCCGCCAGCCTCGCCGCCCCGCCCGCCGCAACAAGCGTTTTCCCCGCCGCGGAGAAACTGCGCGCCGCCGTGTATTCGCCAGATCTCCGGCCTGGTCGCCCCGCCCGCCATTCTTCGCTTTTCGGGGCCCCCGGCTTAGCCTATCCCCAGCACTTCCACTCATGTTGTTCGCCCGCCAACGCCTGCTGCTCTCGCTCCTCGACGCCCTCGGCGGCACCGTGGCGAACACCGATTTCCAGAAGCTGCTCTTCCTCTACGCCCAGGAGTGGGAGACCGAGCCGAGCTACGAGTTCGTGCCCTACCAGTTCGGCGGCTTCTCCTTCACCAGCTACGCCGACAAGCGCCGGCTCATCGAGCAGGACCTGCTCGTCGCCGACGAGCAGCACTGGACCCTCACCGCCGCCGGCCGCGCCGCCGCGCAATCGCCGGCCGCCTCGCGCCTGTCCCGCTTCGCCCAAGCCGTCGCGGGGAAACGTGGCGACACGCTCATCGCCGAGGTCTACCGCCGGCATCCGTGGTACGCCACGCGCAGCAAGATCGCCGAACGCGTCCTCCCGCACGCCGCCGACCGCGCCGCCATCGCCGCGGCCCGTCCGGCGCCGCAGGGCCCGGGGCTCGTCACCATTGGCTACGAGGGCCGCAGCCTCGAAAACTACCTCAACGCCCTCCTGCGCGACTCCGTGACGCTGCTCTGCGATGTGCGGCGCAACCCGCTCAGCCGCAAATACGGCTTCTCGAAGTCCACGCTGAGCAAGGCCTGCGAAGGCGTCGGTATCCGCTACGAACACCTGCCCGAGCTGGGCATCGCCTCCGAGGAGCGCCGCGAGCTCAACGATCAGGCCGACTACGACGCGCTCTTCGCCGTCTACGAGCGCGACAGCCTCCCGCAGCAGACCGCCGCGCTGGCGAAGATCCGCGGCTGGATCGAGCGCGACGGCCAGCGCGTGGCGCTCACCTGTTTCGAGGCGCAGCCCTGCCAGTGCCACCGGCATTGCGTGGCCGAGGCCTTGGAGCGCCTCGGCGGCTCGCGCCTCGTGCCGCACCACCTGTAACGGACTCTCCCGCACGGCGGGATTGCGTCCGGGGCGGCTTCTGGTTGGCTGGACCGGCAAACCCAGACCGCCCATGCCCCGGGAACGCGTCCTCATCACGGTCAAGACGTACCCCACGCTGTCGCGCAAGTACGGCGAGACCGTGTGCACCGCGGGCCTCCGCCCCGACGGCACCTGGATGCGCATCTACCCCGTGCCGTTCCGCCGGCTCGACGAAGACGAGCAGTACGCGAAGTTCGACTGGATCGAGACCGACTTCGTGCGCGGCACCGCCGATCCCCGCCCCGAGACGCACCACCCCGTGGATTGCAGCACGATGCGACGTGTCGATCACCTGGGCACCGCGGACAACTGGCGCGAGCGCCGCAAACTCGTCCTCGAGAAGGCGCAGGTCTTCGACCGGCTGGAGCCGCTCATCGCCGGCGCGAAGGCCAACCGGCTCTCTCTCGCCGTCTTCAAGCCCGCGAAGCTCCGCGGCTTCATCTGGGAGGACGAGGACCGCGAATGGGACTCCGACAAGCTCGCCCAGATGCGCGAGAGCTCGCGCCAGTACGAGATCTTCGCCGACGAGGCCTGGCGGCAGACCTTCCAGGTCATCCCCAAGGTGCCGTATTCGTTCTCCTATCAGTTCGAGGATGCCGACGGCCGGAAGAGCACGCTGCAAGTCCTGGATTGGGAATGCAGCCAGCTCTACTGGAACTGCGTGAACGCCACCCGCGACGAGGACGAGGCGCTCGAGAAGGTGAAGGCGAAGTACCTCGGCGAATTCGGCCAGCGCGATCTCCACTTCTTTCTCGGCACGACCCAGCAGCACCACTTCACCGCGCCGAATCCGTGGGTCATCATCGGCGTCTTCGCCCCGCCCTTCGTGCAGCAGATGGAACTGGGGATCGAAGGCTGAAGCCGCGGGCTTCCCGCCCATCTCGGCTACCGCGTTGTTGAGAGTTACGACCTGTCCCCTTCGTCTTCAGCTTCCCCGTCGTCAGATGGAGACCGGAACCGCCCGGTACTGACCCGTACGCCGGGTGGTGTGTGGGCCGGAGGCTAATTACCTCCGGCTACCCGATTCGGCTTCGGATTTAGGCTCGGAAGAATGTCGAAGACTTCGCGCTGGAACTTCTCAAATCGGTGCCGTCCAGCTCTCCGGAAAACGCGAAAACTCCTTCCGTCTTCGGAAGGCCGGAAAACACCCTCATTATCGGTGTGATATGCACCGGATAGGGTTTGGCCTGGGTACACCACGCCAGATCGAACGTGTACGCAACTGAACTCAATCGTCTCTCCGACTGCCTTCCACGTACCGTACTCGTCGTCACCTGTGGCCGCTGCGTCCCCAAGGTCGCTCGCAATAAACCAAAGGTATCGGTACGTCCCGTCAGGGGCGACTCGCAACACACCGCCCCCATTTATCGCCATCGGCAACTCTTCATACCAACCGCAATTTGGATTCAGTGAGAGATGTGCGCAGCCAGTAAGGAGGAATATCGCAAAGAGTAAGGAGAGGTGCTTCATTGCCGAACGATTCAGGTTAGGAACACCGGCCCTCCGGCTCGGCCGAAGAGGACGGGGCCTTTGCCGGCGTTCCCTGCAGTGGCTGGATCGGCTCCTTTTTTCGAAGCCAAATTCCGATGGATAGAATCACGGCGGCCCAGAGCGCGCTGTTTGCGAGAAATGGGATGTGTCCACTGAGTCCGGAAAAACGGATGGGGCTGAACTTCAGAAGCGGAACCAGTGGGAGTGAAAGTACATCAGTCGCGCCAGCCATGATCTTCTCCGGGATGCTGGCGACTCTCCCCGAGTCGAAGCGGTCCATGGTGGACCGAAACGACAAACAGAGCGTGCCCAAAGTCACGATGTAGTGAGTCAGGCCCAATGCGCAGAACCAGAAGATGGTTTTTGGCCGCATAACTTTCCTTCCGCCGATCAGTGTTATTCACCTCAACTGAGTTGAGGGTTCAGGGTGGGTGCAAACGCCGCGAAAACCGCCGCGACAGGGTTCACGGCCGGGCAGCGTAGTGCCGGAGGTACCATGGGCAAGGGAATTGGCGGGCGCAGAGCGGCCCTTCAGGGCGACCCCACAGGTTGGGTTGGCGGTGGTACAGCCGCCAACGTCCGGGTTCACCGCCGGTCGAGCTGCCGGAGGGCGTAGGCGTGGGCGCCGAGGGCGATGGCCTCGCTTGTGCCAAGACGGGAAATCCCCACGCCGATCCGCGCGAGCGGGTCGTACGCGATGCGGCGGTCGGTGCCGGGCACGGCGATCTCGTGCGTGGCGCCGCGAACGAACGCGGCGAGCTGGGCGGAGTCCTCAAGGTTGAAGGCCTGCTGGACGAGGCGGCGGCGCGTGCCGCCCTCGGGCGTGGTGTAGGTGCCGTTCAATTCCGCGAGGGTGGCGGGAAGAAAGAGCGGTGCGGCGGCCGACAGGCCGCCCCCGATCACGGCGAGACCGTCGACGAGCGTGAGCGCGTGCGCGAGGGCGTCGCCCACGACTTCGCCGAGCCGGTGGTAGGCTTCGGTGGCGGCGGTGCGGGCGCCGGGGCGTTTGCCGAGCGCGATCTCCTCGATCTCGCGCGGGTCGGGCGCGGTGGAGGCGTCGAGGTGGGCGAGCTCGGCGTAGGTGCGGCGCACGGCGCGGATGCAGGCGCCCTCCTCGGCGTTGGTGCGCGGGTCGAGTTTGTTGCGGAAGAGCCAGATCTCGGCGGCCATCGCGTTGTCGCCGCGGAAGAGTTCGCCGCGGCGGACGAGTCCGCCGCCGAAGCCGGTGCCGAGCGTGACGCCGACGAGATTCTCGAAGCGGCGCGGGCTGCCGGCCTGCGCGAGCTGGTCGTTCACCCACGGCAGGAAGCCGGCGGTGGCCTCGCCGTAGGCGAAGAGGTCGCCGTCGTTGTTGATGAAGACCGGCAGGTCGAACTTTGCCTCGAGCATCGGCCCGAGCGCCACGCCGCCGCGGAAGGCGGGGAGATTCGGCAGGTCGCCGATGATGCCGGCCGGGTAGTCGGCGGGGCCGGGAAACGCGAAGCTGATCGCCACCGGCGGCTCGGGGCAGAGCGCGCGCACGCGAGTGAAGCCCTCGACGAGGTTGGCCAAGCAGCGCGCGAGGTCGGCGCCCTCTGTCGGCAGCGTCACGAGATCCGTGATGCGCGCGCGGCCGCGGCGGGCGGAGAAGCGGAAGCTGGTGCCGCCGGCGTCGAGGGTGAGGACGATGCGCGGATCGGAGGCGAGGGCGGGCATGGCGGTGGACGGTGGACAGTGGCCGGTAGCCGGTGGCCGGTGGACGGTAGACGGTGGGCGGTGGGCGGTGGTGGATGCGGATCGTTGGCGGGGCGGACGGCTGTGGCAATCCGAGGGCGTGAAGGAGCAGAGAGCGCGTACCGCGCGGAGGAGCGAGAAAATGCTGGACAGCTGTACTACCGTCACTAGAACAGTGGAACAGTGCTTCCTTTCACCATCGAGATCATCGCCGGCGGCCCCATCGCGGAACAGATCGTGTTCGCGGTGAAGCGGGCGGTCGTCTCGGGGCAGCTGCGTCGGGCAGTTGGTCGAGCAGGGGGTGCTGGTGACGACGCCGGCCGTGGGCACGGTGGTGGCGCCAACCAGCGCGGGCGGGAAGGCGGAGAAATCCGGTCTGCTCGGCGCGGAGCTGGAGAAGCTGGTGGTCGAGGCGAAGCGCCTCGGCGTGCCGCTGGAGCAGGTGCAGCGCGCTTTGGAGAAACATTGGCGGGAACTGGAAAAGGAGTGAATGCGATGAATCTGATCGATACCGACAAACTCACGCGCCGCTTCGGGCGGAACGTGGCCGTGGACGAGGCGACGCTCGCCGTGCCGGAGGGCAGCATTTGCGCGGTACTCGGGCCGAACGGCGCGGGCAAGACGACGTTGCTCGAAACGTTGCTCAACCTGCTCGAGCCCAGTGCGGGCTCGGCGCAGGTGCTCGGCTGCGACTCGCGGCAGCTCGGGCCGGCGCAGTTCGCGCGGATCGGCTACGTGTCGGAAAACCAGCGCGTGGACGAGCGGTTGCGGATCGGCGAACTGCTCGATGTGGTGCGCGACCTTTACCCGACGTGGGATCGGGCGCTGGAGGCGAAGCTCCTGCGGACCTTCGAGCTGCCGGTGGACCGGCGGTTCAAGGCGCTCTCGCGCGGCATGCGCATCCGGGCGCTGTTTGTGGCGGCGCTGGCGTTCCGCCCGAAGCTGCTGGTGCTCGACGAACCGTTCAGCGGACTGGACCCGGTGATGCGCGACGATCTGGTGACGACGGTGATCGACCTCGCGCTGGAGGACGGCAGCACCGTGCTGCTCTCCTCGCACGACATCGACGAGGTGGAGCGGATCGCGAGCGATGTGATCTTCCTCGACCGCGGGCGCGTG
>JAGVUB010000070.1 GCA_019136515.1 Verrucomicrobiota bacterium
GCGGCGACCTGCTTGTAGAGCAGCCGGCCGGAGTCGGTCATCCACGTGTCGTTCACCTCGTCGTTGCGGCGCGGAGTGATGCGGTAGATGACGCCCTCGCGCGCCCAGACGTCAGTGTTGGCGCCGACGCTGGACTCGGTGTCGATGCTCGGCGTGGTCTTCAGGAACCACACACGCATCTTGAACCGGAAATCGGTGCTCGTGAGCGCGCCGACCGGGCAGATGTCGACGGTGTTGAGCGAGTAGTTGTGGTTCAGCTCGCGACCCGGGTAGCAGGTGAGCGTGGAGTAGCTGCCGCGGTCGACGAAGCCGAGCACGTCCTGCTTGGCGATGTCGCGGGTGAAGCGGATGCAGCGCGAGCAGAGGATGCAGCGCTCGTCGTCGAGCGTGACGCGCGGGCCGAGCTGGGTGCGCTTCGGCTTCACGTTCTTCTTCTCGATGAAACGGGAGGCGCCGCGGCCGTAGTCGGCGGACTGCTCCTGGAGCTTGCACTCGCCGGCCTGGTCGCAGATCGGGCAGTCGAGCGGGTGGTTGACGAGGAGGAACTCCATCACGCCCTCGCGGGCCTCCTTGATCTGCGGGGTCGTGGTGCGGATGTGGAGACCGGGCGTGGCGTTGGTGAAGCAGGCGATCTGGGGCTTCGGCATCCAGTTCACGCGCTGCTTGCCGGTGGCGGGATCCATGACCGGCTGCTTGGTGGTCGGATCGACGGCGGGCAGGCCCATCTCGACCAGACACATGCGGCAATTGCCCGAGACGGGGAGCTTCGGGTGGTAGCAGAAATGCGGGATCTCGATGCCGAGCAGCGCCGCGGCCTCGATCATGTTGGTGCCCTTCGGCACCGCGATGTCGCGGCCGTCGATGTTGACGGTGACGAGGTCGGGTTTGGTCGGTGTCTGGCTCACGCGGGAAAGACGGGAAAGTGGAGGGAGTGGGAACCGCTAATGGACGCTGATACCCGCTAATTCGGAGAGGCCGGAGGTGGTGTAGGTGCTGCGATTAGCGTTCATTAGCGTGGATTAGCGGTTGAAGAGACAAGGCTCAGAGCACGCCGTTCAGCAGGAGCTCATCGTGGAGTGCTGGAGCCTTCTTGCGTATCAGCTCGGCCAGGGCCGCGTTGCGCCTCGTCAACCGGGTTATGATGGTCCCGATAGCCAGCAGGATGTTCGCGAAAGCGACCGCAGCCATGATCGCCGGGAAATGCTCAGGATTCTTGAGATACTGCGCCACCAGAATGGCGAGGTGCGCAAATGAGAGGAGCGCCATGATGGCCATCCCCACCACAAAATATCGCGGGCACCAGCAACGGCCAATGAGCTTCTTCTGTTCCGCTTCGCGCGCCTGCTCGCTGACGCGCGCAGCTTTCACTTCAGCAAGGACTTCGTGTGCATTGCTCATGGTATTGGTGAGTTCGTGTTGGTCGCCGACGGAAGTGGGAACCACTAATGCACACTGATACCCACTAATCCGGAGCGAACGGAGGAGGTGTAGGTGCTGCGATTAGTGTCCATCAGTGTGGATTAGTGGTTTCGAAACTCCGGGGCTCGACTCACACCAGCGTCGGCGCGAGGGCGTGGCGGTTTTGTTTGGCGGCGGGATAGGCTTTGAACTCCTCGCCGAACTTCTGGACGAAGGCCTGCACGGGCCACGAGCAGGCCTCGCCGAACGGGCACACCGTGCGGCCGGCGATCTGGTCGGCGACGGACTTCAGCAGCGCACCGTCCTCGGCGCGGGCCTCGCCGTGCACCATGCGGTGGGTGATCTTGCGCATCCACGCCGAACCTTCGCGGCAGGGAGTGCACTGGCCGCAGCTCTCGTGGGCGTAGAAGGCGTTCAGGTTGGCCAGCGCCTCGACGACGTTGACGGTGTCGTCCATCACGATCACGCCGCCGGAGCCGCCCATCGTGCCGCACGCGGCGAACGAGTCGAAGTCGAGCGGGATGTCGGCCGTGGTCCAGTTGAGCACGGAGCCGTCCTTCTGCTTGATCGTGAACTTCTCGTCCCAGCGCAGCACCTTTGAGGAGGAGCCGCCGGGGATGATGGCCTGGAACTTCCGGCCCGGGCGCGGGCCGCCGCAGATGTCGTTGAGCAACTGGCCGAGCGTGACCTTGCCCGACTCGAACTCGAAGTAGCCCGGGCGCAACACGTGGCCGGAGACGCCGATCAGGCGCGTGCCCGAGTTGTTCGGGGTGCCGATCGTCGCGTAGGCCGCGCCGCCCATCTCGGCGATGTGGCGCACGTGGCAGAGGGTCTCGACGTTGTTGACGATCGTCGGGCACTGGTAGAGGCCGAGGACCGCGGGGAAGTACGGGGGCTTGATGCGCGGATACGGGCGCTTGCCCTCGAGCGACTCGATCAGGCCGGTCTCCTCGCCGCAGATGTAGGCGCCGGCGCCGCGGTGGACGAAGATCTCGCACGAGTAGTCGGTGCCCAAGATCTTCGGACCGACGAAGTTGGCCGCGCGCGCCTCGGCGATGGCCTTCTCCAGGATGCGGGCGCCGTGCGGGAACTCGCCGCGGATGTAGATGTAGGCCTGTTTCACCTGGTTGGCCCAGCAGGCGATCATGATGCCCTCGATGAGCTGGTGCGGGTCCTGGTGGATGATGTAGCGGTCCTTGAACGTGCCCGGCTCGGACTCGTCGGCATTGACGATGAGGTAGATGGGCTTGCCGCTCTTGCGGTCGACCAGCGACCACTTCACGCCGCAGGGGAAACCGGCGCCGCCGCGGCCGCGCAGGCCGGACTTCTTCACCTCGTCGATGAGCTCGGCCGGCGGCCGCGCGACGGCCTTGCGCAACTGCTCGTACCCGCCGTGCTGGAGGTAGCAGGCGAGGTCGGGCGTGTAGCCGGGTTCGTCGATGTGCCGGAAGATCAGGCGGCGTTCGGCGGGATGTGGCATGGCGCGAGGCGGAAGTTGGGAAAGGGAAGTTGGAAGTTGGTGGCGGCGCGTCAGCCGCGCTGGGCGGCGGCGGCCTTGATCTGGGCGGCGATGGCCTTGGCCTTCTCGATGTCGACGCGTTCGTGCAGTTCGTCGTCGACCATGACGACCGGACCGGAGCCGCAGCTGGCGAGGCACTCGACGAACTCGAGGAACACTTCGCCGTCGGGCGAAGTGTGGCCGGCCTTGCAGCCGAACTCCTGCTCGAGCTGTTCGCAGATCTTGTAGCCGCCGTTGAGCGCGCAGGAGAGCGTGCGGCACATGCGCACATGGCGCCGCCCGACGGGCTGGTGGCGGAACATCGGGTAGAACGTCGCCACTTCCTGGACGTTGATCGGCTGGAGCTCGAGCTTGGCGGCGATCCACTCGACGGCCGTGGCGGAGATGTAGCCCTGCTCCTCCTGCACGAGGTGCAGGAGCGGGAGCACGGCGCTGCGCTTCACCGGGTAGTGGGTGATCACCTCGTCGATGCGGGCCAAGGTCTCGGGTTTCAGGTTCAAACTCATCGCGGAATTCGTCGGAGGGTTCACCGGTCGCACTCGCCCATCACGAAGTCGAGGCTGCCGAGGATGGAGACGACGTCGCCGAGCATGGCGCCGACGCACACCTTCGGGAGGATGCTCAGGTTGCAGAAGGAGGGGGAGCGGATCTTCAGGCGCCACGGCACGCCGCCGCCCTTGGAGACGACGTAGAAGCCGAGCGCGCCCTTCGGGTTCTCCGCCTCGAAATAGACCTCGCCGGCCGGGATCTGCGGGCCCTCGGTCGTGATCATGAAGTTCTGGATCAGCTCCTCCATGCTCTCGAGCACGCGCGCCTTCGGCGGGGCGACGATCTTGCGCGCCTCGAACGCGCTCACGGCGCCGGCCGGGAACATCGCGATCGCCTGCTTCACGATGCGCACGCTCTGGCGCATCTCCTCGCCGCGCACCAGGTAGCGGTCGTAGCAGTCGCCACGGGTGCCGACGGGCACGTCGAACTCGTACTTCTCGTAGCCGCAGTACGGCTTGTCCTTGCGCAGGTCGAAGGCCACGCCGCTGGCGCGCAGGATCGGGCCGGTGCAGCCCCAGGCGAGGGCGTCCGCCTTCGAGATGATGCCGACGCCCTCGGTGCGGTCGCGCCAGATACGGTTGTCGGTGAGCAGCCCGAGCATCTCCTCGAGCCGCGGCACGAACTGGTCGCAGAAGTCGCTGGCGTGGTCGAGCCACCCGGCGGGCACATCGCGGGCCATGCCGCCGATGCGGCTGAAACTGGTGGTGAAGCGCGCGCCGGTGAGCTCCTCGAAGAGCCGGTAGAGCTTCTCGCGCTCCTCGAAGGCGTACATGAACACCGTCCACGCGCCGTTATCCATCGCGAAGGCGCCGAGGCCGACCAGGTGCGAGGAGATGCGCGCGAGCTCGCAGACGATCACGCGCAGCGCCTGGCCGCGCGCCGGCACCTCGAGCCCGGCCAAGCGCTCCACCGCGATCGCGTAGGCGACGTTGTTTGCCAGCGGGGCGAGGTAGTCCAACCGGTCCGTGTACGGCACGAACTGGTTGTAGGTCATGTTCTCGGCGATCTTCTCGTCGCCGCGGTGCAGATACCCGACGACCGGGTCGGCCTTGGTCACGACCTCGCCGTCGAGCTCGAGGCGGATGCGCAGCACGCCGTGCGTGCTGGGGTGCGAGGGGCCGAGGTTGATCTCGAGCTTCTCGCCTTCGGCGGCTTCGGCGGCGCGGGCGGCGCTATCGGGGAATGTGAAATCCGTCGGCATGGCGTCGGTGGGTGGTTCGTTGCGGCGCGGTCAGCCGGCGGCGGGTTTCTCCTTCTTCTCGTTCCAGGCCTGGTCGAGCGAGCGCGGGCCGCGGCCCGCCGACACCGTCACGCTGCCGTCGGGCTGCGCGACGAACGGACCGCCGGCCATCGGCGCGGGCTGGACCTTCACACCGGAGATCTCCGCGATCTCCTCGTCGGGCAACTCGGTGGGCAGGCCGGCGAGCGGGAACTCCTTGCGCAGCGGGTGGTAGGGATAGCCCTCCCACATGAGGATGCGGCGCAGGTCGGGATGTCCGGTGAACGTCACGCCCAGCAGGTCGAAGCACTCGCGCTCGTGCCAGTCGGCACCGGGCCAGAGTCCCGTGGCGGTGGGCATCGCCGGCTCGGTGTCGTCGGCGCAGTCGGCCGCGATGCGCACATACTCGGCGCGAGCGGTGGAGAGCAGGTGGTACACGACCGTGAAACGCGGCGAGGCGCCCGGGGCCCAGTCGATCGCGGTGAGGTCGGAGAGCAGGTCGAAGCCGCACTCGTCGCGCAGATGCGCGAGCAACGTGAGCACCTCGGCGGCGGGAATGTTGAACGCCACCCCGTCGGCGCTGGGCCGTACGGTGAGGTTCGGGAAACGCGGCTGGAGCGCGGCGGCGAGATCGTTGGCGGAAGCGGTCATCGGGAGCGAGGGCCGGGGTGCTCAGCGGACAAGGACGGAGCCGAGAGTGGTCTTGCGGAAGCCGCGGTCCTCACGGACCACGTTCTGCATCTTCAGCAGCGCATCGAGGACCGCCTCGGGGCGCGGCGGGCAGCCGCTGATGTAGACATCGACCGGCACGATGCGGTCGACGCCCTGCAACGTGGAGTACGAGCGGTACATGCCGCCCGAGGACGCGCAGGCGCCCATGGCGATCACCCACTTCGGCTCGGCCATCTGCTCGTAGATGCGGCGCAGGTGGACGGCCATCTTGTAGGTCACCGTGCCCGCGACGATCATCACGTCGGATTGGCGCGCCGGGAAACGCATGACCTCGGCGCCGAACCGGCTGATGTCGAAGCGCGACGCGCCCGCTGACATCAGCTCGATCGCGCAACAGGCGAGGCCCATCGGCATCGGCCAGATCGAGTTGGCGCGGATCCAATTGATCACGGCGTCGACGCGGGAAACAATGACCCCGCCTTCGACTTTGCTATTATAGCCAATGACTTCGGTGTTCGATGGGACCATGAGCGAGAGCGTCGATTTGCCGGGAGCGGCGCAAGCTAGGGTCGAGCCAATCCTCCAGCAAGTCGCATTTGGGCAAAACCGCGCTCTCAAGCCGCGCCTTCCCGCGCGGCCCAGTCGGATAATCGCGGCTACTGGTTCGCCCCCGTGCCAACCGAGGCTTGCCAGCGGGCGCATCGTCGGGCCACAGCCGCGCGGCTAGCCGTACCCCATGCCTTCGGACAGGCCCCCCGCGCCGATCCCGGTCCCTCCACTCGCGAGGGAAGCCCGTCGCTCCGGCGGCACCGGGGCGACGTCCGCCCGCCACCTCACTCGCCGCTCGCGGTGCTGGCCTCGTCTTCCGGCACGCGCTCGACGCGCACCCGGCGCAACCGCTCGGCGTTCACCTCGGTCGCCGTCAGCCGGTACTCGCCGATGGTCGCCACATCGCCGCGCCGCACCGCGACCCCGAGCCGTTGCTGGAACCACTGGCCCACGGTCTGGTGCATCGTCCATTCGAGCGGCCAGCCGGTCTCGGCCTGCAGCTCGCGCATCGTCAGCCCCGCGCTCACCAGGTCGAAGGTCAGCAGCGGGCGGATCAGCGGCTCGAACGGCATGTCCGGCCCGAGCGCCGCGATCTGCCAGAGCCACTCGCGCATGAGCAGCATGCCCTCGACGGTGTCCTTGTTTCCCCGACAGACGGGGAAACGGCTCAGGCCGCTCACCTGCGCCACGCGCAGGTTGTCCTTCAACGGCCGGTCGAGCCAGAGCACCACGACCTCCTCCTTGGGGATCATGATCTGGTGGGCCGTCGTCGAGCGCACCCGCAGCGACTGCACCATCAGCTTGTTGACCAGCGCATCCGCCGGATGGGCATGGCTGGCGTGGCTGAACACGTATTCCAGTTCGTCGGCGCTGAAGCTGTGTTCGCCCTCGGTCGCCGGCACCAGCCCGGCCCAGCGCACGATGCGGTTGGCCAGACTGTTGAGCGTCCAGATGACCGGGAAAAAGCCGTAGTAGAACACCAGCAACGGGCCCGACACCCACAGCGACACGCCCTTGGCCCGCTGGATCGCCATCGATTTGGGCGCCAGTTCGCCGAAGATGATGTGCAGGAACGTGATCACCGTGAACGCCACGGCGAAGGAGATCGAGGCCACCGCCCGCGGATCGGTGATGCCGGCCAGCGCCAGCAACGGCCCGAGCCGGTGCGCCAGGAACGGTTCGCCGATCCAGCCCAACCCGAGGCTGGCCAGCGTGATACCCAGCTGCGTGGCCGAGAGCGCCGCATCGAGATGCTCGCTGGCCTTGATCGCCGCCCGCACGCGCCAGCCACCCTTCTTCTCGAGGGGCCGCAACTGGCTGGTGCGCACCTTCACCAGCGCGAACTCGGCGGCCACGAAAAAGCCGTTCGCCGCCACGAGGGCGACGACGGTGAGGGTTTCGAGCAAGATGCCGAGGAAAGTGCGCATGGAGACGGGGCCGCCACTAGGACAACAAATCGCCCGCTCGCCAATCCGCTTAAGCGACGGAGAAATGCCGGTCCGAGCCATGCCCGACGTGCCATCCATAGCCCGACCGGGCGAAGGATGGACAGATTGGCCGGCTAGCGGCAGCCCGCGATCACCCTTCCCACAAATGACGTCGGGCAAAAGCGTGCCCCGATCCGCTTTTCAGATAACGCTCGAAAGCCAACGCCCGTTCTTTTTCCGCAAACGCGTGATAGGCCATCAACCGCCAAGGGCGGAAAGGGGCTGTGGACGTGTTCTTGCCGGCGTTATGATCGGCCATCCGCCGTTTCAGGTCTTCAGTGAAGCCAACGTAACGCCGGGCGGAGTCAGACTCACTACGGAGTAGGTAGACGTAGTACATCGGTAAGCCCTGCTATGCCGAGGCTACGCAGGGCATCCTTCGCCGCAAAACCAGAGATCCTGCACCGCGCACATCCATCACATGCCCGGCGTGCCATCCGTAGCCCGACCGGGCGAAGGATGGCGGAGAGGGAGGGATTCGAACCCTCGGTAGGTTTCCCTACACACGCTTTCCAAGCGTGCGCATTCGACCACTCTGCCACCTCTCCGTGGTTGCATCCGTCGGCACCGGTTGCCCGGCTCCGAAAAACGCGAGGGGCTAGAGGAGATCGACGGCGCCGCGCCGGTCAACACCGGAAACAAGGACCTCTCAAATTGATCGAACCCCCATTCTCGCCTCGCTCGCCCCCGCCCGCGGCAGCGGTTGTCCCGCCCTATTCCCGCTCTTCACCGGCACCGGCCGGCACCGGGAACTCGACCCAGACCATGTCCTTCTTGCCGCCGATCTGCAGCGGATGCGCCAGCACGCGCCCGGTGAGCCGCGGCGCCAACTCCGCCCAGTGGCGGCCGAGGAAGACGATGATGCCCGACTTCTCGCGCGCCAGCGTCGCCTCCACCTCCTCGGGCGTGCGCAGCTCGCGCCCCGGCCGCTCCACATAGAAGGGCACGATGGCCAGTTGGTGGCCGTAGACATGGATCGGCTGCCCGGGCGCGAGCCGTCGCTGCGCCTCGGGCACCAGCGCCAGCGGCGCCTTCACCGGGTTGAGCGCCGGCAGCACCACCGCGCCGGCGATGATCAGCAGCGCGAAGATCGTCGCCGCAAACCCGCCGAACCAGCGCAAGGAAAGTCGTTCGCGGCGCAGCGTCCGCGCCAGCCATGCCCCGCCGGCGAGCATTGGCACACCGAGGGCGAGCAACCGCCACGGCAGCGCCGCGCCATCCATCCCCGCCGTCGCCTTCGCCAGCTTCAGCCCGAGTTTCCCGTCGGCCGGGATCACGTTGCAGCCGATCGCCCCCGCGCACCCGACCACGCCGATCAGCAGCACGAAACCCGTCGCCAGCCAGCCCGTCGTGGCCGTCCAACGCCGCGGGAGCGCGCCGAACCGCGGCCACGCCGCCGCCACCAGCAGCGCCGCCGCCGGATAAAGCGCGAGGATGTACATCTGCCGTTTCCCGGAGAACGCGGAGAACATCACGAAGATGAACAGGAACCAGCCGAGCAGCCGCCGCCGCAGCACGCCCGCCCCGAGGGCGACGTACGCCGCCGGCAGGAAGAGCGTCCAGGGCAGGAACTCCACCGGGAAATGCGTCAGGTAGTAGTAGATCGGATTCGCGTGGTCCTCCGCCTGCGCCACCCGCCCGATGAACTTCACCCCGAACATCGCCTGGAAATACTCGTCCGGCCCGTGCCCGATCCAACGCGCCGCCGCGAGCCACGCCGCGAGCGGCGCCAACGCGAGCGGGAGGCCCCACGCCCAATGCCAGCGGCGCAGCTTCGCGCCCTCGCCGGCCGCCCACGTCGCCGCGATGTAGCGGGCCCTTCGCGAACGTCCCGAGCCCGAGCAGCCCGTACGCCGCGAACAGACGCCAGCGCCGGCCATCGTCGTTGAACGCGAAGAGATGATACAGCGCCGCCAGACAGAACCCGAACAGCAGCGCGTCGATCCGTCCCCAGCCGCCCTCCTGCCAGACCATGAACGTCGTCATCGTCACGAGCACCGCGCGCCACGCCGTCGCGGCGTCGGCCGTCCAGCGCTGCGCCAGACGCGCGACCGCCCACAGCCCGAGGATCATGCCGCCCAGGCTCGGGAGCCGCGCCGAGAGGCTGTTGATCTCGCCGCCGGTGAACACCGTCGCCGCGGCGTTGATCAGCCAGAACAGCAGCGCCGGCTTGTCGGGATAGAGGTCGCTGTTGACGTGCATCACCAGCCACCCGTTGGTGCCGTCCGTCGGCGCGAGTTCGCGCATCTCGCGCGCCACGTACGCGTACCGCGCCTCGTCCGGCGCCCACAGTCCGCGTTGCCAATACTGACCCAGCCAGAGCAACACCGAGAGTGCGATCAACGCCCACACGGGCGGACGGCGACGGAACAAATCCATGGTGCCCCGACGCTGCCTGCGTTCCGCCCCGAGACGCAAGCCCGCGTCCTATTCCAGCAACCAACGCAACAACGCTTTCACCGGATCGAGTACCGCGTTGTAGGCGCAATGCATGGTCGCCCCCATCAGCAAGGCATCGAGCGGAGATCGCCGCCCGTAAGCTACCATGCAGCAACCAAACACCAGAAACGGGCCAAACACGACCAGCGCATCGCCGGCATACCTATAGTGGAGGTTTGCCCAGAATGCCGCCCAGACCAACAGTCGCAGCTCCGGCCGAACGCGCAGTGCGTCCAGTCCCGCAAACATCCCCCACCCGATTCCCGTCTCAAACACCGGAATAAGCAAAACGGAGACAGGATACCAAACAAGCCGCGACCAGGACCACGGCTGTTCCTCTCCGACAAACACGTGCAGTCGCCATCCGTTGAGCGAGCTCACTAGGATCAAAGCCCAAGCCAGAGCGAGCAGCACACCAACGGCAAGGTACGCGGCACGGGCGCCGAAACCCACCGGCGCAAACTCCAACACTCGTTGCCAAAACGACGCTCGACGCGGCAACGGAGGAGGAGGAACACATGCAGCACCAACACCCGTCGCCGCCACTGGCACGTTCGTCGTCATGCGCTCGGATCCACCGGTCCGCGTATTCATTTCCTCTACGAACAGATCGAAGCACACACAAAGGCAAGGCCACACCTCCACCAACGCCGCAAGCTTGCGTCAGGTGCAGTGCTCACGGCGTTCCCTTCGGGCCCATCCAACACCGCCGGCACGCCGGACCGTGGCGCAGGCGTCCCTGCCTGCGTTGCCCGACTCCGCCAGCAACTCCGGCCTGATCCGCCATCGCCAGCCCGGAGGCCGGCGCCACGCCCGGTCCGGATCCCCGTGGCGCTCTGCTGCCGAGCAGAGCCAAGAGCAGCGATGCTGTAGGCCACCGCGCCGAGGTGGCCCTTCCGAAACTCCACCAGGTCGGCGACCTGGCCTACAGTTTCCTCGCATTGTGGCGCCGCTCGTGAGAGCGACGAAAACCGCACGCCCGATCCAGCCCATAAATCCGTGGCGCTGGCCGCCAAGGCCCGCGAGACCACGCTGGGACAACGCGGTCCGCCCCCACCGCCAAACGCCACCCGGCTCTTGCCCCGTCCCCCGCTCCTGCTCCACCCTCCCCGCCGTTCTGACCACCGACCACAGTCCACCGTCGCGCAGCGACGCCCTCCGAAGCCTTGGCGAAGGGGGGCAGCCACCGTGCACCCCGCTCTCCACTCTCGCACCGGACTGCCCCTACGTCGGTGAGATCGCCGCACCGTTCGCCACGCCGGAGTTCGCCCGCTGGCTCGTCGGATTGCCGGCCACGTTCGCCGCGCGCGACGCCGACCTCGTCTATCGCCTCCGCAACAAGATCTACCGCATCGCCGATCCCGCCGCGCCCGCCGGCCCCGGGTTCTGCGTGAAATCCTACAAAAACCCGCCGCTCCTGCGCTCGCTCGCCTACCGCCGCATCGGCAGCAAGGCCGCCCGCTCCCACCGTTTCGCGCTCCACCTGCGTGCCCACGGCGCGGGCACGACCGATCCCGTCGCCTACTTCGAACGCTGGTCCGGCCCGCGCCTGGTCGAGAGCTACCTCGTCACCCGTTTCCTCGAGGGCAGCACCGATCTCTACTCCGAGATGTCGCGCCTCCTCCGCGAGGACCCCGACGCCGCCAAGTATATCGCGCTGCTCCGCTTCACCGCCGACGCCGTCCGCCGGATGCACGACAGCGGCTACGTGCACAACGACCTCGGCGGCCAGAACCTCCTCCTGCGCCGCACCGGCGACGCCGCCTGGGCCGACCCGTGCTTCATCGACCTCAACCGCGGCGACCTCTGCCCCGCGCTCACGCTCCGCCAGCGCGCGCGCGACCTCGCCAAGCTCGAGTTCCCCTCGCACTTCCGCCGCATCTTCTTCCGGATCTATTTCAACGACGGCCCGATCCCGCGCGCCTTCGCCCGCTGGGAAGCCCTCCAGCGCCTGCGCATCACCTGGCACAACGAGAGCCGCAAGTACCGCCACCCCATCCGGCACCTCCTGCGCCACCGCAACAAGATCGTCTCCACCGGCCGCCCCGCCTACCGCGACACCTGGCTCTGGGACGCCAAGTCCGTCCAGCCCTCCGTCGTGCTCGAGTCGCGCGACCGCCGCCGCGAACGCCCCACCGCCGACCTCTTCCGCGTCGCCTGGCACAACCTCCTCCGCGGCCCCATGATCTGGAGCCGCTACCGCGCCCTCCTCCGCGAGGCCTATAAAAACCCCGTCGACCTCACGCGGCGCCTCGGCGTCGCCGTCGAGACCGGACCGCACTTCGCCGCGCAACTCGCGCTCCTCGCGGAAACACCCGGCCTGCCGGTCTTCGTCCGCTGCTATTTCCACCAAGGCGCCGCCGGCCTCGACGCCTGCGCCGACGCCGTCGCGCAACTCGCCGCCCGCGGCCACGAGGTCGCGCTCGGCCTCATCCAGTCGCGCCGCTCCGTGCTCGCGCCCGACGAGTGGCAAGCGTTCTGCGCCGAGGCGCTGCGCCGCATGCACGAGCACGTCCGCTTCGTCGAAGTCGCCCACGCCGTGAACCGCGTGAAGTGGGGTATGTGGGGCCTGCGCGAGACCGTCGCCCTCTGGGACTCCGTCGCCGCACTCCGGGCACAATACCCGGCCGTGAAAATCCTCGGCCCGGCCGTGAACGACTTCGAGTACCACTACTACCCGCCGCTGCTCGCGCGACTCGCCGGCCGGATCGACGGCCTCTCCAACCACCTCTACGTCGACCGCCGCGGCGCGCCCGAGAACTTCCAGGGCCAGTTCTCCCTCCTCGAAAAATGCGCGCTCGGTCGCGCCGTCGCCGAAGCACACGGCATCAATGGATTCTACGTCACCGAGACCAACTGGCCGCTGCGTGGCACGGGCGAGTATTCACCCCTCGCCGGCGCCTACACGCCCCGCGACTACCTAGAGAGCCCGCTCCACGTTGATGAGGCGACCGCCGCCGCCTACCTGATCCGCTACGCGCTCATCGCGCTCTGCTCCGGCATGACGGAGCGCGTGTGGTGGTGGAACCTCACCGCCCACGGCTTCGGCCTCGCCGACGAACTCGCCGCCAACCGCCCCCGCCCCGCCTGGCGCGCCCTCGTCCACTTCCACCGCACCGTCGGCCGCGACACCTTCCGGAGCCGCGAAACCCGCGACGGCGCCCTCTGGTTCCACTTCGACAGGGTCACGATCGTCTACGCCGTTTCGCCCACGACGATCATTTTGCCGGCCGAGTGTAATACAGTACAGGACACAGAAGGCAACAACCTCACAGTCCACGCCAGTGAGCCGCTGAAGATCGATGGCCAGCCGGTGTACCTCATCGCTTGATTCTCCAGATGAAGAACAAACTACCCCGATCCGAAGCAGATCTAGCCAAGCGCCGGAACACCTTCCTGATAGAGCTCAGCAGAGAGTCAGACCGCGGTCTCGTGCTCATTGCAGCGTCGATTCTAGAAGAAGACCTTGAGATGCTGTTGCGAAGCGTGATGCGCAAAGGTCCCGGACTGGAAAAGAATGTTCTCGGCCCCCTTTTCCGATCTGACGGACCTTTGGGTTCATTCGCAGGCAAAACACGCATCGCGTACGCGATGGAGCTAATCGATGACGTCGCTTTCCGCGACCTAAACACGATACGAAATATCCGCAACCACTTCGCACATAGCTACGAGCATGCCGCACTGACGGACGAGTCCATCAGGACCCAAATCATGAACCTCGAAACAGGGAGAGTGTTCGAGGAACTCTTCGAGAAAAACCCCAATGTCTATTTCCAATTCGACGAGGAAGGGGAACAAGCAGTCGCCGTAGCCGAAGAGCAGCGCCGGATAATTGGCGCCTGCATATCTCTCGCCGCTGTTATCGAAGGTGCAACCCGGGCATTTGAAGAACGCCAGAAAGATCGGTACCGGGAATAACACATGGCGTCACCGGTGGGCGGCTCGAAATGAGGCCATAGCGCCTTGCCGATTCCTTAACAGGAACTCAGGGAGATCATCTAGCTCCGTAAATTCAGTTGGGATTCCATAATACATTGTGCCACCCTCGGCAGCCGAGAATCTCTCATCACCCAGCGCTATAATCTCAGCGATCGGCTGCATAAGCATCATGCTCTCGGGCCCACTGCCGACTACTACGATTCGTGGATTCAGAACAAGAGTCTCCAAGTCCAGGCCATCAGGAATACAGTTGAGGCGCTCAATGAACTCCGGAGGAAATTGCAACCAACCGTCCGCCAGGATAATTATATATACCTCGCCAGTGCTTATGCCATTATTAACGTCAATTGTTTGAGCGACACCGTCAGCATCTATGAATAGAGCATCGCGAGAGAACCGGAGGCACCTAAATGCCCGATAACACCGACCTAAAGACGTCGGATATTGGCTCCCGATAGGCTGGGCAAAGGGGTCCAATGCGCAGCCGGGTTGAGCTTGGGCTTCGGCCGCGGAAACCGGAGTGGCGGGGTTCACGGCCGGGCAGCGTACCGGCAGGTCCGATGCAGGCAAGGGAGGAGTGGGGGCAGGAGGGGCGAGGGGCGAAAGGGGTCAGGTTTTACCCTTTACCTCGGGCGGGCCGACGGCGGCCAAGACACAATCGGGTTGAGCTTGGACATCGGCCGCGGCGACCAAAGTGGCAGGGGGCAAAAAGGGGTCAGGCTGTAAGTAATTGAATGTTGTCGGCTCCGCCGGGTTCGGATCCGGGCGGCGGAAAGGGGCACGTGACGAACCTCATCAGGAGCGGATCGAACGTAGCGAAGGCGCAGCCGAGTTGAGCTTGGGCTTCGGCCGCGGCGACCAAAATGGCGGAGAGACGAAAGGGGTCAGGAGAGACGAAAGGGGGGGAGCAAAAAGGGGTCAGGTTGTAAGGTGTTGAATTGATCAGCCGGCACGACCTCGGAGGGAGTCGAATGGTTCATGTCGCGACCCTTGAGAGGGGTGGATCGAAGGCGCCAAGGCGCAGCCGGGTTGAGCTTGGGCTACGGCCGCGGAGACCGGAGTGGCGGGGTTCACGGCCGGGCAGCGTACCGGCGGGTCCGATTCAGGCAAGGGAGAGATTGAGGCGAAAGGCTGGAGGCAAGAGCGAGGAGTCAGGAGACAGGATGCAGGAGTCAGTAGCGGGCAGGCGGCACTTCCGGATTAGTGCCCATCAGTGTGTTCTGCCGTACGGCAGAATGGTTCCACTTCTCGGAGGCGCCACGCGCCGGAGATTCTTCAGCACGGGAGAACGTCCTCCGCGTCCTCTGCGCCTCGGCGCGAGACCATCCGATCCTCCGGGGTCACCGCCCCCGGCTACAGCCGAGTCCCGGCTCACCGCCCGCGTCCACAGACTTGCCCGGACCGGCGGAGCCGGCACAGTAGGCGCCATGCCCATGACCGTTGACCAGATCGTCGAACAAACCCGGTCGATGCCGCAGGACGTGGTAGCCGAGTTGGTGGACCGGATCCTTCTGACCATGCATGGCGGCCAGGAACCGGCGGCGGCAAACGCGTGGTCGGGCACGGTCCAGCGGCGCATCGCGGAGATTCGCAGCGGGCAGGTGCAGGGCATCCCCGGCGCCGTCACGTCCGAGAAGATCCGCCAGATCGTCGGCCGGTGAAGCCGCACCTCTTCCATCCGGAAGCCGACGCCGAGTACGCCGCGGCGGCGCGGTTCTACACCGAGATCCAGCCCGAGCTGGGCGGTCGTTTCTACGACGAGATCGAGACCGCCATCGCAGCGGTCTGCGCCCATCCACGCCAGTTCCACGAGTTCGACCCGCCGGCGCGGCGGTATCTTGCGCAACGCTTTCCGTATGCCGTCGTTTACCTCGAGGAGCCCGATCGGATCTGGATCGTCGCGGTGATGCACCTGCATCGCCAGCCCGGTTACTGGCACGAGCGCCTCGATTGAGCAACGCCGCCAGACCGTTCCGGATTAGTGCCGATGAGTGTGTTCTGCCGTACGGCACAACGGTTCCACTTCTCGGAGGCGCCACGCGCCGGAGATTCTCCCGCACGGGAGAACGTCCTCCGCCGAGCCGCGGCTCACCGGGGACGGTTCGCCCTACCTTCGCCTTCCGCTCCAGCTTTCCTGATTTCCACATTTTCCATCCGGCTGAACGACTCCGTCGTCCAGTTACGGGCCAGCGCCGCTCCGCTCCTGAGTTCATGAGTTCCAGATTCTCCCCATCCTTCTGCTCCGGATCAGTGCCCATCTGCGCAAATCTGTGGCTACACTTCCCGCCTCCGGTTCCTCCCGGAGTTGTTCGTTTCACTATCCCGACGACGTGGGCAACAGACCGAATCTTGACACATTCGCTATTCGCGAACAGCGTATCACTCTCTTGATCAAGCCTCAGGACATCCTCGTTGCGCTCCGGCTCGTTTTGAAGCGTGCGCCCGGCACCTACGCCAACCTAGGCGCAGAGTTGGGCATGAGCGCATCCGAGGTCCATGGCGCGGTCCGACGGTTGCAGGAGGCGCGACTGGTGAACCCCAACAGTCAATCCGTGCGGCGGGAGGAGCTGCTTCGCTTTCTGGTCAATGGAGTCCCGTATGTCTTTCCAGCGCAGGCCAAAGAGGTCACCCGGGGGCTTCCGACCGCATGGGGACACCCGGTTCTCGCCAGTCGTTTCGCCGACAGCACGGAGCCGCCACCGGTGTGGCCGAGCGCGGAAGGCACCGTGCGAGGGGTCGCCGTCAAGCCGCTCTACCCGAGCGTCCCACAGGCTGTCGCCAGCGATCCCGAGCTGTACACACTGCTTGCACTGGTGGATGCGTTGCGCGTGGGACGCGCCCGCGAGCGCAATCTCGCGCAAGCTGAGCTGACGAAGCGCATCGAAGCCGATGAGCAATGACCTGCTGACTTCGATGGTGCTGGTGGCGGCGAAGCTGAACGAACTCGCGCTCGATCACGTCTTTCTGGGCGGCTCGGTGCTCCGATTTCTCCTCGATGCACCCGACCTCACTCCCGTCCGACAAACACGCGACGTGGATGTAGCGATCGGAGTCGTGGCGTTCGAGGCCTACTCCGCCCTTGAGGAACGACTGCGCCAAGCGGGATTCGACCACGACATGCGCGAAGGTGCGCCGAAGTGCCGCTGGATCTTCGGGAACACCATTGTGGACATCATGCCCGCCGGTGGCGACTACCTCGGATTGAACACCGCTTGGTTCCAAGAGGCGGTGGCCACGGCCACGACCATCCAAGTGGGCGCTGCCACACTGAGCATTGTCGAACCTGCGGCATTTCTCGCCACAAAGCTCGAGGCCTTCAACGACCGAGGA
Organism: Verrucomicrobiota bacterium; assembly: GCA_019136515.1. Classification (GTDB taxonomy): domain Bacteria; phylum Verrucomicrobiota; class Verrucomicrobiia; order Opitutales; family Opitutaceae; genus CAJCBL01. The sequence goes on from JAGVUB010000070.1 coordinate 17,123, forward strand.
GACGGCGACTACCTGGCAAGCCACGACCTCGAGGATGTGATCACAGTGGTCGATGGCCGACGACACATCGTCGAGGACGTACAACTCGCCCCTCGCAAGCTTCGCGACTTCGTCGTCACCGAGTTCGCCCGGCTGCTGGCAGTGGGCCGGTTTCGCGACGCCATCGCAGCCCACCTGCCGCCCGATGAAGCGAGCCAACAGCGCACGCCCATCGTCCTATCCCGACTGCAGGCCATCGCCGCGATCTGATCGACGGAGGGGGGGCGCGACGCTTGACAGGGCGTCTCGAGAAGAGCGTAAAGCACCGTCGGGTTGAGCTTGGGCTCCTGCCGCAGAAACCGGAGTGGCGGCGTTCACGGCCGGGCAGCGTATCGGATGGTCCGATGCAGGCAGGGGGGAAGGGACAGTAGCGAGGAGTGAGTAGCGAGGAGGCGGAGCGTCCCCGATCAGCGTCCATCAGCGTGTTCTGCCGTACGGCAGAATGATTCCCCTTCCGTCCTCCGCCCACCGCGGCGCACCGGGGACCGTTCGCCCCACCCTCGGCTGCCATTCCTGATTTCCTGATTTCCACATTCCCATCCTGCCGCTCCGGATCAGTGCCCATCAGTGTGCATCACCCCGTAGATCGGCTCCGGGAAACGGGAAAAGCGGCGCGTCCGAAACTAGCCCTTGATCGGCGCCAACGGCGCGAGCTCGGGCTCCCCAGGCGCGGGTTCGGCCGGGATCGGCTGCAACGGCGCGAGCTCCGGGGCGGGCTCGGCGGGGATCGGTTTCAGCGGCGCCAGCTTCGGGGGCGCCTCCTCCCGCGCCGGCTTTGCGGGGCGGCGAACCGGGCGTGCCTTCGCCTGCCGGGCCCCGCGGCCCTCGCCGATGACATGGCCGTGGAAGGTCACCGTACCTTTCGGATACTGCACCACGAGCACGACCCGCGGGCCCACGATCTCCAGCGTGAACGGCAGTTCCGACCGGGAGGTGCGCTGCGACACCTGGCCATCCGCCCGGGCGGTGCTAACCGTCGCCATCTTCATCGTACCCGAGCCCACATGGCGTGGCAGGTTGCCGCCGGCACCCGCCTGGCCACCCACCGCCAGCACGGGCACGACCCGCAGGTCGAGCTGGGTGCTCGTCGAGACGACTTCCACAGCGACATCGTCGGCCCCCGCCCGCCAGGAAATCTCCGCGGCACCGGCATACTCGCCGGCGATCCCGGAGAGGTTCACCGCCTCGAAGTCGATCGTCATCGGCTCGAGGAGCGGCCCCTTCATCTTCTGGGTGTCGCGCACATAGATCACCCACTCCAACGGACCCGGCGCCGGGACAGCCGGATCGGCGGCCCGCACCGCAACGGCGCCGGAGACGAGCAGCACCGTCACGGCCAGACCACCGGCCGCGATACGGGAAAGGAGAGACAGGACGAAGCAGGAGCGTTGGGGTACCATAGGACTGGATTCGGGAGCGGATTGCAGGGGCCTGACTTTGCACTGCGCACAGGGACAGATCACGGACGCCGGGCGTCGCGGGGTATCGGCGCCCAGGCGCAGCCGGGTTGCGCCTGGGCCTCGTCCGCGGAAACCGGGCTGGCGAGGTTCACGGCCGGGCAGCGTAACGGCGGGTCCGATGCGGGCAAGGGGGAAGGCAGGAGCGAGTAGTCGGCACTTCCGGATCAGCGTCCATCCGCGTGTTCTGCCGTACGGCAGAATGGTTCCACTTCTCGGAGGCGCCGCGCGCCGGAGATTCTCCCACACGGGAGAACGTCCTCTGCGTCTCTGTGCCTCCGCGTGAGAGATTTCCGCTCCGCCGGGGTCATCGCCTCCGGCTACAGCCAAGCCTACGCCGCCGCCGGCTCCCGCGGACGCACTTCCTTCGCGATGCGCGGACCAAGCTCGCGTTGCGCCAGCTCCAGTTCGTAGAGCATCTGCCCGCGCAGCCAATAGCCCGGCGACAGCCCGAAGTAGCGTTCCAGCCGGAGGGCCGTGTCGGCCGTGATCGCGCGCCTGCCCTCAAGGATCGCGCAGATCCGGTTGAGCGGCACGCCGATGTCCTTGGCGAGCCGGTAGGCACTGAGGCCCATCGGTTCGAGAAAGTCGTCGCGGAGGATTTCGCCGGGATGGATGGCGGTGTTCATGGCGGGAAAAGCTAGTGGTAGTCCACGATCTCGACCTCGGTGGCGCCGCGGTCGGTCCACACGAAGCAGAGGCGGAATTGGTCGTTGATGCGGATGGAATGCTGGCCCTTGCGGCCACCGCCCAACGCCTCAAGCCGGTTGCCGGGCGGGACGCGGAGATCGTCGAGTCGACCCGCCATGTCGAGTTGGCGCAACTTGCGGCGGGAGACGTGCTGGATGGTGGAAGGAACCTTTCGACTCCGGCCTTCGCGGTACAGCGCCTCGGTCTCGGCGCAGTGGAAGGACAGAATCATGCGCCGAGGTTACGCGCCGCGGCACCATGGTCAAGTGCGGGAACAGCATCGCGGTTGGCGCGAGTGAAGTTCCATCATCTCTTGGTTCTCGTCCGGCCTCTGTGCCTCTGCGCGAGTCTATATCCCGGCCTTTCTGATCCATTCTCCCGCCCTCTGCGCTCACGGCGCGACGTTTCGATCCCCCTCTCCTCCGTCTCTTCTCCGCGACTCCGCGTCTCTGCGTGAGAAAGTCCCGATCCGCCGGGTTCATCGCCCCCGGCTACAGCCAAACCGTCCCCGCCTTCCCGGTATCCACATCCTCAATCCGGCTGAACGACTTCGTCGCCCAGCTACGGCGCTGACGAAGCAGCGCCCTCCAGCAGCAAGCAAAACCTTCTCCGTGTTCTCCTCCGCCTCAATGTCCTCTGTGGCGGATCGCTGCCGGTTCCGTTCCTCTGCGCTCTATGCGTTCTCTGCGGTTGATCCGAACCGCCGGGTCGCAGCCCCGGCTACAGCCGCGCCGGCCCTGAGTTCATGAGTTCCAGATTCTCCGCGTCCGCCCGGCCCCGCGGTCAGCATGCCGGCTGCGCCCGCACGAGCTCGTCGAAGAGATCCTCGTACTCGGCCGTGATCTTCTCGAGCCCGTAGATCGCCGGCCCCTCCCGGGCGGCCGCGGCGGCGCAGCGTTCGCCCGCCTCGCCCAGCGCGGCCTCGATGCAGTCGGCCAGCGCCGCCGGATCCCGGTGCGTCGCCAGAAATCCGGTGCGCCCGTGGTCGATCAGCTCCTCGACGCCCGGCGCGCGCGTGCCGATCGCCGCGCAGCCCGAAGCCATCGCCTCGATCAGGCCCAGCGGCAGCCCCTCGAAATGCGTGGAGAGCACGAACACCCGGCTGCGGCCGACCAGCTCCGGCACGTCGCTGCGCATGCCGAGCAACTCGACGAGACCGCCCAGCCGCAGCCGCCAGATCAACCAGCGCGCGTGCCAGCGTTGCAGGCGTTTGCCGCCGCCGGCCATGCGCAGATGCACCGGCCGACCGCGGTCGCGCAGGAGCGCGATGGCGCGCAGCAACGTCGCATGGTCCTTCTGGCGCCCGAACCGCGCCGTCGACATCACCACCGGCTCGCGCTCCGCCCACGGCCGCGCCGCCGCGCAGAAGCGGTCCAGCCGGACCGTGTTGTAGATCACGCGCAGCTTCTCGGCCGGCAGCCCGAGCCGCCGCAGGTTGTCCGCCACCGCATGGGATACCGCGACGATCGCGCCGGTCTGCGCCGCCAACCGCTTCGTCCGCCGCAGGTGCAGCCACTTGTAGTGCTCGTGGTTCTGCTCGACCTGCAGCAACACCGGCACGCCCACGCGTTGCGCCGCGAACCGCCCCCAGATGTGCTCCGGATAGCCCTGGCCGACGAAAACCTCGGGGCGAAACTCGCGCATCACCCGATCCAGCTCCGCGAGCAGGCGGGACTTCGGGCGCGGCGCGACCTCGCAATACCCCACGCCGGCTTCCGCGAGCTGCCGGCGGAACTGTTCGGCGAGCGGCTGGCCGCGCTTGCGACGGAAAACCAGATACGGCTCCACCCGCCCGCTGCGCGCATGCCCGACGGCGAGGTTGACCATCATGTGGGTCACGCCCTTGCCGCCGCCGCTGCCGAAGTAGAGCACGCGCAGCTTCGTCATGACTCGGCGCCGCGTCGCGCGCCCTCCTTGCGTCTCCACTCCACGAACAGCTTCGCGTACACGGCCTCGATGCCGGCGGCTTCGCGCTCGATGGAGAAGTTCGCGATCACGTGTTCGCGCCCGGCGCGCCCCATAGCGGCGGCGCGGGCCGGATCGGCCATCAGCTCGCCGACACGACGCTGGAGCGTCGCCATGTCGTCGACATCGCACAGGAAACCCGTTTCGCCCTCGCGGATGAGGTGCATCGCGGCGCCCACGCGCGTCGCCACCACCGGCGCGCCGCTGGCCATCGCCTCGGCGGGCACGAGCCCGAAGCCTTCCCAGCGCTGCGGGCCGACGACGATCGTCATCCGGCGCAGCCAGAGCGGCACCTCCTCGGCCGGGCGCTCGCCGAGAAACACGATGCGTTGGGTCAGCCCGGCGGCAGCGACCTTCGCCTGCTGCTGCGCGGCGAACTCGCGCTGGTCGAGCGTGATCTGCCCCACCACCACGGCCGTGAAGTCCGGATACCGGGGCAGCAGCTCGATCATCGCGTCGACGAACCGGTCCACGCCTTTCTGCGCGCGCACGCGGCCGAAGACACCCACGCCGTACTTGCCCGGCAGCCCGGTCGCCGCCCACTCGGCCGCGCGGTCGGCGGCGGGGCGGTAGGTCTCGGTGTTGATGCCGTGCAGGTTCACCACGTGCGGCACCTCGAGGTACGAGCCCGACTCCGGCGAGACCGCGATCACGGCGTCCATCCGGCGGAGGAGAAAGCGCGTCCACGCCGAGTGGCGACGCTGCGCCGCGGAGGTGAAGAGGAGTTTGAGCGGCTGGCGCAGCACCGCCTTCAGCAGCCAGCCGGCGAGCATCTCGTTGTTGCGCCGCGCGTGCCAGATCCGCCCCGGCCGGCCCGGCGGACGTGTCCAGCCCTTGGTGAGCAACGCGCGCCACGTGACCTGCGGCCAGTGCGCCGGCAGCTTCGGCCCGAGCGCCGCGATCGGCAGCCGCTTCGCATGGACCGGCAGCAACGCGGCCACGGTCGAGGTCACGCCGCTGTAGCGGACCTTCATGCTGGCGGCGATCACCTCGGTGGTGCGCAGGTCGCGGATGTTGTTCTCCATGCGTGAAACGGTGCCGCCACGGAACACACCCGCCGCGCCGAGGGCCAACACTTTCTGGGGTCACGCTTGCGGGTGGATCGCGTTGCCCCCAACGCGATCATGCGCGTGAGCTAACCAATCCAGCTTCCGTAGACACCAGCCAGCCCATCCCCACGCCTGCGCGCGATTTCTCGCCAGTCGCGGACAACGTCCGCGAACCGCTTGGGGGCAAGCGGCTCCACCCGCAAGCATCGCGCCCAGCCAGCCCCGCCCGCGATCAGCGGGCGCCGGCCAAACCGCTCCGGAGGCGATCAGCCGGAGGACACGCCCAAAGCTTCGGCCCTTGCCGAAGCTCATCAGTGGTTCACCACTCCGCCCTCTGCCCTCCGCCTTCCGTCTTCGTTCCCTTCGTTTCCTTCTGCCGTCCGTTCTCCGTCTTCTGTCGTCCGTCATCCGTCTTCCCTCGTCCGTCCTCCGCCGTCCGAGCGCTGCCCGCCGTTTTCCCTTTGCCCCGCGCGGGCCGGCGTCGTCGCATCGTCGGCACCGATGCCGTTGCTCGAAGTCACCGACCTGCGCACGTTTTTCCACACCCGCAACGGCGTGGTGCGCGCGGTCGACGGCGTGAGCTTCTCCCTCGAGAAGGGCGAGACGCTCGGCCTCGTCGGCGAATCCGGCTCGGGCAAGTCCGTCACCTGCCAGTCGCTCCTGCGCCTCGTGCCGCAGCCGCCCGCCCAGCTCGCCGGCCGCGCGCTCTTCGCCGGCACCGACCTGCTCGCCTGCCCCGCGCGCGAGCTGCGCGCCATCCGCGGCCGCCGCATCGGCATGATCTTCCAGGACCCGATGACGTCGCTCAATCCGTACCTGCGGATCTCCGACCAGCTCATCGAGCCGCTCCTCATCCACGAGAAACTCTCCCGCCGCGACGCGCTCGCCCGCGGCCTGGCGATGCTCGAGGCCGTCGGCATCAACGACGCCGCCGCGCGCCTCCACCACTACCCGCACGAGTTCTCCGGTGGCATGCGCCAACGCGTGATGATCGCGATGGCCCTCATCGCCCGCCCCGAACTGCTCATCGCCGACGAGCCCACCACCGCGCTCGACGTCACCGTGCAGGCGCAGATCCTCGACCTCATCCGCCGCCTCCAATGCGAGCTCGGCATGGCCGTGATCTTCATCACGCACGACCTCGGCGTCGTCGCCGGCCTGTGCGACCGCGTGCAGGTGATGTACGCCGGCCGGATCGTCGAGAGCGCAACAACCACGGATCTCTTCGCGCGTCCGCAACACCCCTACACCCGCGCCCTCCAACGCTCGATCCCCGCCCTCCAACCGAAGGGCGCCGAACTCTTCACCATCCCCGGCCTCCCGCCCGACCTCAGCCGCCTTCCCCCCGGCTGCCCCTTCGCGCCGCGCTGCGAATTCGCCGTGGAGAAATGCCGCACCGGCGACGCCCCGCCGCTCGTGGAAACGAAGCCCGCCCACCACTCCGCCTGCCTCCGCGTGCAGGCCGGGGAACTCTGAGCAACCCGCGCCACCCGATGAGACGCCTCGTACTATTCCTCGCGCTCGCCCCGCTGCTCACCTTCGCCGAACCAGCGCCCAAACTCGTCAACGAGGTCGCTGAGATAGATCAAATCGCCAACGACCTGATCGTCGCCACCACCAACATCGAACTCCCGGCCAACGAATCGGATCGCGCCCGCTACCTTTGGGATACATTCGCCAACAAACCGGAGGAGAAGCAGTTCGCCGGAATCACCACAAAAGACTGGCGAGCCAAATGGGACCGATTGGCCGGGCTACTCGTCAAGAAAGCTGCAGAAGCCTCCTTGGACTCAGAGAACCTACGGCTTTCGCTCAAGTCGCTCCGCCATGGACAAACCGAGATGACCATGGGCGTTCCTGTTCCCGCCATCCAGAGTAGCTGGGGCGATACGGATGAAACGAGGGAAGCCCACCGAAAGGAGCTGAATGCGGCGCGACAGCAAAGGTGGGCCGAGGTACTGCGAAATCCCGATGCTTGGCCGACATCAACAGCGACCGTGCCAGTCAGCGCATACCTCGCACATCATGCTGGCGGAGACTGCTGGATCATCATCAGCAAGTGGGAGAATGCCGCCCCAGAGCTAGCGCTCGGCCACATCCGGATCTGGGCCGTCGATTGCGCGACGCACAAAATCATCGGCTTCACCGGCTGCGACTGACCCTCTCCGAATTAGCGCCAATTAGCGTCCATTAGCGGTTTCACCTACCTCTTCATCCTCCGACCTTCCTTCCCTTCGTTCCCTTCTGTCGCCCTCCGTCTTCCGTCCGCCGTCCTCTGTCGTCTGTCCTCCGTCCTCCTTCCTCATGTCCGCCTCCGTCCCCGCCCCCCTCCTCTCGCTGCGCGGCGTGCAGACGCACTTTCCGGTGCAACGCGGGTTCGTGTTCCGGCGGCAGGTCGGCACGGTGAAGGCCGTCGACGGCGTCGACCTCGAACTGCGCCGCGGCGAGGTGCTCGGACTCGTCGGCGAGTCGGGCTGCGGCAAGTCCACCCTCGCGCGCACCATCCTCCAGCTCGTGCCGCCCACCGCCGGCACGGTCGTGTTCGAGGGCCAGAACCTCGCCGAGCTCGACGCCGCCGCGCTGCGCCGCGCGCGCCTCGGGTTGCAGATGGTCTTTCAGGACCCGTACGCCTCGCTCAACCCGCGCATGACGGTGTTCGACGCCCTCGCCGAGCCGCTCCGTGTCCACAAGATCGTGCCGCGCGCCGAGGTGCCCGCCCGCGTGACGGCGCTCATGGAGCGCGTCGGCCTCGCGCCGCGGTTTGCGAAGAAGTACCCGCACGAGTTCTCCGGCGGCCAACGCCAGCGCATCGCCATCGCCCGTGCGCTCGCCCTCGAGCCGCGCGTGATCGTGGCCGACGAACCTGTCTCCGCCCTCGACGTGTCGATCCAGGCGCAGATCCTCAACCTCCTCGCGCAACTCGTCCGCGACCTCGGCCTGAGCCTGATCTTCATCTCGCACGACCTCTCCGTCGTGAAGCACCTCTCCGACCGCGTCGCCGTGATGTACCTCGGCAAGATTGTCGAGCACGGCCCCGCTGCCGCGGTGATCGAGCGGCCCGCGCACCCGTACACCCGCGCGCTCGTCAGCGCGATCCACGTGCCCGACCCGGCGCGCGAGAAAGCCCGCCAACGCCTCGTGCTCCCCGGCGACCCGCCCTCTCCGCTGAATCCGCCCGCCGGATGCGCCTTCCACCCGCGTTGTCCGTACGCCACCGAAGTGTGCCGCGCCGCCGTCCCGCCGCTCGCGCCGCAGCCCGACGGCCGCGAAGTCGCCTGCGTGCGGCTCGCCGAGATCAGCGCGTAGCTGGACCGCGCAGCGGTTCAGCCATCTCTCTGTGGCGCCGTTCGCGCGAGTGGCGCCCCCACGGCACCATCAAAACCCCTTAAAACGGCTACATCGAAAAACCTGGATCTGGACACGCTGCTGTGACGGCGCCTTATGTGCCGCCCTCCCTGCGTGTCTCACGAGGCTGTTGCCCGGAATGGCCGCATACTGCGTCGATCAGCGGGGAGGAGTTTCCGCCAACAAGAAAGCGCGCGCTGTTCCGAGGCGGATGCGCACCGACACCATCGCCGCCACGCACACTCCGGTCCCTTCCATGAAAACCCCTGCGCCCACTCCTCCTCGCCGCCCTCGGCACCAACGGGCTTTCCGCCCAGACCGTATGGTCCTTCGGCAACACGATCTCCTATAACAATACCGCCGCCCCGGACTCCGCCTACCTCGGCGCTCCCGATTCACCCACCTCCGGCGGTGCCACCACGACCTGGGGCGGCATCGGCAATGGCATGGTCACCTACGACTTCGGCCCGAGCGGCTTCCTCAACCTCTCCGGCGCGGACATCGTCGTCTACGAGACCCAGTGGGGCAGCGAGGAGTCGAGCAGCGCCAACATTCTCGTGAGCCTCGACGGTATCAGCTACACTGACATCTCCACCTCGCGCTCGACCAGCATCCCCTCCATCGCAGGTGCGACCGGACACTCCCTCACCTTCGCACGCAGCTACGATCTGTCCGCCTTCGGCGATCTGGCCCGCTATCTCCGGATCAGCGGCAACGTCACCGGAGCTCCTGGGCAGAGCAACAGCGGTGGCACGGGCTTTGACCTCGACGCCGTCGCTGTCGCGACGGCAATCCCCGAGCCATCGACCTATGCGGCGCTGCTCGGCGCCGCCACGCTTGGTCTCGCCCTCTGGCGTCGGCGGCGCTGAACGCGACGTCGGCGGCGTGCGACTGGCGGAGATCGGCGCGTAGCTGGACCACGCAGCGGTTCAGCCCTCCCCTCGTGGCGCCGTTCGCGAGAACGGCGATCCCACGGCAACACGCCCCCGCTCCGCGCCAGAGCTGCTCTCGCGAGCAGCTCCCCACTCGGAGGTGCCGTAGCAACGGCCCCCAGCCGCCCGCACCGTGCACGTCCACCGGTTGCGCCTTTGTCCCGCCGCCGTGCCACCTCATTGTGACTGTAACTCCATGACACAGACACCGCGTCTCGTCTTCGCCGCAACCATCGCACTGGCCACCACCCTTCTCGCCTCCGCCGCCCCGCACTGGCGTGTGGTCGAGACACCGCACAGCCGGATTCTCTCCCAGCTTCCCGAGCAGGATACTGTCGAGCTCGCGCAGCAGTTCGAGCAGTTCACCGAGGCGGTCTCGCAGTTCATCGTCGTCGAGCCCGGTGCGCTCCAGCCGATCACCATCGTCGCCTTCGCCTCCGAGCGGGAGTTCAAGCCCTACTGGCCGCATATCGGTGGCAGCAAACAGCAGAAGGAAGCGGCCGGATTCTTCGCCCAGCCGGGCTACGGAGCCATCATCGGGCTCCGCGAGCTGTTCAGCGGCATGGCCAACGACGACTCGATGACGCGCCACGCCATCCTCCACGAGACCACCCACTGGATCACCAACGCCGCACGCGTCCAGGTGCCGCTCTGGCTCAGGGAGGGACTGGCAGAAACCTGCGCGACCGCCGAGTTCAACTCCGACCGCCTCGTGCTCGGTCAGCCGTTCAATCCGCTGGTGAAGGCGCTGCGCGCCAAGACGTGGATGCCCTACGACCAGCTGGCCGCCGTCACCCCGCGCGACCCGGAGTACAACGACAACAACCGCAACTCGCTCTTCTACGGGCAGGCCTGGCTGGTCACGCACCACCTGATCTTCGAGAAGGGTGCCGCCGGCATCGCCACCATCAACCAGCTCGCCGGCAACCACCCCGATCCGAAGGCCAACTTCGTCCGCGCGATCGGCCGGACGCCGGCGCAGCTCCAGGAAGATCTGCAGGACTATCTCAAATACGGGCAGTTTTCCTTCCAGTCGCTACCGCGGTCCACCGCCCTCGCCGCCCTCAAAGCCGCGCCCGCCACGGAAGCACAGGTCGCGGTGGCGCTCGGGCGCCTCGCCTTCGCCGGCGCCAACTTCGAGCTCGCCCGCACCCAGGCCGAGAAGGCGCGGCAGGCGGCGCCCGCCACGCCCGAGCCCTACGCGCTGCTTGCCGTCGTCGAGCGCCAGGCGAAGAACGTCCCTGCGGTCGCCGCGGCCACCGAGCGTGCCCTCGCTCTCCGTTCGCAGGATCCCGAGGTGTATTTCCTCCGCGCCTGGAGTCTGGACCGGCTGGCCGAAGCCGCCGGCACTCCGGAGAAGAATGTGGCCGAGGTTGTCACCTGCCTCCGCCGCTCCATCGCCCTCGCTCCGCGCGCGCGCGACGCGCGGCTGGAGCACTCGCGCCGCGCACCGAAACTCGAGCCGCTCGCCGCCGAGGATGTCGCGCTGATCAGCGAAAGCCTCCGCCTGTTCCCCGAGGAGAGTTACCTGCTCGTCGGCCTCGCCCGCATCGCCCGGCTCTCCGGTAGCCATGCCGAGGCGGACAAGCTCCTCAACCACGTGCTGGCCGCACCGGACCGACTGCTGCCATGGCAACTCAACCAGTGCCAAAGTCTCCGCGTGGACTGGGATGTCCGAAGCCGGTGCGCCGAGATCGACGCGCTCACCACGGCCGGCCGCACTGCCGAGGCGCTCGCCGCCTGCGCCGAGCTGGAGAAGCAACAACTGCCCGGCTACCTCGCGCATCTCGTCACGCGCAGCAAGGAAACCGCCCGCGCCAAGGCCGCGCCATGAGCTGAACGACTCCGTCGTTCCGCTACGCTCCACCTGCGGCAACCGCCGATCCGCCCGGATACCCGATCTGCCGCAGCGCCTCGAAGGTCGCGATGCCGGCCGCGGTCGAGAGGTTGAGCGAGCGCAGCTCGGTGTTGGCATGGGGGATCGTGATCCGCTGCTCCGGCCCGATCTCCTCATGGAGCCAGTCCGGCGCGCCCGAGCCCTCGTTGCCGAAGACCAGCCCGTCGCCATCCGCGTAGCGCACCGCCCAGAACGACTTCGCGCCTTTGGTCGTCAGCAGCCAGAGCCGCTGCGGGCGCACCGGGCTGGCCTTGAACTCCTCCCAGTTGCGGTGGTGATGCACGTCCAGCGAGTACCAGTAGTCCATGCCCGCCCGCCGCAAATGCCTGTCGGTGATGGTGAAACCCAGCGGGTGGATCAGGTGCAGCCGACAGCGCGTAATCGCGCACATCCGGCCGACATTGCCGGTGTTCTGCGGGATCTCGGGCTGGAAAAGGACGATGTGAATCATGTGTCAAAACCCGGAAGCGTTGGCGAGGCGGTCCGGGAATTGGGTTGTATGCCCCCCTGTCCAGCGAGTAGCAAAGCCGGACTTTCCCCACTCGTGAGTTCCACCGAATCCCCAGCCAAGATGAAGAAGGTCCTCATCGTCGACGATGAGAAGTCGTTCACGGAGCTGCTCGCACAGATCCTCAACGACAACATGACCTGCCCGGTGGAATCCTACAATCGCCCGGCCGATGCGCTGAAGGCCATCCAGGCGGGCGAAGTCGGGGTGCTCGTCACCGATTACTACATGCCGGTGATGAACGGCATCGAACTGATCCGCAATTTGCAGCAGGCGCAGCCCACCGTGCCCGCCATCCTGATCACCGGCCACAGCCTGAAGTTCGGCGAGGAGGAGATGAAGCGGCTGCCCTCGTTGAAGACCGTGCTCAACAAACCGTTCGGCTGGCGCCGCCTCGCCGACCTCCTGATCCAGCACTGGCCGGACGCCAATCCGCCCAAGATCAAGGAACCGTCCTGAACCGGGGTTCCCACCACGGCTGGAGGCGCTGCGCGGTGCCGCCCGCAGTTGCGGTGGGTGAACGTCTTCACATTCTCCGGCTACCGATGTCGCCGCTCCGCCCGCTCCCGCTCCTCGTGCTCACCGTCCTCCTCGGCTTCGCCCTGCTGCCGCTGGGCTGCGGCCGCCGCGAGACCATCGCCGAAGCCGGCCGGCGCACCGGAACCCTCCACCTCGCGCTCAACTCCGAGCCCGGCGAGTTCGATCCGCAGCGCCAGATCAACATGGACCAGATGAGCGTCGCGCTCGCGCTCTTCGAGGGGCTCACTGCGCTCGACGAACGCACCTCCCGGCCCGTGCCCGCCGCCGCCGAACGCTGGGAAACCTCGGCCGACGGCCTCGTCTGGACCTTCCACCTCCGCCCCGGCCTGCGCTGGTCCGACGGCACGCCGCTCACCGCCGACGACTTCGTCTGGTCGTTGCGCCGCGCACTCTCGCCGACCTTGGCCTCCGAGTACGCCTACGTGCTCTACCCGATCCGCGGCGCCGAGGATTTCAATGCCGGCCGCACCGCCGATCCCGCCGCACTCGGCCTGCGTGCCCTCGATTCCACGACACTCGAACTCACACTCGCGCGGCCCACCCCGCTGCTGCCCGCGATCCTCAGTCTGCCCGTGGCCTTCCCGGTCCCGCGCCAGGCGCTTGCCCGCGCCGCGGCCGCCGGCGACGAGCGCCGCTGGACGCCGAATGGTCGCCCAACCGCCGCCTCGTCACCACCCGCACCCCGCACTTCCACGAGCCCGCGAAGCTCGCCGCCCTCGTTTTCCGGCCCTTCGACGCGGCCGCCGCCCAGGAGGCAGCCTTCCGCACCGGCCAGCTCCACCTCACCGCCGATCTGCCGGCCACGCGCATCGCCCACTACCGCGCGCAGCAGCCGCAGGTCCTCCGCACCGAACCCGTGCTCGAGGCGAACTTTCTGCGCTTCAATACCACGCGGCCGCCCTTCACCGACACCCGCGTGCGCCGCGCCTTCGCTCTCGCGATCGACCGCCCAGCGCTCGTCGCATCCATCACCCGCGGAGGCCAGGCGCCCGGCTTCGCGCTCACGCCGTCGGGACTTCCCGGTTACCCCCCTCCCGCCGGCCCCGGCCACGACCCCGCCACCGCGCGCCGCCTGCTCGCCGAGGCCGGTTTCCCCGACGGCCGCAACTTCCCCGCGGTCGAGGCGATCACGTTTTCCGCCGACCAGAACCAGAAGGTTCTCGAGGCACTCCAGCAGATGTGGAGCCACGAACTCGGCGTCACCGTCACGCTCGCACCGAAGGAGAAGAACGTCTGGATCGCCGACGAGCGCCGGCTCGCCTACGACCTTTCCCTCGCCCGCTGGATCGCCGACTACGCCGACCCGGTCGCCTTCCTCGAGCTCTTCCTCGCCGGCGGCGGCAACAACGCCACCGGCTGGGCCGATCCCGAGTACGACCGCCTCCTGCGCGCTGCCGCCGCAGAGTCCGATCCGGCCCGCCGCAACACGCTCTTCCGCGACGCCGAGGAGCGGTTGCTCGCCGCCGCCCCCGTCGCCCCGCTCTACCACGGCGCGCGCTCCTACCTCGTCGACCCGGCGGTGCGCGGCTGGGAGCCGGCCCTGCTCGGTTTCCACCGTTACCAGCACCTGTCGCTCGAAGACGAACCACCCACACGGTAAACCGCCGGTGATTCCGCCGCCACTCTGCCTCCGGACTCGTCTCCGCCGCCCGTTCCCGTTCATCTCTCCGCGCCGCCCATCCCCACCGTGAAAACAACCCTCCTCGCCGTCTCCACGTTGGCTCTTTTCCCGTTCGCCACCGCCATTGAGCCGACCCTCGTCACGGTGCGCCCCGTCGCTGCGCCCACCCCGCCGCCGGTGCTGGTCGGCACCCCGACGCAGCTGCGCGCGGCCGCCGCGGCTGCCGCACCGGCCGCCCAGGGCACCCTGTATTCGATCGGCGAACCCACCGACGATGAGCAGTACTATCTCGAGCTGATCAACCGCGCCCGGGCCAATCCGACCGCCGAGGGCGTCCGCCTCGCCACGACCACCGACTCCAGCGTCCTCAGCGCCTACTCCTATTTCTCGGTCGACCTCACGATGATGCAGGCCGAGTTCGCCGCCCTGCCGGTGCGTCCGCCCCTCGCGCTCAACGCACTGCTCACCCAGGCCGCCCGCGGGCACACCGCCGATCTCTACACCAATGCCTTCCAGGGACACGTCGGCACCGACGGCCGCACACTCGGCCAACGCGTCACCGCTGCCGGCTACGCCTGGAACAGCCTCGGCGAGAACGTCTACAGCTTCGCGGAATACGTCTGGCAGGGACACGCGGGGTTTCAGGTGGACTGGGGCACCGGCGGCACCGGCGGCATGCAGACGGGGCGCGGCCATCGCGCCAACATCCATGGCGACTTCCGCGAGGTCGGCATCGGCGTGATCAACGGCACCAATACCGTCGGATCCACCACCGTCGGGCCGCAGTTGGTCACGCAGGACTTCGGCAACTCGAGCCAGTACTTCGTCACCGGAGTCGCCTACTACGACCTCGACGGCGACAGCTTCTACGATCCCGGCGAGGGTGTCGGCGGCCTCACGGTCGAGGTGTCGGGCTCCAGCTACTATGCCGTGACCTCCGCCTCCGGCGGCTATGCCGTGCCGGTGCCTTCCGCCACGACGAACCGCACCGTCACCTTCACCGGGCCGGACCTCGCCCACACGTTCGACGTCGCGCTCACGGTGAACCAGAATGCCAAGGCCGACCACACCGCCGCCTACGCGGCGCCCGTGGTGACCGGCAGCCTCACGCCGCCGACGTCGGTTGCGACCACGTATTCGTTCACCGCCTTGCCCGGCGCAACCGGCTACGAGTGGCAACGGGCGAGCAGGAGCGCCTTCGCCAACGACGCCGCCGATTCCCTCGCTCGCATCACCGCGACAACCACAGGGACCTACTCGCCGCTGGCGACCGACGTGCGCTACTCCGGCACCGGCGCCTACCACCTCGCGCACCAGACTCTCGCCGACCAACTCCTGACCTACCCCGACACGATCCTCGTCGGCTCATCGGCCGCGATCACCTTCCGCAGCCGGCTCGGCTACTCGGGCAACGGCGAGAACGCCAGCCTCGAGCTCTCGCAGGATGGCGGCGCCACCTGGACCGCCCTCTACAGCCAAACCGGCACGAACGGTTCCGGTGAAACCACCTTCCAGGCACGCTCCGTCTCGCTCGCCGCCTACGCCGGCAAGGCCGTCCGGCTGCGGTTCGCCTACCGATTCTCCTCCGGCAGCTACTACCCCGACGCAAGCACCGGCATCGGCTGGTACATCGACGAGATCACCTTCACGAACCTCTTCGCTCTCGGTGCCACCGTGACATCGACCGTCCCCTCCGGCCGCTCGTTCGCCTTCACCCCCGCGAGCGCCGGCACCTATCTGCTCGCCGTGCGACCGCTCACCCCCGGCCGCACCTGGCCGTTCGGTCCGTATCTGGAGGTCAATGCCACCGCCGTCCCGCCCTTCACCGCCTGGGCGACGCAACAGGAGACCGCCGCCTCGCTGCCCGCCGGCGCCATCGCC
>JAGVUB010000049.1 GCA_019136515.1 Verrucomicrobiota bacterium
GTGCTGGTCGTCGACGACGAGCCGACCGTGCAACGGATCGCCGAGCGCCTCCTGCAGAGCTTCGGTTTCACCACCGTGGCCGCCGCCGACGGCGCCGAAGGCGTGGCTCTCTTTCGGCAACACGCCGGTCGCCTGCGCCTGGTCTTGCTGGATCTGGTCATGCCGCAGATGGACGGGGTGGAGGCCTTCGGCGCGATGCACCACCACGCCCCCGACGTGCCGGTGGTGATCATGAGCGGTTTCGCCGGCAACCTGAACTTCGACCGTTTCGCCGAAGCAAAGCCCGCCGCCCTGCTCGCCAAACCGTTCACCCGCGAAACCCTCCAGGCCCGCCTCGAGGTCATCCTCGGGCGGAACTGAACCCCGTCGCCGCAAGCGGGACTCGTCGTTGTGGCACGGCGCAGGTTTTCTGCGTGTCGCCGGGAATTCGGGATTGTCTAGCGAGCGCCGGTCCCCACGTTCGCGCCTTTCGTCCCTGTAACCCCCGTTCCCTTTCCCCGATGGTCAGCACCCCAGAACAGGTGTCCGAGTACTTCGAAATCCGCTGGCATGGCCGCGGCGGCCAGGGCGCGGTCACCGGCGCCAAGTCCCTCGCCGAGTGCGTGCAGGGAACCGGGCGCAACGTCGTCGCCTTCCCCGAGTACGGACCCGAGCGCCGCGGCGCGCCGGTGAAGGCGTTCAACCGTTTCAGCGAGAAGGTCATCCGCATCCACACCCCGGTCACGAACCCCGATGTCGTCATCGTGATCGACGCCACCCTGCTCACCCTGCCCGCCGTCAAGGAGGGCATCGACGAGCACACGATCTTCATCGTCAACATCGAGAAAACGCCCGACGAGGTGCGCGCGCTGCTCGGCCTCGACAACCACGTCGTCACCGTCGCCGCCAACCGCATCTCCCACGCCCTCTTCAAGCGCGAGATCCCCAACTCCACCATGCTCGGCGCCTTTGCCAAGGTTGCCCCGCACATCATCGGCGTCGAGAAGCTCAAGCAAGAGGCCGCGCACGTCATCGCCGGCCTGCTCGGGCAGGAGCTCGTGGAAAAAAATCTGCAAGCCGTCCAGCAGGGGCACGACCTCTGCCAAATCGGTTGAGGAACACGACATGAGCACCCTGAAAAACTGGCAGGACCTCCCGCTCGGCGGGGTCATCACCGAGGCCGGCAGCGCCGCCCAATACGAGACCGGCTCCTGGCGCACGTGGAAGCCCATCACCCACCGCGAGCACTGCACCCACTGCCTCGCCTGCTGGGAATTCTGCCCGGAGGACGCCATCCTGCTCGAGGACGGCACCGATCCCGCCGGCGCGCCGCGCAAGTTCGTCAAAGAAATCAACTACTACCACTGCAAGGGCTGCGGCCTCTGCGTGCACGAGTGCCCGGTCAACCAGCAGGGTCAGGTCAAGGCCCTCGAAATGGTCCGCGACGAGGTCTGAACCATGAAACTCGCCACCACCGGAACCCCCAAGATCGTCCCGATCACCGGCGCCGGCGCCTGCGCCGAGGCCATGCGCCAGATCAACCCCGACGTCGTCGCCGCCTTCCCCATCACGCCCTCGACGCAGGTCGTGGAGGACTTTTCCACCTACGTCGCCAACGGCCAGGTCGACACCGAGTTCGTCACCGTCGAGTCCGAGCACTCCGCGATGAGCGCCTGCATCGGTGCCAGCGCCGCTGGCGGCCGCGTGATGACCGCCACCAGCTCCGCCGGCATGGCCTACATGTGGGAGCTGCTCTACGTGGCCGCCTCCATGCGCCAGCCGGTTCTGATGACGCTCGTCAACCGCGCGCTCACCGGCCCGATCAACATCCATTGCGACCACAGCGACTCGATGGGCGCCCGCGACACCGGCTGGATCCAGCTCTACAGCGAGACGAATCAGGAGGCCTACGACAACCTCGTCA
Source organism: Verrucomicrobiota bacterium (assembly GCA_019136515.1). Lineage (GTDB taxonomy): Bacteria > Verrucomicrobiota > Verrucomicrobiia > Opitutales > Opitutaceae > CAJCBL01. Next base: position 1,904 of record JAGVUB010000049.1, read on the forward strand.
TGGCCGCCCGCATCGCCGAGCACCCCGAGGTGCGCCTGCCGCTCATGGTCTGTCAGGATGGGTTCATCACCAGCCACTCGATCCAGACCATGCAGCTCGAGGACGACGCGGCCGTGCGCGCCTTCGTCGGCCCGCACACGCCGTACCACAGCATCCTCGACACCGACCGTCCCTCCACCTGGGGCGCGCTCGACCTGCAGGACTACTACATCGAGCACAAGCGCAGCCAGGAGGAGGGCATGCGCAACGCCCTGCGCGTCATCCAGGAGGTCTCCGACGACTTCGCCCGCACCTTCGGCCGCGCCTACGGGCTTTTCGAGGAGTACCGGCTCGACGATGCCGAGATCGTGCTCGTCGCGCTCAGCTCCGCCTGCGGCGAGACCAAGGAGGTCATCGACCAGATGCGCTCGAAGGGCGAGAAAGTCGGCCTGCTGAAGATCCGCAGCTTCCGGCCCTTCCCGTACGCGCAGATCGCGCAGGCGCTTTCGCGCGCAAAGATCGTCACCGTGCTCGACCGCAGCGCGAGCTTCGGCGCCCACGGCCCGGTCTTCGTCGAGATCAACACCGCCGTCTACAACTACTCCGCCAACCGCCCGCTGCTGCTCGGCCAGACCTACGGCCTCGGCGGCCGCGAACTCACCCTGCGCCACATCGAGCACATCATCGGCGAGAGCCGCCTCTGCCTCGACAAGGGCGCCGTCGGCGACCGCCAGGGCCGCTGGATCAACGTGCGAGGAGACAAGCAATGAGCACCACCGCCCCACAACTCGCCGAGCTCTCGCCCGAGACGAAGGCCATGTGCGCCCGCCCGGGCACGTTCTCCGGCGGCCACCGCATGTGCGCCGGCTGCCCCACCGGCATCTTCACCAAGATGCTCACGCGCCTCTCCGACGACTACGAGATCGTCGCCGGCAACGCCACCGGCTGCCTCGAAGTCGCGAGTTCGATCTTCCCCTACTCCGCCTGGCAGATCCCGTGGATCCACACCGCCTTCGAGAACGCCAGCGCGATGATGAGCGGCGTCGAGGCGTGCTACCGCTCGCTCGTCCGCCAGGGCCGCCTGAAGAAGAAGCTGAAGTTCGTCGTCATGGGCGGCGACGGCGGCACCTACGACATCGGCCTGCAGTCGCTCTCCGGCGCGATGGAGCGCGGCCACGACCTCACCTACATCTGCTACGACAACGGCGCGTACATGAACACCGGCGTGCAGCGCTCGTCGGCCACGCCGCTGGGCGCCGCCACCACGACCACGCCGGTCGGCAGCGAGTCGTACGGCCGTAGGGGCAACCGCAAGGATCTCACCCGGATCATGCTCGCCCACAACCTCGGCTACGTCGCCCAAGCGAGTATCCACGACGTGGGTGACCTCTTCCGCAAGATGAAGAAGGCCGTCGACCACGACGGCCCCTCGTTCATCAACCTCCTCAGCCCCTGCATCCCCGGCTGGAAGATCGACTCCGACAAGGGCATCGAAAGCGCCCGCCTCGGCGTCGACTGCAACTTCTGGCCGCTCTTCGAGGTCGCGCAGGGCAAGTTCACGATCAACTACCGACCGAAGCAGGTGAAGCCGGTGGCCGAGTGGGTCTTTTCGCAGGGCCGGTTCAAACATCTCAAGAAGCACCCCGAGGTCGTCGCCGCCTTCCAGGCCGAGGTCGACAAGCAGTGGGCTTGGCTCGAGATGGAGGAATCCCGTACCAATCCGTCACGACAGAGCTGATAGCGTTCGTCCAGCGTGGCGCCACGCCACGAAACCGCCGCCCGGGATCGGGCGGCGTTTTCGTCGGAATTCAGAAGCAGCCGGCTGCGGTCACGGCACCGGCGCCGGGTCGACGTGCCAGATGTCGCGGTTGTAGTCGGCGATCGTGCGGTCGCTGGAGAACTTGCCCACGCGAGCGGTGTTCAGGATCGCCATCTTCGCCCAGCGCTGCGGGTCGCGGAAGGCGGCATCGACCTTGGCGTGCGCGGCACAATACGACTCGAAGTCGGCCAGCACGAGGAACGGGTCGCCGCCGTCGAGCAGACTGTGGCGCAGGCCGCCGAGGCAGTGCGGGTCCTCGGGCGTGAAGTAGCCGGAGCCGAGCCAATCGAGCACGGCACGCAGCTCCTCGTTGCGGTGGAAGTACTCCCACGGGTTGTAGCCGCGGGCGTGGAGCGCGTTCACCTCATCGACGGTGAGTCCGAAGATGAAGATGTTGTCGTCGCCCACCTCCTCGCGGATCTCGACGTTGGCGCCGTCGAGCGTGCCGATGGTGCAGGCGCCGTTGAGGGCGAGCTTCATGTTGCCGGTGCCCGAGGCCTCCTTGCCGGCGGTGGAAATCTGCTCGGAGAGGTCGGCGGCGGGGATGATCTTCTCGGCGAGCGACACGCCGTAGTTGGGCAGGAAGACAACCTTCAGCTTCCCGCCGATGCGTTCGTCGACGTTGATCATCTTGGCCATCGAGTTGGCCGCCTTGATGATGTTCTTCGCGAGGTCGTAGCCCGGCGCGGCCTTGGCGCCGAAGATGAACACGCGCGGGGCCATCTCGAGCTGCGGGTTCTGGAGCAACCGGCGATAGAGCGCGAGGATGTGCAGCAGGTTGAGATGCTGCCGCTTGTATTCATGGAGACGTTTGACCTGCACGTCGAAGAGCGCGTCGGGGGAGACCTCGACGTCGCACAGGTGGCGGATGACCTGCGCGAGCTCCACCTTGTTGGCGCGCTTGGCGGCCATGAAGTCGGCCTGGAACTTCGGATCGTCGGCCCACTTCTCGAGCTTGCGGAGCTGATCGAGATCGCGCGTCCAGTCGCCGCCGATCTTCGAATCGATGAGGGACGAGAGGCGCGGGTTGCAGGCGCGCAGCCAGCGGCGCGGCGTGATGCCGTTGGTCTTGTTGTTGAAGCGGCCCGGGTAGAGCTCGTTGAACTCCGGGAAGAGGTCCTTCTTGAGCAGCTCGGTGTGCAGGGCGGCGACGCCGTTGACGGAGTGCGACGCGATCACGCTCAGGTGCGCCATGCGGATGCTCTGGACGTAGCCTTCCTCGACGATCGAGCAGACCTGTTTCTTGTGCACATCGCCCGGCCAGCGCGCCTCGACGGCATCCATGTGGCGCTGGTTGATGTCGAAGGCGATCTGGAGGTGGCGCGGCACGACCTTGCGCAGCAGCGGCACGCTCCAGCGCTCGAGCGCCTCGGGGAGCAGCGTGTGGTTGGTGTAGGCGAAGGTGCGGGAGACGATGGCCCAGGCCTGGTCGTAGGTCAGGCCCTCCTGGTCGAGCAGGATGCGCATGAGCTCGAGCACGGCGATGGCCGGGTGCGTATCGTTGAGCTGGATGGCGACCTTGGCGGAGAAGTTGTCCCAGCCCTTGTTGGCCTTGCGGTAGCGGCGGATGATGTCGCGCAGCGAGCAGGCGACGAAGAAGTACTGCTGGACGAGGCGCAGCTCCTTGCCGCTCTCGGTCTTGTCGTTCGGGTAGAGAACCTTGGAGACGGTCTCGCCGATCGCCTTGTCGCGCACGGCCTCGACGTAGCCGCCCTTGTTGAAGGCCGCCAGGTCGAAGTCCTGGCTGGCGCGCGACTCCCAGAGGCGGAGGAAATTGACGGTGTTGGTGCCGTAGCCGGCGATCGGGATGTCGTGCGGCACGCCGAGGATGGTGCGGGTGTTGACCCAGCGCTGGTGCGGCCGGCCGAGGTTGTCGAAGCGTGTCTCCACATGGCCGTAGAGTTGCACCGCCTCGGTGTATTCGGGGCGCTCCACCTCCCACGGCGCACCGCGGGCCATCCAGCTGTCGGGATGCTCGACCTGGTGGCCATTGACGAACTCCTGCCGGAACAGGCCGAACTCGTAGTGGATGCCGTAGCCGATGGCCGGCAGGTCCAGCGTGGCCAGCGAATCGAGGAAACACGCCGCGAGGCGCCCGAGGCCGCCGTTGCCCAGCCCCATGTCGTGCTCCTCGTCGAGCACCTTGTCCGGGTCCAAGCCGAGCTCGCGCAGCGCCGTCTGGGTCTCGCCGTAGATGCCGGCGGCGTAGAGGTTGTTCTGGAGCAACCGGCCCATCAGGTACTCCAACGAAAGGTAGTACATGCGGCGGAGGTTGCCGTTGTTGTGCACCCCCTGCGTGCGGATCATGCGCTCGAGCAGCCGGTCGCGCACGGCCAGGCAGGTGCAGATCCACCAGTCGCGCTGCGATGCGGTGCCCTGGTCCCGTGCCTGGGTGAACTTCAGGTGGTCGAGGATCGACTGTTTGAGCACTTCGACATTCGCCGCCGAGACGACTGCAGGCGTAAACGGGGCGGTGGCAACGGGTGCCGCAGGCTTCTTCGCCCCACGGGTGGTCTTGCTTTTTTTGGAAGGCATACGGGTGGACGTTGGGATGGCGCCTGACACATCGGCGTCGATCGCACGATGCAGCAAACCGCGGGCCGGAAGCCTGTCCGGATCGGCTCAGCTCGATCAGCGTCGGCCGCCCGCCGGGCGTGAGCAACGGCTGGTCGCACGCCATCAGGCGCGCCACCAATTCCCCACCGGTATCCGCCCGCGCGCCACCACGCACCGCCCGCGCCGCCGCGAGCCGCGCCAACTCCTCGCGCGCCACCGCCGGCCGCCGCGAATCGAGCTGGCCCTCGCGCAGTCGTGCGAGGATGTCGCGCAGGAACGGCTCCGCCTCCGCCGGATCCAGCCACGCCGGCGCCGATTCGATGCGGAAGAAATTCCGCCCGAACGCGCTCACCTCGAGCCCGTGCTGTTCCAGGAACGCGAGTTGGTCGGCCAGCAGCGCCGCCGCGATCGGGTCGAGCTCCACCGGCACCGCAAACAGGAGACGCTGGCTGAGCGTCGCACCGTCGCGGAACTCCCGTTGCAGCTGCTCGAACAACACGCGCTCCAGCGCCGCACGCCGGTCGAGCAGCACCACGCCCGCCGGCGTCTCGAAGATCTCGCACTCGCCGGCCAGCGCCGCGCCGAGGTGTCGCCACCCCGCCAGCGCGCCGGGCCGGCCCTCGCCGGGAATCGCATCGGGGATGGACGAGACGGCCGCCTCGGGTGCAGCCGAAAGGATCGGCGCGATCGGCGGCACCGGCCGCGCGAGCGGCTCGGAGGAAAGCGGCTTCGGCACCGACGCAGAAAGCGCTGCCGATGGCTGCGGCAACGCGATCGCCGGCAACGGCGCCTTGGACAACGCACTGTCTCCGCTCGTCGCCGCCACCGGAGGACGCACCGCGCCGGGCAACGGCTCCAGCGGCGTCACGCGTTGCGCGCCGGGCGGGAGCGCGGCGGCGAGATCGCCCGCGGCCTGGCGCAGCGCGTCGAGCAGCGAGCGCACGACGAACGTCCGCACGCCGGGATCGTTGCGGAACCGCACCTCGCGTTTCGCCGGATGCACGTTCACGTCGACCGACGCCGGTTCGATCTCGAGGAAGAGGAACGCCAGCGGATACCGGCCCTTCGGCAGGTGCTGCTGGTAGCTCTCGATCAGCGCGTACGCCAACGTCTTCGTGTCGACCGGACGCCGGTTCACGAACGTGATCATCTCGTGGCGCGAGCCGCGGCTGGCACCGGGTTTGCCGATCAGGCCGGTGAGCCGCATCCCCTCGCCCGCCGCCTCGACGGGCAGCAGCGCCTCGGCGGTCTGGCGTCCGAAGATCGCGGCGACACGCTCCAGCAGCGAGCGGCACGGCGGCGACTGGAAGATCGTGCGCCCGTCCTCGATGAGCGTGAACGCCACCTCCGGGTGCGCGAGCGCGTAGAACCGCACGCACTGGATGATGTGCGCCGCCTCGGTCGAGTCGCTCTTGAGGAACTTCCGCCGCGCCGGCACCGGATGGAAGAGGTTCGCCACCGTGATGCGCGTGCCGGCCGGCATGCCGCAGTCGCGCACGTGCACGAACTTGCCGCCGTTGACGAGGATCTCCGTGCCCGTCTCCGCCGCGGCCGGACGCGTCCGCAGCTCGAAACGGGAAACGCTGGCGATGGACGGCACCGCCTCGCCGCGGAAACCGAAGGTATGCAGCGCATCGAGGTCGGTCGCCTCCGCGATCTTGCTCGTGGCGTGGCGCTCGAGGGCGAGCAACGCGTCGTCGCGGTCCATGCCCTTGCCGTTGTCCTCGACGCCCATCAGCGACCGCCCGCCATGCGCGAACTCGACCGTCACGCGCGTGGCGCCGGCATCGAGGCTGTTCTCGACCAGCTCGCGCACGACCGCAGCCGGACGTTCCACCACCTCGCCAGCGGCGATCTGGTTGGCCACGCGGTCGGGCAGGATGCGGATGGTCGGCATGCGGGGACGGAAACGGGGACAGACGGGGAAATGTGGAACTCAGGAAATCAGGAACGGAAGGTCGGAAGAGAAGACAGAAACTGACGACAGAAGGAAACGAAGAGAACGAAGGTCGGAGCGGTTTGCTCCGCCTGTAGCCGGGGGCGGTGACCCCGGCGGCGGACTGAAGTCAGCATGGCGGGCAGAAACCGCACCCCACCACTCCGAAAACGCGCCGTTTACCGCCGGTCGCTGTCCTCCCGCGCGAGGGACGTGTCGACCAGATTGATGAAGAACCCGAACGCGCGCTGCGGTTGCTGGAGCAGGCTGCCGAGCTGGAGCGGCTCGCGCAGTCCCGCCGGGTACTCGAACCGGCGCAGGAGCAGCACCAGCACGCCCATGCTGCCGAAAACGAAGCCGAAGAAGACGAGGAACCAGCCGAGATCCATGCCCGGCGTCTCGCCGCCGGTCTTGAGCACCAAGCCCCACAGCACCGAGCCGAGGCCGCTGCAGAACGCCGTCGACGCGCTGTAGATCGCGAGCACGAGCGGACGATTGTCCTCCGGCACGATCGAGGGCAGATGGCTCGGATACGTCGCCGCCCAGAGCGTGTAGCCCAACCCAATCGCGAGGAAGACGAACGGCAGGTACCCGCTCGCGTCGAAACGGAAGACCAGCAACGCGAGCCAGAACGCCGCGACCGCCGCGTAGACGATCGTCGCCGCGAAGAAAAACGGCCGCGGGCCGCGCCGGTCGAGTTCGCCGCGCACCAGCCACGCCATGAGCATCACGCCCGTGTACTGCATCGTCGTGAACAGCACCACGTCGCCCGGCGAGATGTGCGCCTCGACGCGCAGGAAGTAGATGCAGAACGGCGGGATCGCCGTCGTCGCGAAGCCGAACCAGCACGCAGCCCACAGGAACGCGCGGTAGCGACTCGCCCGCAGGAAAATCCCCGGCGCCGCGCGCACCACCTCGCGCAGGCTGATCGCCGCGGGCTTCTCGGTGTCGGCCATGCGCTGGAGCGCGAGGTAGCTCAGTCCCGCGCCCACGAACGCCACGGCGTACTCGACCATGAACGCCTCGAAGCGCGGCAACGTCTTGAAGAGGATCGCGCACAGCACCAGCACCGCCACGCCCGCGATGCTCGAGATCATCTGCTCCGACGCGAAATAGTGCCCGCGTTCGCGCTCCGGCAGCAGCTTGTAGAGCCAGGGCAACCACGCACTGCTGCCGAGCGAGCGGCAGAACGTGAAGCCGAACACGCTGCCGATCATCACCCAGCGCATCCACGGCGCGGTGTGGCCGTCGCGCCCGAGGTACGCCAGCGCGATGCACGGCAGCAGGAACAGCGCGCGCAGCCCCCAGCCCGAGAGCATCATCCGCTTGAACCCGTAGCGCGGCAGCAACGAGGTCGAGAGCACCTGGATCGGCGTCATCAGGTACACGAACGCGAAGCAGAGCCCGACCTGGAACGCGTCGCCACCGAGCCCCTCCACCAGCAGCACCATCGGCGTGCCCAGCGCGATCTGCCAGTTCAGCGCGTTGAAGAACGAAAACACCAACGCCGGCCGGGACACCTGCTGGGCGTCGGGGGAGATCGCGGGAGCTCGGGTCTGTGGATCAGCGCCGGTCATTCGGAAACGGAGGAGGAGAATGTGGGACTCAGGAAGTCAGGAACGGGGGCGTGGGATGACGGAATGGATTTCACCGCAAAGAACCCACAGGGCACAGAGATCGAAACACGGAAGATCTTTGCACTACTGTCTCTGCAAACCCTCGTTTTCCGGGAAGCTTCCCCTCGATCACGCGGGCCAGCTGGGAGCGAACTCCAAGGTAGTGGCACGCGGAGCCGTGGTGGGCGCGGAGAAAACGCCCCCTTCCGCCTGTCCGAACCCTCCGCGGTCTCCGCGCCTCCGCGCCTCCGCGTGAGCCAATTCCGTCTCCGCGTCGGCTTGCCGCGTCTTCCGGCATCTTCCGGATCAGTGTTCATCAGTGTGCATCAGTGGTTCCAACTGCCTTGGTTGCGGCTCCGCCGCGGTTGGGTCTTTGCGGTGAAAAATCCAATCGTGCGACAGCAGCGAAAAGACACGAGCGGTGCACGGCAACGTTTCCGACGGCGGGGCGGCTTCACGCCCACAAAATGTCCGGGACGGGCGTTCCGACCCGACAACAGCCTGCCCGTCCCATCGAGTCGCCAAATCCCCTACCGAAAACCTTGCCGCACCGAAACCGCCTATCTCGGCGACTCCGATACGGTCGATGGCTCAGGTCGCCGGGATGACGTGATAGGCAGCCGGGCCGCCGGGCACGAGTGCGGCGTCGAGCCCTTGATCGAAGGTGGCGAAGCGCCCGGCGTGCTTCACGGCAAGAGCGAGGAGGTAAAGGTCGGTCAGGTGCTTGGCAGCCGGCAGGCGGGGAAAGAAACGGGCGTCCGCCATCGAGAGGTCGTCGGGCCAAAACTGGTGGGCGGGATCGGCGAGAAGACTCGCCAGAAATCTGCGTGCTTCCTCCGGTGAACCAGGCCCCTCCGGCTGGCCAGGGCGTCCGAAGATCCGCAGGAAACCGTTTTGGGTGATCGGGCAAGTGGCCCACCCGGTGGGCCGCACCTGCCGGATCAGGCTCTTGGCTGGGAGGTGGTGCAGGTGCCGCGCATCCGCCAGCGCGAGCAGCACATTGACGTCGAGCAAGGTGATCATCGCACGCGAGGGTTGAGGGCGCGCTGCGCATCCTCCTCGTCGATTTCATCCTGGATGGCGCGGATCGTCTCCAACGTGATCACGGGGGAATCGGGTCCGCGCTTGAGAACCAAGAAGCCGAGATCGTTGATCTCGTATTTCTCGGGGTCGGGATTATCCAGCGCGGCAGGCGGAGCGATCTCACGGCGTAAAGCGCTCTCCACGATGGCCTTGAGCGTGGTGCGACGACGGACGGCAACTTGCTTGGCCTCGATGAGTAGATCGTCCGGCAGGTCGAGGGTGGTCTTCATGCTGGGCGACGATATGGGAATATGGGTCGCGAACAAGCTCGGAGTACCGGCAGTCGATCCGTTCTCCGCGCGCTCCGCGTCTCCGCGTGAGACAATGCCTCGGAGCGGTGGCATGCGGAGGCGCGGAGAACGCGGAGATGGAAACCGGCCATGAGCTCTCCGCCGGCCCTCAAATTGTCTCACGACCTTGGTGACAACTCACGCCCGCCAGCGCCTCGCCGCATTCGGCGGAATCGGAAGGCGACAAGAGGGAACGAAGGACGGAGGAGAGAATTAGCAGTCCGAGCGAACGCTCGCGACAGATGGAAGAGCTTCACGCCCGCCAACTGAAACTGAGTATGGTCATCAGGAACGATCGCTACCTGAACCGTCATCATTCTTGAAGAACAGACCAAGCAGCCAAACTGGCCAAAGGAGCGCGACGAACAGAAACAGCATGGCTGTGCTCTCATCGGCACCTGCGGACTCAAATCCCTTCGTCCGCTCTCTCTTTCCGCGGGTAACGACCACAGCGACCATGAACAGCATTCCGAGCAGGACGTAGACCGAAAGTGCGAGTGTCATTGGGTTGATCCCTGTCACCAGACGCCCAGCTCAGAAACATTGGGCTAGGTCGGAACGATTTATAGGGAGGAGCCTGCTTGCAGGCAATTCAGCGTACAGACCGCTCACCAGCCGAAGAGAATCTCTTTCACGAAGTAGATCACGCCTTTCCTCGCCCCCTCCTGCTTGGCCACGATCCCAGCAGTGGCAGCGAGTAACACGAGGAAGGCGATGGCACCGACGAGCGGTAGGAGAAAAACCAGGGCAAGCAGGCCGGCGACGACGAGACCCACGAGAACCCAGCTGAGCGCACGAATAACTCTACCAACTCCCCTGCTCTGAGTTCCTTCGTTCACTTCGTTATCTTCTGTCGCCTCCGATTCCGATCTTCTCGCCCCCTCACTCCGCCAGCGCTTTGCGCCAGCGGGAGAGTTGCTGCTTCACCTGCTTGGGCGAGGGCATGCCGGTGCCGCGGCGGGCGAGCATCGCGCGGCCGAGGTCAAAGACTGACGGCCAGTCCTTCGCGAACTCCTGGTGGATCTTCTGCGCCTCCTCCTGCGGCACCTCGGGCAGCGGCACGCCGAGACCCTCGGCGCATTTCACGAGCGCGCCCACGGCGTGGTGCGCGTCGCGGAACGGCACCCCGCGGTCGACGAGGTAGTCGGCGAGGTCGGTCGCGAGCAGGAGCGGGTCGGCCACCGCGGCGGCGCAGGCGTCGGCGCGCACCTTCGCGCCGGCGAGCGTGCCGGCGAGCACCTCGGCGCAGATCACGAGCGTGTCGTGGCTATCGAAGAGCGGCGGTTTGTCCTCCTGCAGGTCGCGGTTGTAGGTGAGCGGCAGGCCCTTCACGAGGACGAGCAACGTCTGGAGGTTGCCCACGAGGCGGCCGCTCTTGCCGCGAAGCAGCTCGGCGGCGTCGGGGTTCTTCTTCTGCGGCATCAGGCTGGAGCCGGTGCAGAAGGCGTCGGGCAGGTCGATGAAGCGGAACTCGGCCGAACTCCAGAGGATGAGGTCCTCGGCGATGCGCGAGAAATGCACGCCGGCGATGGCGGCGGCGGACGCGAACTCGAGGAAGAGGTCGCGGTCGGCCACGGTATCCATGCTGTTGGGCGTGACCTGCGGGCGGCCCTTGGCGTCGACGAAGCCGAGCTGTTTCGCCACGAACTCGCGGTCGATGGGCAACGTGGTGCCGGCGAGCGCGCCCGCGCCGAGCGGGCAGACGTTGGCGTGCGCGGCCACTTCCTCGAAACGGCGCACGTCGCGACCGATCATCTCGACCCAGGCGAGCATGTGGTGCGCGATCGAGACCGGCTGCGCGCGCTGGAGGTGCGTGTAGCCGGGGATGTAGACGTCCTGGTGCAGGTGGCCGAGGTCGACGAGCACGCGTTGGAGCGCGCGCAGGCGCACGACGATCTCGCGGCAGGCGTGCTTGAAATAGAGCCGCATGTCCGTCGCCACCTGGTCGTTGCGGCTGCGAGCGGTGTGGAGTTTGGCGGCGGCCGGCACGCGCTGCTTGAGCGCCTGCTCGATGTTCATGTGCACATCCTCGAGCTTCGTGTCCCAGACGAACTTGCCCGCCTCGATCTCGGCGAGGATGACGTCGAGTCCCTTGTGGATGGCGTCGCGCTCGGCCGGCGTGAGAATGCCGACGTGCGCCAGCATGGCCGAGTGGGCCTTGCTGCCCGCGATGTCGAACGGCGCGAGGCGCTGGTCGAACGACACGGACTCGCTGAAGCGGAGCATCAGGTCGGCGGGACCGCTGGAGAAGCGACCGCCCCAGGTGGCTTGGGAAGGCTTGGCCATGCGCGAGAAGCAACGCGCCGCCCTCGGGCGAGGCAACGGGAAAGGTGGTGACGCCGGGCAACAACTTGAGAGTACACGCCTGCGGGTGGACGCGCTTGCCCCCAAGCGCGTCGCGCGCTCCGCCCGCGTAAACGCCGCCGATTCACAGCCTCATGCTCCGATGAGTGCATGTGCTCCCTCACTCGCCGCTCCCTCGCCTCCGCGGCAGCCTCCGCAGGCGCCCGCTCACGCCCGAGAGCATCACTCCTGTCCGCAATTTCGCTCACGCGCTCGACGGCGTTGGGGGCAACGCCGTCCACCCGCAGGCGTGCCTTTCCTGCCCGATCCTCCGCTCACCACGGCAGCACGACCTGCCCGGCCGCCCACACCCAACGCCACTCCTCCGGCTGCACACACAGTCTCTTCACGACCGGATTCCTCCGGATGTAGTCCGCCGTCTTCTCCAGTTCAGCCGGAGTCCGGATGCGATGATCGAAGTAGCCGTCCTGCCACTCGATCCCCTGACACCGCGCCGCCGCACGTTTGAAGCGCCGCACAACCTCCGACATCGCTTCGTGGCGCGGAAACGCCAGCAACGCGTGCAGGTGATCCGGCATGAGCAGCAGCAGATGGCAGTACCAAGACTGCCGCTGATGATAGTCGGCGGCAGCACGCAGTAGCGGCACCGCCACCGATACCTCGGTCAGCCGCACAACCGCCGAGCGCGCGATGCGGAGGCGGATATGGAAGAACGCGCCCGTGATCACCCACGGCGGGATCTCGTGATGAAGCCGCCCCGGGAACCATGGCTCGCCTGTCGCAACGCCATCCATGCGCCCCGTGATGCTGTTCTTTGGCGTCTGCCGCAAGCGCGCGAATTCGATCATCGGTTACATCACGCCTTTCCTTCCTGCTCACCCCCTCGACGGCGTTAGGGGCAACGCCGTCCACCCGCAAGCGATTCATCGCCACCAGACATAAACTTCACGCCTGCGGGTGGACGCGCTTGCCCTCAAGCGCGTCGCGCGCTCGGCCCGCGGCGAAAACACGACCCGCAGCCTCGCTGCGCCGCAACGCCGAGCACATGCGTTCGTCTCCGCACCGCTTCCGCCACCGCCCTACTCCCGCTTCGCCACGAACCACTCGACGGTCGAGGAAAGCGCGTGGGTGCCGGACTCGTCGTGCACCTCGACGTTCACGGAGACGAGCGCCCGGCCCTTGCCGGTGAGCGCCGCGAGAAAATCCACGCGCGCCTCGGCAGGCATCGTCGCCACGGCGCGGATCGCGCCCTGCGCGGGCTTGCGGAACTTCGCCTCCATCCGGCGCACGACCGGCACGACCGGAAACCCGAGGTCGCCGAACTCCCGCAGGAGAAAATCGCCGCTGGCCGCCTCGGCGAGCGTGAGCAGCGCGCCGGCGTGGACCGTGCCGAGGTGGTTCCCGTACTTCGGGTCGGACGGCAACGCGAGCGCACCGTCGGCGCCGCGGCCGACACCGATCAGGGCATTGAAGGGAAGTTTGGCGACATCCATGTCAGGCCGCCCAACCCCGCGACTGGGCAGATTCCCGCGGGAGACCTCACTCCTGCCAGTGGAACACCACCGGTTTCTCGATCTCGGCAAGCAGGCTGCGGTGCACGGGACAGGTGAGCGCAGCGCGCTCGAGCTGGCCCTGCGGGTCGGCGCTGCGCGGGAGCGGAATCCAGATCTCGGTGGTGAGCTTCCCGATGCGGCGCGGCGGCGGCGTCATGTCCTTCGTCACCTCGACGCGCGCGCCCTTGAGATCCAGCCCGAGCCGGCGGGCCGTCATGCCCATGATCGTGAGCATGCAGGAGCCGAGCGCCGTCGCCACCAGATCGGTCGGCGAGAACGTCTCGCCCCGTCCCTGGTTGTCGACCGGGGCGTCGGTTGCGAGCGTCTGGCCGGACGGGCCATGTGTCGCCACCGTGTGGAGATCGCCTTCGTAGACCGCAGTGACCTTGACCATGGGCGGCAGCGAACCGTGGCCCGGTGCGACCGGCAACGCGGAAGTGGCCTCCGGCACCGCCCGTAGCTAACGACACCGTCGCTCAACCACCCGCTGAACAGCGGCGCGGTGCTACTCCGTCTCCGCGAGACGGGTGAGGACCTCGGCCATCGCGACGGCATTCCATGTCGTGGCGAGGGGGAAGTGCGCAGCCGCGGCAGGGTCGTCGAGTTGGCCGAGCACGAGTTCACCGCCCTCGACGCGCTGAGTGAGACGGGGATACGGCACGACCTCGGCGGGGGCGAGCTGGCCGGGGCGTCGTTGGAAAACGAATCCCTCGGGCCGCAGGGCCGACTGGCCGAAGACCACCGACTGCCCGCTGCGCACGCGTTCGACGATCCGCGCCGCCAGCGCGGGGATGACACAGGCATCGAGGGCATCGACCACCTGCCGGAAGCGTTCCGCGCCGCCGTCGACCGGATCGAACCAGGTGACGGCATCGAGCACCACGGCATCGCGCCCGGCATACCAGGCGATCTGCGGCCCGTGCCCGCCGAGGCCCTCGCCCACGCCGAAGCGCAGCCCGTTGAGCGTGGCGATCGGCCATTCGCGCGCATCGAGGCGCAGCCGCCGGGAATCGATCTCGAGGTGGACGCCGTTGAACTCAAGCACGAGTACGCCGTTCTGCGCCCGTTGGAACTGCTGCCACAACTGCCGGCGTTCGCGGACCACGAGCGCGCTCGACTCCTCGTCGAGCAATTCGGCGGCAAGGACGCACGCCTGGGCGGTGACCTCGAATTCACCCAGCTCCATCCAGGCCTCGCGGGCGAGCTCGCGCAACCGTTGCGCGACGCGCTGGCTGTACGCCGCCTTCACGCGGTCGTCCCACGCAAACTGTTCCACCGCCGGCACCAGCGTCTCGGCACAGATCCGCAGGGTCGCCTCGTGTTTGCTGGCAGCACCGGCGGCAAGCGAGGCCGCCACGAGCTTTTCCCAGACCGCGCGCGCATCCGCGGCGGCACGACGGCGCGGCTCGGGTTCGGCCGGCCAGGAGGCGAGATGCAGCAGCCACGGCAGCACGGCCGCGTCGTCCTGGGTGCGGCTCGCGTGTTCGGCCAGCCCCGCCAACCCGACCTCGACCACCCGCGTGCCCAGGCGGCGCAGCGGCGCCGAGTCCGCGCCCGCCACAGCCTCGAGCACGCGCCGGTGCGCCGCGACCAGTCGCAGCAGTTCGGCGACATGGGGCAGGCACGGCTCGCCGCCGGCGGTGAGCCGCTCCTCGGCGGCGGCCAAAGCCTCCTCGGCGCGGCGGGCTTCCCCGGCCAGCGCGGAGGACAGGGTGCGTTCGAACAAGGCATGGTCCGCCAGGCGGCGCACGGCGAATTCGCGCAACCAGCGCGCCTCGGCGAGTTCGCCCCGCCGTGCCCGTTCCACGGCGGCCAGCAGCGACAGGGCGCCCAGCAGCCGCGGCAACGTGCTCCGAACCAGGGCCGCCTCGGCCACGCCGAAGCCCGCCTGCGTGCACCGAGTCGCCCAGCTCGCCCAGAAATCCTCGGCGACGAGCGTCGCCGTCCATTGCTCGGCGGCGGCGGTCCACCAGGCGCGGGCCTCCTCGTCGAGGGGGCCGCGCTCGAGCTCGCGACCGAGCGCCGCGAAGTGGAACATCACCGCCATGTTGTGCGCCGCGTAACCCTTGCCGTTCGCGGCCAGCCAGCGGCCGTAGGCCTTCTCGGCGTCGCAGGCCGCAAGCGCGGTGAGGGCCGCATCGGGTCTATTCTCCGGATACGATTCGGGCCAGAACCAGAACAGCTCGGCGACCAGACGCCCGGCGGCGTCGTCGGCGCCGCGCGCGACACCGCGTCCGTGCTCGGGCGAGAGCGGCAGCTCCGGCGCGAAAGCCCAGCCCGCCGACGCGGCGGCGCCGGTCAGCGCCTGGATCCGCTCCTTGAGCACAGTCGGGGTATACACCGGGAACACGCCGAGCAGGCGGCCAGGGTTCGCCGCGAAAAGATCGAGCCGCAAAGACTCGTCCAGGGCGGTCTGGACCGCAGGGGAGACGTCGCCCTCGCCAGCCGAAACGGAGGCGGCAGACGAAGCGGCAACCGACAGTGGGGCGGCGGCTGACATGTCGGTAAAATTGCAGTGAAGCCGAGCCCACGCCCATCCCGGAGAACACCCAAAACCCGACTTCACTGGTTTTTGACAACCGATTCAAGAAGCGGCGCCGTGGCCCACCACGGCGTTGCCCCGCCGGTGAAACGGGCAAAAAAAAGGCGCGGCCGTCACGGGCCGCGCCTGGAGAGATGGGGCCGGGTTCTCGGCTCAGATTTCGTAGGCCGGAAGGAGCTTGTCCACACCGACCTTCTCAAGGCGAACGAAGGCGGGCAGGCCGTTCTCGAACGGCACCTGCACCTCACCCTGGATGAGCGGGAGCGCGTAGCGGCTGAACTGGAAGTTCATGCTCACGCCGTCCTCGTTGATCCACTCCTTCGGGAGGGCCTTCACGCCGTTGGCGATCTCGGAGAGCGGCACCAGCGCCGTCTCGCAGGAATACTGGTCGGTGTCGCCGCGGACGAGGATGACGCACTTGTCGGTCTCGCCGTTGACGGCGGCCTTCACGGCGGCTTGGCCGGCCATGAACGCCTCGTCGCTGTCGGTCTTGGAGGCGTTGATCGCGGCGGCGCGCTGAGCGTGGCCGAAGCGGGCGACGCGGGACTTCACGCCGGGGATGCCGGCATCGACGAGACTGGCGAGGTAGTCGCCGGCGCCACCGAGCTGGGCGTGGCCGAAGGCGTCGGTGCCCGAGGCAGTGGAGACGTAGTTGCCGTCCTTGTCGACGAGGCCTTCGCCCACGACGACGAGGCAGTACTTCTCGCGCTTGAGCACGCGGCGCACGTCCTCAAGGAACTTCTCGGAATCGAACGGCACCTCGGGCAGGGCGATGATGTGAGGCGGATCATGCGGGTGGTCGCGGCGCTTGGCCAGCGAGGCACCGGCGGCGACCCAGCCGGCGGAGCGGCCCATGACTTCGACGATGGAGACGAGGTCGCCCTGGCCCATGGCCTCATGGTCGCAGGCGAGCTCCCGGACGATGGAGGAGACGAACTTGATGACCGAGCCGTAGCCCGGGCAGTGGTCGGTGGAGACGAGGTCGTTGTCGACGGTCTTCGGCACGCCGATCACGCGCATCTCCCAGCCCATCTGCTGGGCGAGCTTGGAGATCTTGTCGGCCGTATCCTGGGAATCATTGCCACCGGCGTAGAAGAAATAGCGGATGTTGTGGGCCTTGAAGACCTCGATCACGCGCTCGAAGTCCTGCTGCTTCTTGAGCTTGTAGCGGCAGGTGCCCAGCGCGGCGCCGGGAGTGTAGCGCAGGCCGCGGATGGTCTGCTGCGACTCGGAAGCGAGGTCGATGAAGTCCTCGTTGAGGATGCCCAGCACGCCGTTGAGGCCGCCGTAGATCTCCTCGATGCAGGAGTGGTTGAGGGCTTCGCTGACGACACCGGCGACGCTGGCGTTGATGACCGCGGTCGGTCCGCCGGATTGACCCACCAAAAGATTGCCCACGAGTTCAGCCATGGCTGTGCAGATTAGGTTGTTGGAGTTGAGAAAGGGTGGAACGAAACGCCCCGCGATTTTGGGAGGCAACCCAATTCTGGGATGAAGCCGCCGCCAAACCAGGCCCCGCGGCCCGCTTTCCCGACGCCGGCCCGGCCGGGATGGCGACGGCATATTCGACTTCAGGCGACGCCGATCCCGCGGGGGAATCGCGGACAACCACCGCTCGCGGATTTCCGCGTTCGAGCCGGCGCGCGGGGCGGGAAGCGGGCCGAAGAAAAGGACACGGAAATCGGGGTTGACAAGGCTTCGCGCGTCCCGAACCTCGGCCCCTCTTCTTTCGTGGCTTCGTAGCTCAGTTGGTAGAGCAGTTGACTCTTAATCAATTGGTCCAGGGTTCGAGTCCCTGCGAAGCCACCACTTTAGACCTCCCGGCACTGCCGGGAGGTTTTTTGTTCTCAGCCCGCGCTACAACACCAACCATCCGGCGCTGGCGGCCGCGAGCACCATCGTCCACGCCGGAAGCTTCGCCCACTGCAGCCCCGCGAACAGCCCAATGGCGAGCCCCGCGGTGCGGAGATCGGTGACGCCCGCCGGCAACACCGGTCGGCAAAACGCGGCGGCCAACACCCCCACCACAGCGGCATTCGCCCCAGCCAGCGCCGCCTGCGCCGCCGCCGCTGTGCGCAGGCGTTGCCAGAAGGGCCACACCCCCAGCACCAGCAGCAGGCCCGGGAGGAACACCGCTACCAACGCGACCAGCCCGCCAGCGACACCGCCTGGGCCGGTCCCGCTCAACGCACCAAGATAAGCCGCGAACGAGAACAGGGGGCCCGGCAACGCCTGCGCCGCCCCGTAGCCGGCGAGAAACCGATCATGGTCCAGCCATCCTGGTCCCACGACCTCGGCCTCGAGCAGCGGCAGCACCACATGTCCGCCGCCGAACACCAGCGCCCCCACCCGATAGAAACGCGCGGCCAGGGCCCCCACCCCGCCCTCGGCGAGCGGCAACAGCAGCGCCCCCGACGCGAACAGCGCCAGCCAAGCCAGCCCCACCCGCCGCCGCCCCGGCGCCCCCACCCGACCTGCGGCCGACACAGGGGCGATGCGGCCGCGCAGCACGCTCCACCCGAGCAGTGCGCCCACACCGATCACCCCCGTCTGCACCCACGCTGCCGGCTGCCACAACAACAGCGTGGCGGCAGCCGCGGCCACCAGCAGGCGCGGAAGGTCCGGGCAGAGGGCCCGCCCCATTCCCCAAACCGCTTGGGCCACCACCGCCACCGCGGCGACTTTCAGACCCCGCAGCCAGCCCGCTTCGGCCAGCAGCGGCGACGCCCCGACGCCGGCGGCAAACAGCAGCATCAACACCGCCGAGGGCAGAGTGAACCCCAGCCAGGCCGCCACCGCCCCGACCAGCCCACCCCGTTGGAAGCCGACCGCGAACCCGAACTGGCTGCTCGCCGGGCCGGGCAGAAACTGGCACAGCGCCAACAGGTCCGCAAAACCGCGTTCATCCAGCCACCGGCGCCGCTCGACGTACTCGCGCCGAAAATGCCCGATGTGCGCCGCGGGCCCGCCGAAAGACACCAACCCCAGCCGCAGCGCCACGACGAAGAGCCGCACCGGCGAAACCGCCAGCGCAGCGTCACATTTTCTCGGATCCGACAGGGACACCCCGGCGACGATGCGCAGCCAGCGGGCGGGCGCGAACGCAAACCGGCGCCGCCCCGCCCGTCGACACTCAACGGCCCACGGATCGAGCGGCCCAGCCCGGGCCGCCGCGACCAGAACCGCGGGACGCTTTTCGCTCCGGAAACCGCCGTGGGCCCCTGGCGAAATGGCTTTTTGTCGTACCGCCCCTAGTACCCTAGTCTTCTTGCTTCGTCGGAGGGGAAATCAGTTCGTGGTGCCGCAAAGCAAACTGCACCCCCGGTAGCCGCAGATAGCAACTACGCACCTCCGCATCCCATGGGAGGCGCGAAACCCCCAAACCACACAGCTATGACGAAGATCAAGTATCGCATCGCGGCGCTCGCCGCGTTGCTCCCGCCGGCGCTCGTCGCCCAGACGGCACCGGCCGAATCCGACACGGCCTCCGCCGGCGCGAAAGCCGCGGACGACGAGGTCATCATCCTCAGCCCGTTCGAAGTCAGCGCCACCGCGACCACCGGTTACGCGGCCTCGACGACCCTGGCGGGCAACCGCCTCAACACCGAACTGCGCGACATCGGCAGCGCGGTCACCGTGGTGACCAACGAGTTCCTCAAGGACGTCGGCGCCACCGACAACCGCACGCTGCTCCAGTACACCACCGGCTCCGAGGTCGGCGGCTCGTACGGCAACTTCGGCGGCCACGGCGACGGACCGCTGCTCGACGAGTCGAGCAAGTTCATCAGCCCGAACACCAACACCCGCATCCGCGGGTTGGCCGCGGCGAACAACACCCGCGACTTCTACATGACCGACATCCCGTGGGAAGGCTACGCCGTCGACGGCGTCGACCTCCAGCGTGGTGCGAACTCGATCCTGTTCGGCATGGGCAGTCCGGCGGGCATCATCAACACCCGCTCGAAGCAGGCGATGTTCACCAACGCCAACGAAGTCAGCTTCCGCCTTGGCAGCTACGGCGCCAACCGGCAGACCGTCGACTTCAACCGCGTGCTGATCGACAACCAGTTGGCTCTCCGCGTGGCCGCGCTGCGCAACGACGACCAGTTCAAGCAGGAGCCGGCGTACTCCAAGGACGAGCGCCTCTACGGAGCGATCCGCTTCGAACCGGCCTTCCTCAAGAAGCACGGTATGCGCACGATCTTGAAGGCCAACTACGAGGCCGGCCGCGTGCGTTCCAACAACCCGCGCACCCTGCCCCCGATCGACCTGATCACCCCGTGGTTCTACACCGGCACCTACGCCGGCAAGACCTTGTCCGGCCAAGATACCGTCTACACGAACCTCAATCGTGGGACGTTCAACTCGACCCAGCTCACCGACGACAACACCGGCCGGCCGAACCACGGCCAGATCCGCCCGACCATCAACGGCGGCGCCAATGCCGGCCAGCCGAACCCCGCCTACAACCCGTGGGTCGGCAACTTCGCGCAACAGTTCGGCGGCCCGCTCGTCTACTTCAACAGCGACAACTCCGCCATCACCGGTTCCTGGATTCTCGAGCCCGGCTCCTATCCGGGCGGCATCAGCTCCACCGGCGCAATCGACAAGACGATCGGCGGCATTCCGTGGCAACGTCCCGGCGGCATCTCGCAGTACTCCGATTTCGCCAAGAACGCCGGCCTGCCCTACGCAAGTCTCGGTGTCTACAAGAACAGGTCCCTCAGCGACTCCTCGGTCTTCGACTTCTACAACCAGTTGATCGACGGGCCGAACAAGAAGGAGTGGCAGGACTTCCGCACCTACAACGTCAGTCTCGCCCAGACCTTCTTCGACGACCAGATCGGCTTCGAGATCGCCCACAACAACGAGTTCTACAAGAACGGCCGTCTCAGCCTGCTCTCCGGTGGCAACCAAGCCCTCGCCGTCGACATCAACAATGTCTACAGCGACGGCACGCCAGCAGGCGCGAACGGGGAGCCGTTCTCCGACGGCACGCCCAATCCGAACGTCGGACGGGCCTTCGTCTCGGACAACGGCCAAGGCAACAACGACTCCTACCTCAGCGAGAAGAAGGTGACGCGGGCCACGGTCTTCGCGATCCAGGACTTCGAAAAGCTCGGTAAGAACTGGGTCACCAAGATCCTCGGCAAGCACACCGTCACCGGCCTGTTCTCCACCGACGAGAACGAGACGGAGTCCCGTTCGTGGATCCGCTACACCGCGGACGATGCCTACGCCGCACTGAAGACCTCGGGCAACCCGTACGCGATCACCGACAACTACATGGTCCCGAACACGGTGATCTACCTCGGGCCGTCGCTGCTCAATCGCACCACGGCGTCCGGGGCGTATCTGCCGAATCCGACCACAGCACAGGTGGTTCTGCCGCACAATGTCTGGACCTTCGACAGCACGTGGAATCGCTCGACCAATCCCGCCGACCCGAACTACGTGAATCCGGCGGCAGTCTGGATCAATGAATACTACCCGGACACCTCGGACTTCAACGATCCCACCGCCAAGAGCCATCCGCGCATCAGCACGCAATCCGAGAACCCGGCGAACTACGTCGGCTGGAAGGAAGTGCCGATCAACTGGGTGGACTCCGAGACTTCGCAAGAAAACCGCGACCACAACACGACATCGGCGTCGCTCGGCCGGAAGCGGATCTCGACCAGCGCCTTCGTCTGGCAGGGGCAACTTCTGAACAAGGCGATCATCGGCACTTGGGGTGTTCGTCAGGATATCGTCAAGAGCTGGTCCCCTTCGGTGACGTCTTCGGGTACGTATGGCGCCAACGCCGCCACCCGCGGTGTGGTCGACCTCTCCCCCGACAAATACAAGCTGCCGGAGACCGGTTCTCGCGACCAGAAGACTTCGCACAGCTGGATGGTGGTGACTCACTTCAACGACCTGCCCGGCTTGGACAAGCTCCTGGCCAAGAGCCCGATCAAGGTGAGTTACTTCTACAACAAGTCCTCGAACTTCCAGCCGTCCGCCCAGCGGGTGGACGTCTATGGTGAGACGATCGGTTCGCCAACCGGCACCACGATCGACCGCGGCTTCCTGTTCGAGACGAGCGACGGGCGGTATTCACTGAAGATCAACCGCTATCGGACGAAGTCGCTCAACGTGAGCAACGAGACGCTGAACGGCAACTTCTGGTTCATCGGGGCCTCGCAGACTTGGTCGGGCAACTGGGCCAACCACTTCCAGTACGACTGGACGGGCGACCGCATCGCCGACGCGGTGCCGAACCCCGACCCGAACGAGAGCCAGTACAACTACGGTCCGGCTCCGGGCGAGACGCTGGCAGACGCGCAGAAGCGCGAGGCCGCCGCCGTCGCTGGCTGGCGGGCATGGCAGGCCGCGCTCGACCCCCGCTTCTACGCGGCATGGAAGCTCGACCTCACCACCCCGTTCAATGGAGCCGGTTCGGGCTTGAGCGCCACCGTTCCCAACAACATGGCAGTGACCGAGGACACCATCTCTGATGGCTACGAGGTCGAGCTCAACGCGCAGATCACCAAGAACTGGCGCCTTACGTTCAACGGTTCGAAGACCTCCGCCGAGCGCAACAACGTCGGTGGTGCGGCCCTCACCGACTTCGTCACCAAGTACGAGGCGGCCCTGAACAACACCGCGGCGGGCGACCTCCGCATCTGGTGGGGCGGCCCCGGCAACGAGACCACGCTGTATCAGTGGAACAAGAGCTTCGGTTCGACCTACCACATGCTCAAGCTCCTGGAAGGCAGCAATGTTCCTGAGTTGCGCCAATGGCGCTTCAACCTCGTGACGAACTACGACTTCGACTCCGGGTTCCTCAAGAACTTCAATGTCGGTGGCGGTATGCGCTACGAGTCCTCGATCATCATCGGCTATCCCGTGATCGGCGGCTCGGGCTCCACCGCGATCTACGATCTGGACAAGCCGTACAAGGGCGACGCCGAGTACAACTTCGACTTCTGGATCGGCTACCGCCGCAACATCTGGAAGAACATCGATTGGAGCATCCAGCTCAACGTCCGCAACGCGTTTGTCGGCAACGAGCTCATCCCGATCACGACCCAGCCCGACGGCACCCCCGCCGGCTATCGTATCCGCCCGCCGCAGACTTGGCAGCTGACGAACACGTTCCGGTTCTAGGCTTCGGGCATTAGGCTATAAGGCGAGAGGCGGACCGCATGCGGTCCGCCTCTTTTTTTTCGCGAGGCGACCGCCGCGGGTGCCGTCCGCCCCGAAAGCGACCCACCTCGGGCTCCGGCGCCCCCACGCCAAGAACGGCGTGGGGGGCCTTGCGCGGTGGGGGGGGGGGGGCGGCGCTTCGTCGACGCCTATCGATCATTGCGCACCAAACCAACGCTTGCGGTAGATGCCATGAAGCCGACAAGCGGGGCGGAACGCCCAACTTGTCGGCTGTATGACTACCAAAACTAACCTGCGTAAATTGATCGACCGAGTCCTCGCCAGCAAGTGCCAGACGGTAAAGGTTGGCGCCGACGTACATGCCCGCGACATCGTGGTGACACTGCAACTCGACGGGGCGCTGCCCGAGAAGCCGTTCCGCCTCGAGGCCGCCGAGCTGGTGGCCTTGGTCACCGCACTGGTCAAAGGCGGCCTGAAGGTCCACCTCTGCCAGGAGGCCGGGCCCTGCGGCTTCGGGCTGCACCGCCAGTTGCTCGCCGCCGGGGCGCACAGTCTGGTCGTCGTCCCGACGGCACTGGCCGACGGCCGGCAGCAGAAGACCGACGGGCTGGATGCCACCGCGCTGGTCGACAAGCTCGACCGGTATCTGCGCGGCAACACCAAGGCCTTCACCACGATCACCGTGCCCACCCCGCAGCAGGAGCAGGACCGCGCCGCCAGCCGCCTGCGCAACCAGCTCCAACGCGGCCGCCAGCAATGGGAGACCCGCGGCCGCGGTCTGTTGCTGGCACAGGGGCACCACGTGCGCGGCCAGTGGTGGCGGCCCGCACACTGGGAGGCCCTGCGCCCCGAGTTGCCCGCCTGGCTGGCAGCCCAGCTGGAGACGCTGCGCACGATCATCACAGCGTTGGATACCGAGGAGAAGGCCGCGCGCGAACGCCTCGAGGCCGCCGCACCGAAGGCGCTGCCCAAGGCCGTCGGCGCCCTGACCTGGGTGCAGCTGGCCCGCGAGATCTGCGACTGGAAACGCTTCAAGAACCGCCGCCAGGTCGCCAGCTACACCGGCCTGTGTCCCGGTTGCCACCAATCCGGAGGCACGCAGCGCGACGGCCACATCAACCGCCACGGCAACCCCCTCGTGCGTCACCTGCTCATCCAGCTGGTCTGGCGGCTGGTGCGCTACCAGCCCGCCTATCCGCCCGTGGCCAAACTGGTCGAAGGCGTCGTCAGGGGCGCGGCCCGCCGCAAGCTCGCCGTCGCCGCCGCGCGGAGACTGGGCGTCGACCTCTGGCGCCTGGCCACCGCGCAAACCACCCCCGAAAAACTCCATCTCCTCGTCCCCACCACCTGACGCCACCGCGACCCTCGTCGCACCCGTTCTTTGCCACCACCGTCGGTTCTCCCTCTCGGAGTGGAGCGCGCACGGAACTTCGCTTGGGCACCACCCGTCGCGTAGATTGTGCCGCCCGCTCCGTCCCTTTCCAGTCGCCCTCGACTGCAGACAGCAACTTGCGCTGGCCCCACCACGCGCGGATAGCAGGTTAGCCTCGGGCCCACGCCCGCAGGTCCAGGACGCGAGACACTTCACTGGCCACCGTCGGTCAACCCCTCACCCCCTTCCCCCGCTCCCCAAGGAGCGGGGAACTCCCACCCTCCGGCGGTCCCGCCTCACCCTTCCAAACACCAAACCTATAAGGAGCAGTTGGGAGCTGGGCGAAACGGCGGAAGGTGTTTATCTCGCGAGGGATGACACCTTCCGGATTGGCCAAGACGGTTCACCCAGCGGGTGAGGGCTCGGCG
>JAGVUB010000122.1 GCA_019136515.1 Verrucomicrobiota bacterium
TGCTCCTTTCGACGCACGGGCCGTTCCGGTGTTCATTCTTCACCCACATTTTCTCCAACGGGCGCAGCCCGTTGGTTCAGCAGCCTGGTGGACGAAGTCCGACAGGCTGCTAGGGAGAAGGCAAATACATGCACAATAGGCATTATGTCTAATGTTGGATAGCCGAATCTATTCCGTTGAGTCCTGCCTTCCCCCGTCGCTTGTTCCGTGCATTGTTCCCGGCGCGCATGAGCATATCTACCGCTCCGCTCTTCAACTGGCTCGACCACCGTGCTGCAGGCGTTCTGCTTCACCCCACCTCGTTTCCCGGCCCGTACGGCATCGGCACTCTGGATGGCCACGCCACCCGGTTTCTCGAGTTCCTCAGCCGCGCCGGTTTCACCTACTGGCAAACCTGCCCGCTCGGCGCGACCGGCTACGGCAACTCGCCGTACCAATCCTTCTCCGCCTTCGCCGGCAACCCGTACCTGATCGACCTCGACCCGCTGGTCGCGGCCGGTCTGCTCGAATCCGGTGAGTTGGCCCGACTCGCCGCGCTCGACTCCGCCCGGGTCGATTTCGGCGCGATCTGGACGCACAAATGGCCCGTGCTCTTCGCCGCCGCCGAACGCTTCCAACGAAACCCTGTCGCGTTGCCCTATGGCGACTTCCAGGAGTTCTGCGCCTCCCACTGCGACTGGCTCGACAGCTACGCCTACTTCCTCGCCCTCAAGGACCACTTCGCGGGCCGACCCTGGTGGGAATGGCCGGCCGAGCAACGCGACTTCGAGAAAGCCGCCAAATCTCCGCTCCGCCGCAAGCTCTCCGCGCGCATCTTCGCGCACCAGTTTCTCCAATACCTCTTCTTTGGCCAGTGGCGCCGGCTCCGCGCCAACGCGGACACGCTCGGGATTCGGATCATCGGCGACGTGCCGATCTTCGTCGCGCAGGACAGCGCCGATGTCTGGGCGAACCCGGATCTCTTCCTCCTCGATCCCGTCGACCGGCGCCCGACCTTTGTCGCCGGCGTGCCGCCCGACTACTTCTCCGCCGACGGCCAGCTCTGGGGCAACCCGCTCTACGACTGGCCGGTGCATCGCCAGACCGGTTACGCGTGGTGGTTGCGCCGCCTGGCGGCCACCTTCGATCTCTGCGACGTCGTCCGCATCGACCACTTCCGCGGGTTCGAAAGTTACTGGGCCGTGCCGGCCGGTTCGCCCAACGCCCGCCGGGGCTCGTGGGAACCCGGTCCGGGGCTCGACTTCTTCCGCGCGGTGCGCGCGGCCTTCCCCGAGGCGAAGATCATCGCCGAGGACCTCGGCGTGCTCACTCCCGAGGTCGCCGCCCTGCGCGACGCCACCGGGTTGCCCGGCATGGCCATCTCGCAGTTCGCGTTCGGCGGCGACGCCCGGAACCTCTACCTGCCGCACAACCACGTGCCGAACTGCGTCCTGTACCCTGGTACGCACGACAACGACACCACCCGCGGCTGGTATGGCTCGGTCGACGAGCTGACCCGCGACCATGTGCGCCGCTATTTCCGCATCAGCGGCACCGAGATCCAGTGGGACTTCATCCGCGCGGCCTACGCCTCGCCCTGCCGTCTCGCGGTCGTCCCGCTCCAGGACCTGCTCAACCTCGACAGTGCCGCCCGCTTCAACACCCCCGGTGTTCCCGACGGCAACTGGGAGTGGCGCTACAACTCCGCGCAGATCGAGAACCTCGAGCACCGGAGCGCCGCCTATCTGCTCGAGCTCGGCGAACTCTACGGCCGCCTCCCCGAGCAGGAACCCGCGGTCTGACCTGACCGCGCGAGAATAGTCGTGCGGTCGCTATTCCACGTAGCGAAGGCCGTGAGGCCTTCGACTCCGTGCTTTCGCGCCTCGAAACGTCCTCGCGTTTCGCCACCAACAAAGTCGCCGAATCGGACGCCCTACCGCTGGAGAAACTCCGCGATGCGCGGCACGAGCTGCTCGCGGGCGTCCTCGAGCACGTAGTGCCCGGCGTCGGCGTAGTACTCCGTCTCGGCCTGCGGGAAGAACTGCCTCCACCGCTCAAAGAAGTGGTCGTTGAAGCAGAAGTCCTTGCCGCCCCACCCGATCAGCACCGGCTTCGCCTTCAACCACGCCAGGTCGACGCCGATCTGATGGAGCAGCGGCAACGCCGGGTGCTCCGGCTCCATCGGGATGTCGCGGACAAACTGGTGCACGGCCACGCGGTCCGCCCAACTGCGGTACGGCGCGAGGAGCCCTTCGCGAACCGCGGGTGGCAGCGGCTTGGTGACGGCCATCGACACCGCCGGCCCGGCGAAGCCGTTGAACCCGCGCACCAGCAGCGATCCGATCACCGGCCAGCGGCACACGGAGATGCGCCCGGGGATGTTTTCGTCGGGGAACGCCGCGGTGTTGAGGATCACGATCCGCCCGGTGGCGTCGGCCGCGCGCGTCGCCACGCCCATGCCGATGGCGCCGCCCCAGTCGTGCACCACGAGGTGGATGCGCTTCAGCCCGAGGTGCGCGATGAGCTTCTGCACGTCGCCGATGCGGCGCGCGAGCTGGTACGGGTACTTCGCCGGCTTGTCCGAGAGGCCCATGCCCACGTGGTCCGGCACGATGCAGCGCATGCGGCCGCGCAGGGCGAGCACGACGCTGCGGAAATAGAACGACCACGTCGGGTTGCCGTGGAGCATGATCACGGCCTCGTCGCTGCGCGGGCCCTCGTCCAAGTAGTGCATCCGCACGCCGTCGCCGACGTCGAGGTGGTGCGATTCGAAGGGATACTCGCTGCGCCAGTTTTCCATGTTCAGCACTCCAGCACGAGCATCACGCAGTTGATTCCGCTGCCGATGCCCAGCAGGCCGACACGTTGGCCGGCCTTGATGAAACCGGTCTCGCGCGCCTGCCACAGCGTGAGCGGCAGCGCGACGGAGCCGGTGTTGCCCATCGTCTCGAACGTCGAGAAATCCTTCGCCGGATCGAGCCCGAGCGTCTCGTACAACTTCCGCCGGTGCGCGACGCCCACCTGGTGGCACACGAACCGGTCGAAATCCTTCTCGGCGTAGCCGAACTCGCGCCCGAGGTCCTCCCACGTGCGCCGCGCCGTCTCGACGCCGGCCACGAGGAGCTGCTCGGAATCCGTCTGCATCGCCAGCGCGTCGCCCTCGGCGCGGTCGCCCATGCACAGCGAACTGTACTCGCTCGCCGCGCGCACCACGCCGCCGACCAGCCGCGGCGCACCGGCGGGCGCCAGCTCGCGGCGGCACAGGACCGCCGCCACCGCCCCCGAGCCGATCGTGAGGTTGGCGAAGAACGGTTTGATCTGCTGCCGGTCGAGCGCGCTCGTGCACAGCCGCCGGATCGTCTCCTCGACGAGCGGGCCGCCGTTCTCGCCGCAGACGACGATGCCGGCCTCGATCTGGCCCGACTCGATCATGCCGCCGACGAGCGTGCAGGAGTTCAGGAAACCGAGACACGCGTTCGACACGTCGAGGATCTGCATTTGCGCCGGCAGACCGGAGGCGCGATGGACGAAGGCCGCCGTTGCCGGCTCCAGCATGTCGCGCGACACCGCACCGTGGATGAGCATCCCGAGCTTCGCCGCCGGCACCGCCGTCTTCGCCAGCACGGCGCGCACCGCGCGGGCGCTCGCCTCGGAGGGCTTCGTGCCCGGCTCCCAGAAGCGCCGCTCCTTGATGCCGGTCATCAGCTCCAGCCGCCCGAAGGGCAGCCGCAACCGCTCGTAGAGCGGGCGCAGGCGTTCCTCCAACGCGGCGGTGGTCAGCACCTGCGGTGGCAGCACCGCGACGAGAGATTCGATGACGACGTTCTGGAAACGCATCGGGAAAGATCAGGCCTTCGTCTCCGGCCGCATCGCGAGCCGGATGACTTCCTTGTCGAAATAGTTCATGCCGAGGCCGGCGTCGACGACCAGCGTCGTGCCGTTGATGCCGCTGGAGCGCTCGCTCAGCAGGAACAGCGCGGCGTTGGCCACCTCCAGCGTCTCCAGATTTCGGCGGCGGAAGGTCAGCTTCTCGGCGTAGAGGTAGCTCTCGACGTAGCCGGGGATGCCCGAGCTGCTCGCCGTCTTGAGCGGGCCGGCGCCCACGGAGTTGAACCGCACATCGGTGTCGGCGCTGAACGACTTGGCCAGGTTGCGCACGATGCCGTCGAGCGCCGCCTTGATCGGCGACATGTAGCCGTAGTTCTCCGCCGTCACGAGCAGCGACGAGATGCCCATCACCACGACCGAGGCATTGCGCGCCAGGTGCGGTTTGAACGCCCGTGCCAACTCCACGACCGAGAAGGCCGAGATCGTCGTCGCCTGCAGGAAATCCGCGCGCTTCGTCTCGTGGAACGGCTTGAAGCCCTCGGCGTAGTTGGCAAATGCCACCGAATGCACGATGCCATGGATCGGCCCGAACTGCGGCCCGACCTCCGCCGCCAGCGCGTCGCACGAGCCCTCGCGCTCGAGGTCGCACACGAACACCGGCAACTGCGGCGCCAGCTTCTGCACCTCGCCGCGGCGCTTCTCCGAGTGCACGCTCAGGAGCACCCGCACGCCCTCGGCCTCGAGCGACTTCACGATGTGCCAGGCCACGCTCTTGCGGTTGGCCACGCCGGCGACGAGCACCGTCTTGCCGGTAAGTCCCAGGAAACTCATGCCGCGCCTCCCGGCGTCTTCCACGCCACGGCGAAGTCGACGCTGAGCACGCGCTTGCCGGCGCTGGTGATCGCACCGCTCATCATCGTGAACCCGCCCATGACTTCCTTGATCTTCACGGAGAGCTCGACGGTGTCGCCGGGGAAAACGGGATTGCGGAACTTCACATCGTTCACCCGCGCCAGCAGCGGTACCCCACCCTGCTCGCCCGCCGCGGCGCCCGCCGCCTTCGCGCGCTTGGCCATCAGCAACGCGCCGGTCTGAAACACCGCCTCGCACAACAGCACGCCCGGCGTGATCGGGTGCTCGGGATAGTGCCCCTTGTAATAGAATTCGTCCGCCCGGAACGTACGCTTGGACACCAACGAGTCGGCCGTCTCGCTGACGATTTCGTCGACGAAGAGGAACGGCGGCCGGTGCGGGATGAGGTCGGTGACGTTGTCGGACATGGTGGGAAGGCGTTGGGCGAGAGGCGAAAGGCCGGAGGCTAGAGCGCGAACCACCCACGCGGAAAGCCTTTGTTTCGGTCCTCGTCGCGTCGCCCGCACAACGGAAGCGGGCCGTCGCTCTCCTGCATTCGCGGTCTGGCTTCACCCACAATCAATGGGCGCCGCGTCACGGCAGCGGCGCCGGAGGTCCGTGCGACGCAGCCGGCGCCTTGGCCGGCCATGCCTCGGCGAGCACGAGACCGAGTGTCGGCAGCAAGGAGAGCAGGAAGAGCACGAGCGCCATCCAGCGCACCCAGCCCGTGTAGCGACGCGACCACCCATAGGCGATCCCCGTCCACACCGTGCCGATCAGCGGGAGCAGCCACGCGACGATCCCACCGAGCACGAGCGCCCGCAGCACCAGCGGCAGCCGCACACGCAGATAGCGCGCGACGTGTTGCGGGTCGCCCACCCGCGCGAGATCGGCAGTCCTCATGCCCGCCACGAGCTCCGCGCCGCACGCCTGGCACGTCACCAAAGTCGGCCGATGATGGAAGACCGGCAGCACGTGCAACAGCAGCAACGTCTGCCGCAGGTCCTGCGCCTGCGCGGCGACGTTCTGCTTGCGGCAGACGGGGCAGTCGATGGGGATGATCCGACGGTCGGCCACCGTGTTGCGCAGCGCGAAAGAGACGAGCATGGCGGGTCAGAAACGCAGCGGGAGGTCGACGGCGGTGGTGAAGATGTTGCGGCGCCGGAAGGCCTCGGGCGATTGGTCGAGCGCGAGTGCGCGCTGGCGGGGATCGACCACGCCGTCGTCGAAGCTCGGGGCGGCGAGGATCCGGTTCGGTTTGAGCGCCCATTCCGGGATGTCGGCGCTCGCGTGCAGGCACACGTATTCGGCGTATGCGGCCAACCAGGCGTCGGCCACCGCGCCCTCGGGGAACTTGCCGCGCAACAGCCGCGGCGGCAGGATGACGCTGCCGATCGCGTGGGCGCGCACCGTGAGCGTCCGCACATGGTCGCCCCAGTCGCGCAGGTTGCGGCGGAACACGGAAAGGGAGGCACTCCACGCGGCCACATCGCTCAACGATTTGGCGCGGGAGATCGGGGCGGGCTTGCGGGCGGGATCCATGGATCGGGATACGCAGGAAACAAGCGCGATCCCGGACGTTTGGGAATGGAGAAATCGGCGCTCCGGCCCACCCTGCCCGCGCGACGGGCGGAACGATCATCCGGTGATCGACGTTGATGAACGCCATCTTCCCGACCTTCCGGATCGGTGTCCCTCTGTGTGTATCTGTTGCGAATCCCGTCAACGGTGACGCGGCGGTCCGCCGGTTTGTCTTTCCTTGTTCCTGACGGCGTCCCTTGACCCACTGCCGGTCCTGCGACAGTTTCCCCGCGACGCACCAACGCGTTTACCCTATGAAGCACAAGACCTCGGCCCTTGGTCTCGCGGTTCTGTTGTCGCTCTTCGCCGTCGCCGCGCGCGCCGGCTCGTTCTCCGCCGAAATGGTCGAAACCTACCGCGGCGAAGTTCGCACCGGCACCTTCCATTTCGCCGACGGTCGCTACCGTTTCGAGCGGGTCGAAAATGGACGCGCGCTGGTCATCCAGGTCGATCCAGCCGCCGGCACCACCCGCATCGTGGCCCCCGCCGAGAAAGCTTACCGCGAACTCCGATCCACCGAAATGCGGGCTGCCATGCTGAGCCCGTTCACCGCCTGCACGTTTGCTTTCGAGGGTTCAGCGTTGCGCATCGAAGGTCCCGAGGGCATCGACGGCCTGCCGTGCACCAAGCGCGTGCTTGCCGTGCGCGGCAACGACTTCTTCGTCTCCTGGACCGCCGACGAATTCGGTCTCCCGATCCGCGTCGAGGATCGGCTCACCGAGACCACCGTCGAACTGCGCAACCTCCAACGCGGTCCCCAGGACCCCGCGCTCTTCACCGTCCCCGCCGGCTTCGTCCTAAAGGGCGACCCGGAGACCGAGACCCCGGCCTGGGCGGCCAACCTCGCCCAGACTCCGCGCCTCGCCCCGCCCTTCGAGAAGACACTGCGCGCGAGCGAGGTGATCCGCATTCCGCCCAAGGACGGGCTCATCATCGAGCTCACCGCCGTGAATCCAACATCAGGCGACAGCACTGCGGTGGGCGTGGCGTTCAAGGACGGCCGCCCGGTCGTGGATCCGCGGGGCGAGACATTCACGATCGGGGCCGAGGGCGAGGTCGGCACCGGCTGCAACCGCACCCCGGCCCAGGCCGACGACTACGTTTTTCATGTCATCGCCGGCCAGCTCACGATCAAGGTCGCCTACAAGCCCGCCGCCACCAGCGGTTCCGCCGATTCCGCCCCGGCTCCGTCGCCGGCCACACCCAAGGCACGCCTGCAGGCGCCCGACAGCGCTGGCGTGGCCACACGGATCGAGGTCGGCTGGGAGAGCCCCGGTGGCGACGGCGACTACATCACGATTGCCAGCCCCGGCCAATCGGCGTCGGCCTTCATCAGCCGCGCCGCCGTGCGCGAAGGCAACCCCGTGAAACTCTGGGCGCCGAGCGATCGCGGCCGCTACGAAATCCGCTACACGAGCGGCCGTCCCGCCAAGATCATCGGCATGGTTCCCCTCCGGGTGCAGGCCGCCGACGCCTCCGTGGGCATCGCCGAGTCGTCGCTCGCGATCGCCGCGCCCTTCGAAGTGCAGTGGGAGGGGCCACAACTGGAGGGGGACTTCATCAGCATTGCGAAGATCGGCGCAGCGCCCGGCGGCTCCGAGTTCCACGTGCCGGTCAAGAACGGCAATCCCGCCAAACTCCGCGCTCCGAGCGTGCCGGGCGAATACGAGGTTCGCTACGTGCTCGGCCGCGGCGCGCGGGTGCTCGTGAAGGTGACCGTCACGGTTACGGACGTCGAGGCCACCGTGGAGCCGCCCGCCACCGCCAAAGCGGGAGCCGATATCGAGGTCGTCTGGACCGGCCCCGGCTACCCCGAGGACTACCTCTGCATCGCCGCCGCCGCCACTCCGCCCAACGGCCCCACGCTTTCGGCCGTCCGCGTCAGTCAAGGCAACCCCGCGAAGCTGCGCGCCCCGAAACAGCCCGGCACCTACGAGGTCCGCTACATCCTCGGCCGCGGCAAACACCTCCTCGCCCGCGCCCCGATCTCCGTCGAAGCGCCCTGAGCCCCGTTTTGCCGGATGGATCCACGGACATGGCACCGCTGATGGACGCTGATCAGTGTCCATCAACCCCGTCTGCCACTTGGCTGATCCCCGCCCCACCGACCTCAGCCGTGGAAGGGGAAGAGATGGAAGAACTCGAGGAAGAACATCGCCGCGATCACATAGCCGACCGGGGTGAATCCGCGCGGTTTGCCGGTGGCGATCGCCAACGCCGCCGCCGCGATCAGTCCCAGTCCGATCCCCTGCGCGATGCTGAAGGTCAGCGGAATCGCGATGATCGTGAGGGCCGCGGGCACCGCGATGGTGAAGTCGTCCATTTTGATCTCCACCGCCGACTGCAGCATAAAGACACCCACCACGACCAGCGCCGGTGCCGTCGCCACGGCCGGCACCGCGAGAATGAGCGGCGAGAGGAACAGCGCCGCCAGCATCAGCACCGCCGTCGTGAGTGTCGTGAGCCCCGTGCGTCCGCCCGCCTCCACGCCCGAGGACGACTCGACGTAGCTGACCACTGTCGACGTACCGAAGAGCGAGCTGAGGATCGCCGCGATCGAATCGGCCACCAACGCGCGGCCGACCTTCGGCAACTTGCCGTCGGCGCCGAGGAAGCCGGCGCGCTTGGTCACACCGATCAGCGTCCCGATGTTGTCGAACATGTCGACGAGCAGCA
Organism: Verrucomicrobiota bacterium; assembly: GCA_019136515.1. Taxonomy (GTDB): domain Bacteria; phylum Verrucomicrobiota; class Verrucomicrobiia; order Opitutales; family Opitutaceae; genus CAJCBL01. The sequence continues at coordinate 8,917 of JAGVUB010000122.1, forward strand.
GCGTGAGGATGAGCGGCAGCATTTTCAGGAACGCCGCGCCGTCGGCGAGAAAGCTCAGGTCGAGCTTGAGCAGGTGCGGCGCGGGCGAAGCCGGCAGCGAGAACCACTGCGCCGGCATCTGCGTGACCATCCCGCCCTTGCCGTCCGGCACCAGCGTGCCCGCCAATGTCACCGCCACCATGCCGAGCACGATCGCGCCCGGCACGCGCCACGCCACGAGCACCACCGTGAGCAGCAGGCCCGCGAGGCACAGCGCCACCGGCCCGCTGGCAAAATCACCATGCGTGACGAAGGTCGCCGGGCTTGCCACCACCACCCCGCCGTTCTTCAGCCCGAGGAACGCGATGAAGATGCCGATGCCGCAGGTGATGGCGATCTTCAGTGGATACGGGATCGAATCGACGATCTTCTCGCGCACGCCCGTGAGGGAGAGCAGCAGGAAGATGCAGCCGTTGACGAACACCATGCCCAGCGCCTGCGCCCACGACACGCCGGCCCCGAGGCAGATCGTGAAGGTGAAAAAGGCGTTGATCCCCATGCCCGGCGCGAGCGCGATCGGATAGTTCGTCATCAGCGCCATCAACGCCGTCGCCGTGGCGGCGCTGAGTGCGGTGATGGTCACCAGCGCCGCGCGATCCATGCCGGCGTTGGCGAGGATCGCCGGGTTGACCGCCAGCACGTAGGCCATCGCGGCGAAAGTCGTCAGCCCCGCCTGCAGTTCGCGGCCAACGCTGGTGCCGTTTTCCTGGAGCCGGAAGAATCGGGAGAGCATCCCCGACTCTCCACCGAAGCCCGCGCCAAGCTCAATCCCGGAGCGGCCAACCGGCCGAACCGGCTCGCGGCGAACGTCTGCCCGTTATTCTCCGGCGACGACCTATCGTTCCCCCTCACCCGGCGCCCATGCGGACGTACCTCGCGGATCACCCGCAGATTATTCCAAGCGCACGTTCAGCGAGCCCGTCGCGTCGGCGAACTCGGGGTAGAGTTGCGCCGGATGGACGCCATAGCCCCGCGCGTAGTAGCGGCCGAGCGCGCGCATCCGCTCGATCTCCGCGGGCAGCAGGCGGAACCGAAACGTGCGCTGCGATCGCACGCCCTGGACCGAGGCCGTCACGGCCAGTTGCCATTCGCCGGCCCGCCAGAACATCCCCGCGCTCATGACCGCCTCGAGTTCCCGAACAAGCTCGGCGCTGTAGATCGGGGCCGCCGTCCCCGGGAGCCGATCGCTATCGGGATAAGCCCGCCGCGCCACTTCCCGCAGACGCTCGACCTCCGGGTCTACACGCGAGCAGACGAGGTCCAGCTTCAGCGTCTGCTCCGGCTCGACGGTGACCGGGGCGCCGAGGCCCAGGATATGCGCGCGCCCGTTCTGGTCGGTCCCCGTCGCGATCGGCAGCGCATGGGGCGTTCCGGCCGGGTCGACCACCGACACCTCCACATCCCGGATCTCGATCCGTCGCCCAGTCGGGTTTCCGAGGGGTAGCATCACCAGGATCTGCGGCGCGCCAAGATAGTGTCGGATCGTGACAGTGCCCACCGGCCCGATCACCGTGCCGAGTTCCAATACCTGCCGGTTGAGCGTCACGTCGATGGTCGCGGCCGGACGGGGCCCTTGCAGCTGCCGCCGCATCGGCTCGTAGCCTTCGCGGGTGAAGACCAACTCGTAGACGTCGGCCTTGCGACTGTCCGGGATCGTCAACTCGAACGCGCCGTTGTCCTGGCTGATGCCGCGCCCCCGGCCGGCCACATCGACGATCACGAAGGCGACGCCCCGCCCCGCGGCGTCGCGAACGGTGCCCGCGACGCGGATCTCCCGGCCCATGCCGGCCGTCGCGAGGTAGGAGATGTTGGCCAACGCCACCAGGACGATCGCGAGAATGAATCCCCAGCGGATCATGAGTCTGCTGGCGGCCGTGGCGCGTTTCTGCGTCACCGCTTTCAGGATGCCGCTGCCCAGCAAAAGCGCCAAGCCGGCCAGGCCCAGCGGGGTGGTGATCTGCGTCACTGTCTCCAGCTCCGACATGGATGACTGGTGGGAGGCGGCCGTATTTTACCCCAACCCCGGCGAAACGCGACCTTCCGCCCGCGCGGCGAGTCGCATCTCCGACTTCCGCACTTCCGCGCATCTGCGCGAGACGCGCCGGCTGTGTTGCGCTCCGCCGCCCCTGCCGGTTGCCCGCGAAAGGGCAGGTGTAGCCCTGTGCTGAAGTGACCGGCCCTCGGCCGGGATTGAGCAGTGGTTGGCGCCCCTCAGAACACCACTGCCCATGAAATCGCTCCATCTTGGCCTGCTCACGTTGCTTGGTGTCACCTGGACCGTCGGCGCGACCGGCCAGAGCACGGCACACCCTCGGGTCGCGCTGGTGTTCGACGACGGTCCGCTCCCGGCGCAGGCGGAAGGCTTCCTCGCGATCCTAGCCCGCGAGGGGGTGCGCGCCACCTTCTCGCACGTCGGCCAGAATGTCGTCGCCCACCCCGAATTGAGCCGCGCCGTGGCCGCCGCCGGCCACGAGATCAACAACCACACCTACACGCACCCCCACTTCCTCACCTTGAGCGATGCGGCCATCCGCCAGGAAGTGCGGGACACACAGGCCGCGATCCTCGCCGCAACCGGCCAAGCGCCACGTTGGTTCTGGGGGGCCTACAGCGACTGGGATGCGCGCATCGCCGCCGCGGTGAGTGCGGCGGGAATGACGCCTTTCCCCTCAAACCGGTTCAACTACATCTCGAGCGAGGACTGGCGCGCCGAGACCTCCGCCGAGGCCATCCTCCGCAACGCCACCACCAACATCCGGGACCGCACGCTCATCCTCTGCCACGAGTGGCGCGCCGAGACGCTGACCATGCTGCCCGCGATCATCGGGGAGTTGAAACGGCAGGGCTGCGTGTTCGTCACGTTCAGCGAACTGGAAGCGCTGACAGTCGCCCCCGAGGCCATCACGCGGCAGAGCGCCACCGCCGGTCACAACATCTCCATCACCGCACCCGCCGCCACCGGCTCGCTGCAGTGGCGGATCTCCACCGACTACGGTCGCACTTGGGCCAACCTGACCGAAAGCGCCACCTACCGCGGCGTGACCACCAACACCCTGAGCATCACCGGGGTGGCCGCCGTCCAGAACGCCGCACTCTATCTTCTCGTGGCGACAAGCAACGGTGCGACCACCTACCCCAGCCTCACCAAGCTCTCCGTGTTGGCGGACACCCTGCCTTATCCCACCGCGATCACGGCGGACAGTGCAGGCAACCTCTACGCCGCCGATGCCGCCACCGACACGATCAAGAGGATCGACCTCGCCTCGGTCGTCACCGTCTTTGCCGGCACCGCCGGCCAATCCGGCTCGGCCGATGGCACCGGCGCCGCCGCGCGCTTCAACGATCCCAGCGGCTTGGTCGGGACCACGACTGGTGAACTCGCCGTCTCCGATACGGGAAACGCCACGCTTCGCCTGATCACGAGCGCCGGCACCGTCTCCACTCTCGCCGGATCGGCGACTCTGCGCGGCAACACCGACGGGCCCGGTTCCGCCGCCACGTTCTCCTCGCCGAGAGGCATCGCCCAGGACACCGCAGGCACTCTCTACGTCGCAGACTCGCTGAACCACACCATCCGGAAGATCTCGGCGAGCGGGACCGTTTCGACCCTCGCGGGCACAGCCGGATCCTCAGGTAGCAGCGACGGGGTTGGCGCCGCGGCACGCTTCAACCACCCCACCGGCATCGAGGTCGACACAAGCGGCAACGTCTACGTGGCCGACGCCACCAACAACCTTATCCGCAAGATCGCGCCCGACGGGACGGTGACCACTTTGGCAGGGCTAGTCGGCGTCAGCGGCACGCAAGATGGCGCCGGGGCAGATGCGTTGTTCAACCAGCCCGGCGGCTTGGCCTTGGATGGCAGCGGAAACCTCTTCGTGGCCGACACCGGCAACTCCACCATCCGGCGAATCACGCCGGCCGGCGTCGTGAGCACCTTGGCCGGACTGCCGGGCATCGCGGGGCTGAAAGATGGCGCGGGACCCGATGCCTGGTTCAACCAACCGCTCGACGTCTGCCACGGAGCCGATGGCGCCCTGTACGTGGCCGACACCGGCAACGCGGCCATCCGTCGTGTCGGACCGGATGGGACGGTGACCACCCTCGCCTTGTCGGCGCTCACGCGCAGCGAGCCGACGCCGCCAACTCCACCGGAGCCGCCCACACAGCCGCCGACAACCCCACCAACCACAACGACACCCACCACGCCTACCGGGAGCAACGGCGGTGGCGGCGGCGGTGCCATCGGGGCCTGCTTCCTTGCCCTGCTCGGGGCGGCGTGGTTCGCCCGCGGCGTTGCCCGGCGGCCTTGACTGAAGCCAGCCAACGAAGAGCCGGGCCAAAACCGCCGGGCCGAGTCGCTCGCCGGCAGGCTCGGATCCTCCCAACCATCACCGATTCGCACCGCCGCCTCCGACCGGAAGCCAGTTGTCACCGGCTGAAGACCGGGCGCCCGTCATGTGACTTTAGGTACGAGATCCGGGGCGACAGGATCCCCGCCTCCCTGGTTCGCTCGGGAGCGAGTCTTTCGTGGTGAAAAATCCGGCCCCGCCCCGAGGAAGGGCGGGGCCGGATTTCTAGAGGAGCGATGCGGCCGGCCGATGTTCCGCTGGCGCCACACCTCGCAAACCAACCGGCAAGACTCAGCCGGGAAACCGGGGCTAACTGGCCGGGCTACTTCTTCTCGCCCATCGCATCATCGAGGGCTTGCGTGGCGGCGCCGGTCGCTTTGGCGGCCATCGCCTTCGCCATCTGTTGCTCCGCCAGTTGCTTCACCTGATCCACCATGGCCTGCTGCTCCGGCGACAGCTTGAGCTTCGCCAGTTCGGCCACGATCTTGAGGGCTTCGGCATACTTGTTCTGCCCGGTCAGATTCTTGGCGGAAGCGATCAGTTTCTCGACCTGTCCCGGCTGCTGCAGCACGGATAGAGCCTGCTGGGCGAGGGACGCGGACGCAGTGTTCGCCTCGGCAACTTTTGTGGCCGCCGCCTGCTCCGCGTCGGCCTGCACCTTCTGGGCGGCAACTTTAGCGTCCTCCACTGCGGCGGCCGCGACCTTCTCGGCTTCCGCAAGTTTGGCCGCCGCCTGCTCGGCTTCCGCCAGCCGCTGCGCCTCGGCCTCCTTCGCCGCCAGGGCTGCCTTTTCGGCCTCAGCCTTGAGTTGGGCCTCGGCGGTCTTCGCGCGCTCGGCCACCTTTTCCATTTCGGCCTTCCGTGCGGCCTCAGCCGCCGTCTTGGCCTCGGTGATAGCATCGCCCGCCGGCGCCGGGGCATTGGTGGCCGCAGGCGGGGCGGCTTTTTCGGTTTTCCCGCATCCGGTGGCGAGCCCCAACGCGCCAGCCACCGCCAGCAATGAGATCGTGATCTTGGTTTTCATCGTTGTGTATTCTATTTCCCGGCTCGATCGAGGGTCGCGGAATCCAGTTCCCTGAGTTCGCCCCAATCGGAACGAACCGCCCCACCAATCCAGCCGTTTCGGGTTTGCCCGACGGCGCAAGGCTAGGCCTCCACGGGGTGTTTGCAAACGAGCGCGCCGCGGGAAACACCGTGCGGTTCAGGCTCATGGACATGAGCTGCGACGCGCAGTGAACATGTACGTCTCCTCTCATGCTGCTTCGGTCCGACCGCTGCCAGTACCTCGCCGCGATTTTCCCGCCAGACAGCGTAGGTCACAAGGATGCAAACACCAGGAGGCAATACCAGTTCCGGGTTGCTGCGCTGAAGCGGCACCGTGTATCACCACGATACCCCCGGATGAACGCTCCCCTCTTTCTGATCGGTCTGCTCGTCGCGTTGCTCGTGGCGAGATACCAAGCCCGGCGCTTGCATCGCTCGCTGCCCCGTAGCATGGCCGCAATCGCCACGGTGTATCTGCTGGGGGTGCCTCTCCTCTACGTCGTGGTAGCGGTCTCGTTCTTCGCCACCCGAGGCGCGACGTTGGGCGACTGGATCTTCAGCTTTCCTCGGACCTTCGACTTTCTCTACCGGACGTTCGCGCCGGGCGGCAGCCACTACGCGATCGCGATTGGCTGTTGCGCGAGTGCCGCCGGCTGCGCAGCCCTCAGCCTGGGACGAACGCGTCCGCGCCGTCTTGGCTGGAGCGCCGCCGCCTGCGGGTTGGTGCTGTTATTCGGCCTCTGCTTCCCCTCCCTGCCGTCGCGCGAGCAGATGGTTCGGTTTCCGGAAACGCTCCTGCCACTGTTCTGGCAGTGCGTCGTGTGGGGAGGTGGAGCCGGCGGCTTCGCTGCGTGCGGGGTGTTCTGCCACGACTCCGTTCTCTATTCACGCTCTCAAAGCTCACCGATCCGGCACTACCGGTTGTTGCGAAATACGGGCCTCGTGATCTTGGCCACGCTGTTCCTCCACCAAGTGTTCTGGGTGCGACGCGCAGTCCCAGTCACCCTCGTGGCGCCGGCGCTGCATGAACTCCGGCTCCATCTCCGCCAACACGCCGGACCGGTCACATTGCCGCTCGTTGGGGCACTAGAATTGTCGGCCAGCTCGGACTTTGGCATCGGCATCGCCCCTGCAGCCGACACCGCTACCCCCTACAAGATTCTCCGGACGGTAATCGACCGCGACAGCTACCGAGGCGCGCCCGCTCGGATCGCCGACAAGACGATCTACCTGCACGATTGGGCCACCCTGATCGACGGCGGGAGGTGCAAGCTCACCTTTCCAGGCGGCAGCGAGACCCACAGCGCCGAGATCGATTTCCCGGAAGTAGGCGAGTTAACCTTCATCATGGCGAAGGCAACGAACCCGCTCTCCACGCAGTCAGTGGTCAAGGTCGGTGTCTCGGCAGAGGGCGGCGGTTCCCTTACGGTCAAGTCGCCGGTACGTGACGCGATCATGCTCAACTACACTGCCATCACTCCGCCCGCCAACGCCGAGGTCCCTAGTCTCTGGCAGATGGTATGCGCGGCGTTCCGGCTTTGCATTGCCGGGGAACAACGGGGCCGCACCATCGTGCCGGAGCACAATGACGGCATCGCCACCATGGCCGTCGATCTGGTCGACCCCACACAATCAGTGGCTTTCTACGGACTCACCTCCTGTCGGGCCACCGTCGACCGAGGACAATTTCCGGATCTATTGCGCGATGTGCAATCCTGTGTCGGGCTGGACGTGGAGGTCGCCGGCGGAACCCTCTCGCTGGGCGGAGCGCAAGACATCAAGCTGCCGGCCCACGCACGGTTGTCCCTGAGCGAATCCGGTGAATACACATCGATCATGCTCGAGCATGAGGAGGGGGGAATCGTGGCCAAGGGGCACTGCCTTGATGTGACCCTGAACGGGGAGCAACTGGTGCCAACCTTCTGGGAGAGCCTGAGTACTCTGACAAAGGTCCAGATCCTCGCGGTACTGGGCAGCATCCTCGTCTTCGCCCGGAAACGCCTCCTCGCCTGGTGGAAGCCGGAGATTCCCGGAGCTCGTCCGATCGTCATCGTGATCTGGGACTGGTTCCAAGGCAGGGATCTACCCACGGTCAGTTGAGGCCCGACCCGCACCGGAACGAGAAGCGCGCGCCGGAGTGGCGCGCGCTTGGGAGGGGAAAGCCGGCCCGCTCAGCGGTGCAGCGCGATCTCGAGCAACTCTTCGACACTGGTGTCGGCGACGCACTGGTAGCGGTCGCTGGCGCCGTAGTAGAGCTTGATGGATCCATCCGGCTCGACGACATGCGAGGAGGCGAAGACGCAGTTGGGCGTGTGTCCGGCGTTCTCGTACGGCTCCTCCGGGGTGAGGATGCATTCGTCGCCCACACGGATGAGCTTCGAGGGGTCGTCGAGGTCGGCCAGCGCCACGCCAGCGTGATAGAGGAACTCGTACTCGCACACGACAGAGACGGCGTGGAAGATGATCAGCCAGCCGGCCTTGGTGCGGATCGGCGTGCCGCAGGGACCGATCTTGCCCCAGCCGAACGAGCAGCGGCCCTTGTCCATGAGCAGGCTCGACTGGCCCCAGAACCTGAGGTCGGGCGAGCGCGTGACCCAGATCTCGCCGAGGGCGTTCGGCCGCTCGAGCGCGGTGTAGAGCCCGCCGATCTTCTCGGGGAAGAGCACGGTGTTGCGGAAGCCCGTGCCGGTGATGAAGCCCTCCCACTTGAAGGTCTTCATGTCCTGCGAGGTCATGTGGCCCATGCGGGCGTCGGAGCCGTGGCAGCAGAACGTCATGTGGTACGTGTCGCCGATCTTGGTCAGGCGCGGGTCGTACTGGACGCGGGCGTATTTGCGGTACTCCGGATCGTCCGGCATCGGAATGATCTCGCCGATCTTCCAGCCGTCGTAGCCGTTCTTCGACTCGGCCAGGCAGAAGAAGTTGTAGAAGTTGTAGCCCTCGCAGCGCAGCACCATCACGTAGCGGCCGTCGTGCTTCACGACGGAGCTGTTGAAGATGCCCCGGCAGGAGAACGGCACCATGTCGGCAGTGACGATCGGGTTCTTTTTGTAGCGGCGGACCGGGCGGCCCTTGGCGTAGACGCGCTTTTCCGGGAACTGGAGCGGTTTGGTTTTCTTCATGGGAGACGGGGCTGCGCCGCGACCGAACCACCGAGGTTCGGCCGCGGCATCGTTGCCTTCTGGCGGCCCCATCCGCCCGACGCGAGCAAATGAACAGGCGCCCCCCGGGGCGGCACCCGTCCCGCCCCACGCGCAGGTCCAGCGCTACGCCTCCTCGGCGCGGTGCAGATCGAACCAGGTCTGGATGTCGGGCCGATCGCCGAACCCGCGGTCCCGTTTCGCCTGCTCCAGCTCCGCACTGCCCGAGTCGCGCCAGCCGCGCTTCGTCATGAAACCGTTCCAGATCTCGATCTCGTCAGCGCTGGGCCGGTAGAAGTTCGCGTAACACCACTCGAGGATCTCGGCGTCGGTCCCTCCCTGGAGCACGCGGGCGACGAGGCGCTCGTAATCGAGGCGCAAGAACGTGCAGCACCGCGCATCGAAGTGTGTGCGGTTGGCGGTGCCGGTGTAGTAGTCGGGCGGGAGCGTGCCGGCGGCCTTGAGGCGGATCTTGTCGAGCATGCGCCCGAAGAACACGAGCCCACCAACCTGATCGTAATCGCTGCGGAGTCCTGGAACTTTCATGGGCGGAACATTGGTTTGGGTAGCCACGCGCCGTGCGGGCCTCCCCCTCCGGAACGGCACACGGCCGGAGTTTCCCAACCCCGCCGGCGCCGCCGGGAAAAATCCGTCATTTCGCCGCCGCCGCCAGACGGCGCTTGGCAGCCGCCCGTCAGCCGCCACAACTTCCCGGCATGACCCCCACCGACGCCTTTTCGACCATCGCCGCCACCATGGCGCGCATGTCCGAACTCTACGGCCGCCCGCTCTTCGACGAGTGGGTCGTCGTCCGCCTCGGCTCCGGGAACGCGACCGTCGAGCGCTACGAAGGTCCGCGCCACCAGGAATGCCTCGCCGTCTTCGCCCGCGATGTGGCCCCGCTGCGCCGTGAGGCCGCCGACCGCGCACACGAACCCGGCGACTTCGATTTCGCCCGCGCCGCCACCGGCACGCAGTTCGACGCCCTGCTGAAGATCGCCCCCGACGCTTTTCTGCTCTGCAACAACACCACGCTCTCGATGGAGCAGATCCGCGCCAACCCCGCCTGGCTCAGCGCCCAGGTGCCCTTCGCCAACCTCAGCGAGCGCTTCCGGAACAACCCGGTCGTCTTCGGCTGAGGCGACAAGATTCGGTCGAGGGACGAGAGTCGGGAGACGCGCGCCGGGACCGACGGGGCGATGATGTGCGTTGAGCCAACCGCCCGGCGAGTTGCCACGGAGGGCGCCGATCGTGCTCCAGCCACCGCAGTCCTCAGCTGCGCACCAGGGTCCAGAGCTGGCGCGCCTTCCCGATCAGCGTCTTCAGCACCTCGGGCGTGATCGCCTGTTTCGGGTCGTCGCCGATGCCCTGACTCGGCGCCACGTGGCATTCGAGGCAGAGCCCGTCGGCTCCGTAGGCGATCGCCGCCAAGGCCGCCGCCGGCACGTAGCTCGCCCGGCCCACGGAGTGCGACGGGTCGACGACCACCGGCGCCCAGGTGCGCTCCTTGAGCAGCGGCACGATGCACTCGTCGGGATTGTTGCGGTATCCATCCGGAGCGGGCGCGGTGCCCCGCGGGCAGAGGATGACGTTGGGGTTGCCGAAGCTCACCACATACTCGGCGGCGGAGATGAACTCGGCGATCGGGCCCATGTGCAAGCTGCGCTTGAGCAGCACCGCGGTGTCGCGGCCGGCGATGGCGCGGCCGATCTGCTGGAGCAGCGAGTAGTTGAGGGCGTTGCGCGCGCCGACCTGGATGGTGTGTACGCCGGCGCCCAGCGCCAGGCGCAGCTGGTGGTCGTTCATCACCTCGGCGTCCACCGGCAGGCCGGTGCGCCGCGAGGCCTCCATGAGGATCTCCAGCGACTGGTCGTCGCCCTGGAACGCGTAGGGATTGGTCCGCGGCTTCCACACCCCGCCGCGCAGCGCCTGGGCCCCGGCCTCCTTCACCGCCGCGGCCGTCTCGTAGAAGAGATTCGGATTCTTCGGGTCGATCGTGCATTGGCCGGCGACGACGAACAGCTCGCGGCCGAGCGTCGCACCGCCGATGCGGATGCGGTGGTGCGCGAGGTCGGAGCGCGCATCCATCAACTTGAACGGCGACTGGATCCGATCGACGCGGTCGACGTACGGCAGGCCCTCCAGCCGGTTGATCATCAGCTCGTCGCGCTCGTCGCCGACGATCGCGTAGATCGAACGCATGGCACCGATGATCGGCTGGATGCGGCAGCCGAACTCCGCGACGATCGCGGCCACTTCGGCCAGTTGGGCGGGGGCGAATTCCTTGCCTTTCGGGAGAATCATGAGGGTGCGGTGGGTGGCGCCGGCACCATCGCCGCTTTGATCCGAAACGCCACGACGAAAACCCGCCCAGGCGGCGGAGCACCGCGCGGAGGTTCGCTTTGCCACGCGGGGCAAACCCGTTTGACTCCGCCGCGCATGATCGAAGTCGAGCACCTCACCCGCGTTTTCCGCACGTACAAGAAGCAGCCCGGTTTCTGGGGCGGCGTGAAGGGGCTGTTCCGGCGCGACTTCGAGGAGCTCGCCGCCGCCAACGACATCAGCTTCACCATCGGCCACGACATTGAAGATGCTCTCCGGCCTCATCTTCCCCACCTCCGGTCGCGCCCGCGTGGGCGGTTACGACCCCACGGAGCGGCGCAACGAATACCGCCGGCTCTTCGCCCTCGTGCTCGGCCAGAAGAACCAGCTTTGGTGGGATCTGCCGGCCCTCGAGTCCTTCCATCTGCTGCGCCACATCTACGGCCTCCCCAAGGCGCAGTTCCAAGCCACCCTCGACGAGCTCGTCGAGCTGCTCCAGGTCGCCGACAAACTCAACACGATGGTTCGCGAGCTCTCGTTGGGCGAACGCATGAAGATGGAGCTCATCGCCGCCCTGCTCCACCGCCCGCGCGTCCTCTTTCTCGACGAACCCACCATCGGGCTCGATGTCGTCAGCCAGCGCGCCGTGCGCCGGTTCCTCGCCGACTACAACCGTCGCCACAAGGTCACCATCCTGCTCACCAGCCACTACATGGCCGACATCAAGGAGCTGTGCGAACGCGTGATCGTGATCCACAAGGGCCGCAAGATCCACGACGGCGCGATCGACACCCTCAACGCCGCCGAGGGCCGCCAGCGCATCATCCGCTTCCGCCCCGCCGCCGCCGGCTGGCCCCGCGACTGGCGCCCGTCCGTCGGCACCCTCGAACCGGACGACGACGGCGCCCTGCGCATCCACGCCCCGTCCGAAGCCGTCGTCCCCGTCTTTCAGGAGATTCTCGCGGCCGGTCCGGTCGAGGACCTGACCATCCAGGAGGTCCCGCTCGAGGACATCATCGCGGAGATCTTCACCCGAGCCTGAGGCGGCCACGTCGTCCCACGAGGCCGGGCGCGCCTCGGACGGTCCGAGAGCGTGGGCGAAGCGGCCTGCCAAGGTTGGCTTGCATCGGGGGGCAGGGCGTTGTTTCTCATCCGCACCCCATGGACACCCCGGCCTCACTCCCCACCATGCTCGTCGTCGACGACGAGGAGGGGCCGCGCACCGCCCTGCGCATGGTGTTCAAGAGCCAGTTCAACGTCCACGCTTTCGACAACAGCGCCGCCGCCATCGAGTTCGTGCACGACCACGCAGTCCACGTCGCCGTGCTCGATCTGCACATCGGGAGGGACAACGGTCTCGAGCTCCTCCAGCGCATCAAGGAAACAGATCCACGCATCGAGGTGATCCTGCTCACCGCGCAGGAGACGCTCGACACAGCCAAGCTCGCCATGCGACACGGCGCCTGCGACTACCTCAGCAAGCCCTTCGACCTGCGCAGCATCCGCGAGGCTGTCGGCCGCGCCCACCGGCTCCGCAGCGCCACCAACACCATCGAGGCCAACAGCGAGCGGCTCAAGACCCTCACCGACCAGCTGCACGAAGCCTTCTCCCGCGAGGAGATGACCCGCACCGCCAACGAGATCTACGCTGGCGTTATCCACGACATCAACAACCCGCTCGCCGTCATCGCCGGCTTCGTCGACGTCCTCCACCGCCAGGTCGGCGAGACCCAGCGTCTCGAAGGTCAGCCGCTCCAGGATTTCCGCCAACACATCCAGACCATCGGCAAGCAGGTCAACACCTGCTGCGAGATCTCCGCCCGCTACCTGCGGTTCATGAGCCGCCTCGGCCGCGGCCCGCAACGTGTCCCGATCAACCAGGTACTGACCGACCTCGAACAGCTCCTGCGCAACCACCCCTCGCTCAAGAGCAACCTCCTCGTCGTCGACCAGTTGACCGAGGACGCCGTCACCAGCCTCCAGTCCACCGAACTGCTTCAGGCCCTCCTCAATCTGGCCGTCAACGCGCTCCAGAGCACGGAGACACCGCAGACCATCCGCATCGCGGCCGAGCTGCTCCCGCGTCCCCTGCCCGTCTCCACCCTCGAGAACGCCCCCGAGCTCCGCTACTTCGGCCTCGACTCGCTGGTGAACACCGCCCCGCTCGTCGCGCTCTCCGTCTCCGACCAAGGTTGCGGGATTCCGCCGCAGGTGCTGCCACGCATCTTCGAGACCTATTTCACCACCAAGCCCCCGGGCCGCGGCACAGGTCTCGGGCTCTCCATCGTCGCCCGCCTCGTGCGCTCGGCTCGCGGCTGCATCCGTGTTGCCACCCAGCAGGGCAAAGGCACGACGATGACCCTATTCCTGCCCGCGGAGCGCGTCGCCGCCCCCCGGTTCGACACCGATCCGCTCGCCGCCGACACCGCCTCCGGCAACTGAGCACGGACCAGGAACGCGCCGCCGGCCGTTTCCGAGTCGGCGATTACGCGAGCCGCCCGCGCCGCCCCCGCTGCCTCCCGTTTTCGGAGTCGCCTCCGGCCCGCCGAGACCCTGTTCTCGCGCCGTGGACTGGCTCGCCCTCCTTCTCGGTTCCGCCCTCGGTGCTCTCGTCGCCTGGCTCTACCTCCGCGCCCGCGAATCCGCCCTGCGTGTCCGCCTGGTGGGCACCGAGGCGCAGCTCGCCGAGGCCCGCGCCGCCCTCGACTCCGGCCGCGCCGAGCTTGAGCGCCTCCGCACCCTCGCCGCCGAGCGCGAGTCCGCCGCCGCCGCCCTGCGCGCGACGCTCGACTCCGAACGCCAGGCCGCCGCCGAAAAGCTCGCGGTCCTGCAGGAGGCGCAGGCCCGCCTCACGACCGAGTTCAAGGCGCTCTCCGCCGAAGCCCTCAAGGGCAACAACGAGTCCTTCCTCAAACTCGCGCAGACCGCCCTTGCCCAGTTCCAGGAGGGCGCCCGCGGCGATCTCGACAAGCGCCAGCAGGCCATCGACTCGCTCGTGAAACCCATCCGCGAGTCGCTCGAAAAGGTCGACGTCCGCATCGGCGAGATCGAGAAGACCCGCGCCGGCGCCTACTCCGCCCTCTCCGAGCAGCTCAAGTCCCTCGCCACCGCCCAGGGCACGCTCCAGACCGAGACAACCCGCCTCTCCACCGCGCTCAGCGGTACCCGGACGGCGGGTACATGGGGCGAGCTCCAGCTGCGCCGCGTCGTCGAGCTCGCCGGCATGGTCGAGAACTGCGACTTCTCCGAGCAGGAGGTCTCCGGCGGCCAACGCCCCGACCTCGTCGTGCGCCTGCCCCGCGGCCAGATCATCGCGGTCGACGCCAAGTCCCCCACCGACGCTTTCCGCGAAGCCGCGGTGGCAGCCGACCCCGCCGTCCGCACCGCCAAACTCGCCGAGCACGCCTCCAAAGTCCGCGGCCACATCGACGCCCTCGCCACGCGCGCCTACTGGGAGCAATTCACGCCCTCGCCCGAGTTCGTCGTGCTCTTTCTACCGGGCGACCAGTTCCTCGCCGCCGCGCTCGAGGCCGATCCGGCCATCGTCGACCGCGGCATCAACAACCGCGTGCTGCTCGCCACGCCCTCGACCCTCGTCGCGCTGCTCAAGGCCGCGGCCTACGGTTGGCGCCAGGAGGCCGTGTCGCGAAATGCCGAGGAGATCGCCCAACTCGGCCGCGAACTCTACGACCGCATCGTCGTCTTCGGCGAACACCTCGAGAAGGCCGGTCGCGGTCTCGAACAGGCCACCGCCGCCTACAACAAGGCCGTCGGCTCCTTCGAGGGCTCGCTGCTCCCCGGCGCCCGCAAGTTCACCGAGCTCGGAGCCCGCGGCGCCAAGGAGTTGCCCGACCTCGCCGGCGTCGAGACCGGCGTGCGCGACCTCACCCGCCGCAGCTGAGCGGCACCCTCCGTACCCCATGTCCACGCACCATTGCGAACACTGCGCCTGGCGGGCGAAGTTCGACGCCAATCCCCGTTCCCTGCTCGGCCGGGTCTGGCGCTGGCACATCAAGTTCTGCCCCGGCTGGAAGGCCTACTATGCCGCCCAGTCCGAGGAGACCCGCCGCACCCTCGACGCCCGCTACGGGTTGCGCCCGCGGTAGTGGCCCTGTGGGGTCCTCACGGCCGCACTGGCCAGAACGTGTCCGGCGTGAACACGATCCCCGTCGGCACCTTGTCGAGCACGCCGAAGCCCGCGCGCACGCCGACCGGGCCGTAGCTCTGGTCCTCGGCGAGGAACCGTGCCGTAATGACGAGTCTGTCGGGGAAAAAACCGTGCCGCGTGACCGGCACATCCACGGACAGCGGCGCATGGCCGACCACTCGACCGTCGACTGCGATCAAAGCCCCGCTCGGTCGCGACTCGATCCGCACACGCGCGACCCCAGCCGGAGCCTCCACCGGCGCCAACGTGCCGGAGGGCCAGACCTGATTGCCGGTCGTGCACCCGCCCAACCCGAGCAGCGCAACAACCACCGCACCCGAGAAAATTCGTGAGTTCATTGCCGACAAGCCGAAGACCTGAACAACTTCCACCACGTTCCCGCAAGCCCCAAGCTGGGCACTCCACCGCACGGCGACAGTTCGACGCGGTCCGCGGCGCCCCGACAATTTCCAGCTGGCTCCCGGCGGACTGCGCCGTTGAAACAAGCAGTCCAACTCCTCGCCATGGCCAAAATCGATATCGCCAAAGTCGCCGACATCCTCCGGCAGAACCAACTCGAGCCCGCCGTCATGCGGCGCATCCTCGAGCAGATCAACAAGGTCACCGAGGAGGCGGCGGCCGCCGAGGACGAGAAGCCGCCGGCCCAGAAGAAACAATTCGTGATCCTCGTCTCCGATCCCGACGGCCAGATGCCCGAGCAGGAACTCGCCGGCTGGGTGCTCCAGATTCCCGAGGAGGCCAGCCCGCTCTCGCTGCAGGAGCGCGTGCACAAGGCGGCCTACGATTTCAATGCCACGCGCCGCGGCCGCAAACTGCCCGTCGAGACCATGGGCGAGGCCTTCGAGAGCGTGCCGGCCAAGAATTTCAAGGAGGTCGAGGTCACCGTGAAGACGAAGACCCCCGTGCTCGTGCTCTGCACCGACAACAAGCTCCCGAAGGACGCCCCGGCCGACGTCCGCGAGTGACGGTGCTGCCGCAGCTCCCGCCACGCCCCGGCCGGCGGGCGAAGATACCGCGAAGCGGCATCCGCCCCGGCGTACACGAGAGTCGAGCATTTCACCACCCGGACTCCGTTCGGACCCGCCGCCTCCGGGCTGGCCAAAATCCTGCTCAGGCCTAGCGTCCGACACGCACGCATGAGTGCCTCCGACCATCTCCCGCGCGATTCCGACGGCACCGCCTCCGGCCTGCCGCGGCTCCAGGATTTTGTCGCCCGCAACGTGACGTTTCCGGCGTACTGCCGGACCACCTCGTTCGACCGCGCCACCCGCGATTTCCAGGGGGAGATCCGCCGGATCGAGGAGCTCTGCGGGATGTTTTCACCGGACGATTTTGTGCGCCGGATCGCCATCCCCCCGATGCTTGGGCTCGAGGACGACGAACGCGACTGGTCCGCCGCCATGGTCGTCGAACATGTGGTATTGGTCGGGGAGGCGATCGGCCGTGTCCTCATCTTCCTCAGCCGGGGCCAGACGCCGCCCGCCGCGTTCGACCGCAAGGCGGTGCGTCCGCGTGGCGCCAAGGGCGTCGAGACCGTGCCCGCGTTGCGCGCTCTCGCCCGCGACTACCCCCGTCTCGTGCAGACCGAGCTCGGGACCGTGAGCGGCGGCGCCCACCCGCATCCGATCTTCGGCGACCTCGATCTGCACCGCTGGCATTGCCTGAGCGTGGCGCACCTGCGGGTCCACCGGCGCCAACTCCACGAGATCCGCCGGCGCATCACAGCCGGCGCCAAGAGCGGCGGCCTCCTCGGCGTTCTGCTGCCCGCAGCCACGCCGGATCTGGATCCGCAGACCTGACACGGGGGGGCCTGCCATGTGGGCAGGGCCTCGGTACGCGAATCAGGGTCTCCCCTAGCAGCCTGTCGGACTTCGTCCGCAGGCTGCTGAACAAACTGGCTGCGCCAGTTTGGGAACGGGGAGGTTTGCCAAAGGATTTTGCGGGGAGCGCTTCCGGAACGTTCGT
>JAGVUB010000076.1 GCA_019136515.1 Verrucomicrobiota bacterium
ATCCCCATCCCCAGAAACTCGTCACCACCGAGGCGCACGAGCAGCGCATCCTTGTGGAAGGCGCTACGTAGCAGATTGGCAAACTCGATCAAGGCGGCGTCACCGCAGGCATGGCCGTGGGTGTCGTTGATTTCCTTGAAGTGGTCGAGGTCGAAGCAGGCGATGTAGCCGTGGGCGTTTTCGCGCCGGATCTGCTGCATCAGATCGAGGCTGAGGGTGTTGAAGCCGCGGCGGTTGTAGAGGCCGGTGAGTTCGTCGAGCACGGCCAGTTGGCGTAACGTCCGCTGGAGGCGATGACGTTCGATACTGTAGAGGATCGAGCGGTCGAGCTCGGGGCCGGTGCACTGCCCCTTCACGAGATAGTCCTGCGCGCCGGACTGCACCGCGGTGAGCCCGATGTGCTCGTCGTCGGTCGCCGTAAGGACCACCACCGGCACGCTGCGTGCGACCTCGAGCACGGCGGCCAAGGTGCCGAGGTCGCTGCTGTCGGGCAGATTGAGATCGAGCAGCACGGTGTCGAAGTCACGCGTACGCAGCAGCGCCAAGGTTTCGGCCAAGGTCGTGCGCCATTCGACGTGGTACCGGCTATGGCTCGAGTTCACCAACATCCGCTCCACGACCCGTGCCGTGACGGGCATGTCCTCGACCAGCAGGACACTGATGCTCAGCTGGCCGCCAAGACTGACGGGCGACAGACTCATTGCTTGGGTGGCGCGTCGGGCGTTGCGGCGGACCGCTCGATGGAGTCCTCGTTCGCGACATTGCCGATCACGCGCGGCGTGATGAAGAAGATGAGTTCGGTTCGCTCGGAGACTTTGTTCGTACCGGAGAATGCCTTGCCCAACACCGGGATATCACCGAGCAACGGCACCTTCCGCCGAGTCGAGGTCGTGCTGTCCTGGACCAAGCCGCCCATGATCACCGTCGCGCCGTCGCGCACGCGGACGATCGACGAGGCCTGCCGGATGTCGATCACGGGGGCGTTGGTGTTGCCCGTGGCCGAGGTCTCGGTACGCACCAGCCGGCTGACCGCCGGAGTGATGTCGAGCGTGACGACACCGCCCGCCGACACCTGCGGGGTGATCGAGAGGATCGTGCCCACGGTGACAGTCTGGATCGTCTCGTCGGTGGAGAGGATGGGGGTGTCGCCGGTCGACTGGGTCGTCTTCGTGATGAACACTGGCAGGTCCTGGCCGACACGGACGACCGCGGGCTGGTTGTTGAGCGTCCGCAACCGTGGCTTGGAGACAATCTTGAGGTCGCCCTGCTGTTTCAGCGCGTCGAGGATCGCGGTGACGCTGCCGCGTTGGTGCGAGATCTGGATGCCCGTGGCCGGCGGAGTGCCGCCATAGATCGGATTCTGCACGATCAGGCCGCCGGAGCTGGGGATCCCGAGGCTACCGGGAATCGTGCTGAAGGTGGTGTCGAGCGTACTGGAGACCTTCTGCCAGTTGATGCCCAGCTGGAAGCTGTTGTTGAGGGCCACCTCGTAGATCTCCACCTCGAGGTCGACCTGCCTGACGATGTTCTCTGTGACGCGCGCGAGGTACTCGGCCACCGCCTCGACATTGCGGTGCCGGTCCCGAACGATGACGGTGCCCGCAAGGCTGTTGATCGTGATCGAACCCGTCTCCGAAATCAACGTCTTGAGCTGCTCCCCAAGATCGCCCCAGAAATCGATCGTCGAAGCGTTGGTGACAGTCATCGTCGAGCCCTCGTTGCCGCCCGCGCCGCCACTGGCGCCGGAGCTGGAACCCGAAGTGCCGCTGCTGGAGGATCCCCCCGAGCTGATCTGCACCGCATTGGAGCCCTGCCCGGAACGGGTGCCTTTGATGTAGTCGATCTGGAAGAGTCGCGTCTCGCGACTCTTGACACGCAACAACCGGCCGTCCTGCACGAAGTAGTAGCCGTTGGCATCGAGCAGCGCCTGCATCGCCAGGTCCAGGGGCAGGTCGCGGAAATCGACCGTGACGTCGCCCTCGACGTCGAGATCGGGCACGATGTTGAGGTTGTTGGCCCGGGCGAAGAGAGCGAGGGCCTGTTTGATCGGCACTCCCTCGGCGCGGAAACTGAAGAGGGTCGGCGGCACCAGCGCCGCGGCGACCACGGGCGCAGCGTCCGCCGCCGGCACGGCCGAAGCGGCCGGTGCCGCCGAATCCTGGGCCGAAGCCTGACCGAGCAGCAGGGTGGCGAACAGAAACAGGGCCCGGGCGCTGGGGTTCGAGTGGGTTTTCATTGGGATAGCGGGGTCGTGATCCCCTGTGCGGATGTTGTGACGGCCAGATCCCGGCCGACGGAAAGGAAGTGACGACCTCCGGGGAACGTGAGCCACGCGCCCTCGATCTCGGCGCTCTCGATGGCGAACCGCCCCACCCGGTCGCCGGGCGCACAGATTTTGCCATTGAGCAGCAAGTACACGGCCGCCCCTTGCACCCAGACGGCGGAAAGCCGGACTCGTTCAATCGTCGCCGCGGCCGCCTCTTCGCCCGGCGCCGCTTCAGGGTTCTCCTGGGCGGCAGGCAACGAAAACGGATCGCGCACGATGCTGGGGATCACGAGAGCACGCAGCGCCTCCGCGGGCGACAAACCCACCGTATCAACACCGGTCTCCTCATCGCCCGGAGGTGGTTCCTCCGCGACCATCGGCTCCGGGGCGTAGGAGGCGGCGGGCCCCGACTTGGCGAGGAAACTCCAGCCCACGAAGGCGAGGGCTGCCACTGCGAGCACCGCGACGAACGCGGGATTGTTAAGGAGTCTTCTCATCGTGAGGAAGTGCCGCAAAACGCACACCCAGTTCTGCCGCAAGCCGGCCCTGGTCATCGACGCGAACCGCCAATCGAGTGAGGGCTCCGCTCTTCTCAGCGGGGATCAACCGGTCAAGCAGAGTCAGCAGCGAGGCAAAGCTGCCCTGTTTTCCCGCCAGCGGTGCCAGTCGGCCACGCACGGGCTGGAAGGCGGTCGTCAGTCCGCCTGCCGTGGTCCGAAGCTCGGGTTCCCCCGGGTAGAAGGTGGCGGTCCATCCGTGTGCGGTGGCGTTGGCGCGCATCGCCGCCAACTGCGCCTCAAGGTCCTCCGGGCCGCGCAACGTCTGGGCGATGGCGCGAGCCGTGGCCGCCGCCGACTCGCCAACCGCCGACTCGGGCCAGCTGTCGCGCAACTGCCCGACCTCGGACTCCAGCGCCACGGCCGCCTGCGTCGCCGCGCGCACGGCGCGCATCTCCGGGTGCCGGAACGTCTGCGCCCAGCCCCACAACAGCAGCAGGACCAGAAACGGCACCGCGAGCGGCAGCACGTAGAACGTGCGGGCGACCCGGCCGGCGTCGGGCCAGCCCGGGATGACCGTGAGGAAATTCCACATGCCGCGCAGCGTCTCCAGAAGTTTAGTTTTCAAAGAGCCGGCCCTCCAGGTTGAAGCGTTGCTGCGCGATGCCGCCGAAGCCGCCGATCTGCGGGCGCGCCACGAGTCCTTGGGCCTCGTTGAAACGGATCCGCAGCGGGCAGCGCTCCAGGTTGCGCTTGAGCGCTCCGATGGCCTCGGTCGTCGAGTCGTCGTCGCCAGTGATGAAGCCGTCGCACTGGAACAACCAGGCGGCATCCTCGGCACTCCAGCGCACGTTGAACTCGTTGAGCCGGGCATCCGCGGGGAGCACGCCGGCCAGATAGGCCAGGAGTTTCGCCGGCACCGGGGGCAGCGCCGCCTCCTCGATGCTCTGGCGCAGGTCCCGCTCGCGCTCGATGGTCCCGTTCCGCGCCAGCAGCTGGTCCCGCGCGGCGGCCAACTCGGGCGCGCGCGCCTGCACCGCCAACAAATGCTGGCGCTCGGTGCGCCAATCGGCGTCGGTCTGCCAGAGGTGCTGAACGAAGTTCGCCATCGTCAGCCAGCCGATCGCAACCAGCCCGTAGCGGATGAACTGCGCACGGCGTTTGCGGCGCAGATACCCGGCGATGAGGTTCACCGGCTGGCTGCGCACCACGCGGGAGGCGTTCGCCACCCATTCGTCGGGCTGCGTCGGCAGGACCATCACGACCTTGCCCGCGCCGCACTTGGCGGTGACTTCCTCGGTGGCCCGCCCCGTGCGCGTCACCAGCCAGATCCGATCCACGGAGACATTGAACTGCTGCTTGGCGTAGAGCAGCGAACGATTGATCTCGATGGCCACGCGCTCCGGCGCCTCCTCCAGGGAGGCCAGGATCGTGCGCGTGAACAGCAGCGGGCCATGGGATTGGGCGACGATGATGATCGTGGCCTCGGCCAATTCAGCGGCCACCAGCGCCGGTGTGCCGCGAGTGATCGGAAAGCCGTTCATCTCGCGCTGCAGCGGGACGACCATCGGCAGGATGCGGGTGAGGTCGAGCCGTCGGGGCAGGAAGACGCGCCGCAACTCGTTGTAGAAGGCCTGCGGCATGAGATGCAGCAGAAATGCCTTCTCCCCTTTGGGCCCGACCGTCGGCTGCGCCACCCACAACACCGCGCCCCGCTCCTTCGCGTACCGAGCGACGCGCCCCTCCAGGTAGGTCTTCGCGGCGCTAGCCGAAAACGTGGGCGCGGCCTCCGGCTGGTGCGTGAACTGTTCTCCCTCGTAGACCAGAAAGGTGTCGGTGCCCTCGAACTTCAGCTCCGCCAGCGCCTTGTCCAACGCCGCGGCGAATTCCTCAACCGTGCGCACCGGCTCCGTCGCGCTCCAGGTGCCGAGGGACTTGCGCTGCCGGCGCACGCCGATGTGCAGCGAGCCGCGCAGCCAGACGATGCCCAGCTGGTCGCTGCTCGTGCGCGAGACCTTGCGACGCACGAGCGCTGCCGGCTGCGGCGCCGCACCGGGAACAGTCGCCTGCGCTTCTCCCTCAGGCGCGGCCCCCGGTGCCTCCGCCAGCGCCCCCTCTTTGAGGAAGTCGGGCACGAAGCCGTCCGGCTCGGGCGGGACGAAACCGCCGGGCTCGGGTGGCACGAACTTGTCGGAGTCAGTCATTGCGGGCTCCAGTTGGTTCCGTCGAAGCTGAACGTCAGCGTGCGGGGCGCAGTACCCACGATGTAGGTATAGTCTAGGGAGGCCGACGAACGGCTGTTGTCGCGGTAGAGGTTCAAACGCGCTTTGGGCCGCAACACGACATCCGTGCCCCCGCCCGCGCCGATCGTGTTTGATCCTCCAGCACCGACAGGCGGCAGGAAGTCGAAGGCGACTGCGGATGCACCGCGGTTGTTGAGGCGGATTGTGAAACTCGCGAGTTCCTCCCGATAGATCGGGCGCAGATCCACGCGTTCGATCAAGAAACGCCCTCCTCCGTCATGGAGAGCCATCCATTGAGCCCGGCGGCTCCAGTTGACGGTTGGGAGCGCACCATCCGGCGTATCCCAGATTCCCTGGAACTCAACCGCCGTGTTGATCTCCGCTGGGGTCGGCAGGAAGTAGGCAGGGTCGCTGAGCATCGAGGAGATAACCAGCACCCTCTGTTTGGTTGCATCGGGATCCTGGAGATATGTTCGAACCATCGCCCGGCGGTTCACGGCGAGATCGGTCGGCGCGATATCGGACACAGTAGCGATATCTCGGCACCAGCTCGGGCGGGTGAGGTCGACTGTGCGTTGGGCGGTGAAGACGGGAGCGGTGGTGTTGGGCAGCACGCCGTTCTCCCGCACGAATACCTTCACCTGCTCGCCCAGCGCCTTGAGCGTCTCGGCCTCGGCCTGGACCGCCGCGCGGTCCATCGAACGCAGGACGTTCGGCACCAGCACGCTTGCCATGATCGCCATGATGGCGAGCACGCCGATCATCTCGATGAGCGAGAAGGCCGCGGTGGCACGGGACGTCCGGACTGGAGCATACCGTTTCATCGTGCGTTCCACAGCTGCAGGATCGGCAGGATCACGGCCAGGGCCACGATACCCACGACGCCGATCAGCCCGAGCATCATCGCCGGATTGAAGATCGCAAAGACGACCTTGATGCGCCGCGGGATGATCTTGTTGTAGTACTCCGCGACGCTGCGCAGCGCGACGTCGAGCGTGCCGGAGCTCTCGCCGGTCGCGATCATGGTGATGAGCGTCTGCGGAAAGAGCGGGTCGGCGGCGAGGCAGCGGCTCAGCGGCCTGCCCTCGAGCACGCCGCGGTGCGCCTCCTCGAGCGCGGCGGCGAGCGCCCGATTGCCCACGACGTTGCGGCAGATCTCCAGACCGCGCAGCAGCGGGATGCCGCTGCGGTAGAGCAACGCGAGGTTGTGCGCGAAACGGGAGAGCGCGATCATCGACACCAGCGAGCCGAAGACCGGCAGGTCCATCTTCTTGCGGTCGAACCAGGCGGCGAACTCCGGCGAGCGCAGGGCGAACCGCATCAGCAGCGGCAGCCCGACGAGCGCGCCCAGCAGCACCGGCCAGCCGGTCAGCAGCACATGGCTGATCGACATGACGACCCGCGTGAGCGTGGGCACCTCGAGGGAGAGCTCGCCCAGCAGGCCCACGAACTTCGGCACGACGAGCGTGAAGAGCATCAGCACCAGCGCCCCCGCGGCGCACATCACGATCACCGGATACATGAGCGCCTGGCGCACATCCGCCACCAGTTGGTCGCACCACTCGAAATAGCCCTGCAGACTGGAGAACACCTCCGGGAGCTGGCCGCTGATCTCGCCCGCCTCGACCACGGCCGTGACCTCCGGGGTGAAGACCCGCGGATACTCGCGCATCGCGCGGTGCAGCGGCACGCCCACGGACACCTGCTCGCGCAGCGCGTCCAGGATCGCGCCGGACCGCGTGTCGCGGTTGTCCTCCGCCAGCCGCTGGAGCGCGTTTGGCAGCGTGATGCCGGCGCGCAGCAGCAGCGTCATCTGCACGAAGATGTTGATGACGTCTGCGCGCTTGAGCCGGAATCCACTGGCGCTGGTTCGTTGCTCGAGCTGCCCTTCCCTCGCCTCCAGCAACCAGATGCCCGCCGCGCGCAGCCGGCCCTCCAGCGCCTCGACGCTTTCGGCCTCGAGCAGACCGGTGGTGATCCGACCGGCGGCGTTGTACGCGCGATAACTGTAGGCGCCCATGGTCAGGTGTTGAACGCGACGCGGTAGACTTCCTCCAACGTGGTGTCGCCGCGGAAGGCGCGGCGCAGCCCATCGTCGAAGAGCAACGGCATGCCGCGCTCCCGCGCGAGTGCCTTGATCTTCTCGCTGTTGCCCTCGGGGAGCAGGGGCAGATAGGCGTCGTCGATCTCGAGCACCTCGAAGATCGCAACGCGGCCGCGGTAACCCTGGTTGTGGCACTCCGCGCAGCCGGTCGCCTTCCACAGCGTCGGCTCATGATCGGTCGGCACCGGCAGGTTGAACGAGCGGAGCGTCGCCGCTGGGTCCTCGACCACCTTACGGCAGACCGGGCAGAGACGACGGACCAACCGCTGAGCGACGATCAGATGCAGCGTCGCGGGCAGGAGAAACGGTTCCACACCGAGATCGATCAGGCGGGGAATCGCGCCGAAGGAGTCGTTGGTATGCAGCGAGCTGAAGACGAGGTGGCCGGTCAGCGCGGCGCGCGCCATCAACTGCGCCGTATCCTTATCCCGCGTCTCACCGACGAGCAGGACATCGGGATCCTGGCGGAGCAGCGTCCGCAACCCGGTGCTGAAGGTCAGGCCGATCTTCTCGTTGATCGGGGTCTGCCGGATGTACGGAAGACGGTACTCGATCGGATCTTCGAGCGTGAACACTGCGCGCTCGTGGCGGTTCACGGAGTTGAGCGCGGTGTAGAGCGTGGTCGTCTTGCCGCTGCCGGTCGGGCCGGTGACGAGCACGATGCCATGCGGCCGGGCGCAGGCCTTGGCGAGTTTGGCCTCGTCCTCCGCCCGCATGCCCATGGAGGAGAGCTCCATGAGCAGCGCCCCGCTGTCGAGGATGCGCATCACGATGCTCTCGCCGTAGATCGTGGGCAGGCAGGACACGCGGAGGTTGAGCTCGCGGCGGCCCACCGTGATGCTGAAGCGTCCGTCCTGCGGCAGCCGCGTCTCCGAGACGTCGAGATTGGCGAGGACCTTGATGCGCGCGGTGAACGGCTCCTGCAGGTCCTTCGGCACCATCATGAACGGCCGCAGCACGCCGTCGTGGCGCATACGGATGCGCAGCGACTTCTCGTCGGGCTCGAGATGGATGTCGCTGGAGGACTTGCGCACCGCCTCGCTGATGAGCTGGTCGATCGCGCGCACCATCGGCGCCGAGCTGTCGTCGTCGCCGTTACTGCCGCCGATGGCCATCAACTCGTCGATCGTCTTGTCGAGCGAGCCGGCGCGATCGTTGGCGGAGTTGAGCTTGTCGAGGATGTCCGGCAGCGCGGCGTTGAGCACCTCGACGCGCAGCTGGGTCATCTGTTCGACCTGGTCGATGGCGACCACGTTGAACGGATCGGCCATCACCAGGGTGAGGGTGTCGGCCGTGCGGGCAATGGGGACCACCCCGGCTTCCTTGCAGAACGCGAACGGCAACAGATCGAGCACCGCCGGATCGAACGGGATCTTCGCGAGATCGACGGTCGGCGTCTGCGCATCCTTGGCCAGGAATGCACTGAGGGCCGGGCCCGTGATGAAGCCCAGATCCTGGAGAACGGTGCCGATCAGCTTGCCGCCGCGCTTCTGTTCACGCAGCGCCAGCTCCAGCTGGTTGGCCGAGATCAGCCCGGCATCAAGCAATCGGTCACCAAGCCGCTTGGTCGGCAGACCTGGAGTGAAGAAACCCATGTCGTCAGGATACACGGCAGCCGGCCTCCGCCTGCGCGGGGACCGGCTGTGCACGTACGCCGATTACTGGTGGGCGAGATAGACGTAGACGGTCGTGGTGGCGTTGGACGCCGCGTACACGACCTTGC
Source organism: Verrucomicrobiota bacterium (assembly GCA_019136515.1). Lineage (GTDB taxonomy): Bacteria > Verrucomicrobiota > Verrucomicrobiia > Opitutales > Opitutaceae > CAJCBL01. Next base: position 8,834 of record JAGVUB010000076.1, read on the forward strand.
CGTTGTTGTCGGCGGCCGTCGCCTGCGTGGCGGTGGTCGAAAGCGGCTCGCCATCGATGCTCAGGCTCAGGTTGCGGGCTTCGGTGATCGGTACGCCGATGAGAACCGCGGAGACGACCCGGGAACCGGTCGGCAGATTCGCCGTACCACCGTTGAGCCGGTAGTTGGTGCCGTTGGCGGTGGAGGGGTTGTTGCCGGTCGCGGCCAGGCAGATGATTCGCGACTGGTTCTGCTGCGAGTTGCCGCCGGCGGCGACCCAGGCGCCGGTCGCGTTCGACCAGGTCGCCCCGGTCGCGAGCGTCGAAGTCGGTTGCGTCCCGATCTTCACCACAAAGCGGTTGTCGAGGTTGCCCGCGGTGACGAGGAGATCGTCAATACGGGAGTTGTTGCCGGTGATCGGCACCATGCCATACTTGCCGCTGAACTCGGTCAGCGCCGAGCGCACGGCGTTGATGGAGGCGACGGAGCTGGTGACCCGCGAACTCGCGATGGTGGAGAAGACCTTCGGGACAACGATCACCGCCAAGATCGCGATGATCGCAAGCACGCCGATCATCTCGATCATCGTAAAACCGCTGGAGCGACGACGGAAACACTGACGCATGGGAGTATTCATGGGGTTGGTGTGCCCATGCTAATCGGCATATCCCCCCATTACTTTACGAAGGATCAGCCGACTTTCCGGGGCCGGTCAGCCACAACCCCGGGGGCCGAACGCAGACAGCAGAACCCCACAACCTCCCCTCGAGCCACAGCGGCGGGCGGGCCCGCCACGCCGGGCGCACGCAGCACGCACACGCGAGGCGTGGTCGCCCCAATCAAGAGATGAGGCAGATGCGGCGGCCGGACCGCAGGTATACCCCGGGCAGACCCATCGTCGCGTGCCTATCCGTCGTCGGTCGCCTCAATGCAGCAGGTACTCGCCCTCGACGCGCGCCACACCACAGCCTCCGATCCGCAGGCCTCCGTCCGCCGCAGCGCGGATCGTGACAAGATTCGGGGCCACGCGATCCGGCCCCTGCTCGATGGCGAGCGCCTCGCCCGTCCACGCCCCGCTGCGCCGCAGCCAGTGCGCCAGCGCGGCGTTGCCCGATCCCGTCGCCGGATCTTCGAGATAGCCGAAGGCGGGCGCGAGCACCCGTGTGCGCAGCTGCCGGTCGCGCAGGTGGGTCTGCTTCGAATGGAGCACCAGCACCTCGATGCCGGTGCGATCGGCCAGCGCGCGCAACACCGCATAGCTCGGGGCGCAGGCGATCAGCGCGTCGAGTTCGGCCACCGGCACGAGCAGGCACTTCTGCCCACACTCGCAGACCGGCAGCGCACTGTCGGGGCTGATCTCATGGCGGTTGAGCGCCGCCACCGGCAGCCCCAGCGCCGCGGCCGCCTCGCTGGCCATCACCGGCAGATCGGGGAATGCCGGTTCCGGCGCGGCGATGAAGACGCAGCCCTCCGCCTCGATCCGATTCTCGACCTCCAGCCGCCCCTTGCTCGTGTTCAGCGCGAGGCGCGGCAGTCCCCGGTATTCGGGCACGGCGGAGAGCAGCTGGTACATCGAGGCCACGGTCGCGTGGCCGCAGAACGGCACCTCGCGCTCGCAGGAGAAATAACGCAGTGCGAGTTCGTCCGGGCCGACCGGCCGCGCGAACGCGACCTCCGTCACGAAGCCGGTAGCAGCGACTTGTGTCGCGAGACGCTGCATCTCGGCGTCGCTCGGCGAGTCTTCGGGGCGGAGCAGCACGAGCCCGGCGGGATTGCCGGCGGAGGCGCCGGTGGTGAACGCATCGAGTTTCCAGAATCTGAAGCGCTTCATGGGTGTTCGGGGTTGCCGGACAAAATACCGCAGACGACAGAAGGAAACGAAGGGAACGAAGGGCTCCCGGACAAAGGGGCAGCGACGTCCGGGCGGAGCTGGGATTTGTCGTCCCCGGCCAGGTGACGGCTACGGCCACGAATGCGGTGCTCCTGCTCGTTCATACTTCGTTCTCTTCGTTGTCTTCTGTCGGTTCCGCCGACGCATCGATGTGAACGGCACAATCCTCGCCGCAGCACAGCCCAGCCGCGACAAACAAAAGGGACCGGCCGAAGCCGGTCCCGTGGGGAAACAGAGCTGTTGGGCGCAGCGCTCAGACTTTACCGCGGCGCGCCTCGAGGGCGGTGCGAATCTCGGCCATCTTCTCCTGGGTAAGCGGGAAGCGCGAGAGGGCGAAGAGGGAGCACGCCAGCCCGGCGATCGGAATCGCAAGGAAGAGGAAGCGGATCATGAAGATCGTGTGGTCCGTCTGCTTGACGGCGCTGGAGTCCAGGCCGACCCAGTCGAGGATGAAGAACGAGATGCCGGCGCCCACCGCCATGCCGACCTTGTTGATCCACGAGCCGCAGGCGGCAAAAGAGCCTTCGCGGCGGCGGCCCCCTTCATATTCATCGAAGTCCATGACGTCCGCGCCGATGGAACCGGCGATCGTCCAATAGCCGGCGCCGATGAAGGCGATCGTGCCGGAGGCCAGAACCTGCAGCCAGACGACCTCCGGTGTGTAGAGCCACCAGGAGGCGACGAACACCAGGATGGCCAGTCCAAGCACACAGCCCATCGCATGCCGTTTTCCGAGGTGACGAGCGAGGAACGTGAACACCGGAATGCCACAGAAGCCGAGCACCATGCCGGAGACGCCCATCCAGAAGTTCCAGTCGTTGCCGACCGAGCTGTTGCCCTTGCAGACGTAGTAGATCGTGATCGAGAGGCCGAGGGTTCCGACCATGCTCAGGCCCATGTTGTAGCCCATGTCCATGACCTTCTGGATGAGGAACGGCTTGCAGCGCAGCGTCTGCCACAACGTTTCCTTGATCGAGATCTTGTCGGTGCGGTTCGCCACCAGCTTGCCGTAGTAGCGCTCCTTGACGAGGAGCACGCTCGTCAGTCCGCATACGAACAGGATGATGCCGCAAAACACCAGGTACACCTGCGCCCCAAGCAGCATATTCGGCGTGACCCCGTCGGGGGTCTTGCCCCAAGCCTCGGTGGTCGTGAACAACTGCTTGACGCGTTCCCACCAATTGGTGCTGTCCGCGCCCGCCCAAACCGCCTTCGTGAAAAAGGCACCGAAGAAGAACAGCGCGAGCTCAGGTAGTTTCTGGATCGCATTCTTCACCGCGAACACCGACGTGCGCTCATGGTAGTCGGGGGTGAGTTCGTTGGCCAAACTCTGGTAGGGCATGTTGAAGCAGCTCACCATCGGCAGGTAGATCGCCGAGGACGCCAGCATGAACCAGAAGTAGTGCGAGAGCTCCAAATGCGTCAGATCCACATTCCATCCCCAGAGACTGAACTTCAGTCCGAGGTCGAACGTCGAGTTCCCCCACCCTGGCGTCACCGCCAGCAAGAACGGTAGTCCGACACTGGCCAATATGGTACCGGCCAACATGAACGGCCGGCGGCGCCCCCACCGGGTCCGCGCATTGTCGGAAAGCCAACCGAAAACCGGATCCGAGACGGCATCGAAGATGCGATTCAGAATGACCGCCACACCGATCTGCCAAAACGGCATGTGCAGGAACGTCCCGAAAATTTGAAACGCGATTGTCGGATAGAGCCAGTGGCCCCACATGTCGAAGAACGTGCCGACACCGTAGCCAAATTTCTGCGAGAACGGCACGCGATCGGCGTCGGCGATCACGTAGTCGCGGTTGATGTTTGAGTTGCCAAATAACTTCATGACGGGGGGAGGAAGTACCGGGGAGGTGTTTAGGGGAAAGAGCAATGACGGCGGTCCCGGCCACCACCAGCAACCAAGAAAAACGCCGCGAAGAATGAGATTTGCGCTGTCCGACCTGCGTCGGCCACCGGCACACGCAAGCGCGCTCCGGCCGGCCAGAGCGATACCGGCACCGTGGGACCTGGGACGCACCGCCGCCGTACCGCCCAGCCGTCAATACGTGTCCGCCAACGAACGGTACCGCAGAGCCGCCTTGAGCTTCGCGGGCATCACCGGTCGCGCGAACTCCACCTCCACACTCCGCGGCTCGCCGGGATAGAGCGCGAAGAAGTTGTCGCTCGCCGTGTGCGCCAACCCGGGCAGCTCGAAGGCGAAGCGGTGCTGGAACACCGCCGAGGTGAACGTGAGCCGCACCTTCTTCGGCGAGAGCAGCTTCACACCGACCTTCGTCTTCCCTCGCGGCAGGTCGACGAAGCGCGGCGCCGTGAGGAACACGACCTCCTCGCTCGCCACCTCACCATCGATGACGAGCTCCAGTCGGAGGTAGAGGTGATCGCGTCCGTGCCGCTCCATTGCGGCGGCCACGTCGAGCGTGCACTGCTTCACACTCTCGCCGTAGCGCAGCGCGACCTTCTGCGCGCCCTTCTGGAGCGTGCGGCCGTCGACGTGGCAAAGCCGCCAGCGCAGCGTGCCGGCCGCGGGCTGCGGCGCGTCGTACACCGTGTAGAGATGCACCTCGCGCACGGTCGTCCGCCGGTAGTTGCCCGTGATCGCCGTCTCCTCGCCGGGCACGTGCGCGCAGACCAGCGCCGGTGCGAAGAACCGCCGCGCCACATGGTGCAGCGCCTTCCAGCGCCCGGTGAACTCGATCGAGCTCCACGAGGCGACCGGCCAGCAGTCGTTGAGCTGCCAGTAGAGCGCGCCCATGCAGCGCGGCATGGCGCGCCGGTAGTGTTCGACGCCGACCTGCATGCAGTCGGCCTGGTTGAGCTGCGAGAGGAAGAGCAGCGCGTCCTGGTCCTTCGGGAAACGGTACTGGCGCGAAACGTAGTCGAGGATGACCTGGTTGCCGTAGCGGTTCTTCTGGTGCGCGGTCATCGTCCGCCCGAAGACGTTGTTGTCCGCCGCCGGGGCGAACGTGTCCTGGGTCTCGCGCGAGGAGAAGCTCTGCATGCCGAACTCCGACGCGAACCGGAACGCGTGCAGCTCGTAGTCCTTCACCGGCTTGCGGGCGTGCCAGACGTCCCAGTAGTGCGTGTCGCCCCGCGCCGCGCCGGCGGCATGGTCGGCCGCGGTGCGGCCGCGCCACGGCGACGATGGCCAGTACGGCGTGGTTGCATCGACCGCCGTCACCGCCTCGGGCAACGCGTGGTGGAAGAGCGCCTCGTACTCGGCGAAGGCCTTGCGGTCGTTGGGGAAGACATGGGCGTTGCAGCCGAAGACCTCGTTGTTGCCGCACCACAGCGCGAGGCTGGCGCGGTGCCGCAGCCGCCGCACTTGGTACGCGGCCTCGTCGCGGCAGCTGGCAAGGAACGCGTCGTCCGCCGGATAGAGCGTGCAGGCGAACATCAGATCCTGCCAGACGAGCAGCCCGAGTTCGTCGCACAGGTCGTAGAAATCCTCGCTCTCGTAGATGCCGCCGCCCCAGACGCGGATCATGTTCATGTTCGCCAGCGCGGCGGCGCGCAGGTCACGGGCGTAGTCGGCGCGGCCGAGCCCGGCCACAAAGCTGTGCGCCGGGATCCAGTTGGCGCCCTTCGCGAAGATCGGCCGGCCGTTCACCACGAACTGGAACGACTCGCCCCACTGGTCCTGGTGTCGATCGAGCTCGATGGTGCGCAGGCCGATCCGCCGTTCCCAGCGGCCGAGTTCGCACCCGTCGCCGCCGAGCACGTCGACCGTGAGCGTGTAGAGCGGTTGCGCGCCCTGTCCCGCCGGCCACCAGAGCTGCGGCTGCGGCACGGCGATCTCGGCGCCCTCGCCGCGCGCCACGGTCTCGCCGTCGAGCGCAAGCGTCCAGCGGCAGAGCGCCAACGCGTCCTCGCGCGCCAACTCGGGGGCGAGGTAGAGTTTCACCGCGTCGCCCTCGGGCTCCTTCGTGTGCACCTGGGTCACGAGCACGCTCTCGACGCGGTTGTCCGTCCACGCTTCGAGCCGGAGGTCGCGCCAGATGCCCGCGGTGATGAACCGCGGGCCCCAGTCCCAGCCGAACTGGCACTGCTGCTTGCGGATGCGGGTGCAGCCGCCCACCGGGTCGTTGAACTCGATCGGCGGCCGATGCTCCGGCCGCACGGTGGCGACGTACAACGGCGCCGCGCCGAAGCGGATCAGCAGCTCGTTGTGCCCGGCCCGCAGCAGCGGCTTCACGTCCCAGCGGTAGCCGATGAACATGTTCTCGGTGCACGCGATCACGTGGCCGTTGAGCACCACGGTCGCCAACGTGTCGAGACCGTCGGCGACCAGCTCGACCACCGCCTCGGCCCGCAGCGCCGCCGGCACCGTGAAACGCGCGCGGTACTCCCACTCGTGCTCGCCGATCCACTGGAGCGACTCCTCGTTGTTGCCCCAGAACGGGTCCGGGATCAGCCCGTGGCGCAGCAGGTCGGTGTGCACGCAGCCGGGGACCACCGCGGCGCGCCAGGCGGAGCGGCGGGTGACATCGCGAAACGACCACTGGGCGGAGGAGAGGGAAACGGACGGCATGGGCGGAAACGTGGTCTAGCGCTCCCGTCCCGCCCGGCAATCCGGCGCTGCGCGCGATTCATCAATCGCGCTTTGGCGGTGAGGAAACGCCGCTCCGGGGTTGTACGCCCTGCCCTCCCGCCAACACTGCCCGACATGAAGCGACTTCGCGCCGCCATGTCCCTCCTCCTCGCCGCCCTCCCCCTGTTCGCCACCGCCACGCCCGTCGAGTTCTCCTTCAAGCTCGAGCGCACCGCCGGCAACCCCTTCTCCCGTGAGATCTGGGCCGATGTCACCACGCCTTCCGGCCAAACGCTCCGGCTTCCCGCCTTCCTCTCCGCCTCCGACACCTGGTCGGTGCGCACCCGTGCCGCACTCGCCGGCGAGTACCGGCTCGGCGCCGTGCAGGAAACCACGTCCGCCGGCCTCGTCACCCTCGCTGCCAAACGCCGCGGCGCCACCACGTTCGCCGTCCGCACGATCGACGACCCCCGCGGCAACGTCGTCATCGACCCGCAGAACCCGCGCCGCTTCGCCTTTGCCGACGGCACCGCCTACGTGCCTTTCGGGATGAACCTCGCTTGGGCCACCGGCGACAGGGCGAAATTCTTCCCCTCCGCCTTCGCCCGCTTCCAGCAGGCCGGGCTCAACTGGGCCCGCATCTGGATGTGCCACTGGGGCGGCACCAACCTCGACTGGCTGCCCGACGACCTCGGCGCTTCGCCCAACCCCGGCACGCTCGACCTGCGCGTCGCCAAATTCTGGGACTCCATCGTCGCCGCCGCCGAGCAGCACGGCATCCGCTTCCAGTTGGTGTTCCAGCACCACGGCCAGTTCAGCACCGGCGCCAACGCCAACTGGCAGGTCAACCCGTGGAACGTCGCCAACGGCGGCTTCCTTGCCTCCCCCGTCGCCTTCTTCTCCGACGCCACGGCGCGCGCCCTCACGAAACAGAAGTTCCGCTACATCGTCGCCCGCTGGGGCTACTCCTCCGCGATCATGGCCTGGGAACTCTTCAACGAAGCCATGTGGACCGACGCCCGCAACGGCACCGCCGCCGACAACGCCGCCATCGCCGCCTGGCACGGCGAGATGGCCGACTACGTGCGCAGCGTCGACGTGCACCGCCACCTCGTCACCACCAGCGACGACTACCTGCACGAGCCGCTCTACGCGAAGATGGATTTCTACCAGCCGCACCTCTACGCGTGCCACCTCCTGCCCTCCGCCCGCTGGTTCGAGCCGGCCGCCGCCGCGCTCGACCGCCCCGTCTTCTACGGCGAGTGCGGCGAGGACAACGAGCCGCGCCTCGCGGGCCAGGAACGCCACGGCGGCCCGCTCTCCGTGCCGCTGATCTGGTCCAGCGTGATGGCCGACGCCGCCGCGCCCGCCCAGTATTGGTACTCCTGGGAAGCGATTGACCACGGCCTGCTCCCGCAGTTCGCCACCCTCGCCCGTTTCCGCGCCGCCACCGGCCTCGATCGCCGCGCCGACCTCGCGCCGTTCACCGCCGTCGTCGAGTCCGCCGAGCAAATCCCGCTCGTGATCCAGGCCGCGCTCAACTGGCGCCAGTGCGCCGGCCCGACCGTGTCCGTGCCGCTCGATGGCCGCGAGGTGCCCGAACTCGCCGCCATCCCGCGCCATTTCGTCAACGGCGCCCCCGACTCCGGCCAGAAGTATCCCGGCCGCGCCACGTTCCTTCTCGATTACCCGCGCGACGCCACCGCCGCGGTTCGGCTCGCCGGCCACGGGGCCGAAGGCGCCTCGTTCCGCCTCACGCTCGACGGCAAGGTTCTGGGCGAAAAAGTCTGGCCGCCGACCGCCGACGGCCAGGCGAGCACGAACGACACCCTGTTCCAGCTTCCGATCACCGCCGGCCCGCACACGCTCACCATCGAGAACCCGCACGGGAAGGACTGGTTCGAGCTCGGCGGCATCGATACCGGCCTCACCTGCTCGCCGCTCGCCGCCGTCGGCCGCCGCGCCGCGGACCGCGTCTGCCTCTGGGTCTGGCACCGCGAAGGCGTGTACCGTAACGATGGAGCCATTCCGGTCTCCGGCACCGTCGTGATCGACGATCTTCCCGCCGGCCACTGGCGCGTGATCTGGTGGGACCTTGACAGAGGCGAACCGCAGCCCGCGTCCGAGTTCGACCACACCGGAGGCCCCTACCGCCTCGCGACGCCCGCCATCGGTCGCCACGCTGCGGTCACACTCGAGCGCCTCAACAGGTAGGGACGGCGCTCCGCCGCCGTCCGCTTGCCCGATTGCCTCCCGCTTCGTGACTCGCGCAGCGCCCACGGACGCCGACGGAGCGGCGTCCCTACCCGGGAAATTCCCATCGATAGGGCCAGTCCTCGGCACTCGTCACCAAACCGGCCCGAACGGGATTATTCCGAATGTAGGCGGCCTTCTCATCCAGACTCTCTTCTTGTCTCAACCGATGTTCGAAGAATCCACGCTGCCACGGGATCCCGACCGCATGAGCAAGGAAGTGCTTCCATTGGGGCACCAACTTGTTCAACGACTCGCCTCTGGGCACCGAGACCAAGGCATGCAGATGGTCTGGCATCAGAACGAAAAGACGGACATGCCAACGCCCGCCCTCAACCAGATGAGCGACCGAGTCGAACACCCGACAGGCGATGGCGTCTTTCGCCAACGAGTTCACGCCCCTTTCTCGGCAGCACACGGTAACGAAATAGATCGCGCCCGCTTCCACCCATGCTGGCACCGAATGCGGTAAGGTCCTCCGACATGGCCACATGTCTCCACATATACCACACCCACCCCAGCGGACAAGTCCGAGGTAGGGTCAGTGCCCCGATCGCCCGCCACGCGGCCATCACGCTCGAATGTCTCAACAGGTAGGGACGGCGCTCCGCCGCCGTCCGCTCACGCCAACACGCCCAACTCTCGCGCCGTGCTTTCCTCGCTCGCGTCGGCATTCCGGGGCACGCGCGGGGCCCTTCGGCGCACGGCCCGCGGTTCGCAGCGCCCACGGACGCCGACGGAGCGGCGTCCCTACCCGAAGACTGCCCCCTACGTCCCCACGGCCCTCGGCAAAGCCTTGTCGTCCAGCCTACTGCACGAGCCCCGCGTACAGGAACCACCCGTAGCCGGCGACCATCACCGCGCCCATGAACCGCGGCAGGCGGCCGAGGGTGGCGACGCACAGGAAGTGCACCACCGCGGCGGCGCCGATCACCAGCGCGGCCGCCTCGAAGAACTTCGGCACCGGCAGCGGCTTGATCAGCGCGGCCAGCCCCAGGCAGAGCGGGATGCAGATGTGGCCGTCGCCCACCTGCGAACTGAAGACGATGTCGGGCCGGCGCTTCCACCCGTAGTAGAGCGCCAACAACGCGTTGGGCAGCACCATCAGCCAGCCGCTCAACCACCCCAGGCTCGACGCCCCGAGGACCGCCACCGGGTGTTTCTCCGCCCAGCCAACCAGCCAGTCGATGCTGCCATAGAGCAGCCACGCGCCCACGCCAAGCAGCGCCAGATCCAGGCAGAGCCGCAGCGGGTTCGGCGACTGCTTCTGGCGCACGTTGTTCTTGAGCACCTCGAACACGTGGACCACCTGCCAGAACGCAAAGAGGCCGACCAGCACCAGCCCGTCTTCAAAATCCAACGTCCCGTCTTGCGCCAGCGCCCAGACCGCGCCGGTGAAGAAGAAGACCGCCAGGATCGTCAGCAGCAGCGACAGGCGGTTGAGCTCGTGCTCCTGGGTCTTGGCCGCCGCCTTCGCCCCGCCGCCCTTCTTGCCCTCGGCCTTCTTGGCGCCGGCCGCCGGCATCACGTGCAGGCCCCACAGCAGCGCCGGCAGGCCGATCAGCAGCGTGAGATTCGTCGTGTTGTTGACCAGCGCGTTGGTGAACACCTCCCGCGCCGGGCCGTCGCGCTCGGCGACGATGTAGACAAAAAGTAGATTCCCCAGGCCTGAACAGAACGGCATCACCAGCGTGCCGAGCGCCGTACCCTGGAAGCCGTACTCGGTCATCGCGTTGAGCCGCCAGATCGTCAGCGCCGACGCCGCGGAAAACACCGCCAAGAAGCCCAGCGGCGCCCAGGCGCCCATTTGCTCGATGAATTGGAGGAACTCGCTCACGCGCCGCGACTCTCGCGGGCCCCGCCACCGCTTGGCAACGCCACAAAACGCTCCCCGCTTTGCGCCGCCACGGCCCGTCGCCCCGCATGCTCGGCCCCGCCGCTCGGTCGCGTCCCATTTCCGGGAACCCGGAGTCCCTTCGCTGTGCCGGAGCCGAGGCCGGTCCGGCGCGCAGAAACCTGATTCACCACTGGCCATCAGCGACTTGCAGCGCGCCGGCGATCTTGGCACGGCCGCTGCAACTCGGTGGGCACAACACAATCCGCCCAACATGAAAACCACTCGCGCTTTCCTCTTCGTCCTGCTCGCCCTCGCCGCCCCCTCGGCAGCCGCCTTTGTCCTCCTCAACCTGAGCCTCCCGGCCGCAGCGTTCTTCGAATACGGCACTGGCACCTTGGTCACCACCGGCCTGATCACGATGTTCCTCCTCGGCGAGGGCACGCCCCGGCGCCCGGAGCGTCCGGCTCCGACCGCCGAACCGCCCGCCCGCCCGCGGCGCTCGTACCGTCCCGCACGGCACCTGGTCGCGCACGCCGCCTGACCGGCCCCGCCGCACCATGGCCCCCCCACTCTTCGTTAGGTTAGGATAGGGGTTGTGCGCCCCGCCGCCGGCCTAGCCGCGGCGGGGCC
>JAGVUB010000179.1 GCA_019136515.1 Verrucomicrobiota bacterium
CAGGCAGCCAAGGTCCATTGGCGCCAAGTAGCAAAAAGCCCGCAAGTCAGAGACTTACGGGCTTCAAATTGGGTGCAGGGCTGGGATTTGAACCCAGGACCTTCAGGTTATGAGCCTGACGAGCTACCAGACTGCTCCACCCTGCAATAGGTGATGAGGGGCGGGAACGTGGGTTTCGACCGTGGCACTGTCAACGGCCTTTTTCGCAAAATCGCAACAGCCGCATCCCGGGCACATCTCTGACAAGAATCCCGTGCAGACGCGGCTTGCCACCCGAAGGCGGCGCCCGCTTTGCTGAGCGGCTTACCGTCGCCCGTTCTCTCGTTTGATCATGCCCAATACGCTCGCCACCCTCCTGCATCGCAGCCTCGACTTCGCCGGCCTTTTCCCCCCGGCGGCAATGGCGGTGCCGGAGTCCTTGGCCATCTTCCGGCGCGAGCAGGGGGCAACCCGAGTGGAGATGCTGGCGCGTTTCGTCTGCCCACTCCTGCGCCTGGAGGAACTGGTCACCGCCGGAGCCGACGCGGACAACCCGCTGCACCTCTCGGTCCTCCCGCGCGGGGGCAAGAACGCCGGCGAGTTCCTCGCCAATCTCGAGACCGATCTGACCGCGATCCGCCGGTTGTCCCTGCTGCATGATGGCGGGGTCGTGATCGACACGATCGAGCTGCGCCCTCCGGCCGACGCCATGGAGGTTGGGGCCTTGCGCAAACTCATCGCCGCGATCGACGCCTTGCTGGTCCGGCACGCCGCAAACATCCGCCAGGTTTTCCTGGAGCTCACTCCCACAGTCTCACTCGCGGGGCAACTTGCCCTTCTGGCCGAAGAGACGCCGCGATCCGGCGGCGCCGAAAGTCCGTCCTTCGGTTACAAGTTGCGCACGGGCGGCAGCGACACCGCCACCGCCCCGTCCGCCGCACAGATCGCCAGCACGCTTGCCACGGTCGCTTCGCTCGGTCTGCCGATAAAATGCACCGGCGGGCTGCACCATCCGCTCCGCATCAACGGTGGCAGCTCCGCCGCATCAGCCCACGGCTTCATCAACCTGTTGGTCGCTGCGGCCGTCGCCTCGACCACACGCGCACCCGGGGCAGAGCTTCTTGAGGCAGTGCTGGAGGAAACCAGCCCGGCCGCCTTCACCTTCGACCAGCGCGCGCTGGCTTGGCGCGACCACCAAGTGGACACAGCCGACGTCGCCGCGAGCCGGCAACGGTTTCTGGTCTCCTTCGGTAGTTGCTACGCGGAGCAACCGCGCACCGAACTGCAGCAACTCGGCTGGTGGCCCAAATCGCCACGGACCCAATCCGCCCGTTTGCCGAGTTGATCATCCGCTCCGGGCCTTGCCCGGCGTGCAGACCCGCGGCACTGGTCCGCGCAGCGCCCGCCCGACCGGGCACCGGTCAGGCGGCGTCCTTGTCGGCATCGGCCGCAGCCGCGGCGAGGCGGATCATCGGCTTCTTCCGCCCCAGCACGACCGAGCGATCGATCACAACCTCGGCCACGCCCTGCCGGTGAGGCACCTCATACATCACATCGAGCATGAGTTTCTCGAGGATCGAGCGAAGCGCCCGGGCGCCGGTCTTGAGCTCCATCGCCTTGAGCGCGATCTCGTGGATGGCATCGCGGCTGAAACGCAGCTTCACGCCGTCCATGGCGAAGAGTTTCGAATACTGCTTCACCATCGCGTTCTTGGTGCGGAGCAGGATCTTCTCGAGGTCGGCCACGGTGAGCGCGTCGAGCACCGAGACGACCGGCAGGCGGCCGATGAACTCCGGGATCATGCCGAACTGGAACAGATCCTCGGGCGCGATGGCGCGCATCATCTCCTCGGGGGAAAGCTGCTCCTGATCGTTGCCGGTGCCGTAGCCGAGGACGCGATGGCCGGCACGGCGCTGGACGATCTTGTCGAGCGAAACGAAGGCGCCGCCGCAGATGAAGAGGATGTTCGAGGTGTTGACCTGGATGTATTCCTGGTTCGGGTGCTTGCGGCCGCCCTGCGGGGGCACGCTGCAGGTGGTTCCCTCGAGGATCTTGAGCAGGGCCTGCTGCACCCCCTCGCCGGACACGTCACGGGTGATCGAGGGGTTCTCCGACTTGCGCGCGATCTTGTCGATCTCGTCGATGTAGATGATGCCGCACTCGGCGCGCTTCACGTCGTAGTTGGATGCCTGGAGCAGCCGAAGGACGACATTCTCCACATCCTCGCCCACGTAGCCCGCCTCGGTGAGCGTGGTGGCGTCGGAGATGGCGAAGGGCACGTCGAGGATCTTCGCGAGGGTGCGGGCGAGCAGGGTCTTGCCGGAGCCGGTCGGGCCGATGAGGAGGATATTGCTCTTCTCGACCTCGACATCGTGGAACTCCGCCTCGAGTTCGCTCGGGATCTGCGGCACGGGCGCGGTGCGGTTGGCGTCGAAGGCGAGCCGCTTGTAGTGGTTGTAGACCGCCACCGAGAGAACCTTCTTGGCGTGGTCCTGACCGATCACGAAATCGTCGAGGACCTTCTTGATCTCGCCGGGCTTGACGAGGCGGAAGGTCGGCTTGCCGCCCTCCGCGGCCGCCGGGGCCTTTAGTTCGCGGTCGATGATCGTCTTGCAGACGCTCACACAGGAGTCGCAGATGTAGACTCCGGGACCGGCGATGATCTTGCGGACCTCCGACTGCGACTTGCCGCAGAAGGAGCACAGCGTCATGCGCGAGGATTTGGCCATCGGGGAGAGGCGCGACCGCAGCGCGGAGGATCAGGGGCAACCGGCGCTCAGGCGACAGCCTTGAGCGTGGTGGCGACTTCGTTCTTCGATTCGAAGACCTTGTCGACGATGCCGTAGGCCATGGCCTCCTGCGCGCTCATGTAGTAGTCGCGATCGGAGTCCTTCTCGACTTGGTCGGGAGTCTTGCCGGAGTGTTTGGCGATGATCTCGTTGAGCGTGCGGCGCCAGCGGATGATCTCCTTGGCCTGGATGGCGATGTCGGCCGTCTGGCCGGAGGCGCCGCCCGTGGGTTGGTGGATCATCACGCGACTGTTGGGCAGCGCGAAACGTTTGCCCTTGGTGCCGGCGGCGAGCAGCACGGTCGCCATCGAGGCGGCCATGCCGATGCAGTACGTCACCACGTCGCACTGCAGGAAGTTCATCGTGTCGTAGATGGCCATGCCGCCGGTGACGACGCCGCCCGGGGAGTTGATGTACAGATGGATGTCCTTCTTGGGATCCTCCATCTGCAGGAACAACATCTGGGCGATCACCAGGTTGGCGACCGCGTCGTCGATCGGGGTGCCGATGAAGATGATCCGGTCCTTCAGCAGGCGCGAGTAGATGTCCATGCTCCGCTCGCCGCGGCCGGTGTTTTCCAGAACGATCGGGACGTAATAGCTCACGTGTGGTGGTGGTGGCTGGTGGCGGAAGCGCGCAGGCCTCAGGCCTTCGCGGGCGCGGGGACCACCGTAGCTTGCGACACCACGAAATCAAGGGACTTGTCCAACAGCATCTGCTGCTGCATCGCGCGCAGGCGCTCGCGGTCCTTGCCAAGTTCCTTCACGAGCTTCTCGGGACGCTCGCCGGAACGCATCGCCTCCATGCGGATGAACCGGTCGTAGTCGGCATCCTTGAGCTCGATCTTCTCCTCGGCGGCGATGCGCGCAAGGATGAGCTGGACCTTGGCGTTGCGGGCGGCGGCCTTGCGGGCGTCTTCGAAGAGCTGCTCCTTGTTCTTCTCGAAGGCATCCTGCGGCACGCCGCGGCGCAGGTTCTCCTCCATGAAACGGCGGAGGATGCTCTGCGTCTCGGACTCGATCAGGGTCTGCGGAATCTCGAAATCGACACCGGCGGCGAGCTTCTCGGTGACCTGCTGGCGCTGGGCGGCGCGGTTGTCCATCTCCTTGCGATACTTGAGGTGCTCGCGGGTGCGGGTCTTGAGCGCGTCGACCGACTCGACCTGCAGGCCCTTCAGGAAGGCCTCGTCGAG
>JAGVUB010000092.1 GCA_019136515.1 Verrucomicrobiota bacterium
AAACGAACGTTCCGGAAGCGCTCCCCGAAAGATCCTTTGGGAAACCTCCCCGTTCCCAAACTGGCGCAGCCAGTTTGTTCAGCAGCCTGCGGACGAAGTCCGACAGGCTGCTAGCGGCGGACAGGGATGTCGCGGCTGGCGAGGTAGTCCTTGGCCTGGGGGACGGTGAAGGTGCCGAAATGGAAGATCGAGGCGGCGAGCACGGCGCTGGCGCCGCCCTTGGTGAGGACCTCGGCGAGGTGTTCGAGCGTGCCGGCGCCGCCGGAGGCGATCACAGGCACCTCGACGGCCTCGCTCACGCGGCGGGTGAGTTCGATGTCGTAGCCGTTGAGCATGCCGTCGCAGTCCATCGAAGTGAGGAGGATCTCGCCGGCACCGAGCGAGACACCGCGTCGCGCCCACTCGACGACGTCGAGCTCGGTGCGCTTGCGACCCCCGTGGGTATAGACCTTCCAGGACTGGCCGTCGGGTTCGCGGCGAGCGTCGATGGCGAGCACGATGCACTGGTTGCCGAACTTGCGCGCGCTGTCGTGGATGAGCTCGGGGCTCTGGACGGCGGCGGTGTTGAGCGAGACTTTGTCGGCGCCGGCGTGGAGCATCTTGCGGATGTCCTCGACGGTGCGCAGGCCGCCACCGACGGTGAGCGGCATGAAGCACTGCTCGGCGGTGGCGGCGACGACATCGTGCATGATGGCGCGCTGATCGCTGGAGGCGGTGATGTCGAGGAAGACAAGCTCGTCGGCGCCTTGGGCGTCGTAGGCGCGGGCGCAGGCGACCGGATCACCGGCGTCGCGCAGTTCCTGGAACTTCACGCCTTTGACGACGCGGCCGGCGGTGACGTCGAGGCAGGGGATGATGCGGCGGGAGAGCATAATTTTGCGCGGGACGCGCAAAATTTAGGCTTCGATCAGTGTGATGTCGGGCTCGAAGCTGACGGAGAACCGGTACTGCTGGCCCGGGCGCATGACCAGAGCGTGGTCGCGCACGAGGTACTGCATGTAGTGCACCTTGCCGTAGTTCGTGCGGTAGTTCGGGTCCTGGCTCACGACCTCGGTATCCAGCCAGACGCCTTGGAAGTCGTCCTTGATGACGCTGCAGCGGATGCCTTCCTGGCCGAGCATCGGGGAGATCCCGAGGCGTTGGTGGGAGTGGGGCGCGGCGATGCAGAGGGCGAAGCGGAACTTGTCGAGCGTGACCTGGTTCTTGACCGTGTAGATCCACTCGGCGGTGACCTTGTTGCCGGAGAAGGTCCAGTTGACCTTCACGCTGCCGACGCCGGGGACGATCTTCTCCTGGAGGTTGATGAGATCGGGCTGCTCGTAGCGGAAGAAGAAGGAATTGCGCAGGCCCAGGCCGGTGACGCACTGCTTGCCGTAGAAGGACGGCACCGTGACGTTCTCACCGAAGGTGAGCTCGGGCGTCATGATCGGCGCGTACACGTCGTTGGCCCAGTCGAAGAGGCCCGGGGCGTGCGGGAACGCGAGGTTGTCGGCCGTGGCCTGGCCACCAGAGCTGACGAGCGGGAGCTGGATTTGGAGGCCGGTTTCCGCACTGCGGTAGAGGAAGAGGCCCTGCTCCTTGCGGTTGGCCTTGTCGAAGATGACGAAGCGGCCGGAGGTGCGGGCGGGCTCGACCTTGGGGTTGGCGGGAGCCGAGAAGGTTTTGGCGAGGCGCGACCATTGGCAGAGGTAGCGGGCGCCGTCGAAGTTGGCCAACCGGGTGGTGTGGCCCTCCATCGAGGTGCGCTCGGTGTCGCGCACCACCATGAAGCCGTGCTCCTGGTCGAGGTAGGTGGCGTAGAAGAAGAAGAAGAGGCGACGGAGGATGTCGTGGTACTTCGCCTTCTGGTCCTCGGCGATCCAACCATCGCGGAAGGCCTGGAGGATGAGGCTGATGCAGTGCATCTGGCCGTAGGCACCAGCGCTGCGACCGTAGGCCCAGCCGAGGCCGTCGGCGCGGACCATGTCGGGCATGAGCTTCACGTACTTCTCCGCGTAGGTGCGGAGGGTGGGGAGCTTGCGCTCGCGCACCCCGGAGTTGGCGTGGAGCTGGAGGGCCTGGCGGATGAAGACGAAGTTCATCACACCGTAGAGGTTGAAGTTGCCGCCGATGCCTTCGCCGGCGTCGTCGAAGAAGCCGTTGGCGCTGGTGGCGTCGATACGCTCGACCATGCGCTCGATCAGGCGGGAGGTCTCATCCTTCTTGGACAGGCCGAGGGAATAGCGGGCGACGGCCTTGGCGACGTTGAACGCCTGCCAGTGGTTGTCGTAGTCGCTGCGGGTGAGCAGCTGCTTGTCGAGGCGCTCGCGGGTCTCCTCGACGAGGCGTTCCCACACGGGGTTGCGCTCCTTGGAGGGGCCGAAGGCGAGCAGACCAAGCGCGGCGTAGGCGAGACCGTTCTCGGCGATCGGCTCGGTGAAGGCCTGGGCGGTGATGCAACGGGCGGCGAGATCGACCAGATCCTTGCCCGCGAGGGTGGTCTCACCGGTGGCCCGGTAGAACTCTCCGATGGCCATGGCGGCGTGGCCGGGATCGTCGGAACGCTGGATTTCGCCAGTGACGGGGGTGACGGTGCCGTCGGGATTAATCGCGTCGAGATTGTGGCTCAACATGGAGCGGGCCATGTCGAGGCATTGCGCCGAGAAACTTTGCATGAAACGGTGGTGTGACGAGGAACGCCGCGTGCTTCCCCGAGGGGGCAACGCGAAAAGGGAGAGGGAGATTTGTTTCGGGTTTGGCGAGTACGGGCAAGAGGGAAGTTTGCCCCGGGGGTACTTTCGTGCCGTTCGGCCGGCGGACAGTTCGTGCCTACACCCGGCCAGCGCGTGTGATCGGTCCCCGTCCCCGAGCGCCCGTGGGCGGTCTTCGCGAATACGGGCGGCTCAGCCCAGCAGCACGTTGAGGATGGCGTTGCCGATGCCGACCAGAGCCGCACCGGAGATCAGGC
Source organism: Verrucomicrobiota bacterium (assembly GCA_019136515.1). Lineage (GTDB taxonomy): Bacteria > Verrucomicrobiota > Verrucomicrobiia > Opitutales > Opitutaceae > CAJCBL01. The sequence continues at coordinate 2,948 of JAGVUB010000092.1, forward strand.
CGGCACAGACCGGCTCGCAGCCCTCGACCCAGAACGCGTGGCCGCGGGTGCCGGCGACCCTCTGCCGGCGGCCGAACCACCAGAAGGCCAGTGCGCCCACCCACATCGCGAAGCTGGCCTCGGGCGGCAGCACCACGCCGAGCCCGACCGAGACCGCGGAGATCGGGAACCGGCCGCGCGTGACGATGCGCGCGATCTCGAAGAACGCGGCGGCCACGGCAGCGAAGGCCATCGAGACGAGCGCCGAGGCCGGCAGGCTCTTCAGCCCGTGCGCGATCAGGTCGGCGACGCCTTTCCACTGCACGGCGGCGGGAAACGCGAACTGGTCCGAGACCATCGTGCTGATGGACCGGGTACCGTCGGCGTGCGCGGGCAGGAAGAGCAGATAGAACAGCGGCACGGCGGCAAGCGAGCCGGCCACGATGCCGATCACGTGGCCGATCGCCTGCTGGCGCGGCTTCGCCCCGAGCATGTAGCCGGGTTTGATGTCGGAGAGCAGGTTGGCGGCGTTGGAGGCGATCTCGGAGGTCATGCCGGCCGGGATGAGGTTGCTCGCCGGATTCGAGCGGTCGATCGCGCCCATGGTGAACTGCGTGATCTTCGAGAGCGCGCCGGTGGGCGTCCACGAAGTGAGCGCCATGGCGTTGGTGCAGATGACGGTGAGCACCGCGATCAGCGGGAACGACGCCAAGGCCAGCAGCCACGGCACGCCGAAGTAGGTGTGCGACACCCATGCCCCCGCAGCGACGCCGAACGGCAGGCCGACGCAGGACACCCAGAGGGGCAACTCGATGTGCGCGAGCACGTCGGGGCCGGCGGTACCGGCGACCTTGCGCTTGCGTCGGAAGACGCTCGTGAAGAGGTCAGGTTTGCCGAGCAGACCAACGAGCGAGCCGACGATCATCATCGTGACGCCCCACCACAGCGCCCACTGGTTGACGATCTCGGTGCGCGAGATCGCGATGGTGGTGCCGTCGGCCGCCGCGCGGGCGACGATGTCGCCACGCTGGATCATGAGCGGGGCGAGGACGAAGAAATTGACGAAGGCACCGAGCATCACGCTGGAGGCTACGCGGATGCCCATCAGGCCGCCCACGCCGAGCATGGCGGCGTCGAGGGTGAGGCGCAGGCCGAGCTGCCGGATGTCCGTGCCAAGGATGCGCGGAGTCCACCAGTGCAGCCGGGCGGCGAGGTCGTAGTAGTAGGTGTCGAGCCGCTCCTGGAGGTGCCACGGTTCGGACAGCCCGGCCCAACGGTGGAGCTGGAGGATCTTGAACTGGATCAGGCGCATCCAGCCGTCGCTGACAAGCATCTGGTAGAGTGCGGTGACTCCGGCGGTAAGCCCGAGCAGGCGGGCCTTGAGAACGCCCTCGTCGCCCTTGCCATGGTAGAGCGCATCGAGCACGACGCCGCAGGCGCGACCCTCGGGGAAGGGCATCTGCTCCTCGTTGATGAAACGGCGCTTGAGCGGGAAGGCGAGCAGCACGCCGATCACGGCGACCACCACCAGCCAGACGACCAGATGCCAGGCCGGCGGGACCGCACCGGTCACGAGCATGTAGGCGGCGAGCGCGGAGACGAGCGGCGCGGTCATGTAGCCGGCGGCTGTCGCTATAGACTGGGTACAGTTGTTCTCGAGAATCGTGAAGTCCGCGGCGAGCCCGGCCCGGGCGAGCCCGCGGTAGAGGGCGAAGGCGAGGATGACCGAGGTGAGGCCGACGCCGACGGAGATGCCGGTCTTGGCGCCGATGTATAGGTTGGTCGCGGCGAGGATCCCGCCGAGGAGGAAACCGGTGAGGGCGGAGCGCAGCGTGAGCTGCGGCATGTCACCACGGAACACGTTCTCGAACCACCAGCGGTCCTTCTGTTCGCGGGACCACGTGCGGATTTGTTCGTCGGTGAGGTAGGGGAGAGCCATGGGGACGGGGAAAGAAATGGAGGGAACGTGGGAAATCACGTCGCAGCGCGCCGGGCCGGGCGAGCGTTTTCGCGGCGGCGCGGTGCCAAAAAAGCCCCGGTCGCCGGGACCGGGGCTGGGGAACGCTCCGCGCGGAAACGCTTCGTGCGCTCAGCGCGCGATCAGCTTGAGGAACTCATCGTTGCTCTTGGTCTTGCTCAGGCGCGTGATCATCGTCTCGGAGGCCTCCTCGATGCGGGAGGAGACGAGGGCGCGGCGGAAGAAGTGGATCGACTCGAGATCCTTGGCGGGGATGAGCAGCTCCTCGCGGCGGGTGCCGGAGGCGGCCACGTTGATCGCGGGCCAGATGCGCATCTCGGCGACCTTGCGGTCAAGCACCATCTCCATGTTTCCGGTACCCTTGAACTCCTGGAAGATGACCTCGTCCATGCGGCTGCCGGTCTCGATGAGGGCGGAGGCGAGGATGGTGAGGCTGCCGGCTTCCTCGGTGTTGCGCGCGGCGGCGAAGAGCTGGCGCGGCTTCTCCAGGGCGCGGGAATCGACGCCGCCCGACATCGTCTTGCCGCCGGAGCGGGCGTTGTTGTGCGCGCGGGCCAGGCGGGTGATCGAGTCGAGCAGGATCATCACGTGGCGGCCGGTCTCGACGAGGCGCTTGGCGCGCTCGATGCAGAGGTCGGCGACGCGGAGGTGGTTCTGGAGCGGCTCGTCGTTGGATGAGGCCCACACCTCGGCGCCGGGGACGTTGCGGCGGAAATCGGTGACTTCCTCCGGCCGCTCGTCGACGAGCAGGATCATGACGTGCAGCTCGGGATGGTTCTCGAGCGCGCCGAAGGCGATGTCGCGCAGCAGCGTGGTCTTGCCGGTGCGCGGCGGGGCGACGATGAGGCCGCGGGTGCCTTTGCCGACGGGGCAGAACAGATCCATCGTGCGCACGGTCATGCGGTGGTCGCTGCTCTCCAGCTTGATCCACTTGTCCGGCGTGATGGTGGTGAGCTGCGTGAAGTCGATCATGCGCATGCGCTCCTCGACGGCGACCCCGTCGATCTTCTCGATGAATCGAATCTTCGGATTCGGGAAACGCGGGTCGGGCGTGGCGGTGGCCTCGATGTAGCTGCCCTGCTTGAGCTTGAAGCGGCGGACGAGCTCCTTCGGGAGATAGGGGTCGGTGGGGCGGATCTTGCCGCCCTTGGCCGGGTCGACGAGGGAGCCGGCGCGGTCGTTGGTGAGGTCGAGGACGCCCTGCACGCGGATCTCGTTGACCGCCGGCGCGGCCGGCTGCGGCTGGCCCTGGGGCTGTTGAGGCTGGACGGGCTGCTGGTTGGCCGCGGCGGGGGAGGAGGGCTGCTGGTTGTTTTCCATTGATGACGTGGTGACGAGACGACCGGGGCATTGGTTCCGGGCGAATCGAGGAAGCGGCGGGAGACGTGGAATACGCCCCAAGGCTCTACCTGGATCGCACCTGTGAAGACCGGACGAGTTGTCGTCGGATTGCCCGGGAGGGAGTGGTTTTCAGACCGTCTCCCGGGTTCAGGAGCCAAGCCGCAAGCGGCTGTTTCGGGTCGAACGTAGGGCTGGCGGGGGCGCTGTCAATGCTCCGAATTCGGGGGGCACGCCGGAAGAACAGCGTTGCCGCCGGGCGGTGCTTGAACTCTGCTCACGGTCGCGCGATGGCGAGACCGTTGTCACCCCACGACGGTGGGCGGAAGACCCGAGGGCTCCGCTCGGCCGCGGCGCGCATCGGCCCCGGGCGGGCGGGAGCGGCGTTCACGCTGGTGGAACTGTTGGCGGTCGTCGCGATCGCCGGTCTCCTCGCCGCCCTGGTCTTCGGCGCGGCGCATGGTGCGGGGGAGCGGTCACGCCGCGCGCGGGCGGCGGCCGAGCTCGGCGTGCTGGCGCAGGCGCTCGAAGCCTACCGGGCGCAGTTCGGCGACTACCCGCGCACCGGCGCCGTGGCGAACGATCCGGCCGGCCCGGCGGCGGCCGACGACGGCCCGGGCATTCTCTTCAACGCGTTGGCGGGGCGCCGCGGGCCGGGTGCGGCGCTCGTGCCGATCGAGGGGCGCGGCTTCGCGGCGCTTGGCGTGCACCGGCTTCAGTCGGAGGCGCTCCCTGTCTCCGGGAACATCGCACAGATGGCGAACGCCTTTCTCGATCCGTGGGGCCGACGCTATCTCTACGCGTACCGAACCGGTGCGGCGTGGATGGCGCCGAGCCCGGTGCTGCTCTCGGCCGGGGCGGACGGCGTCGCGATGCTGGCCGCGGATCTCGCGGCGTGGGACGGCGCGGTGCCCGCCGGTACGGCCGCCCCCGCGAATGCCGACAACCTGATGGCGTTCGGCGCCAATCCATGAAAACACGACAAGACACAGTTGCGGCACCGTGGCCGGTCGGCGCCGGCGGCGCGGGCCGGGCGCGGGTGGCGTTCACACTGGTGGAACTGCTCACGGTGCTTGCGGTGCTCGGCATCCTCGCGGCGATCCTCGTGCCGGTGGTCGGTCGCGCGCAGGAGTCGGCGCGCCGGGCACGGGTGAAGACGCAGTTTGCGCAGTGGGGCGTCGCCATCGAGGCCTTCCGCGCCGAGTACGGCTACTACCCGAACTTCGCGGCGTCCACGACCGCGCCGCTCCCGGCGGCCTGCGGAGTCAACGACGTGCCGGGGCTGTTCGGCCAGGCGCTCACCGGCCGGAGGGCCGACGGGGCCGCCGCCGATCTGCCGCGGGCGGTGGCGGCGAACCCGCGGCGCGTCGCATTCGTGAGCTTCACCGCGGACGAACTTGGCGATGGGGCGAATCCGCTGGTTTGTGACGCGTTCGGCAATACCGCCATCGTCCTTCTTGTCGACCGCGACGGGGACGGAATCATTCCGGCGCCGAGCCTGCTGCCCGCGGTCGTCTCGGTGGAAACGGGGCGTTCGCTCGTGCCCGATCCTGCGGCGTTTCCGCCCGGCGGGGTGCGCGCCGGTGTGGTGTTCTATTCGGCCGGCGCCGGGCGGACCGCGGACGACATCGTGTATAGCTGGCGATGAGCACACCGGCAAAACGGCACGGCTTCACGCTCTTCGAACTGCTGGCGGTCGTCGGCCTGATGGCGGTGGTGGTCGCGGTCGCCGTGGGCGGGCTGCGTGGCTCCGGTGCGGGCGCGGCGAGGGATGCGGCGGTGGCGTTGCTGGGGTCCCGGGTTGCCGAGGCGCGGCAGTTGGCGGCCAGCCGCGGCGAGCCGGTGCGGTTGCTCGTCTGCAACGATCCGGCCTTGCCCGAGTTCTTTCTGCGAAGGGTCGTACTCGCGGTTCCGGACGGCAGCGGTTGGCGCGCGATCGATGGCGGCAGTCTCCTGCCGGCGGGGATCGTGGTGCTGCCGGCGGTCGCGTTGGCGACGAGCGGCCCCGGCGCCGTGCGGCGCGCCGGCGACGACTGGACTCGCGGTTCGGGCGGAGCGCTGCGCTCGACGGCGCTGACGCCGTACACGGAGAGCGGCACCGAGCCCGCGATCCTCGGCACGACGCGCTGGCTGATGGCGCGGTTCTCGGCGACGGGCGGCACGAGCAGCGGGGATCTCGTCGTCGCCACCGGTCGGCGACGCGACGAGGCGGTGCCGGTCACGGTCGTGTGCGAACAACCGGACAACGTCGCCGGCCTTTCGCTCTCGGCGTACGGCGTGGCAACCTTCTTGCGCGGGAGGGCGGAGTTCTAGGCGATGCGCTCTGACTCCAGATTCCGGTTTCAGGCGCAGCGTGGCCTTTCCTTGGTCGAGGTGCTGGTGGCGGTGGGCCTCTGTGCGGTGGCGGTCGTGGCGGCAGTGGCGTTGTTCGGGTCGGCGGTGCGGGCGACGCGCGAGGTGGGCGACCGGCGTGCGGCCGTCCGGCTGGGCGAGCGGATCGACGCGGAGCTGCGACGTGCGGGATTTGCCGCGGTGGCGGCGGCGACCGGGCTGGTGGCCCGTGCCGATGGCTCGCGGGTCGTGCGGCTGGAGGAGGCGGACAACGATCCGAGCGCAGGGACACCGCCAGGGATTCCGGCGGCGGAGCGGTATTTCGACATCGCGGTGACACGCGCGCTGCGGCCGCCCTCGGACGCCACGTGCGTGGTGCTGGAGGTGCGGGTGCGCTGGCCGCTGGCGTTGCCGCCGGACGGTGCGCTCGTGCTGGAGGCGCAGCGTTCGGAATATCGGTTTCACACGGCGATCAATCGATGAGGCGAAACCTCACAGTTCCGCGGCGATCGCGCGATGGGTTCACGCTGGTCGAGTTGCTCGTGGCCAGCGCGATCACCGTGGTGTTGGCGGGAATCATGGTCGCGATCCTCGCGCAGATGGCGCGGACGTGGGCGCGCGCCAGCGGCGGGCTTACCGCGACACAGCAAGCAGAGCACGCGCTCGACCTGCTCGCGCGGGACCTGCAGACGGCCGTGTTGCGGCGCGATGGGCGTGTGTGGCTGGCGGCGACGGTGCAGCCCGACCAGAGCGGCGCCGGCGACTGTGGCGGCACGCTCGGGGCGTGGTCCCCTGCGGTGCGCAAGCCCGGCTGGGCAAATCCCGGAACAGCGGACTCGTCGCTCGACCTCGCACCCGCGAGCGGGCGGATCGAGGACTGCCGTTTCGGAATGGCCGGAGTGTGGCTGCGCCTCGTGCCGGATGTCCCGGATCGCAACGACACGATCTCCGGCACGTCCGCACCGCGCGTAGTCAGCTACCAGATCGTGCGGCGCGCGGTGAGTTCGGGTGCGGGCGCAGCGCAGCGGTACGCGCTGTTCCGCTCGGAGGTGCGCCCGTATGCCGACGACAATCCAGCGCGGGAGCGCTCGAGCTGGAGTGTCGGTTTCGATGTCTTCGCCCCCGCGTACAACGGCACGAGTGGCGGCGGCAATCCCGGCGACGCCGGCACGGCGCGACGTCCGCGCCGCGATCTGCTTCTAGCCAACGAGGTGATCGACTTCGGGCTGCGCTTCCAGCGGACGGCGGCGGACGGGACGCGGCATACTCTCTTCCCCACGGGAAACGGTAATCTCGGGTTTGCCGTGACCACCGACACGACCGCGCGGCCGCCGAACACGACGGTGGCGACCGGGGCGATGAGCTATGGATTTCCGACGATTGCGGAGCTGTTCGTGCGGGTGCTCACCGAAGAAGGCGCGCGGCAGATCGAGGCGTTGGAAGCGGGCCGACTGGCTGGAGTGAGCTGGTGGGAGATCGCGCAGGCGCATTCGGTGGTGCTCACGCGCTGGGTGGAACTGGAGGCGTCGCCATGACGCGGAGTCGTGGAGGGTTCGCGGTGGTCCTGGCGGCCGGGTTGTTGGCGGCAGTCGTGCTCCTGTTGCTGGCGTTGACACTGCTCACGCGCAACGAACTCCGGGTGGCGGCCCAGCGCGGTGCGGCCGAGCAGGCGCGGCGCAACGCGCTGGTCGGGTTGAGAGTCGCCCTCGGGCGATTGCAGGCAGCGGCCGGCCCCGATGCGTGCAGCACTGCCACAGCGGAGCGCCTCGGAGCGCAGAATCCACGATGGACCGGAGTCTGGACGGACGTCGGTGGCCCCGTGTGGCTGGTGTCGGGTGCACCGGCGGATGCGAATGTGAGGGTGACGACGACTGGTGCGGTGCCGAACGGCACGCTACTGGTCGGTTCGAAAACGAGCACCGCCGACGGCGGTGCTGTGGCAGCGCTGTGGGAACCGATTGATGCGGCCGGCGTGGCTGGCCTAAGCGGGGAGCAGAGTGTGGGGCGTTTCGCCTACTGGGTTGGCGACGAAGGCGTGAAGGGAAACGTCAGCGTGATCGATCGCGTCGATGAGGTGACGATCCCCGGTTGGCCGGCGGCCGAGGATCCCGTGACCGGTGCGGCGGACCGGGCGCGGCTGCGGCAATTGGTGGCGCACCGCGCGGGCAACGACGCGCTGGACGGCATCGACGGGCCGACCAGCGGCTTCAGGATCGGAGGCGAGAACGACCCAGTGGCCGCGGCCCGCTGGGCGCTATGCGGCGCAGCGCTCACGCCGAACCAGCTGCGGTTCCAAGATTTGGGCACGGCGCAGGAGACGGAGACCTATCGGGCGTTTATCCGGCGCCACTATCACGACTTCACGGTGGGCTCGCTCGGCGTGCTGGCGAACGCCGCGAACGGCGGCCTGCGGCGCAACTTCAGCGCTCTCAGCGCGCCAGAGGTGCCGGCGGCGGTGCAGGATCTCGAGCGGTTCCGCCCGGTCGCGGGGCGGCTGCCGGTGACGGGGGGTACGGCGGCGACCGGCGAACCGACAGCGCAGATCAAGCCGATCGTGACCGAGTGGGCGCTGGACTTTGTGCCGTATCGCGAGGCGGGTGGTGTGCGAGTGCTCATCGGCTGCCGATTGCGGCTCGAGCTCTGGAACCCGTTTAACCTGCCGCTGGCGATGACGTCGGCCGGTGTCACGGACTTCCGGGTGCAGATCGGTGGGCGGCGGTCGGAAGGTGGTGCAGTCGACACCGGGCTGCCGGTTTTGCGCGTGGCAGGGCCGGCCGGCGTGGCAGGCGAGGTCGACCTGCGGAACTTGGTGGAACCGACGCGAGAGATCGCCGTCGATTTGTCCGGAGATATCGGCGCCGGACAGGTGGTGGTCGTCGAGTGCGTGGTCAAGCAGGCTTGGGACAGCGGGCTGACGCTGGACGATCCGACGCCGGGAGATGACGGCGACGATGTGCTGCGGATCGAGGCGGGGGCGGATGCGGGGCGGATGCTCCGGCTGGAGCTTTCCGCCGCGACGGCGAGCGCTGGTGCAGCACCGCTGACGGTGCTTGATGGCTTTCCGAGCGGAACGTTCTCCAGACAATGTGCGCCGGGCGAATGGTCGGTGCCGGGTAACGCGCCGTTCGTCGCGGGATCGCCGGCCGTGGCGCGGTTGGGAGCGAGCTATCACTGGCGGCTCGATCCGGGCCGAACAACCTGGGCCGAGTGGGTCGATCCGGCGGCGCCGCGGCAGGCTGGGCCGAATCTGAGGAGTGCGGAGATCGAGTACTCGGCGACGTTCTGGGAGGCGGTGGCCGAGCATCCGGCAGCGAGCGCGGCGGCCGTGACGGCGCAGTTTGCGAGCGGCGAGCTGTTCGCGGTGGGAGGGGGATTCGCGGCGTGCGACTTCACCGTGCAGCGGAACCTGAGCATCGCGGCGCTGGCGCAGGTGTCGGTGCCGGGCGAGCGAGCTTTGGGCGTGGGCAATCCATGGGGTGGGGCGCGCAACGCGGTCTTCGATGAGGCGTTCTTCAATCCTGTGCCGGGAAGCTGGATGTCGGGCGAACGCCTGCCGAACGTGCGGTATCGCGTGCTCGACGGGGGCGACGGCGCGCCGCCGGACGCGCGCGAGCTGGGCGGCGTGGGTGCGGCACGGTTTCTCGGTGGCGAGGGAATGCTCAACGTGAACTCCGCTTCACCGGCGGCGTGGACGGCGGCGCTGGGCCGGACCGTGCTCGGCTGGAGTGCCGCGGATGGGACGACGGTGGATTTGGAGAATCCGTTCTTCGTGTTCGCGCAGTCGGCACCGTTTGCGCCGGCGGCGGCGCGTGGTGTGAGATGCTTCTCCGATGAGGCGGTGCAAAGGCTGGCGCGGGAGCTGACGCAGCGCATCGCTGCACGGCCTCGTCCGTTTCGCTCGCTGGCGGAGTTCGTGAATAGCGGCGTGTTGCAGGAGGCGATCGGCGCTGCGGGACTCAACACTCGTGCCGACTGTCTTGGCGACATCGGGGGTGTCGCGCCGGCGCGGTTTACCGCGAACTGGCTGTCGCAGGCGGCGGTGCTGAATACCCTCGCGCCGGTGCTCGCGGTACGTTCGGACACATTCACGATCCGGGTGGCGGCAGAGGCGGTGAACCCGGTGCTCGAGGCCGGAGATCCGGATCACGTGGCTGCACGAGCTTGGTGCGAAGCAGTGGTGCAGCGACTGCCGGAATACATCGACGCCGGCGAGGATGCGATGGTGTGGCCGGCGACGCTGGCGGACAACCAGGTGCTTGGCCGGCGATTCCGGATCGTAGCTTTTCGTTGGTTGGGGCCGGACGATATCTGAGCGGATAGCGCCACAGTGTATGTCGGGCAGTTGCCACTGCTGGCCGGAGATTGTCACGTAATACGTGACAATCTCGGCGCGAGTGCCTTGTGGGCTCGCGGCGCCAGCAGAGGCAGGGTTCTCGGTGGCGCCGGCGGCATGTTTCGTGCAGCGAACCGGGCATGCGAGTTCACTGCCTGCAACACGAGCCGTTCGAGGGAATGAGTAGCATGGAGTCCTGGTTTCTGGGACGTGGCTGCGCGATCGCGTCGACCCACCTGTACCGGGGTGATCCGCTGCCGGCATTGGCCGATTTCGACTGGCTCGTGGTGATGGGCGGCGGGATGAGCGTGAACGACGAGCGTGAGCTGCCGTGGCTGGTCCCGGAGAAGGCGCTTGTGCGCAGCGCCATCGTGGCGGGCAAGCACGTGCTCGGCGTGTGCCTCGGCGCGCAGATGATCGCCAGCGCGCTCGGCGCACGGGTGTACAAAAACGCCGTGAAGGAGATCGGCTGGTGGAAACTCATGCGTGAACCCGGCGCAGCGGAGCATCCGCTCGGCGCGGCGCTGCCCGACGGGATCGAGGTTTTCCATTGGCACGGCGAAACCTTCGACCTGCCGGCCGGCGCGGTGCGGCTGGCGCGCAGCGAGGCCTGCCTGAACCAGGCGATCGCCGTCGGCCCACGCGTGCTCGGCCTGCAATTTCACCTCGAGACGACAGAGGCGTCGGCGCGGGAGTTGATCGCCGGCTCCGCGGGAGACTTGGTGTCCCCGGGGCCGTTTGTCCAGACACCAGAGGCGATGCTCGCGCAGCCGGCGCGTTTTGCCGCGCTCAGCACGCGGATGGCGGCGCTGCTCGCTGCGCTGGCGGCGTGTTGACCCCGGGCCGTGTTTCTTGCTGTGGCTCAAACCGCCGCCCCGCCCTCCAGCAGCAGCGGCCAATTCTCGACCGGTTAAGTCGACGGCCGTCGACTTAACCGGTCGGACGGGGCGAAGGTGCATTGCAACGAAACACGACCCTGGGCGGCGGGCTTTGGGCTTGGCGGCGGCGACGGGGTGGGACACCGATGAGGGCTCCGTATGAGCCGCAGCCACCCGCCCACGCCCACGCCGTCGCGCGTCCTCGATTGCCGGGGACTGCGGCTGGAGTTGGCGGGCGAGCCGGTGATCATGGGGATTGTCAATGTGACGCCCGACTCGTTCTACGACGGGGGGCGGCATGCGACGACCGAGGCGGCGATGCGGCACGCCGCGCGATTGATCGAGGAGGGCGCCGGCCTGCTCGACATCGGCGGGCAGCCGACGCGTCCGGGTGCGCATGTCGAGATATCCGAGGCGGAGGAGATCTCGCGCGTCGTCCCGGTGATCGCGGCACTGGCGGGGAAGACGACGGTGCCGCTCTCGGTCGACACCTACCGGCCGGCGGTGGCGCGCGCGGCACTCGAGGCCGGTGTGCATGTGGTGAACGACATCCACGGTTTCCAGCGCGAGCCGGAGCTGGCGCGGCTCGCGGCGCAGTACGGCGCCGCGGCGATCGTGATGCACTACGATTTGAGGTTCGCGGCGGAGCCCGGCGACGTGATCGAGCGGCAGCTCGCGTTCTTCCGGCGCTCGCTCGCCATCGCCGCCGAGGCCGGGCTGCCGGCGGAGCGGATCGTGATCGACCCGGGAATCGGTTTTCACAAGACGCAGCAACAGAATCTCGAACTCATCGCTCGCGTGGGCGAACTGCGCGTGCTCGGGCTGCCGGTGCTTCTCGCGGCATCGCGCAAGTCGGTGGTCGCTCACGTGCTGGGCGGGCTCCCACCGGAGGAGCGGCTCGAGGGCACGCTGGCGATGGCGGCGCTGGCCGCGTGGCAGTCGGTCGAGTTCCTGCGAGTGCACGACGTGCGGGCGAACCTGCGGGCGGCCCGGATGGCGGCCGCGTTGCGCCAAACACTTCCATGAACGGACGAATCCACCTCAAGAATATGCTTTTCTACGGCTACCACGGCGACCTCGCCGAGGAGAACAAGCTGGGGCAGCGCTTCATCGTCGACCTGGTGCTCACGCTCGACATAGGTCTGCCGGGAGCTGGTCGAGGGAAAGAAAGTCCGGATGATCGAGACGCTGGCGGCACGCATCGCCGAGCGGCTGATGGCGGATTTCCCGCGGCTGACGGGCGTCGACGTGACCGTGAAGAAACCCAGCGTGCCGATGAAGGGCGTGCTGGATTACGTGGCCGTGGAGACGAGCCGGACGCGGTGACGACCGCCTATATCGCGCTCGGCAGCAACCTCGGCGAACGCGCGGCCCTGCTGCGCGGGGCGCTGGCGGCGCTGGAGCGCGCCGGAGACGTGCGCGTGGTGGCGGAGTCGGCGGTGTACGAGACGCCGGACTACCTCAACATGGTCGTGGCGGTGGAGACCTCGCTCGGGCCGGAGGCGCTGCTGGAGCGCTGCCTCGCCGTGGAGGCCGCGCACGGTCGTGTGCGGCGCGAACGCTGGGGTGCGCGTACCCTCGATTTGGATTTGCTGAGCCACGGCGCGATGACGCTGCAAACGGAGCGTTTGACGCTGCCACACCCGCGGCTGGCGGAGCGGGCCTTCGTGCTGGTGCCGCTGGCGGAGATTGCGCCGGAGTTGAAGGTCGGCGACGCCACGGCCGGCGCGCTGGCGGCGCTGTGCGACCGGAGCGGGTTGCGCCGGATCGGGCCGTTGGCGGAGGGTGGCGGCCGCAGCTGAGCCATGGCGGTGACGACGAAAGAGCTGGCGCCCGGACTGATCCCCGAGCGGCTTTTCGCCGGGCTGTGCGAGCGGCGGGGGGCGTTCTTCCTCGACAGCGCGCGCAGCGGCGGCGGGCTGGGGCTCTGGTCGTTCATCGGCTTCGAGCCGTTTCTTGAGTTTCGTGAGACCGAGGAGGAGGGCGTGACGATCACGGAAGGCGGGCGAACGACCAGTGGGCGCGGGGTCGATCCGCTGGTCGAGTTGCGCGCCTGCCTGCGGCGTTTTGCGGCGCCCGGGCATGGCGAGATTCCGTTCTGCGGCGGAGCGGTCGGGTATCTCTCCTACGAGTTGTGCGCGGTGTTGGAACGGATCGAGCGCAACGCCGTCGACGATCTGGGGTTGCCGCGGATTCTGCTCGGCTTCCACGACGGCGTGATCGCTCACGACCACGCGACGGGACGGACGTTTGCCGTGGCCAATCCGGTGCACGAGCGGACGGCGGCGGCGATCCTTGCCGACCTCGAGCGCGCGGTCGCCGAGGCGGACCGATGCGCCGCCCCGGTGGCAGCCGGTCGCGGCGGGCCGGAGCCGGTTTCGGTCTTCACGAGAGAGGAGTACCTCGAACGCGTGCGGCAGGTTCGCGAATACATCGCGGCGGGCGATGTCTACCAGATCAACCTCACCCAGCGGTTCGCGGCTCCGTACGACGGCGATCCGTATGCGCTGTACCGGCGGCTGCGGGCGGCAAGCCCGGCGGCGATGGCGGCGTACCTGAACTGTGGCGACTTCCAGGTGCTCAGCGCCTCGCCGGAGCTGCTGTTGCGGATCGACGGGCGCGCGGTCGAGACGCGGCCGATCAAGGGCACGCGGCCGCGGGGGGCGTCGCCGGCCGAGGAGGGGCGGTTGCGCGAAGAGCTGCTGGCGAGCGCGAAGGACCGGGCGGAGTTGCTGATGATCGTCGATCTCGAGCGCAACGACCTCGGGCGCGTCTGTGAGACCGGCTCGGTGCAGGTGGAGGAGCTCTGCCGGCTGGAGACGCAGCCGACTGTGCACCATCTCGTGGCGACGGTGCGCGGCCGGCTCGGAGCGGACTGTGATGCAATCGATGCCGTGCGCGCGGTGTTCCCGGGCGGTTCGATCACCGGCGCGCCGAAAATCCGGGCGATGCAGATCATCGATGAACTCGAGACCGTGCGCCGTCATGTCTACACCGGCGCGATCGGCTGGCTCGGTTTCGACGGCGACTGCGATCTGAACATCGCGATCCGCACGATGCTCTGCCGGGACGGGAAGGCCTACTACCAGGTGGGCGGCGGCGTGGTGTGGGATTCGGAGCCGGCGGCGGAACTGCAGGAAACACTCGACAAGGGCCGGGCGATGCGGGCGGCATTGATGGAGGAAACAACCATGGCGACATCCGGATACCACCACTACGCGCTACGCGGCGACGAACTGGTCGAGGCGGCCGCGCTGAACGTGTCGGCGCTCAGCGACGGATTCATGTTCGGGCTCGGGGTGTACGAGACGATCCGGGTGCTCGACGGGCGCCCGGTGTTCCTCGACCGCCACGTGGCCCGTCTCGCGCGCGGCGCCGCGCAACTCGGGTTGGAGCTGCCGACCTCGCTCGACGAGTGGCGCGACCGGCTCGCGCGGCTCGCGCAGGCGAACCAACTCGGCGATGGCGTGATCAAACTGATGCGGTTTGGCGATGTCGGCGGGGTGCGGGAAGTCGCGGTCTCGAGGGACTCAGGCTATCGGGCGGAACAATACGAGCGCGGTTTCCGTGTGCACATCGTGTCGACCGCCCGCGACGGTGTGGTGCACGAGATGAAGTCGCTGGCGTATCTGGAGAAGCTGCTGGCGCGGCGCGCGGCGCAGCGGGCTGGCTACGACGATGCGGTCTTCGTCGATCCTGCGGGCAACCTGTTGGAGGGGGCCGGGAGCAACCTCTTTGTCGTGATCGGCGGGAAACTCCTGACGCCGCCGGCGCACAACATTCTCCCCGGCGTCGCGCGCAGCGTGGTCCTGGAGTGCGCCGCGGGCGGAGCCGAGGAGCGCACGATCACTCCGGAGCTGTTCGGCGCGGCGACGGAGGTGTTTCTCACGAACGCCGTGATGGGCGTGATGGCCGTGGTGGAGCTGGGCGGCCGCCGGTTCGAGGTGGCGCGTGCGGTGGTCACGCGCTCGGTCGCAACGGAATTCGCGCGGCGGCAGCGCGCGTCGGTTGCGGTGTGATCTAGTACGGGCGACGAGGCCGGGCGACCGTTCGCCGATGCGGATGCGTGGGGCGGACGTTTCGGAGAAACATCCCTCCCTCGGGTCAGCGCTCGAAGCGGAGGTGGCGGACTTCGGCGCCGTCGTTGACCAGGCGCTGGAGGGCGTCGATGCCGATGCGCAGGTGCTCCTCGACGAACGTGGCGCTGACGTGGGCATCGCTCTCGGCGGTCTTCACGCCGTCGGGGACCATCGGGTGGTCGGAAACGAGGAGCAGCGCGCCGGCCGGGATGTGGTTGAAGAAACCGACGGCGAAGAGCGTGGCCGTCTCCATGTCGATGGCCATGCAGCGGGTGGTACGCAGGTACTCCTTGAACTCGTCGTCGTGCTCCCAGACCCGGCGGTTGGTGGTGTAGACGGTGCCGGTCCAGTAGTCGCGGCCGTGGTCGCGCACGGCGTTGGAGATGACCTTCTGGAGCGCGAAGGCGGGGAGCGCGGGGACCTCCGGCGGCAGGTAGTCGTTCGATGTGCCGTCGCCACGGATACCGGCGAGCGGAAGGATGAGCTCGCCGATGGCGGGCTTGTCCTTGAGGCCGCCGCACTTGCCGAGGAACAGGCAGGCCTTCGGGTGCACGGCGCTGAGCAGGTCCATGACGGTGGCGGCATTGGCGCTGCCCATGCCGAAGTTGACGATGGTGATCCCGCCGGCGGTGGCGTTGGGCATCGGGCGGTCGGTGCCCTCGACCGGGACCTTGTGCCACTCGGCGAAGAGCTTCACGTAGTGCTGGAAGTTGGTGAGCAGGACGTGCTGGCCGAAACGTTCCAGCGGGAGACCGGTGTAGCGGGGCAGCCAGTTCTCCACGATCGCTTCGCGGGTTTCCATGGCGGCGATGCTGCGGTGTACCGCGCGGGAGGCGACACGAAAGCGGTCGGCGGCCGGGCGGACCGACCGGGAAAAGGAACGCCCGGTCCACAGGGGGCCGGGCGTTGCGCGAAAACGGGACGAGGCGCGGATCAGACCAATCCGGCGTTGGTGGCGCGCTTGCGCTTGTTGGCGTCGAGGATGCGCTTGCGCAGGCGGATATTCTTCGGCGTGGCTTCGACGTACTCGTCGGCGGCGATGTACTCGATCGCGCGCTCGAGGGAGAAACGGATCGGCGGGGGGAGCTGGATGCCCTTGCCTTCGCCCTGGGAGCGGACGTTGGAGAGGTGCTTCTCCTTGGTCGGGTTGATGGGCATGTCCTCGGCACGCGGATTCTCGCCCACGATCATGCCTTCGTAGATCTCGTCGCCGGGGCCGACGAAGAAGCGGCCGCGCTCGCCCAAGGCGTCGAGGGCGTAGGCGGTGGCGACCCCGGGGTCGGTGGCGATGAGGGTGCCGGTGATGCGGGTCTTCATCTCGCCGACGTGCGGGCCGTACTCCTTGAAGAGATGGCTCATGACACCGCGGCCGTTGGTCATGTTGACCAGGTCGATCTCGAAGCCGATCAGACCACGGGTGGTGATGGTCGCCTCCATCATCGTGGTGCTGTGGTGCTTCTCCATGTTTGTGACGAGACCCTTGCGGTTGGCGAGGTTCTGCATGACCGCGCCGACGCACTCCTCGGGGATCTCGACCCAGAGGGTCTCGTAGGGCTCGAGGGTTTGGCCGTCGACCACGCGGGTGATGACGCTGGGGCGGGAGACGAGCACCTCGTAGCCCTCGCGGCGCATCGTCTCGACCAGCACGGCGATCTGCATGGCGCCGCGGGCCTTGATGTTGATGACGCCGGCGGAGTCGGTGTCCTCGACGCTGATGGAGATGTTGGTCTTGGCCTCCTTGAAGATGCGATCGCGCACCTGGCGGGAGGTGACGTACTTGCCGTCCTTGCCGACGAGCGGGCCGTCGTTGACGGCGAGCTGCATCTCGAGGGTGGGCGGGTCGATCTCGGTGAAGGGGAGGGCGATGGCGTCGTCGGCCACGGCGATGGTGTCGCCGATGTCGATGTCCTCGAAGCCGGAGAGGCCGACGATGTTGCCGGCGACGGCGTTGGTGGACTCGTTGGTGCCGAGGCCGGAGTATTCAAAGACCTTGGTTACCTTGGCGCGGATGCGCTTCTTGTCGGCGTGGCGGATGACCCAGACCGGGTCGCCCACGGTGATCTTGCCGCCGAGGATTTTGCCGATGGCGATACGGCCGACGTAGTCGCTCCAATCGATGTTGGAGACGAGCATGTGGAAGGGCTGGTTGGGGCGGGAGAATGGCGGCGGGACGTGGTCGAGGATGCAGTTGAAGAGCGGGGCCATGTTCTTCCGCTCGTCGGTGAGGTTGCGCATCATGAAGCCGTCGCGGCCGGAGCCGTAGCAGACGGGGGCGTCGAACTGCTCCTCTGTGGCGTTGAGCTCGAGCAGAAGCTCGAGAACCTTGTTGTAGGCTCCCTTCGGGTCGGCGTTCTCGCGGTCGATCTTGTTGACGACGATGATGACCTTCAGGCCGTGCTGGAGTGCCTTGCGGAGCACAAAGCGAGTCTGGGCCTGGGGGCCGTCGTAGGCGTCGACGAGCAGAAGCACGCCGTCGACCATGCGCAGCGCGCGCTCGACCTCGCCGCCGAAGTCGGCGTGTCCGGGGGTGTCGACGATGTTGATGATCTTGTCCTGCCAGTGGACGGAGGTGTTCTTGGCCTTGATCGTGATGCCCTTCTCACGTTCGAGATCCATGGAGTCCATGGCGCGCTCCTCGACCTGTTGGTTGGCGCGGAAGACACCGCCTTCTTTGAGCAGCTTGTCGACCAGAGTGGTCTTGCCGTGGTCGACGTGGGCGATGATAGCGATGTTGCGAATGGATTGATTCATGGGACTTGAGCGAAACAAGCGGGCGACGGTGCGGCCCGGTGGCGGGTGCTGCAAGCGGGAAACAGGAGCGCTCTGGGGCGAGCGGCACCAGCAAAAAGGCCGCACCTCGGAGGGTGCAGCCAAAAGGGGAATCGGGTAAACCGGGAGCCGTTCAGTAGTACTTCACGTAGCCGTTGCGGCGCAGGCGCTCGAGCCAACGCTCCTGCGATTCGCGCGCCATCTGGGAGACTAGGATGCGCTCGATGTCGCTGCGGACTTCTTCGATGGGCTGGATGCCGGCATACTTGCGGTCGTTGACATAGAGAATGTAGGCGCTCTCCGGGAGGATGATCGGCTGGGTGAACTGGCCTTTCTGGAGGGCGAAGAGCTCGTCGACAAACTCCTTGCGCAGGTCGCCGCGTTTCTGCCAGCCCCAGTCGCCGCCGCGGTTCTTGCGGGCATCCTGGCTCACATCCTTGGCGACATCCTCGAACTTCTCTCCGGCATTGAGGCGGGTGATGACATTGGTGGCGGCGGCGCGCAGCTCGTCGTCAGTCAGAGCATTGCGGTTGATTTGGATCAGGCGCATCTCGACGGCGTCGTCCTGATAGAACTTGTCCTTGTTCTCGTTGTAGTAGGTCTCGATCTTGACCGGGCTGATGAGGCTCGTGCTCTTGCGCATCTGCTGGCGCATGTAGCCGTAGATGATGTCCTCCTCGACTTCGCGGCGGTATTCGCGCTGGGTCTTCCCCTTTGAGCGCAGGTAGGCGAGGAACTTGGAGCGGTCGCCCTCGAACTGGATGTTCTGGGTTTGGGCGATTTCGTCGTCGATGAAGTTCGGCGGGATCTTCTTCTTCTCGTCCTTGCGGAATTCCTTGATGATGAGGACGCGGTCGATGAGGTCCTGGACGATGTCGTGCTGGAGCGTCTCGAGCGCCTTGTTGTATTCGGCCTCGGTCTTGTATTGGCGCTGGAGTTCCGGGATGAGCGGCCCGAGCTCACGGCGCACCTCCTCGACAGTGATCGCCTTGTCCTCCACCACGGCGACGATGCCGTTCTCGTAGCGCAGATCGAGGTTGTCCTTGGGCTTGGCGTCTTCGGCGACGGCCTGACCGGTGAACAGGAGCAACGCCGCTGCGGCGCCGAGGAGGGTGGGGCGAACGATCATGGATTTGGGAGATTGTTCAGAAAGGAGCAGATTTCGCGGAGTCTTTTTTGCGCAGTGGGGGCGGTCAAGCGGGGAAACCTCCCGGAGAGCTGGCAGTAGTCGTCGCTGCGACCGCTGGCGCGCAAACACTTGAGGCGGTTGCCGTCGGTCTCGACCGACAGAATTCGTCTCTGTTCCGCGCGCACGCGGATTTCGGTGACCGCTAGCAAGGCGCGCACCTCCTCGCCGAAGGGGCCGAACCGATCCTTGAGGTCGGTCTCGACCTGGCGGACTTGGACGAGGTTCTCGGCGATGGCGAGGCGGCGGTAGATGTCGATGCGCAAGCGGGTTTCGGTAATGTACGACGACGGCACGCGCGCCTGGATCGGTTCCACACCGCCGCCCTCCATCTCGGCGTCCTTGAGCGCGGTGAAGCCGTCCTGTTTGCGGCCGCGGTGGGCGGGCTCGGGATCGCCTTCGCCGATGAACACGAAGTCGAGTTTCACGGTGGCGCGGATCAGCGCGGCGGTCTTTTCGCCCTTCAGCCGCGAGACGCTCTGGCGGAGCAGTTGGCAATAGAGTTCGAAGCCGACACCGGCGACATGGCCGCTCTGCTCGGGGCCGAGCAGGTTGCCGGCGCCGCGCAGCTCGAGGTCGCGCATGGCGATGCGGAAGCCGGCGCCGAGCTGGTTGTACTGGCGGATGGCGTTGAGGCGGTGCCGGGCGTGGTCGAGCAGCCGGGCGTGGCGGTGGAGCAGCAGGTACGCGTAGGCCTGGTGGCGGAAACGCCCCACGCGGCCTCGCAGTTGGTAGAGTTGCGATAGTCCGAACCGGTCGGCGCCCTCGATGATGATCGTGTTGCAGTTCGGGATATCGAGTCCGCTCTCGATGATCGTGGTGCAGACGAGCACCTGGTAACGGCCGGCGACGAAATCGGTCATCACACGCTCCAGCTCGCTCTCGTCCATCTGGCCGTGCCCGACACCGACGCTGATCTCGGGCACGAGCTGGCGCAGGTGTTGCGCCACGGCCTCGATCGTCTGCACGCGGTTGTGCAGGTAGAAGACCTGGCCCCCGCGGCGGACCTCGTGGCGGATCGCCTCGGTGACGAGCTTGTCGTCGTAGCTTTTCACGACCGTCTGGATCGGGAGCCGGTCGACGGGGGGAGTCTCGATCACGCTCAGATCGCGGGCGCCGACGAGGGCCATGTAGAGCGTGCGCGGGATCGGTGTGGCGCTCATCGAGACCATGTCGACGCTGGCGCGCCATTGTTTGAACGCCTCCTTGTGCTTCACGCCGAAGCGCTGCTCCTCGTCGATGACGACCAGACCGAGGTCGCGGAAGACGAGGTCGCGCTGCAGGAGGCGGTGCGTGCCGATGACGATGTCGATCTTGCCCTCCGCGGCCCCCGCGATGATGCGCGTCTGCTCCTGCCGGGTGCGGAAGCGACTGAGCATTTCCACGACAACCGGATAGCCGGCCATGCGCTCGCGGAAGGTGTTGAAATGCTGCTGGGCGAGCACGGTCGTGGGCACGAGCACGGCGACCTGCTTACCGCCCATCACGGCCTTGAACGCCGCGCGGATCGCGACCTCGGTCTTGCCGAAGCCGACGTCGCCGCAGATGAGCCGGTCGGTCGGTATCGACTTTTCGAGGTCGGCCTTCGTGTCCTGGATCGCGCGCAACTGGTCGGGCGTCTCGGTGAATTCGAACGAGCCCTCGAACTCCTGCTGCCAGACCGTGTCGGCGCCGAAGGCGTGGCCGGGCTGGCTGTCGCGTTTGGCCTGCACCTCGAGCAGCGTCGCCGCGAGGTCGATGGTCGCGCGCTCCGCGGCCTGGCGGGTCTTCTCCCAACGGTTCGAGCCGAGCTTGGCGAGCGTCGGCTTCATTTTCGAAAGGCCGACGTAGCGGCTGAGCAGATGCGATTCCTGCAGCGGCACGTGCAGGGTGATCTGGTCGGCGAACTCGACCGAGAGCACCTCGCGCGTCTGCCCGCCGGATTCGATGTGGGTAAGCCCGCGGAAGATGCCGATGCCGTGCTGGAGATGGACGACGTGGTCGCCCTCGACCAAGTCGGCAAAGTCGAGCAACTGGTCGACCTGCGACGACTGCGCCACGGCGCGGCGGCGGGTGGCGGGGCGACGCTGGCGGTGGCGACCGAAGATCTCGGTTTCGGACACGAGCACCACGCCCGGGCAACCCGGGGGCAGTGCGCTCCAGCTCGGCCCGAGGCCGGCGGTGCGGCCGAACTTGCAGCCCTCGTCGAGCGAGCCGCGGCTCCAGACCGTGCGCGGCAGCCTGATCTTCTCCTCGGCAAGGATCTCGCGCACGCGCGCCTCCTCGGCCTCGCGTGGCAGGACGAAGTGGATGCGCCAGCCCTCGGCCGCCCACGCCTTCACCTCGAGGAGGAAACGCCGGCGGGCTTCCTGTTCGGCGTTGAGCCGGTCCTCGGCGATGAGGTGCGCCTCCGGTTGGCTGCGGTGCAGGGCGAGGCTGACGGTCTCCCACGCTTCGGTCTCAACCTCGCTGAGCGTGCTCGCGCCCGGCTCCGGCGTTGTCGAGGGGGGCGGACCAAAGAGCTCGTCGTCGACATCGAGGTCGCAGAGGCCGCCGATCCAGTCGCCGCGGCCGGCGCGATCGGCGAAGAGCACGGCGAATCCCTCGGCGAGGGTGGCGGGCAGCCCGTGGTCGTCGGGCAGGGCGCGGAGTTCGTCGGCGTAGGCGGCGGCAAGCTCGGGGGGATCGATGGCGAGCAGGTGGGTGCGCGGGCCGAGGTAGGCGGCGAGACCGGTGCTTGCGGCGGGCAACTCGAGGCTCGGGCTGGCGGTGAGCACGACGCTGTCGAGCTTCTCGCCGGAGCGTTGGGTGACGGGGTCGAAGCGACGCAGCTCCTCGATCTCGTCGCCGAAGAAGTCGATGCGCACCGGGGCGTCGGCGGTGACGGGGTAGACATCGACCAGACCGCCGCGCACGGCGTATTGGCCGGGTTGTTCGCAGAGCGGCTCGCAGTCGTAGTCGAGCTCGGCGAGGCGGTTGAGCAGCTCCTGAAACGGCTGTTTCTGCTTCGCCGCGAGGGTGAACTCCTTCACCGCGAGGGCATCGATCGCGGGGACGGGCTGGAACAGCGCGGTAGGCGTGGTGAAGAGGACGAGGGTCTCGTTCCAGTTCTCGCCGGAGAAGCCGCGGCGGGCGCGGAGGTGCCCGAGGGCGGCGAGGCGGTCGCTGGCGATGCCGAAGGCCTCGCGCATGCCCGTCTGCGCATCGGGTTGCGGGGGAAGCGTGGCGATCTCCAGCCGTCGGTCGTCGCCAGAGAGCGAATGCGCCAGGCGCAGTTCCTCGGCGCGGCGTTCGGCGGCGCGGATCGTGGGCGCGACGATGAGCCAGACCGGCGCGGGGCGGCGGCGCAGCAACTCCTCGGCGACGAAGGGAACCGCGGCCGGGCAGACGCCGGTGAGGCGACAGCGCGGAGGCTGGACGGGCATGGGCGGCGGCGCGGGGAACCCGGCCTAGGTAAGGGACGTCTCGACCTGCTCGGCCTTCGCCTTGATCTCGGCAAGGATCGCCTCGTAGCGACCGGGATCGACACGGATCTCCGGCAGGGCGACGAGCGGATCGAAGTCGGCGCCGACGCGCTTGGCGCCGTTGTCGATCCCCTGACCCCAGACGAGGCGGTCGGCCACGTTAACCAAGCGGACGAGGTCGCGGAGGTTCTCGCGGGCCTTGTCCGGGGTGGAGTGGTGCTGGCAGACGGCGACGATGGAGGGCGGAAAACGCCATTCGCCCAGCAGGTAGGCGGCGGCTTCGTGGTGGTCGACGCCGAGCAGACGGTGTTCGACGGCGGCGAGCGGTTCGGCGCTGGCGCGGGCCTCGACGATGACCTCCTTGTAGCGCGTGGTGGCGGTGAGGTTGAGGTAGGCGATGCCGATGTCGTGGAGCAGACCGGCGGTGTAGACCTCGGTGCCCACGAGCTTGAGGCCGAGGGCATTGTATTCGAGCTGCTGAGCCGCCAGGGCGACATGGAGGCTGTGACGCCAGAAGGCGACGTAGTCGAAAGCGCCGCGGCGCGGGAAGTGGTGGACGAAGACCAGTCCGAGGATGAGCTGGCGCAGCTGCATGGTCCCCAGACGCAGAAACGCCTCGGTGAGGGAGGAGATCGGCGACGCACCGCGCAGGGCGGCGGAGTTGGCGACGCGCAGGACGCGCGCGGCCATCGCAGGATCGGTCGCGAGCACGGTGGCGATGTCGTCGAAGGGAGCGTCCTGGTTGATCAGCTCGAGCAGCCGCTGGGCGACGGCCGGCAGCGGGGGCAGGGGATGTTCGGACTTCAGTTTGGCGCGGATGTCTTCCATTGGCGGAGTGCTTCGCGGGCGGCGTTTTCCTCGGCTTCCTTCTTCGAGCGGCCGGAGCCGGTCCCGATGAGGCGGTCGAGGAGGTGGAGGTGGACGTCGAAATGGCGGTCGTGCGGCTGGCCCTTGGTGTGGATGACCTCGTAGCGAAGGGCGGAGTTGCCGTGGGCAGGCTGGACGAGCTCCTGCAACCGTCCCTTGGGGTTGTCGCCTTGCTCGGGGCCATCGAGCCGGCGCTCGAGCGGGCCGTAGCAGCGCAGAACGGCGGCCCGGGCGGCGTCGATGCCTCCGTCGAGGTAGAGGGCGCCGATGAGCGCCTCGAACGCGTCCTCCAGCGAGGAGGCGCGTTCGCGCCCGCCGGTCTGTTCCTCGGCGGGGCTGAGCTCGAGTGCCTGATCGATCCCGAGTTCGTTCGCCACGGTGACGAGGAACGTGCCCTTGGTCAGCGCCGAGCGGCGGCGGCTGAGCACACCTTCGCGGGCGTCCGGATCGGCGTGAAAGAGCGCCTCGGAGATGATGAGCTGGAGGATGGCGTCGCCGAGGAATTCGAGGCGCTGGTTGCTGGGCGTGCCCGGGTGCAGCGCGGCCGCGGAGGGGTGCCGCAAGGCCTCGGCCAGCAGGCGCCGGTCGCGGAACGCGTAACCAAGCTGCTGTTCGAGGCGGACGGTTGCTGGGAGAGCGGTACCCATCGGAGAAGGAAGGACGTAATGGCTTAATGCGATCGGAGAAAGGAGCAAAATTCGTAGAGTTTTCGAGCCGGAGTGTGTGATCCCAGGTGGTGCGGTCAGGAACTAGCGCTGGTGTAGCGCCGGAGTCCGCGGTGAAAGACCGTGACCGCCAAGGCCAGCCAGGCGAGCGCGAGGCCCGCCAGCCAGGCGACGTGCAGCCAGTCGAGCCGGCCGAGCAGCGCGGACGCCGGCACGTTGGAGACCACGACCGCGGGCAGCGCGTAAACGAACACGACGGTGGTGACGAGGCTCTTGAAAGCCGAGCGCGGCAGCCGGGAGAACTCGGCGATGGTGAAGTAACTGCCCTCGATGCCCTCGGTCTTCACGATCCAGAACGTGAGCGAGGCCAGCAGCAGCAGCAGGCTGTAGTGGACGACCAGCCCGATCGAGACCAACGCGGCATAAAGGGCCGCACCGCCCACGGTGATCGGCAGTCCGAGGTGACGCAGGGCGTAGACGATCACGCCGATGGCGACGAGCGAGTTGGCCAGGCCGTCGGGATCGAGCTTGCGGGTGGAGACGAGGAAGAGCGGCTGGCCGGGCTGGGTGAGATAGAAGTCGAACTGGCCGGTGCGGACGTTGCGGCCGATCTCGAAGAGATTGGTCCAGAAGAACCCCATCAAGAGGCGCTGCATGAGCATCGAGGTGCCCACGAGCAGCAGCATCTCGTATTTGCCCCAGCCGGCCACCGACTCGGTGTGGTCGTAGATGACCTGGATGAGCAGGAGGTTCACCGCCATCCACGCGAACTCGACGACGGTCCACAGCAGGAAATCGAAGCGGAACATCATCGTGCGCACGATCGAGTAGCGCAGCGAGGCGAGCCAGAGACGGACGTAGTGCATCGAAAATCGCATCAGCCGCCCACGGCGGTGTGTTTGCGCAGCCCACCCGCCCAGAGCAGGCGGGCGCCGATCATCGCGATCACCACCCAAGCCGCTTGGATCGCGAGGCCGCGCGTGGCCTCCTCCGGCGTGGCGATGCGCCCGGTGAGGATGGCGGCAGGGAAGTACATCTGGTAGGGGAACGGCAGGTACTGGGCGACGACGAAGACGCCGCGCGGCAGCAGGTCGAGGGGGAACAGCGAACCGCCGAGGCAGGTCTCGATCGCGTAGGAGAGGATCACGAAGCCCTGGATCTCGAGGAACCAGAACGCCAGCAGGCCGAAGCAGAACGCGATCGTGAACTGCAACGCCGCGGCCAGCACCATCGCCGCGAGACCGGCCGACAGCCGCCACGGCTCAAGGGCTGGGAAAGTCAGCTGGTCGCGGAACCAGGGAGAGGCGGCCAGCAGCGGCACGAACACGAGCAGGCCGGAGACGAGGCGGGCCGAGGCGAACAGGCTCAGGCGGTAGCCGAAATAGTTCACCGGCTTGAGCAGGAACTGGTTGATCAGGCCGTTGCGGATCTCCTCGCCGATCTGGTAGTCCTCGTTGAACGCGCCGACCATGAACTGCAGCGCCAAGACCACGATGAAGTAGGTGAGCGTCTGCCGGACGTCGAATCCGCCCATCTGGTCGACGCCGCTGAAGGCCGCGCCCCAGAGGATGAAGATCAGGCAGAGGTGGACGAGGGAGAACGAGCCGCGGATGAAAAAGTTCCAGCGGTACACGAGCGCGCTCTGGAGCCCGACGGCGAAAACGTGGCCGTATTTGCGGAACAGGCTCATCGACCAGAGGACGGCGGCGCGTTCACTTCAGCCCGAAACGCGCGATGACCTCCTTCGCGAGGTTCTTGTAGGCTGTGGCACCCGGGCTGGTGGGGTCGTAGGCGAAGATGGTTTTGCCAAAGCTGGGGGCCTCGCTCAGGCGCACGGTGCGCGGGATCACGCTCTCGAAGATCTTGTCGGGCAGGTGGCGGCGCACCTCGTCGACGACCTGCCGGGCGAGCTTGGTGCGGATGTCGTACATCGTCATGGCGACGCCGCCGACCTCGAGCCTGGGGTTCACGCCGGCGTCCTTGAGCCGCTGGACGACCTTGAGGATCTGGCCGAGCCCCTCGAGTGCGAGGTACTCGCACTGCAGCGCGATCAAGAGGTAGTCGGCGGCGGCGAGGCTGTTCATCGAAAGCATCCCGAGCGCGGGTGGGCAGTCGATGATGATGGCGCGGAAGCGCTCGGAGTCGTGCAGCGGCTGGAGGCACAGGCGCAGGCGCTGCAGGTAGTTCTCCGTCTGGGCCAGCTCCATCTCTGCGGCGGCGAGGTCCTCCTCGGAGGGCAGCAGCCAGAGGTGGGGCAGGGAAGTCTCGACGATCATGTCGGCCACCGAGCCTTCGCCATGGAGGGGCCGATAGACGCTGCGGCCCTCGGCGCGCTCCACGCCCAGCCCGCTGGTGGCGTTGCCCTGCGGATCGAGGTCGATGAGCAGGGTCGGGATCTTCTGCGCGGCGAGGGCCGCCGCGAGATTGATGGCCGTGGTGGTCTTGCCGACACCGCCTTTCTGGTTGGCGATGGTGAAGGTCGTCGCAGGCATGGACGGCGATGCTGCCGGCCCGCCGCGGCGAGTCTAGTCCGCAGTTGGCGCAAATCGTCGCGGCGCAGCCGGGCGCCGACACCGAGCCTCAGACGGGGCGGCGTACCTTGGTCGGATTCAACTGCGTGTACGTCGGACCGGTATCCTCGTCCTTTCTGGACGGGAGATAGACGGTGTAGTCGATCGGCTCCTCCTCCCATGGCTGGCGGGAGAGGTTGGGCCGGCTCGGCAGCCGCGGAATCGGATTAACCTTCTGGGGACTCGGCGTCGCGTCGGCTCCGAGCGGCGCAACGGTGGCCATCGGAAGATAGCTCGCCGGGCTTTGGACTGGAGTGGACGTGGTCATCGCTTTTCGGAAAGGGGATCGTACCGCCGGCGCGGGAGTTTAGCCGTCCGACGCCAAATGAGGAGACGGCCCCAACCCCGATGGGGGCTTCCGCCACCGTGCGAATGGGGACCATCGCCGGGAGTGTCCCGTCGATGGCCCGCCTTTGGGATTGCCGTCGTTTTTCCCGCCCCGGAGAACTGCGGCATATGGAAAAGCTCGCGCTCATCTCCGTCAGCGACAAACGCGGCCTGGTCGACTTCGCCACGGCCCTCGTGCAGCAGCACGGCTACCGCATTCTCTCGACCGGCGGCACCGCCAAGCTCCTGCAGCAGGCCGGTCTTCCGGTCACCGAGGTGGGCGCGCACACCGGCTTCCCGGAGATCATGGAGGGCCGCGTGAAGACGCTGCATCCGCGTTCGAGGCCACCGTCGCGAAGCCCGACGTCTCCTTCGAGGACGCCATCGAGAACATCGACATCGGCGGCCCCTCCATGCTGCGCAGCGCCGCGAAGAACCACGAGTCCGTCGCGGTCGTCTGCGATCCCGACGACTACTCGGCCGTCATCGCCACGCTCGGCGACGAGAAGAAGATGCACGCCTTGCGCCGGAAGCTCGCGCTGAAGGTCTTCGAGCGCACCTCCTCCTACGACCGCGCCATCGCCGCCTACCTCGCCAAGCAGGTCGAGGAGCCGGATGTCGACGCGATCGCCGGCTTCCCCGCGCGCTACGAGCTCAGCCTGCCGAAGGCCTCCGGCCTGCGCTACGGCGAGAACCCGCACCAGAAGGCGGCGCTTTACGGACGGTTCTACGACCACTTCGAGCAACTGCAGGGCAAGGAACTCTCGTATAACAACATTTTGGACATCACGTCCGCCACCTACCTGATCGGCGAGTTCCAGCGCCCGACAGTGGCGATCCTCAAGCACACCAACCCCTGCGGCGTCGGCAGCGCCGACTCGCTGCTCGAGGCTTGGCACAAGGCCTACGCCACCGACAAGCAGGCGCCGTTCGGCGGCATCATCGTCGTCAACCAAACCTTGGGCGCCGACCTCGCCGAGCAGATCAAGGAGATCTTCACCGAGGTCATCATCGCCCCGGCGTTCACCGACGAGGCGCGCGCGATCTTCGCCAAGAAGAAGAATCTCCGCCTCATGATCGCCAAGCAGGCGCCCGGCGCCGAGAACCTCCTGGAGGTTCGCTCGGTCGTCGGCGGCGTGCTCGTGCAGGATCGCGACACGACGCTGGGCGACGTGAAGGCCTTCAAGGTCGTCACCAAGCGCCAGCCCACCGAGGAGGAGTGGGCCGGCCTGCTCTTCGGCTGGAAGGTCGGCAAGCACGTGAAGTCGAACTCCATCATCTACGCGAAGGGCGAGCAGACCCTCGGCGTCGGCGCCGGCCAGATGGCGCGCGTCGACAGCTCGCGCATCGCGGTGTGGAAGGCCGGCGAGGCCGGCCTGAGCCTGAAGGGTAGCATCGTCGCCTCGGAGGCGCTGTTCCCGTTCGCCGACGGCCTCATCGCCGCGGCCGACGCCGGTGCCACGGCCGCGATCCAGCCCGGCGGCTCGGTGCGCGACGAGGAGGTCATCAAGGCCGCCGACGAGCGCGGCATGGCGATGGTCTTCACCGGTATTCGCCACTTCAAGCACTGAGCGCCCCCCTGTCGCCAGGCTTTCGAGACTCGGCCGCCCTCGGGGGCGGCCTTTTCTGTGTTTAGGGTTTCGCACCGATGGCCCGTGCCCGCGCACGAGGGCGATGCAGCGCCGGAAACGGCTTCGCGCGCCGCGGCGGGGTCAGCCGCCGGTCTGGCCGAAGTAGTAGGCGACGCCGGCGTTATAGCCGTCGACGAAGCTGCGGAAGTTCGACTCGCCGTCGTCGTTGAACTTCACGCCCTCGCGGGTGATCACCACGCCTTCGCCGAGCTGGATCTTCGGGTCCTCGGAGATGTTGTTGAAGCGTTTCGCCAGCTCCTGCGCGAAGGCCTCGGCCTGCTGCATCACCGCCGCGTAGTCGAGCCCCTCGAGCGTGAACGAGCAGACCGACCACACCGAGGCGTCGACGCCGACCATGAAGCCAAGCGAGTATGAGGCGGCGTCGGGCACGTATTCGTTGATCGCCGTCTCGACCATGCTGCCGTGCTCGCCGCTCGAGAGCACCGAGCGCACAGCGTACGTGCGCGGGTCGATCTCCAGCCAGCCCCAGACTGGTCGGCCCGCGAGATCGACGGGCTTCTTGGCGAAGAGCAGGTATTCGCGTCCTTCGACGAGGCGGCGGCGCAATTCGGCGGGCATCGCGGGCTGCGCCTCGAAGGCCTCGGCGAGTGCGGCGCGGCGCTCGGGGGCGATCAGCAGAAAATCCTGCGGTTTGCGCCAGAGATCGGTGACCGAGCGAGCGCCGAGCGGGCCGCCTTCGAGGGCGGTGTCGGCCAGCCCCTGCAGCGCGCGGAACGCCTTCGCGGCGCGCTCCGGCCCGAGGGGCGCCGGTTCGCTGGCGGCGAGGTCGAAGGACTGACGCATCGTGCCGTCGGCTCCGCTGGCGACGGTGAATACAAGCGCGCGCAGGGAGTCGGCGCGGGAGAGCCGCAGGCCAAGCGCGGCGGCTTTGCGGCGTTCCCAGTCCGTCTGCCCGGCAAGGAAGGTTGCGATACGCTGGCGCCCGAGCCAGCGCACGATCGAGCGGTGGTTGGGCGGCTCGGCGGTGCGGGCTGCGGCCCAGGTGCGGGCCAACGCGGCCGCAGCGTCGCGGGGCAGGTCGGGCGCGCCGAGGGCCAGGCAGTGGTAGGTGCCGTCGAGTTCGGCACCGGCAAGGTCGCGGTGGAAGACGACATTGGGCAGTCCGGGGCCGTGGAACGTGATCGCCTCCGCCACCGGCTGCCACTCCCGCAGGTCGATGTCGCTGCGCACGGTGCGGCGCTCGTCGGCGATCTCGAGCTGTGCGGCCAACTTGCCGCGTTCCTCGAAGAAGAACAGGTCGAGCGGGTCGCGGGAGAGCGTGCCGAGCGGCAGGTGGTCGTCCCAGAGCGTGAAGCTGGTGTTCTCGTCGGACTCGCCGCCGCCGAGCGCGGCGGAGAAGTCGGCCATATGGCTGGCGGCGGTCTTGCCGGAGGGCCGACACGTAACCGAGACTGTGATGCGCACGCGGGCCGGGTCCGGCGCCGCCGGCTCGGGCTCGCGGGCGAGACAGCCGGCGAGCTCCTCGGCGCAGCGGGCGAACGGGAACGCCCAGGTGGTGTCGCCCGCGCGGAGCAACGGCACGGCGTCCGGCGCCGGGGCATGCGGGCAGAGCTTCGCGAAGTCCGCGCGGCCCTTGTCGGTGAGTTCGGCGGACAGCGTCTCGACCTTCGCGCCGTGTTCCTGGAACCAGCGGCGCGCGAGGTGGGCGAGTTCGGCCGGGGTGCCGTGGCCCTGGGTGAGCACGGCCTCGGCGCCGAGCTGGGCGGCCCACGGGTCGGCGCGGACCGGGGCGGGGTCGCGGTCGAGGGCGGCGAGGGTGCGCCAGAGTGTGGCCTCGTCGGCGGCGAGCAGCGTGGCGAGCGCGGCCTCGCCGGCGGCGGTCAGGCGCGGCGGGGCGAGCGGGGCGGGCAGGAGGTGGCCCCGCTCGTCGGCGACGGGCGAGGGCGGCTGCGCCTCGCGGCGGAGCCGGTCGAAATGGCCGGAGACTTCGAGGGCGCCCACGCGCTCGGCGATCTCGGCGTCGACCCCGCTGGTGTTGAGCTGCGGATACTCGGGGCGTTTCACGAGCAGCCAGTGCTGCTCCGGCGGCAGCGGCGCGGCGGGGGCGGCGAAGCGCGCCTGTTCGCGGCCGTGGAAGGCGAGCACCCACTCGCCCTCGGTGGGCGGGTTGAAGAGCAGAATGAAGCGGCGGGTGGCGCCATCGGGGATCACGGCGTCGGGCCCGAGGCCGAAGAGACGGGCGGCGGTGTCGTCGAGCACGCCCTGCGGACGGAAGTTGATCAGTTCGTCGCCGGCGAAGCCGCCGAGTCCTTTGCTCTGTTCGGCG
Organism: Verrucomicrobiota bacterium; assembly: GCA_019136515.1. Taxonomy (GTDB): domain Bacteria; phylum Verrucomicrobiota; class Verrucomicrobiia; order Opitutales; family Opitutaceae; genus CAJCBL01. The sequence goes on from JAGVUB010000092.1 coordinate 33,609, forward strand.
CCTTCGTATTGCACGGGCTTGAGCCGGGCGGGGCCGTAGATCGGGTCCTCGAAGGGGCCGCCGGGCACGGCCACGCGGCTGAGGTGGAACAGCTCGGCGATCGAGGTCGAGAAGCCATCCGGGGCGTCGGCGATGGTGAGGTCGGCCACCAGCAGCGGCCGGTCCGCGTATTCGGACTCCGCGGCGGTGGCGAAGCGGTTGACGCGGATCGCCACGCCGTCGGTCGGGTCGAAGGGGGCGTCGACGCGGGTGACCGGGAGCGGCGGGCCGAATGGGAGCACGAGGTCGTCGCCCTTGAGCTCGACGGCGAGCGCGGCGGGCGCGGCGGCGAGGGCGGCGGGGAGGCAGTAGACTTGCTGGAAACGGTTGTGCGAACCGGGCGCGAGCGAGGCCGGACGGTAGAGTCCGCCGGGGAGCAGATCGGTGAGCGGGGCGAGCGGCGTGGCCAGCGGACCCTCCGCGGTGCCGAGCAGGAGCTCGAAGCGCGCGGCCGGATCGAGGGCGAGCAGCGCCTGCACCTGCGATTCGAAACCGAGCTGCACGGTGCGGAAAAGATGCCGCTCGCCCGGGGCGACGCCGCCCAGCGGCGCCGCGGAATCGGCGGAGCCGAGCAGGTGGAGCGCGAAGGTCTCGGAGAGTTTCCCGGTGGCGACGGTCGGCAGGGTGGTCAGCGGTTTCGGCCGCGGCGCGAGCGGGCCGACGAGCGCGAGGTCGCAGTGCTTGTATGCGGTGTCGTAGAGATGCAGCGACGCCTGGCGGAGGTTCTCGCCCTCGACGAGGAAGACCAGCCGGCCGGTGCGCGGCTTACCGGGGTTGACGAGGAGCACGGAGACGAGCGAGGGCGGATGCTCGGTGCCGTCGTTCCAGCGCAGGAAGAGGTGGTGCGCCACGTCGGGGATCAGGTACGGCGGCACGGCGGTGACGGTGCGGCCCTTGAGCTTTCCGGTGGCGACCCAGTTGGCCGGGTGCGCGGCGCCCTTGTCGGGGATGACGACCTGCTGCGAGGGAAGGATGTCGGTGAAGGTGAGGTGGAGCTCGACGAACCGATGGCCGACCGGCGCCTCGATGCCGTGAATGCGCGAATACAGGCGGACCTCCGCGACGGCGATCTCGACGGCGTCGTTGCGCGCGGCGGCCTCGAGCTTCATCCGGTTGTGCTCGAGCGCGGCGGGCGCGCCGGGAGCGGAGGCGGTGCCGTTGGCGGATGCACCGGTCTCGTCGACGGCCTCCGCCGGAGCGGGCAGGACGGCGTATTCGCCGGTCGGCTGCGCGTGCAAGGTGGCGGTGAGGCAGCCGACGCCGATGGTCTCGGTGACGGGCGGCAGGGGCAGGGGGAAGAGGCCGTTGCCGCCATAGAGGTGGGGCTCACCGCGCGAGTCGGGCTTCTCGATGAGCACCTCGACGGCGAGCTCCCTGGCGGCAGACTCCGGCTGGCCGAGGCGTTGCTCGAGCGAGGCGAGGGCACGGGAGAGCGACTCGGGGCCTGGGCTGACCACGTATTCGCCGCCCGAGAGCGCGGCGGCGTGGACGAAGGGTTCCTTGTTTTCGTCGTCGACCATGCCGACCCAGAGCGAGCGTACGTCGAGCTGCTTGAAGCCGGCCAGCAACCGCTCGAAGAGCTCGCGGTCGTCATCGTCGACGGCGAGGGCGGCGTCGGTGATGAAAAGCAGGTAGCGGTTGCGGGAGGGGATCGCGGCGAGGGAGTCGTGGGCGACCTGGGTGGCCTCAAGCGTGGCGGTGAAACCATCGGCGACGATGGGGGCGAGCGCGCGCAGTAGGCGGTCGGGATCGGCGGTGGGGACCTGCACGACATCGACATTGCCGGAGAAGGTGACGAACTGCACGACGCTGCCGCGCGGCAGGCGCCCGAAGAACGTCCGCAGCAGGTCCTTGGCGGGCTCGATGCGGTGGCCGCAGGTCGGGTCGGACGGGTCCATGTCCATGGAGCCGCTGACGTCGAGCACGACGGTGATGACCGGGGTGGTGCTCGGCGCGACCTTGGCGGGGCGGCGGTAGGTGATGCGGTAGTCGCGGTCGACCAGCCCCCGGATACGGTCGAAGACGCTCTCGACGCTTTCGGCCTGGGCGCGGAAGTAGGCGCCGCCGGAGTCGGCGGCGAGGCGCTGGAGCGTCTTCTCGTCGGGCTTCTCGCCGTAGGCGATGGTGAAGAGCGGCGTGGTTGCGTTCTTCACGGCGGCGAAGACCTGCGCCTCGGTGGCGCGGCTGCCGTAGCCGGGGTCGTCGACGCGTCCGTCGAAGCCGTCGGTGAAGACGACGAGCGCGCTGCGACAGTGGCCCGCGCACTTGGCCAGGCCGCGCAGAATGGAGTCGTAGAGTTTGGTGCTGCCGTCGGCCTTGATCTCGCGGATGGCGGCGAGCAGCGCGGCGCGGTCGGCGGCGGGCAGGTCGCGGATCTTGGTGTCGAAGTCGATGAACTCGACCGTGCTCTCGGGTGGCAGGTTCTCGACGAAACGCAGGGCGGCGGCCTGCGCCTGCGGGAAGATCTTCCGCATCGAGAGCGACGAGTCGAACGCGACCACGACGTGGAGTTTTGCCGGTACCGCATCGACGGAGACAACTTCGCCGGGGAAGCCTCCCTCGACCAGGCGCACCGCTGCGGGCGCGGGCGCCGCGGGAAACATCGGCGCGGCGATGAGCACGCGGCCGAGCGGGCCGTCGGCCGAGGCCTCGCGCAGTTGGAGTTCGTTGAGACCGCGCACCTGCTCGCCCTCGAGTGCCCGCATCTGCGGCCAGGTGACGATCGTCTCGCCCCCGCTGGAGACGGGGATGAGCGCGGATTGGAGCGAGTTGGCGGCCGCCTTGGCGTCGGCGGCGGGGGTGCTATGGAGCGTCCAGAGGCCGGCGGGCAGGCGGAAGACGGCGTCGCCCTGCGGCGTCAGGTCGGGCGCGGCCTCGGTGTCGTTGAAGAGCGGATGGCGCAGATCGGTCTCGGGCTCGGGGCGGGCCGTGAGCGCGGTCTGGCCGACGTTGCGCACGACGAGCGTGCCCACCGGTTCGGCCCAGCGGATCGCCGGCGCGGCGCCCTGGTCCTCGACGGCGACGGTGAACGTGCGCGCCGCGTCGCCGTCGAGGGTGAGCTTGAGGCGCCAGGTGGTCGGGAACTGGGGCAGCAGGTCGAGGAGTTGCGAGAGCGCGCGTTTGCCGCGGTACTCCCACTGCAACGAGCTGCCGATCTGGTATTCGCCGAACTCGGATTGCGCTTCGGCGACGAGCACGAACTCGGCGGCGGGATCGGCGGAGGCGAACCGCAGGCCGAAGAGGCGGCTGGCGTCGTGGGCAAAGGTGAGCTCCAGCTCGGGCGCCTCGGGGGTGAGCGTGAACTCGAGCGGCCGGCCGCGTTCGATCGCGGCTGGGGCGGCGGGCTCGCCCCGGACGGGGAGGGCGGAGGCGAGCACGGACATAAGAACGAGTGCCGCAGAGAGGAACCGGGGAAAGCGCATGGGCGGTCGGGGTTGTGAGACGGGCGATGCGCAGGTGGGGGCTGCGGGTAGCAGTGTGTCCAGTCGGTCGGCGGAGCCAAACGAATACCCGGAGGAAACCGCGGAGAGCACGCCGCCGCGGCGGCGCGGGCGGGCGGAGTCGGAGCCCGCACGGTCCTCGCTCTACTTGCCGCGGGCGCGGTCGAAGTAGTACTTCACGCCGTCGGCGTAGCCGGAGGCGAACTTGCGGTGGCTCTCGCCGCCTTCCATGTACTCGGAGCCGAAGAGGTTGAACCGTTTCCAGAGCTCCTTTGCGACCTCCTTGGGCTCGACGCCGATGCCGTTGAAGTTCTCGGCGATGCCGCCGGCGAACTTCTCGGCCTCGGCGAGCACGTCCTCGTAGGGCAGGCCCTCGAGCGAGAACGCGGAGACCGACCAGACGGAGGCGTCGACGCCGACCATGAAGCCGATCGCGTAGGTGAGGGCGTTGGGCACGGCTTCGAGGATCGCGTCCTCCAGTGCGCCGTTCTCGCCGGTGGAGAGCGTCGAGGTGACGGCGTAAGTTGCGGGGTTGATCGCGAGCCAGCCCCAGAGCGGCTCGCCGCCGAAATCGACCGGGTACTTGCAGAAGAGCAGCAGTTCGGGGCCGGACTTCACGCGGTCGACGACGGCGGCGGGGAAGCCCTTCGTCTTGAGGTCGGCCGCGAAACGGCCGCGGTTCTTCGGCGAGACGACGATGAAGTCGTCGGGCGACTTCCAGAAATCGAGGACGGAGCGGCCGCCGGTGGCGCGGCCCTCGAACGCGGTGGCGGTAAGGCCGCTCATCAGGCGGAACGAGTTGCACGCGGCGGGATCGCCGGCGACGACCGGCTCGCTCTGCCGCAGGTCGAACGACTGGTGCAGCTTGCCATCGGGCGCGGCGGAGACCGTCGCGATGAGCACGCGCGGCGCGGCGGCGCGGGAGAGGCCCACACCGAGGGCGGCGGCGGACTTCTCCTCCCAACGCGTCTGCGCGGTCAGGAACTTCGCGAGACGCGTGCGGTTGAGCCAGCGCACGATCGAGCGGTGGTTGGGCGTCTCGGCGGACTTCCTCGCGGCGAAGGCCTGCGCGAGCGCGGTGGCGGAATCGGCGGGCAGGTCGGGCGCGGCGATCGCGAGGCTGTGCAAGGTGCCGGCGAGCGTGGCTTCGCCGAGTTCGCGTTCGAGCACGCGGACCTTCTGGCCGGGCGTGCGGATCTCGATCAGTTCGCGCACGGGTTTCCATTCCAGGATCTTGATGCCGGTTTTGCCGCCGACCGTACCATCGGGGCCTTCGAATTGGGCGCGGAGTTCGGGGTCCTTGCCGCCGGTTTCGAAGAGGAAGAGATCAACGGCGTCGCGCGAGAGTGCGGCGGTTGGAAGCGACTCGTTCCAGAGCACGAAACGCTTCTCGCCGCCAGCACTGCCTCCGGCGAGCGCGCTGCCCATGTCGCCCATCTTGGCGGCGGCGTTGGAGGCGAGCGGTGTGCAGAGCACGGAGACCGTGATCTGCGTGGTGGACGGCGCGGGCTTCGCCGCGGTGGGCGCGCCGGCGGCGAGCAAGGTGGCGGACTCGGCGTCGCGCGTGGCGAACGGGATGGGCCAAGTACCCTGCGGAGTCGCGAGCAACGGGATCTGGGCGGGCAGATCGCCAAAGGGAATCCGGGCGCGGAGGCGCTGCGTGCCGGCGTCGGAGAGCGCGGCCTGTTGGGCGGTGGCCGCGATGCCGCGCGCGGCGTACCACTGGCGCGCGAGGTCGGCGAGGTCGGCCACGGTGCCGGAGCGTTGCGTGAGCACGGCTTCGGGCGAGAGGTGGACGGCCCAGGGTTTGTCGGCGGAAGCTTGGACACGGAGCGCGGCGATGGTCTTCCAGAGCGCAGCCTCGTCGGCGGCGAGGAGTGCCTTCCACGCGGCGGCGCCGGCCACGGTGAGTGGGGGCGGCTCGAGCGCGGCGGGGATGGTGGTGCCGGCTTCGTCGGTCTTCGGCGTGGCCGTCTTGCTGTCGCGGGCGAGGTGCTTGAAGGCGCCGGCCTTGGCGCGCTCGGCCACCAATTTCTCGATGCGCACCGTGACGTTGCGGTCGTCGAGCGTCGGGTAGGCGGGGCGGCGGGCGACGAGGAAGGTGTCGGAGGTGGGCAGCGGAGTGGCGAGCGGCGCGGTGATTCGCGCGAGTTCGCGGCCGTGGAACGCCAGCACCCACTCGCCCTCGGTGGGCGGGTTGAAGAGCAGCACGCCGCGGCGCGTGGCGCCGTCCGGAATCACGGTGCCGACCGGGAAGCCGAAGAGCAGGCCGGCGGTGGCGGGATCGACGCGATGCGGGGTGATCTTCTGGGACTCGTCGGTGGCGAAACCGCCGAGTCCCTTGTGCTCGGCCTGGTTGCCGATCTGCTTCAGCTTCCGCTTGAAGGTGGGCGCATCGGGATCGACGAAGGGGCCGCCGGGCTCCTTCACCCGCACGAGCACGAAGTGGTTGCCGAGGCTGGTAGAGTACTTGTCGTCGGCGTCGGCGATGGTGACGTCGGCCACGATCATCGGTTTGTCGAGACCGGACTCCTTGCCGGCGAGGGCGAGCGTGTTCACCGCGATGGCGAGGCAGGTCTCGGGGTCGACGGGCGTGGTCGAAATGTGGAGCGGCAGCGGCGCCGAGAAGGGGATGACGACGTCCTTGGTCTTCGTTTCGACAAAGAGCGCGGACGGCGCGGCGGCGAGTGCGGCGGGCAGGCAGTAGAGCTGCTGGAAACGGTTGTGCGAGCCGGGCGCGAGCGAGGCCGGGCGGTAGAGGCCGCCGGGCAGCAGGTCGGTGAGCGGCGCGAGCGGCGTGGAGAGCGGGCCCTTGTCGGTGCCGACGAGGAGGTCGAAGCTCTCGGTCGGTTGCACGGCGAGCAACGCCTGCACCTGCGACTCGAGCCCGAGTTGGACGGTGCGGAAGACGTTCGGCGTGCCAGGGGCGACGCCCGCGACGGGCTCGGGCGAGTCGGCGTGGCCGAGATAGTCGATCTTGAACGCGTCGGAGAGCTGCGCGGTGGCGCGAGTCGGCAACGCGGTGAGGGCGGCGGGGCGCGGCGCGAGCGGACCGACGAGCGCGAGATCGAGGTGGGAGTAGGCGGTGTCGTAGAAGTGCAGCGACGCCTGCTGGAGGTTCGTGCCCTGCACGAGGAAGACGAGACGGCCCGTGAGCGGCACGCCGGGTTGGACGAGGATCGAGGGATCGTCGGGTAGGAAGAGCGGCGCGGGGTCGAGCAGGCTGAGCGAGGAGAGCGGGACCTCGGCGGAGTCGTTCCAGCGAAGGAATAGGTGGTTGCGCAGGTTCGGGATGAGGTAGGGCGGGATGGCGGTGATAGTCTTGCCGCGCCTCTTGCCGGTGCCGACCCAGCTGGCCGGGTGTGCGGCGCCCTTTTCGGGGATGAAGACCTTCTGCTCGGGTAGGATGTTCTTCAGCGTGACGTGGAGCTCGACGAAGCGGTGCGTGGCCGGCAGCTCGAAGCCGTGGAGCTTCGAATAGAGGCAGACTTCGTCGACGGTGAACTCGGCGGCCTCGTTGCGGCCGGTCTTGCCGATCGGGATGCGGTTGAGCTCGGTGGAGTCGGTGGACGGTTGACCGTGGATGGTGGACCGTGGGCGGTTGTCGGAGGACGGTGTGGTGGCGCCGGTAGCGGACGGCAGGTTGATGGTGAGTTGCGGGGAGTCGGGCGCGTTGGTGACCGTGGCGGTGAGGCAGCCAACGCTGTGTTCGGCGGTGCTCGCAGAAACGGGCAACGGGAATAGTGCGGTGCCTCCATGGATGTGATGCGCGCCCTTGTCGTCGGTCTTGTCGATGAGGATTTCGACGGCGACCTCGTTGCCGGATTTCGGATCGGCGAGGGCTTTCTCGAGGGAGGCGAGGGCTTGGGCGAGGGCCTCGGTGTTGGGGCTGACGACGTAGCTGCCACCGGAGAGCGCGGCGGCGTTATCGAACGGCGCCTTGTCCTTCTCTCCGACCATTCCGACCCAGACGGAGTGCACATCGAGCGCCTTCAGGGCGGCAAGGTATTGCTCGAACTCCTTGCGCGGTTTGCCCTCGGGGACCTGGAGCGCGGCATCGGTGATGAAGAGCAGCGAGCGGTTGCGGGACGGGATCTTGTCGAGGGAGGCGAGGGCGGCCTTGGTGGCCTTGAGCGTCTCGGTGCCGCCGCCGGCGTTGATCGGCGCGAGAGCGCGAAGGAGGCGCGCGGGGTCGGAGGTCGGCACCTGCGCGAGATTCACGTCGCTGGAGAACGTGAAGAGCTGCGTGACGCTCCCGGTCGGCAGACGGCCGAAGAATCCGCGCAACAGATCCTTGGCGGCCTCGATGCGGCGGCCGCAACCGGGAGTCTTCGAATCCATGTCCATCGAGCCGCTGACATCGAGGACGAGCGTGACGACCGGGGTGTTGCTGGCGGCGACCTTGGCGGGGCGGCGGTAGGTGATCTTGTAGTCGCGGTCGACGAGGCCGCGGATCTGGTCGAAGACCGTGCCGATGGTGTCGGCCTGCGCACGGTAGAAGGCGCCGCCGGAGAGTGTCGCCAGTTGTTGGAGGGTCTGCTCATCGGGTTTCTCGCCGTAGGCGATCGTGAAGAGCGGGACCTTCGCCTTGACGACGGACTCGAAGACGAGTTCCTGCGACGCGCGGCTGCCGTAGCCGGGGTCCTCGACCTGGGCGTCGAAGCCGTCGGTGAAGACGACGATCGCGCTGCGGCGGTGGGAGGCGCACTTCGGCAGGCCCTTCATGATCGAGTCGTAGAGCTTGGTGGAGCCGTCGGACTTGATGCCGCGGATGGCGTCGAGCAGGGCGGCGCGGTCGGCGGCGGCGAGTTCCTTCACCTTCGTGTCGAAGTCGAAGAAATCGACCGTGCAGTCGGGCGGGAGTTGTTCGACGAACTTGAGCGCGGCGTTTTGCGCCTCGCCGAAGATCTTGCGCATCGAGAAGGAGGAGTCGAAGAGCACGACCACGTGGAGCTTCGCCGGGATCGACTCGACGGAGAGCACCTCGCCGGGCTGGCCGCCCTCGAGGATGCGCACGGCCTCAGGCTTCGGCGGCTCGGCGAACATCGGCGCGGCGACGAGCAGAGTGCCGGTGGAACCGTCGGCGGTGGCATCGCGCAAGACGAGTTCGGTGAGCCCCTTGGCCTCTTCGCCTTCGAGGGCGCGCATCTGCGGCCAGTCGACGACGGTTTCACCGCCGCTGGAAACGGGAATGAGCGCCGAGCGCAGTTCCGCCACGCCTTCGCCGCCGGTGGCGGCGATTTGCCAGATACCGGCGGGCAGGCGGAAGAGCGCGTCGCCGGCGGGCGTGATGTCGGGCGCGATGGCGCCGGATTTGTAGAGCGGGTGGCGGAGCAGAAGATTCTTCTCCGGCGTGGCGGAAAGGCGGGACTGGCCGACGTTGCGGACGAGCAGCGTGCCGGGCGCCTCGCCCCAGCGGATGTCCGGCGCGGCGCCCTGGTCTTCGAGCTGGAGCGTGAGCGCGATGGGGCCGGTGGGTTTGCCGTTGAAGGCGACCTCGATCTGCCAGGCGGCGGGCAGGTGCGGGAGCGTATCCCAGAGTTGGGTGGTGGCGCGCTCAGGGTCGAAGTTCCAGGTGAAGTCGCTGGCGGCGGCGTAGGCACCGAACTTCGCCTCGGCCTTGGCCTTGAAGCGGACGTTTCCGCCGGCGCCTGCGGCGGTGACGCGCAGGGCGAGCAGTCGCTCGGTGCCGCCGGTGAAGGTGATCTCGGCCTTCGGCGCCGCCGGGGTGAGCTCGAGCTTCAGCTCGGCGCCGGGGACGAGGGGCTGGGGGGCGGCCGGGGCGTGAAGGAAGCAGACAAGCGCGAAGACCAGGGCAAGGGTAGGGCGAAGGAGGCGCATGGCGGGATGGATGGTGACGGGGGGCGGGCGCGATCATCGCGGGCGTCGCGCCAGTGCCAACACGAAAGCGGCCTGGTCTGGTGGCCGCACGGAGGAGGGATCACTCCCTGACCGCGTGTAGCACCTGGAATCGCTGGCCGAGCAACGCCGGGTGGAGCAACTCGTGGAGCCGCGAGCGGCGCGGGGCGGGACCGGGTCTCGCGTCCCGGGTGATCCGCTCCGCGGCTGCGCCCGCGTGGCGGATGAGGAACGCCTCCTGCGACTCGAGGTGGATCGAGGCGAACCCCGCCCTGGCGAGCGCCTGCTCGAGCCAGTCCCAGCAAACGTGGCACGTCAGGTCCTGGCGACCGGGCGCAGCCAGCAGGTCGCGCTCCTGCCGGTGCGAACGATAGGCGCGGGCGGTGCCGGCCGGTGTGTCGGTGGTGAGCGCGTCCCACGTCTTGCCGTAGTCGAACGCCAAGAACAGCCCACGCCAAGGGGCGCGGGCCAGTTGGGCGCACAACTCCGCCGCGGCGAGCGGCAGATCGAGCCGGTACCCATCGGGCGCGCTCGTGGGCAGGATCTCCGCCACCGCGGCGACGGGCGGCGAAAACCCCGCGAGCTCCCGCTCGACCAGACGCTCGGCGTCGATCGCGACGCCCAGCTCGCGCCAAACGCCATCGCGCCGGATCAGGCGGTGGAACGGCTGGGCGTCGAACAGCTCGTTCGAGAAGACAACGCACTCGCCGGCCAGCGCAGGCTCCGCCCCGAGGTGACAGGTGCGCGCGGACCGAAAGGGGTGGGCCACGCCGTTAAGGACGCCGCCGTCCGGTTCGGCACCGATCTCGACAAACTCGCATGCACGTGCGGCTGTTGGCCGCAGCAACTTCTCCGCGGCCGCCGCGACAAGTTCCCCGAAGACCGTCCCGGTGCTGGTCGCCGTATAGAAGTCCGCCGCGGGTGAGAACCCGACCCGTTGGCGTGCCCGACGATAGTAGCCGAGTTCCGGATGGTAGAGTGCGAGCGCCATGAACTGCGCAAAACTCACCGGCCCGTCGCCATGATCCATCCGGAAGCCGGCGAGGAAACTGGCGTCGGCGTCGGCGTCGTTGGCAGTGGGTGGAAACATTGGACTAGGTCGGGGTTTCTTGCAGGATGCCGCGGATGCTCAAACGGATTCTCCTGACCGCGCTGGTAGTGTTGGCCATCGCCAATACGGCGATGCTGGTGCTGCTCGTGGGCGAGAGGCAGGGGTGGCTGACTCCGGATGCCGCCACAGCTCAGTCGCGCCGGTTTCGCCGGGTGCTTGAGGCGGTGGAGACCCGCTATTTCGAGCCGTCGGCGGCTACCCCGGAGAAACTTACCAACAGCGCCATCGGCGAGATGGTGCGCCGGCTCGATCCGCATTCGGAGTTTCTCGACCGCCGCGAGAACGAGCGGGTGCAGAGCAACCTGCGCAGCGAGTTCGGCGGCATCGGCGTACAGATCGAGCTGAAGGACGAGGCTGTGGTTGTGATCGCGCCGATCGCCGGTACGCCCGGCGAACGGGCGGGAATTCTCCGCGGCGACCGGATCGTGAAGGTCGACGGCAAGGCGATCGAGGCGCCGGTGCTGCGCAACGCGGTCGACCAGCTCCGCGGGAAGCCGGGGTCCAAGGTGCGGGTGGGCCTCGAGCGCACGGAGGCGGGGGTGTCGCGTGAGCTGGAGCTCGAGCTCGTGCGCGAGGTGATCAAGGTCGATACGATCCGCGCCGTGTCGATGGTCGCGCCGGGCATCGGCCAGATCCAGATCACCCAGTTCACCGAGCGCACCGCCACCGAATTCAAGACGGCGCTGGCGAAGCTCGAAGCCGAGGGGCTTCGCGCCCTCGTGCTCGATCTCCGCAACAACCCCGGTGGCCTGCTGACCGCTCCGGTGGAAGTACTGAGCCCGTTTTTCGATGACGGAGAGCTCGTGGTCTACACCCAGGGCCGGGACGCCAGCAGCCGAAGCGAGCTGCACGCGCACGGCGCCGACAAGGCTCGGCGATACCCGATCGCCGTGCTCGTCAACGCCGGCAGCGCCAGTGCGGCCGAGATCGTCACCGGGGCGTTGCGCGACACCCGCCGCGCCGTCGTCATCGGCGAGCGCACGTTCGGGAAGGGTTCCGTGCAGACGCTCGTGCCGCTCGGCGGCGGCGAAGCGCTGCGGCTGACCACCGCCCGCTACTTCACCCCCGGCGGCCAGGTGATCCACGGCCAAGGCATCGCCCCCGATGTGTCGCTGCCGGTCTCGGCCGAGGACGACCGCAAGCTCGGTATCCAACGTCTGCGCGACGACTTCGCCACCCCGGCGGAGTTCAAGGCGCGGTTCGGTTTCGAGCCAATTCCCGACCGCCAGCTCGAGGCGGCGATCGACGTGTTGCAGGGCCTGCTGGCCTATACCGATACAGCCGCGCAGGTCCCCATGAGCTACTCCGTCCTCCCATGATCCTTGGAATCGAAAGCTCCTGCGACGAGACCGCCCTGGCGGTGTTCGACCCCACCCACGGCCTGCGCGGCGAGTGGGTGCACAGCCAGATCGCGCTCCACCAGGCCTACGGCGGCGTGGTGCCGGACCTCGCCAGCCGCGAACATCTGCGGCACTTCGCGCCGCTGCTTCAGGTGGCCGCGACCGAGTGCGACCTGCGCCGGGTGACACAGATCGCGGTCACCCGCGGGCCGGGACTGGCCGCCTGTCTCGCGATGGGCGTGGCGGTGGCGAAGGCCTTGGCGCTGGAGTGGGGCATCCCGCTGGTCGGCGGCAACCATCTGCGCGGGCATGCGTGGTCGCCGTTCATCAATCTCCATGGCGAGGCGCCGGCGGAGTTCGACGCGCGCTTGGCCGCGTTGCTCCCGCACCTCGGCCTGCTCGTCTCGGGCGGCAACACCGTGCTGTTCTCCATCGACGCGCAGCGCCGTATCGCCGTGCTGGCGTCCACGCTCGACGACGCCGCCGGCGAGGCCCTCGACAAGGGCGCGAAGCTCCTCGGGCTCGGCTATCCCGGCGGACCGCTCGTCGAGCAGCATGCGGCGAAGGGACGGTCCGACGCCTTCGACTTCCCGCGCGGCAACAATTCCCGCGGCACGCTCGACTTCAGCTTTTCCGGCCTGAAGACCGCGCTGCGCTACACCCTGGAGAAGATGACCGACGCCGAGGTGCACGCCCAACTCGACGACCTTTGCGCGAGCTACCAGGCCGCCGTGGTCGACGCGCTCGCGCGCAAGACGGCGCGGGCGCTGGCGGGCGGCGCCTACCGCAGCGTGGGCCTCTCCGGCGGCGTGTCCAACAACCGGTCACTGCGCGCCGCCCTGGCCGAGGTCGGCCGCCGCCACGGCGTGCCGTCGTTCGCCGCCGAGCCGCGGCACACCGGCGACAACGCCGCCATGATCGCCTTCGCCGCGTGGATGGACGCGGCGCGCCCGCGCACCGCGACGGAGGAGGGGAGCGGCCTGACGTTCGAGCCCGCGCTGGAACTGGCGGGGTGAGCGCGAGCATCCCGGCGCGACCGGTAAAACATTTGTAACAGAAACTTGGTGTTGCATTCGTGGGTCGGCGACGCCTATGAACGCGGCGCATGACCAACAAACTGCGTACTCTGTTCTACTCCCTCGCGCTGGCGGGCGCGGCGACCGTCGCCGCCGCCCAGACCGGGGGGCTCATCGGCGAGCGTTACGCCGCGTTCGACCTCGGCTACTCCGACTTCAAGGGTGGCGACCTCCGGTTCGCCGGGGTCGAGCTCAACGTGCCGTCCTCGATCAAGGGGCTCGATCTCTCGATCGCCACCGCCTACGGCAACTATGACTTCGACGTGAACGGGCTGGATGCGAAGGCTTGGAAGATCTCCGCGGCCGCGACCGGCTACATGGAGATGGACCAGGGCATCAAGGGCTTCGTGACCGGCCGGATCGGCTACGAGAACGACGATATCGACTTCTACGGCTACTCCTACACCGGCCGGAAGAACTCGTTCTTCTTCGATGCGAGCATCGGCGCCGAGATTCCGTACAACGCGAAAGGCGCGATCACCGTCGCGTTCGGCTACTACGACTACACCGAGTGGGACGAGGGCGCCGGCTACTACGGCACCATCGGCGCCCACTATTGGTTCAACCGGACCGTCGGCGTGCGCGGCAGCTACACCCGCGATTTCGACCAGGACAGCGACGAGTTCCGGCTCGGCGTCGTGTTCCGCTACTGAACCAGCGTCACGCTACACTTGCGAAGGCCGCCTCACCCCGGGCGGCCTTTTTGTTGAGGCAGGCTTTCGGCCCCAGTCTTGACACGGGGAAGCCTTCGCGCTTTTTGTCCGCCCGACATGTTCAGCCTCGCCAACGCCTCCCGTAGCTCCCTCGTCGCCCTCCTGGTCGACGTAGTAGTCGCCTGCGTGCCGCGAGGGGTCTGAGCAAGTACTCACGATTTTCGCCCCCTCCGGTACCGCACCGGAGGGGGCTTTTGTTTTCCGAGGCTCCGTCGGGTGCAGAACCGGGGAGGGCGCCACCCAACGCCAACCACCATGCAACACACCGGAGCCACCATCCTGCGCACTCTGCTCGAGCGCCAGGGCATCCACACCCTCGCCGGCATCCCCGGCGGCGCGATCCTGCCGTTCTACGACGCCCTGCACGGGAGCGGCATCCGCCACATCCTGACCCGCCACGAGCAGGGCGCGGGCTTCCTCGCCCAGGGCATGGCGCGCGTCACCGGCCGCGCCGCCGTCTGTCTGGCGACCTCGGGACCGGGCGCGACCAACCTGCTCACCGCCATCGCGGACGCGCGGCTGGACTCAATCCCGCTTGTGGCCATCACCGCGCAGGTGCCGCAGGCGTTGATCGGGACCGACGCGTTCCAGGAAGTGGACACGTACGGTCTCACGTTGCCGATTACCAAGCACAACTTCCTCGTGCGCTCGATCGAGGAGCTGCTCGAAACGATCCCGCTCGCCTTCACGCTCGCCGAGTCGGGCCGCCCCGGCCCCGTGGCGGTCGACATCCCGAAGGATGTGCTCAACGCCCGGGCGGAGATCACCGCGTGGCCGGAGCCCGGCCGTCGCCGGGCGACGCCGCCGTGCACTGCGCCCGAGATCGAAGCGCTGGCCGCGCTCCTCGCCGGTGCGCGACGCCCGATGCTCTACCTGGGCGGCGGCGTGATCGGGGCCGGTGCGGCGGAGCTCGCCCGAACCCTTGCGCACCACATCGACGCTCCGGCGGTGACGACACTCATGGCGCTCGGCACGCTCACGGCCGACGATCCGCTGAACATGGGCATGCTCGGCATGCATGGAGGGAAGGGGACCAACCTGCTCATGCGCGAGGCCGACGTGATCTTCGCCATCGGCGCGCGCTTCGACGACCGCGCCACCGGCAAGGTCGCGGAGTTCTGCCCGCGGGCGGCGATCGCGCATCTCGACATCGACCGCGCGGAGCTCGGCAAGATCCGCGCCGCCACGCTCGCCCTCGCCGGCGACGCCGCCGAAACCCTCACGTGCCTGCTCCAGCGCCTGCCCGCGCAGGTCCATCCGGCGTGGCGAGCCCGGGCGGCGGAGCTGCGCGCCGCGTATCCGCTGATCCACCCCGCGCCGGCTCGGGAGCCGCTGCACCCGGTGAACCTCATCCGTTCGCTGGCGCGCCTGCTCCCCGACGATGTGATCGTGACCACCGACGTGGGCCAGCACCAGATGTGGGTGGCGCAGGCGTTCCCGTTCAACCGCCCGCGCACGTTTCTGACCTCGGGCGGACTGGGCACGATGGGCTTTGGCCTGCCCGCGGCGATCGGCGCCGCGCTCGCCGCCCCCGAGCGTCGCGTGGTCTGCGTGAGCGGCGACGGCTCGATCCTGATGAATATCCAGGAACTTGCCACGCTGGCCGACCTCGACCTCCCGGTGGCGGTGCTGGTGTGCAACAACGCCCACCTCGGGCTTGTGCGCCAGCAGCAGGAGCTGTTCTACGGCCGGCGCTACTCGGCCTCCCGTTTCCAGTCGGCGACGGACTTCGCGGCCATCGCGCGCGGCTTCGGCCTGCGCGGCGTGACGCTCGATCCCGAGGACGATCCGCTCGGGCGGCTCGCGTCGGCGCTCGCCGCTCCCGGCCCGGTGCTGATCGACATCCCGATCCACGAGACGGCCAACGTGCTTCCGATGGTGCCGCCGGGCGCCGCCAACCACCTCACGATCACCGCAACCGAACTCGCCGCCGCCCATGCCTGACACGAAGCAGCCCGCCACCACTGTCCTGGAACTTCGGGTGCGCAATCACCCGGGAGCGATGTCGCACATCACCGGGTTGTTCGCCCGGCGCGCCTTCAATCTGGAGGCGATCGTCTGTGTGCCCGAGGCGGACCATGCGACCAGCCGCATGCTGCTGTTGGTCGCGGACGATCCGAAACTCGAGCAGATGCAGCGGCAGCTCGAGAAGCTGCACGACGTGCTGGAGGTGCGGCACCGCGCCGATATCGGCGTCGGGTATTTTTCGGCGCTGCGGTGGTAGGCGGACGCCTCTCTGCCTGCGGTTACGCGCGCCATGCGGACAGGGCGCGTCGCGAGCTGCGCAATCGATGCGCTCACGCGCATCGCTACTTGTGTCCTCGTGGCGACGTTCGTGAGAACGTCGATTCCGGAGGAGTCCGCCGGCAGTGGGCACGAAAAAGCCCCGGTCGGAGGACCGGGGCTTCTGAAGTATCGAAAGGCTGAGGGCAGATTACTGCTTGATGATCACAAGCTCGACGCGGCGGTCCTTGGACATCTCTTCGCCGGTGGCGTTCTCCTTCGCATCGAGGTCGCCCTTCGAGAGGGGCTCGAGGCGGATCACTTCGACGCCGAGCTTGGCGAGGTACTCCTTCACGGCGTTGGCGCGACGGTCGCCCAAGCCCATGTTGTATTCAGCGGTGCCACGCCAGTCGCAGTGACCTTCGAGGAGGATCTGCTTCCCCTTGTAGTCGGCGGCGATCTTCTTGGCCGCCTCATCGAGCTTGGTGCGCTCGCTCTGCTTGATTGCGGAGCGATCGAAATCGAAATAGACCGTGGGAAGCACGCCGCGCTCAAGGTTGGCCGGATCTAGGTGACCGGCTCCGGCGGTGTTGCTCTCAAGCTGGTTGGCAGCGTCGGCACCGAAGTCGACACCCGTGGAGTTGAGCTGAGGGCTCCCCGAGCCGAATTGCGTGGCGCTCGGGTCCGGGCGCTTCGGTTTCTTCGGGCAGCCGGCGAGGAGGACGGCCGAACCAATCAGGATGAAACAGACGAGTTTCGAGAGCTTGTTCATGGAGAAAAGGGCCTATGCGTTGCGGAGCGCGGTTATCCGTAAAGCGCTCTGCTGGCGCAAGAAGAATGTCGGCCGGTGCAAGGCCGTGTCCGAGGTCAACTCGGGGTGTGCTGCCGCGTCGCGTCAGCGGGCGCCGCCGGGCGGGAGCGAACTGCGGTTGTCGACCAAGCCGATCTCGATCGCGTACCGGGTGAGGCTGGCGACGTCGTGCAGATCCAGCTTCCGCATCAGGTTCGTGCGGTGGTTGTCAACGGTCTTCACGCTGATGCCGAGCTTGGAGGCGATCTCCTTGGTGCTGTAGCTCTCGGCGACGAGCTGGAGGATTTCGCGCTCGCGGTCGGTGAGCAGGTCGTGGCTCGACGCGGCGGACGGGTTGGTGACGACGTTGAGCAGCAACGCCGCAACGGCCGGTCCGAAATAGGTGCCGCCGTTGGCAACGGTCTGGATACCCTTGCGGAACTCGCTCAGGCCAGCGGTCTTCTCGACAAAACCATGGGCGCCGGCTTCGAGCATCTCGCGGACAAGAACGGGATTTTCGTAGCCCGAGAAGACGAGGTAACGGGTGTTCTTGAGCTGTTTGGCGAGGCGGCGGAGGAGATCGACGCCGTTGAGCCCGGGGAGCTTGGCGTCGAGGATGGCAAGGTCGGGCTTGGTCTCGAGGCACAGGGTGTAGGCCTGCTGGCCGTCGCCACACTCGCCGACGATCTTGAAATTCGGGTCGTTGCGCAGCATTTCCGCGAGCATTTCGCGGATGGCGGTCTGATCCTCAATGATGACAACGCGCTTCATCTTGCTAGGGGTGGAGACGGTTTGCCGGTCTGCGGACAACTGTCGTTCGAGAACGGAAGAAGGTTTATCTTGAGGGATCATCAGGGGAAACTCCGGATATGGCCAGAGGATCTATCGGCTCATCCGCAAAAAATTTCGCGAAATCTTTGGGGGGTAACGCCCAATCCGCTCCGATCGAGTTCCCCGAATGAGCGGCCCTGCGATGGCTGTGGAAACCGGTGCCGGCGGGGCCGGCGCAAAATATGGTGGGTCGACCGGGATTCGAACCCGGAACCAACGACTTAAAAGGACGCTGCTCTACCGTTGAGCTATCGACCCGAAAAATGAAGGGAAGTTAGTTGGTGGCCCGAACTTCCGCCGGCAAGCAGAAAGCGGAACAGCGATCGGGCCTTGGGCGCTGGAGGCATTGCTCGCATTCGCGAGCCAGTCGCGCTTGCGTCACGAGATCGGATGTTCGGGACGGCGGTGATTTCGGCGTTCGGAGTTGGTGGGTCCCGATGCGAGGCCGTCTCTGGCGCTCGATCTGTCTTCGAAGCAAGGCGACGCTGTACTTCCTGCCGCGGGGCTGTTCATCAGCGCTTGCCGTGACGGCGGAGTTGGGCGCTTGCGCTGTCGCCATGCGATCCACGGAACCTTCGGCCTCGATGGTTTTCTATGGAGCCATGCCGATGATCGCGGAATCTCCGGTCAGCTTTGGCGCAACGCGTTGGCGTGGCGCCGCCGTCGGCATTGGGGTGGAGCGTTGCGCGCCGCCGCGAGGGGGCGGAAGGCCCCCGCTTGACCACTGCGGGCCGCGGCCCGAATGTGCCGGCCACTAAAGCTCCGCCGAGGCCAACACCGTGGGAACATTCAAAGAGTACGTGAGTCGCAACGAGGTTGAACGCATGTCAGCCAAAGCACAGGAAGTTGCACTCGACCGCCTGCTCGTCGACCGGATCAAAGCCGGCGACGAAGGCGCGTTCAACGAGATGGTCGGCAAGTACTGGGACCGCATCTACTCGATGGTGCACCAACTCCTGCGCAACCAGCAGGACGCCGAGGAGGTCACCCAGGACGCGTTCATCCGGGCCCACCGCGGGCTCGGCAATTTCCGGGGCGACGCCGCCTTCTCGACCTGGCTCTACCAGATCGCGACCAACCTCGCGCGCAACCGCTACTGGTATTGGTGGCGCCGCAAACGCGACAAGACGGTCTCGTTCGACCAGCCGCTGGGCGACGACAGTGACAGCGCCACGCTCGCAGAGATCATCCCGGCCGATGTCGAATCGCCCGACGACATCTCGGTGACCAGCGAGTTCACCGAACGCGTGGCCACCTGCATGGAGAAGCTCGGCAAGAAACACCGGGAGATTCTCGTGCTGCGCAACGTACAGAACCATTCCTACGAGGAGATCGCCGAGATTCTCGGCATCAGCGTGGGCACCGTGAAGAGCCGGATCGCCCGGGCCCGCGAGGCCCTGCGCGAGCTGCTCGGGGAGGACTTCAAATGACACACGAAAAATTCATCGAACTGCTGAACCTCTACCTCGACGGGGCGCTTCCGCCTGCGGAGGCCGCCGCCCTCGAGCGCGACATCGCCGGCAACCTCGAGCATCGCCGGATCTACCGGCAGTATTGCCAGATGCAGAACGCCTGCGGCGAACTCGCCGAGCGGTTCCGCGAGGAGGCCTCGCCGGCGCCGTACTTCCGGAAGGGCGCAGTGGTCGAACTTCCGGCGCGGGCGCAGGGCGGTTGGTTCCGCTCCGTCGCGCTCATGGCCAGCGGTGCGCTGGCGGCCTGCGTGGTGTTCGTGGCCGTGCAGCAGATCGCCCCGGACGCCGCCACACCCGGAATCGCCCAGAGTCAGCCGGCGCCCACCGCCACCCCGGCGACCATGGCGTCGCAGCCGGTGCCGTACACGATGACCGTGGCGACCGGCGCCAATCCCGCCGGGTTCCGCAACCCGTGGGCGGCGGCGGATCGCACCGTGGTCGACTTCAGCCGTCTTCCGGCCACCACCACGCCGCTGCTGCCGGCAAACTTGGCCAAGGCTCCGGTCGGAGAGGAACTCAAGGTCGAGCTGCAACCCTATGGCCAAGCGCCGGGCGCGCCGTTGCAGATGGAACAGATCGAGGCCGCCGCGTTCCAGTTTCAGCGGCAATAGCCGGCCGACCCGAGGCCGCTTCTTTCCCGAGCGCTCGCCGTCAGGTGAGCGCTTTTTTGATGAGCGCCTCGGTGGTCGCGCTGGCGCCGAGCGCGGCTTGGGCCTTGCGGATGGCCTTGTCAGCGTCCGGTGGGCGATAACCGAGGGCGACCAGTGCCGCCACGGCGTCCGCGAGGGCGGACGGCGCAGCACCGACCGGCGAGCCGGCGGCAACGCTGC
Organism: Verrucomicrobiota bacterium; assembly: GCA_019136515.1. GTDB lineage: Bacteria > Verrucomicrobiota > Verrucomicrobiia > Opitutales > Opitutaceae > CAJCBL01. The sequence goes on from JAGVUB010000092.1 coordinate 53,333, forward strand.
CGGCGGGCACGATCGCCGAGACGGCGCCCATCTTGTCCTTCAGGTCGAGGATGATCCGCTCGGCGGTCTTGCGGCCGACGCCCGGACATTTCGAAAGCAGTTCGGCGTCGCTGCCCGCGATGGCGCCTTGGAGCGACGGGAGCGAGAGGTGGCTCATCAACGCCATCGCGACCTTCGGGCCGACGCCGCTCACTTTCTCGATGAGCAGGCGGAAGAAGTCGCGCTCGGCGGCGGTGGCGAAGCCGTAGATGGCCTGCGAGTCCTCGCGGTACACGACGTGCGTATTCAGGAACGTCGGTTGGCCGACGCCCGGGAGTTTCTCGGCGGTGGTGATCGGGACGTTCACCTCGTAACCGACTCCCGGGCGGACTTGGGTAGACCGAGCACGTCCTGCATGTCGTAGAGTCCGGCCGGTTTGCCGAACACCCAGCGGGCCGCGTGCAGGGCACCACGGGCGAGGATCGCCCGATCGCCGGCCTTGTGGGTGAGCTCCACGCGCTCGCCGAGGGCGGCGAACAGGACGGTGTGATCACCGATGACATCGCCGCCGCGCAGGGCGTGGACGCCGATCTCGCGCTTCGTGCGTTCGCCGACGATGCCGTGGCGGCCGTGGCGCAGATCGGCTTCGCGGAGGTCGCGGGCACGCATGAGGATCTCGAGGAGACTGGCGGCGGTGCCGCTGGGCGCGTCCTTCTTGAAGCGATGGTGCATCTCGACGACCTCCACGTCGAAGCTGTCGTCGAGCACGCGGGCGGCCTCGGCGACGAGGTGGAAGAGGACGTTGACGCCGACCGAGTAGTTGCTGGCCCAGACAGTCGGGATCGCGGCGGCCGCGCGAGCGGAGAGCTTCGCACGCTCCTCGCTGGAGTGGCCGGTGGTGCCGACGACCAGAGCCTTGCTGTGGCGAATCGCCAGATCGATCACGTTGGCCGTGACCGAGTGGTGGCTGAAATCGATGACGATGTCGCAGGCAGGGATCGCGGCGGCGAGATCGTCGCCGATGTCGACGGCGGCGGCGACGGCGAGGCCGGCGTCCTTGGCGGAGGCGAGGAGCGCCTGCCCCATGCGGCCCTTCGATCCGTTGATGAGAATGCGTGGTTGGGACATGGTGATCAGCGGGCGAGGGCGGCGAGCGTCTTGTCGAGGAGGGCGCGGTTGGCCTCGGTCAGCTCGCAGAGCGGGAGGCGGACCTCCGCCGACGCGATGAGGCCGAGCTTGGCCATGGCGTATTTGGCCGGCACGGGGTTGGGCTCGACGAAGAGGTTCTTGAAGAGCGGCTGGAAGCGGTGGTGGAGGGCGACGGCCTCCGCGCGCTTGCCGGCGAGGGCGAGATCGCACAGCTGCGCGACCTCGGAGGGGAAGAGGTTGGAGGCGACGGAGATCACGCCCTTGGCGCCGAGGGCGATGAAGGGGAGGGTGAGGCCGTCGTCGCCGCAGAGGATGGTGACGGAGTCGCCGCAGGCTTGGCGGAGCTGGTCGACGCGGTCGCAGGAGCCGCCGGCCTCCTTGATGTGGTTGACGTGTGGGAACGCGGCGCGAAGGCGCGCGACCGTCGGGACGGCGATCTCGATGCCGCAGCGGCCGGGGATCGAGTAGAGGACGATCGGCTTGGCGGTGGCCTCGGCAATGGCGCTGAAATGGCGGTAGAGCCCCTCCTGGCTGGGCTTGTTGTAGTAGGGGGCGACGACGAGCATGGCGTCGGCGCCGGCGGCGTCGGCCTTCTTGGTGAGCTCGACGGCTTCGCGGGTGCAATTGGATCCGGTACCGGCGAGCACGGGCACGCGACCGGCGGTGCGCGCAACGACGCGGCGGATCACCTCGATGTGCTCTTCGTAGTCGAGCGTTGGCGACTCTCCGGTGGTCCCGACGGGCACGAGTCCTTTGATGCCGCCGGCGATCTGGGCGTCCACCAGACGGTCGAGGTCGTCGTGGGCGATTTGGCCGTTGCGGAAGGGCGTCACAAGTGCGGTGATGGCGCCGGAGAACTCGCGCGGATTGCTCATTGCTAAGGGATTTTTGATTGGCGGTTTACGAAACGATACCTTGAGGAGGATTGCAGCGGACGGTACTTAAAATCCATCCCATTTTGCCCAACGGAACGTGTCCACGCGGAAACAAGCCCCAGCCTAAATGCACACCCAGATTTTCAACGAGTTGCTCAAGCTCGGCGTCGAGACCGGAGCGAGTGATTGCATCATCAAAACCAACAAGGTCGGCTATCTCCGCATCAGCGGTCGGCTCAAGCCGGTGGATATGGAGCCGATCCCGCGGCACATCATCCAAGCGTTCGTCGACGAGTATGTGCCGTTCGTCTTCAAGCCGCAGTGGGATACCGACGGGCAGATCGACTTCGCTTACACGGCCGAGAACATCGGGCGTTTCCGCGTCAACGCCTTCCAGCAGCGCGGCTCGATCTCCGTGGTCTTCCGCCACATCAAGAGCCACATCCCGACCTTCGCCGACCTCAACCTCCAGCCGGAGCGGCTGGTCAAGCTCGCCCAAGTCAAGGACGGTCTGGTGTTGGTCTGCGGCCCGACCGGCTCGGGCAAGAGCTCGACGATGGCCTCGATGCTCAACTGGATCAACCAAAACCTCGAGCGCCACATCGTCACGATGGAGGACCCGATCGAGTTCACCTTCCAGGACGGCAAGTCGATCTTCAATCAGCGTGAGATCGGCATCGACACCCCGAGCTTCTCGTTGGCCGTGCGCTCGGTGCTGCGCCAGAACCCCGACATCATCCTCATCGGCGAGATGCGCGACGCGGTTTCGCTCGAGACCGCATTATCGGCTGCCGAGACCGGCCACTTGGTCATCACGACCCTGCACTCGGCCAACGTCCAGCAGTCGATCAACCGTATCTTCGAGTTCTTCCCGGTCGAGCAGCACGAGCAGGTCCGCCGACAGATCTCAGCGGTGATCAAGGGCATCGTATGCCAGAAACTCGTCCCCGCGCTGGAGGGGGGTGGACGCTACGCCGCGCAGGAGGTACTCATGGTCGACTCGACCGCCCGCAACCTCATCCTCGAGGGACATTTCGACAAAGTGCAGGCGCTGCTGGAGGCGACGACCGAGACCAACTCCATCTCCTTCAACAAGGACCTCTACCGCCTCATCAAAGAGGGCAAGATCGCCAAGAGCGACGGGTTGCGCGTTTCGCCGAACCCGCAGGCGCTGGAGATGAACCTCAAGGGTATCTTCATCCGGACGTAAACCGTTTGCTGCGACGGACCGTGTGGGTGTTGCTCGGACAGAGCAGCGCCCCTCGACGTCAGGGCGCTGTGGTGCCCCGGGCTCAAGCACGCCAACCTCGTGTCGGCCTGCCTCGGCGACTGCGCGAGGCAGGCCGATGACTCGTAGAACCAACCGTGAACAGTGTAGGGGGCCGGCGGGGGGATTCCACCCTCGTTCCATGGTTTCGGCAGGGGAAACGGGGCCCGAACTTCGGACTTGGTTTTTGGGAGGCCGGCCCATTTCCTCCCCGTCTCTCATGTCACTCGCTCTCATTTTCTCCGGTCAAGGAGCCCAAAAGGTCGGCATGGGCAAAAGCCTCGCCGACAACGCCGCAACTGCTGCGCGGATCTACACCCGCGCCAACGAGGTGCTGGGGTGGGACTTGGCCAAGATGTGTTTCGAAGGTCCCGACGAGCTTCTCGTCCCGACCCGCGTGTGCCAGCCGGCGCTCTTCGTGCACGGCTACACCCTCTACTCGCTGCTCCAAGAGCAGGGACGCCTCGCCGACCTGACCACGGTGGCCGGCCTGAGCCTCGGTGAGGTCACCGCGCTGACCGTTGCCGGCGTGTTCGACTTCGATACCGGTCTGCGCGTCGTCGCCGAGCGCGGCCGCCTCATGCAGGTCGCTTGCGAGGCCACCCGAAGCACGATGGCCAGCATCATCGGCGAGGAACTCGCGAAGGTCACCGACCTCTGCCACGAGTTCGACATCGAGGTCGCCAATCTCAACTGCCCCGGCCAGGTCGTCGTCTCCGGCGAGAAGACCAAGGTCGACGCCTGTGTGACCGCCGCCAAGGAGCGCGGCATGAAGAAGGTTATCCCGCTCAATGTCGCCGGAGCCTACCACAGCCGTCTCATGGAGCCGGCCCGCGCCGAGTTCGCCAAGTTCCTCCAGAATGTGACCTTCAACGCCCCGAAGCTACAGGTGCTCACCAACGTCACCGGCAAGCAGGTCACCGACCCCGACCAGATCCGCGAGATGCTGATCAAGCAGGTCGTCTCCACCGTGCGTTGGGAGGACTGCATGCGCGAGGCCGCCGTGCTCGGCGCCACCGAGTTCTGGGAGTGCGGCCCGGGCGCCGTGCTCGCCGGCTTGGCCCGGCGCATCAACAAGGAGTGGCCCACCAAGACCTTCAACGAGTACGCCGACCTCGCCGCGGTCTGACGCCCGACCGCTTCCGCACCCAGCATGGACGTCTCCCTCAAGCGCAACTTCTGCATCATCGCCCACGTCGACCACGGAAAGACGACTCTTTCCGATCGGTTGCTCGAGTACACCAGCACCGTCTCCAAACGGGTGCTGCAGGCGCAGCATCTCGACTCGATGGACCTCGAACGCGAACGGGGCATCACCATCAAGTCGCACCCGGTCACGATGCAGTACACGGCCAAGGATGGTAAGACCTACCAACTCGGTCTGATGGACACCCCCGGCCACGTGGACTTCAACTACGAGGTCTCACGCAGCTTGGCGGCCTGCGAGGGAGCGGCGCTGCTCATCGACGCTTCCCAAGGTGTCGAGGCGCAGACCGTCGCCAATGCCCACCTGGCCTTCGGCCAACACCTCAAGGTCGTGCCGGTCATCAACAAGATCGACCTACCCAGCGCCAACCTTGAGCTCTGCCTGCGCCAGATGGAGGATATCCTCACCATCTCGCACGACGAGGCCATCCTCGCCAGCGGCAAGTCCGGCATCGGCATCGAGGACATCCTCGAGGCCGTCGTCGCCCGCGTGCCGCCGCCGCGGTGGACCGATTACCCGGCCGCGCGCATCCTGGTGTTCGATTCGATGTACGACACCTACCGCGGCGTCATTGCCTACGTCCGCGTGTTCTCCGGCTCGATCAAGGCCGGCGACTTTGCCGTCCTGATGTCGAACAACGTCAAGTTCGAGGTGAAGGAAGTCGGCACGTTCAACCCGAAGATGGAGGTCACCGGGATCCTCGAGGCGGGCGACGTCGGCTACGTCGTCTGCAACATCAAGACCGTTTCCGAGATCCGCACCGGCGACACCATCACCCTCGCCAACAAGCCGGCCGAGCAGATGCTTCCGGGCTTCAAGGAGGTCCGGCCGATGGTCTTCAGCGGCATCTACCCGATCGACACCTCCGACTTCGAGAAGCTCCGCACCGCCTTGGGCAAGCTCCAGCTCAACGACTCCGCCTTCCAGTACCAGGCCGAGAGCTCCGTCGCCCTCGGCTTCGGCTTCCGCTGCGGCTTCCTCGGGCTGCTCCACATGGAGATCGTCATCGAGCGCATCCGCCGCGAGTACGACGTCGACATCATCTCCACGTACCCGAGCGTCATCTACCAGGTCCGCCTCGAAGGCGCCGACAAGCCCATCGAGGTCGACAACCCGGTGCAGTTGCCCGACGTCTCCAGCATCGCCGAGATCCTCGAGCCCACGATCAAGGCCACCATCCATATTCCGAACTGGGCGCTGGGCGACGTGCTGGGCATCGTGCAGGACAAACGCGGTTGCTGCGACCACACCGACACCCTCGACGACACCCGCGTGATGCTCACCTGCACGCTCCCGCTCAACGAGATCCTCGTCGATTTCCACGACCGGCTGAAAAGCGTCACCCGCGGCTACGGTTCCATGGACTACGAGCTCAGCGGCTATGTGGCCTCCGACCTCGTGAAGCTCGACATCCTCGTCAACGCCGAGCCGGTCGACGCGTTCTCCTCGATCTGCCACCGCTCGAAGGCCGAGGGCAAGGGCAGGGCGCTGTGCGAGAAGCTCAAGGAGATCATCCCGCCGCAGATGTTCCAGATCGCCGTCCAGGCGGCCATCGGCGGCAAGATCATCGCCCGCGAGTCCGTGCGCGCCATGCGCAAGGACGTCACGGCGAAGTGCTACGGCGGCGACATCTCCCGCAAGCGCAAGCTCCTCGACAAGCAGAAGGAGGGAAAGAAGAAGATGAAGCAGATCGGCTCCGTCTCGATCCCCCCCGAAGCCTTCATCCAGGTGCTCAAGACCACCTGAGCCCGGAACGCCCCGAAAACCTGCCATGTTCAGCTTCCTCCTGACCCAGGCCGCCCGTGCGCGGCGCGACGCGACCAACTGGCTCGAGGTGGCCGACAAGGTCTACCATTACCGGCGCGATCTGCTCCCCGAGGCCGAACTGGCCGAGCTCAACCAGCGCCGCGCCGAACTGAAGGCCAAGATCAAGGCCAAGGTCGACGCCGCCCAGCTCAAGCTTGCCGTCGAGGCGCTGGAGCAGACGCTGCACCGTACCGGCGGCCGCGTGTATCCGAAGGGCACACTCGCCGACAACGTCGAGTTCTTCCTCGCCGCCGCGATCGTGATCCTCGGCATCCGCGCGTTCTTCGTGCAGCCGTTCAAGATCCCGACCAACTCGATGTGGCCGACCTACTTCGGGATGAAGCACGAGGTCTTTGTGGACCCGCAGGACGCTCCCGGTCCGGTCGCCCGGGTCCTGCGGTTGGCCGCCTTCGGCGCCACCCGGCGAGAGGTCGTCGCGCCGGTCGATGGCGAACTGCGGATCCCGTTTGATCCGCGCGAGAGCCGGATCGTCGTGCCGTACGCGCTGGTGCCCGGCCGTAAGTGGCTCGTCGTGCCGACCACGTTGCGCGAGTACACGCTCTTCGTCGGCGAGGCGCCCGTGCGTGTGCGCGTCCCGGGAGACTTCGATTTCGATACCCTCGTGATGGAGACCTATCTCGATGGCCCGTACCGCGGCCGCGAGACGCTCGAGGCGCTGCGCAAGGCCGGGCGAGTCGAGGAGGCCGTCATCGCGCTCAATGACCGCGGCCAGCGCAAGAGCATGCGTACCCTGATGCTCGGCACCGGCCGGAAAGTTCAGCGGACGCAGATCGCCCTGAGTTTCGATGTGCTCACCGGCGACCAGCTCTTCGTCGACCGGTTCAGCTACAATTTCTTCCGGCCCGAAGTGGGGCAGGGCTTCGTTTTCCGCACCGGCAACATCGCCGGCATCGGCCAGGACCAATACTACATCAAACGGCTCGTCGGCACCCCGGGTGACACCTTGGAGGTCAAGGAACCGGTGCTGTACCGCAACGGCGCGCCGATCACCGGCGCCGAGGCGTTCGACCTCAACGCCAACCGCACCGGACTCTATCGCGGTTATCAGGCCGGCGGTCTGCTCGCTGGCGGCCAGAAAGTGACTGTCGCCGACGGTCAGTTCTTCGCCCTCGGCGACAACTCGTACAACAGCGCCGACGGGCGCGTCTGGGGTTTTGTGCCCGCCAAGGACGCGATCGGACGGCCGCTGTTCATCTACTATCCGTTCACCCGTCGCTGGGGTCCGGCGCGCTAACATTTCCAGGGCGGCGCGATAACGAGTCCGGAATCGGCCAAAGCGGCCTGCAGAACACAAACGAGCCCAGCGGAGGTCTCGGCTCTAGGTTTCTTCTAGCAGCCTGTCGGACTTCGTCCGCAGGCTGCTGAACAAACTGGCTGCGCCCGTTGGGAACGGGGAGGTTTGCCAAAGGATCTTTCGGGGAGCGCTTCCGGAACGTTCGTTTTCTCGTCGAGTGGGACCTTCGGCGCTGAGGCGACACCGCCCCGA
>JAGVUB010000137.1 GCA_019136515.1 Verrucomicrobiota bacterium
TGCGGGTGATTGCCACGCACAGGTAGGTACAGATCGCCGACCAGAGCTGCACACGGATCGCGTTGGGCGAGGTGCCGTAGAAAGCGCGGATGCGCAGGTTCTGTTTGATCCAGCGGAAGAACAACTCGATCTGCCAACGTTGTCGGTAGAGTTCAGCGACGGTGGCGGTCGGCAGAACCCAGTTGTTGGTCCAGAAGGCCAGGCGCCGGCGATGTTCGGAGTCGAAGACGCTGACCCGCCGCATCGGCCCGGGCCAATGGCGGCGGGAGTCGTCGCCGGTGAAGCGAATGGTCTGATCGGAGCGCAGGCTGCCCGAACGATCCACCGCACGGGACTGCCGCACGTAGTAGCGCACCGCGTCACGTTCCCGGACCACGAAGAAGGCGCCGGCGGCGGCCAGCCGGGAAAGACGGAGCAGATCGATGTATCCACGATCCATCACATAGAAGCTGCCCGGCTCGACCGGCATCTGGTCGAGGATGGCGGAATCGCCGTGCTCGGCGTGGGTGATGGCGACGAACGCGGGCAGCGGTCCCCGCAGTTCCAGCAACGTGTGCAGCTTCACCGCCGCATCGGTGCCGGTCCAGTTGGCCCACGGACAAAGCGCGATGCTCAGGTCAATCAACGAGGAGTCCAAGGCATAGACCGGGGCATCGAGATCGAGCGCGTGCGGTTCGTCTGCGTAGAGCTCGCGCGCCCGCGGCATCAACCAGTGCGCGAGGTCGGCGAAGAGTCGCCAGTCCCTCTGCTCGTTGGCGTCGGCCAAGGTGCTGCGTGCCACCCGCGAGCGGAACCCGAGATGGTAGGCCAGTCGCGGTTGCGCCCCAAGACAGGCCTCGATGTCGCGCAGGCTCTCGCGAAAGGTCAGTTGCGCGAATCCCAGTGCCAGGAAGTGCTCCCACGCTTTGAACTTCAACCGCGCCGAGGTCTGGTCACGGCGCTGCGCCAGTCGCTGGAACAACCAGTGCGGAACTACATCGACGATCTGCGAGAAGACGGTTCGCCCGACGTGCATCGGGCGCCAACAGCATCCGCAGCGCTGGCCGAGTTCAAATCGTGAGCACAGCCTAATGCCCATGCTTCCGGAACTTACGAAACTCGAGACCTCCGTTCACCGGACAGCATTGGGGGACGTGCGCGGTCCGTCGCAACGGACCGCGCGCGGAAGGGCGAACGTCGGGCGACGTTCAGGCGACACGCTCAGAACTTGAAGCGAGTCTGGAGCCCGAGGAATTGGTAGTCGGCGATGTCGGAGTCGATGTAGCTGTACTCGGCGACGATCTCGACGTTCTCGGTGATGGCGTAGCTCGGGGCGAAGGTGCCCTTGACGAAGTCGTCCTTGGCGAGCCCTTCGCCGGTGCTCACGCGGAAGGTCGCCGCCCATTTGTCGTCGAACTTGTACTTCACGAGAGCCGAGGCGAAGAACCCGTCGACACTGCCGCCTGCATCGAGGTCGATGTGGCCGTAGGCGAGCTCGCCGGCGACGGTGAGCTTGTCCTTGGCGTATTGCACCCAGAGATCGCCCACGAAGTGCTTGTCGCCGGCCGCGTCCCCGGTGTCGTAACCGAGGCCCGTGAACACCGTGACGTTCTCGATGCCGGTGTAGCTGAACACGGCCTCGAGGCCGACGCCGTCGTCGAGCTCGCCGTCGCCCTTGTAGTTGCCGGGGCTGTAGATCGAGTCGACGATCGCGACACCGATGCTGTACTTGTCGGTCGCCTTGTCGAATTTGACGCCGGTGTGGTAGCCCGGGATGAAGCCGGTGAGCCCCTCGTTCGAGTAGCTGATCTGCAGCATGTTGATCGGGTCGAAGGCCTCGTAACCGAGGTAGCTGAGAAACTTGCCGGCGGTTGTCGATGTGCCGTCGCCGAAGTTGTAGGTACCGTAGGCATCGAGGACATACGGATCGGAGTCGGAGCCGGCGTAGAGGCTGCCGGTGATGGAGACCTTCTCGAATTTGGCGACCGTCATGAACTTGTAGGCGTCCAGATCGAGCGTCGAGTCGGAGGAGCCGTCCTGCGGATCAACCCAGCGCGCCGAACCCACGACGTAGCCGCTGACAGCGAACTGCTCGTTGAGGGCGATTTCGGCGAACAGGGAGGTGGAGGCAAGGGCGACGGCCGCGGCGCCCGCGAGTTTCATGGATGTCGGAATATTCATTGTCGGTGTTTGGTGTTGCTGGAGGTTGCGTCCGCTAGGCGGGCGCATCGTACCCGCCGTTCAGCAGGCCCCATGCCTCCCGTGTCCGTGGCGCCATGAAACGTGTGCATGCGGAGCCCATGGGGAGGGGATGGCAACCGGGAGGCGCCCGGGAGTGTAACCAGTAACCGGTGTCTCAGCGAGACGCCTCCACCGCAGGGTCATGTCCGGATGCGGTGATGACGAACGGGCGGCTCCGCCGCGGCGGCCGAGGGGCGCGACGCCAGCCCCAAAAAGGCGAACAATGGGAAGATCGAGTCGGCCGCCGGCGGCGGGTTGTCCGGGGCGGCGGGTGACCGGTTGGAAGGTGCGTTCGCGGTGCGAGGTGGCGATGTGGTCGATCAGCAACGGTCGGCAACGAAACCCTGGCCGGATACCGGAACCTTGCACGGCGCATCGGCGCAGATCAGCCCCGACGGCATGCCCGATCGCGCGCTGCTACCACAGGACTGACTGGGCGTTGTGCGGTTGGTCGCCGCGTGGCGCGGCCCGCAGGCGACGGGTATCACGCGGGACTGTTGGCCCAACCGTGAAAGTGGCGGAGAGGGTGGGATTCGAACCCACGGTGCCTTGCGACACTCCGCATTTCGAGTGCGGTGCGATAGACCACTCTGCCACCTCTCCGTGTGCGAGCGCGGGAAGTTGGGGAAGCCTGCGCAAAAACGAAAGCCGAAAGTTTCGGAGCAGCGCAATCCGTCGGGGGAGAGGCGCGGGCTGCGTCGACCGCGGCGCGGGGCGTATTGCTGGCGGGCGGTCTAGTCCTTCACTCCGGCCAGGCGGCGGGCCGCGACGAGGTGTTGACGGATCGCCTTTAGCAACTGGAGCTCGCGGGCCGAGGGCTGGAGCTGGCGCGAGCCGATGCGCGTGCCGATGATCAACCCCACGGGGCCGGTTTCGTTCAGCAGCGGCAGAAGAATGAAGCCGTTGATGGCGCCGGCGGCGAGCAACCACTCGGGGAGGAAGGGGCGGATCTTGGGATCGGAGGTATCCCGGATGAGCACGTCTTCGCGACGGCTGAGGCAGATGCTGAACACATCGCGACGCTCGGTATTGATGACGGGGCGGCCGCGTACCTGGCTGAGGAGGTCGCCAATCCCGGACTGAGCGGTGTAGGTCTGGCCGGTCGGGTCGCGCTGGAAGAGTACACAATCCTGCAGGAGCAGCGCACGACGCAGGGCCGCGAGACACGTTTCTTCCATCGCGGGGAGGTTGATCGTCGTCGCCGACGTGAATTCGGCAAGCTGGATCAGACACTCGGTGAGGATGGCGACGCTATCCGGCGTGGGCGAGGGCTCCCCGGCGGCGGTGGCCTCGGCCGCGGTTGGAGCGAGAGGCGGCGTGGCTGAAGCGGAAGAGGGCGGAGGGGCAGACGATGCGGGGTACGGGCTGGTCGCGGGCAGGGTGGGCAGCGGTTCGGTTTGGGCGGCGCGTTCGGTGATCCGCTGAATCACACCGCTGGCGATGACTTTCGCCCCGTAGGTGCGGGTGAAGTTGCGGATGTTCTGATCGACGACCTTCATCAGGATGCCGACGGCATCGGGTGTGAGCTGGAGTTTTTCGCCGAAGGACTGGCGGAGTTTCTCGGCCTCGTCGGCGAAGCCTGTCGCGCCAACCCGGGAAGACACGACGATCTCGCCGAGGGTGGCGGCGAAGTGCGTGATGGCGGTGAGCCGGTCCTCGGCGGTGGCGCTCGGCAGCGCGAGCTGGGCCGGAGGTACATCCTGGAGACAGCGAAGGATGGTGCGGGGCAGGCGCGAGTCCTCGAAAAGCCGGTGGGTGAGCTCGAGGGGCGTGATGCCGAAGATGCGACGGCACGCGGCGGCCTCGGTTTCGTCGACGGGGCGTTGGTGGACCTGACGGAACTCGTCGGCGCAGAAGGTGGTGAGGACGAGTCGACCGTAGTGGCGCAGACAGGCAAAGACAAAGGCCTGCTCGGCGTCCTGTTCGGGATGGATGCTGGTGAGCGCCTGGGCGAAGAGGCCGCTGCACAGGGCGAGCGCGGCGGATTCTCGCAGAGCCTCGGGCTGGGAACCGTGGAGGGCCTTCTCGATGAGGAGCATCGAGAGGGCAAGGTTACGGATCTTGTTGAAGCCGACGACGTGGATGGCCTGTGTGACCGTGGTGACGGTGTGGCCGAACGGGTTGTAGCCGAAGGTATTGGCGGCCTGGATCACCTTGGCGGTGACCATGGTGTCGCGGCTGATGAGGTCGGCCAGTTCCTGGACGGAAATCGAGAAGGCGCGGTCGGAGAGCTCCTCGATGAGCTTGATCACCTCGGGCAGGCTGGCCGCCTCGTTGGAGCGGAGGGCCTGCTGGATGCGGGCGATGGTCTGACTGGCGAGCGGTGAGGGCACTGAAGGTTCTTCCTGCCCTGTGTAACGGTCCAAACCGTTGGCGGTTGAGGGGAAACACGCAGAGGGAATCCGGGGAACCCTTCGGCCCGGCGCTAGCAGCCTGTCGGACTTCGTCCACCAGGCTGCTGAACCAACGGGCTGCGCCCGTTGGAGAAAACGTGGGAGAAGAATGAACACCGGCCCGATCCGTGCGTCGAAAGGAGCAT
>JAGVUB010000078.1 GCA_019136515.1 Verrucomicrobiota bacterium
TCGCGCGGTTCCTCCTGGAGGAGATCGCGGAGGCGGATACGGAAGGTGCGGGCGTCGGGGTGGTGGAGGTAGGCTTTGCCCTTCTGGGAGAAGTCAGCGAAGAGCTCGAAGCTGTGGCCCACGTCGACGGTGACGATGAAGGGCGGCGGGTCCTCTTCGGAAGGGAGGGAATCGACGTAGCGTTTGGCCTGCTCGCGGGCCTCGTGCATCTTGCGGTCCCAGGCCTCGGTGCCGCGGACGATGCCGGCGGAGCGCGGGGCGGGCTCCTCGGTGAAATCGAGGGCGAGGGCGGCGGACTCGGGCTTGGCCTCGCCGTACTGTTTGCACTCCAGGACGAAGCAGCCGCGGCGGTAGAGATCGATGCGGCCGGTGGTGGTGGTGCCGTCGCGGTGGTGGAGGCGGACGGAGCGCTCGAAGACGTAGGCGTTGGCGGCGGCGTCGGGCCCGGCGGGATCGGGGCGCGGGAGATCGAGGACCTCGCAGAGTTCGGAGAGGAAGAGCTGGTAGTTGGCGCGCTCGGCGCGTTGGGCGCCGGACCAGCGGTCGACGAAGGACTGGAGGGTGAGGGGCAACGGATTTGCGATTGGAGATTGCCGATTTTCGATTGGTCGGAGGCGGGGCGAGTCTTGAAGCGAAAATCCAGGAGACGGAAGGCGGAATGCGGACTCAGGAGGAAACCACAGCGGAGCGCGACAATGGCCGCGTGCTACTCCGCGTTCTCCGCGGCTCCGCGTGAGGCTGGATTGGGTTCGGATTCGGAGAGGGTCGCACGCGGAGGCGCAGAGGGCGCGGAGGACGGAAGAGGGGACCACTAATGCACACTTATGGGCACTAATGGGGGACGGGAAAGAGTGGGGACGGGGGCGGCGGGGTGTCGAGCGAAGAGGCGGGATCGGGGGAGTCGATGCGCTCACGCGCATCGCTACGGGGAGGTGGCCGGCCGAGGGCGCGGTGCGGACAAACAGTGTCCGCTTCGGGATGGGCCGACTCCGCGTGAGGCTGGATCGGGTCTGGCTTCGGAGAGGGGCTCACGCGGAGACGCGGAGAGCGCGGAGTCGATGCGCTCACGCGCATCGCTACGGGGAAGCGAGGACCAGACCCGGCGCGTCAGCGGTAGGTCTGGGTCTTCTTCCACGCCTCGCGGTCGGTGAAGGTGGGCTGCGGGGGCTCCTTCAACTGGTGGTCCTTGGCGGTGAGTTGCTCGACGACGAGGCGGCGCGTGGCGGGCGCGACGAGCTCGGCGAGGATCTGACCGACACGCTCGGGGGTGAGGGCGTCGAGCGCGGCGAGCGTGGCGGGCGTCTGGTCCCAGTCGCCGTCGAAATCGTAGGCGAGGCGGAAGAGCTTGTCGGCGCGCTCGGCGACGTTGTTGGGCTTGATCGAGAGCTGGGCGCGGAGGCCGTCGCGCAGCGTGGCGAACTGCGCGGGGGTGACGGCGGCCCAACGGCGGCCGAGGTCGGCGAAGTAGGCGGAGATGCGGCGGCGGAGTTCATCGCTCGGATACTCGGAGGACTGGACGACGCCGTAGGTGAGCAGGGCGGGATCCGACGCATAGGAGCCGGCGCCGACGATGTAGCCGAGCTGCTGGTGCGTGCGGAGGTCGGCGTAGAAGTCGTCGCCGATGAAGTTGCCGATCAGGCCGGCGGCGGCGCGGAGCTCGGGGGTGTTGGCCGGGTAGAGAAAGGTGAGGCTGGTGAAGGAGTTCGCACCGGAGAGCGTGGCGGCGTCGACGACCGTCTCGCCGGCGGCGAGCTGCAGGTGGCGGGTGCGCACGATCTCCGCCGGGGCGGCGGGCGAGGAATGGACCCGGGAGCGGAGCAGGCGGGCCAGGCGGGCGGCCTCGGCGGGGTCGACGTTGCCGCAGGCCAGACCGTCGATCTGGCCGGTGGAGAAGAGCGCGGCGAGGGTCGAGTTGACGTCGTCGCGGGTGAGGGCGCGGGCGGGCGCGAGGAGGTCGGCGGGGGTGAAACCGGTGCTGGTGAGCACGGCGCGCTGGCGGGCGCGACCGTTGCGGAAGGCCTCGGCGCGGGGGAAGCTGGCGAGTTCGTTGACGACCTGGTCGCGCACGGCGGCGAAGGTGCGTTCGTCGACCGCGAGGGCGGCGGTGCGCTCGATGAGCTGCGCGAGGAACCGCTCGGTGGAGCCGCTGTAGCCGGTGACGGAGAGGAACAGGCCGGCGCCCGCGGCCACCTCGTACTGGATACCGGCGGCATTGGCGTCGGCCGCGAGGTCCTGGAGGGCGAGCTGGAGGGCGGTCTCGAAGAAGGCGAGACGCACGGTGGCGCGGGCGTCGAGCGTGGTGGTGCCGGGACGGAGGTGGAAACGGTAGGCGACCTGGGGGCGGGCGAGGTCGGTTTCCTGGGAGTACGCGAGGGCGAGGCCGGGCTCATCCACGATGCGGACGGGCTGGGTGGCGAGCACTTCGGTGGAGGCGGCGGCGAAGGGATTGGGCGCGGGGAGACGGAAGGCGGCGGCCTCGGGGGGCGTCTGGGCGAGCGCGGCGTAGGCGGCGCCGGTGTCGGCGCGGTAGCTGTAGTCGAAACCGTAATATTTCTCCTTGCGGTCGCCGGTGAGGTCGGGGGCGAGGAGGGTGACAAGGGCGTTGTCGGGCTGGAGGGCGGCGAGCACGCGGCGGTAGGCGGCCTCGTCGGGGGTGAGCCAGAGGAAGGGGACGCGTTCGGCGAGCTCGAGCGGGTAGTGCAGGGCGGCGCGGGCGAGGGAGGCGGCGAGCTCGTTGCCCTCACCGCGGTCGACGTAGGCCTCGTCGCGGCGGGCGAAGGCGGCGCGCTCGTGGAAGGTGGTGAGCGGGTACGGCGCGGCCTGGAGGGTGCGGGCGTAGGCGAAGAAGAGCTGGAGCACGCGGTCGGTCCGGGCGCGGCCGTTGGCGGTGAGGTCGACGATGACGAAGTAGGCGCCGTGGTCGGTGGCGCGCTCGTCGAGTTCGCCGGCGAGGCCGACGGCGAGGTCCTCGGCCTTGAGCTGGGCGAGCAGGCTGCCGGCGCCGCCGGTGGCGAGCAGGCTGGTGACGAGCTCGGCGGGCTTGGCGGCGAAGGTGGCGCGGGTGGGGCCGACGGGGAAATGGAGGACGAGGCGCGGGTTCTCCTTGGCGGAGGGGATCTGGACGAAGCGCAGGGCGGCCTGGCGCGGGAGGTAGGGGGCGGGGGCGACGGTGTGCGGCGCGACGGGGCGGCGCGGGATCTCGGCGAAGTAGCGGCGGGCGAAGGTCTCGAGCTGGTCGAGGCCGGCGGGGGCGCAGAGGGCGAGCGCCATGTGGTCGGCGCTGTAGCGGGATTGGTAGAACGCGATGACCTCCTCGCGCGGAGTGCCGGCGAGGGTGGCGCGGTTGCCGATGGAGAACTGCGCGTCCGGGGCGGCCGGGTCGTAGAGGCCGTTGGCGACGAACTCGAGGCGGGCGAAGTCGTTGTCGCGGTGGCGTTCGAACTCGTTCTGGATGGCGGTGATCTCGCGGTCGCAGAAATCGGCGTCGAAGCGCGGGGCGATGAAGAAGCGGGAGAGCCGCTCGAGGGCGCCCTCGAAGGCGGGGTGGGCGATCTCGAGGTGGTAGTTGGTGTGGTCGCTGGCGGTGTAGGCGTTGTTGGAGCCGCCGTTGGCCTGGATGTATTTGTCGAACTCGCCGGGGTCCGGGAACTTGTCGGTGCCGAGGAAGACGAGGTGCTCGAGGTAGTGGGCGAGGCCGGGGCGGGCGACGGGGTTGTCGAAGGAGCCGGCGTCGACGGCGAGGGCGACGGAGGAGAGGTTGAACTTTGGATTCGAGACGAGGAGGACGCGCAGGCCGTTGTCGAG
>JAGVUB010000117.1 GCA_019136515.1 Verrucomicrobiota bacterium
TCGCGGCCGGCGGCGACGCCGCGCTCGGCGAGGTGGCCGTGCGCGCCGGCGAAGCCGCGCCGGCGGCGGGGATCGCGCCGGCGGCCGAGGCGGTGCTGGCCGAGGTGGACCGGCTGCGCTGGCGGTTGCCTCCGAATCTCCACGACATCTTGGCCGAGTCGATCTACGGCCAGGCCGGGCGCATCGCCGACCGCTGCGTGCGGCGCGAGGGCCGCTCGCAGCGGCTGGTGTGGCAGAGCCGCGTGGACCGCTGGCTCACCGGCGTGTGGACGGGCTTCCCGCTGATGTTGGCGCTCTTTGCGGTGATTCTGTGGCTGACAATCTCCGGGGCGAACGTGCCCTCGGGCTGGCTGGCGACGTTGCTCGTCGAACAAGGGCACGCGTGGCTGCGCGAGGCGCTGGTGGCGATCCACCTGCCGGCCTGGGGCGTGGGCCTGTTCGCCGACGGCATGTACCTCGCCACGGCCTGGGTCGTGAGCGTGATGCTGCCGCCGATGGCGATCTTCTTCCCGGTGTTCACGTTGTTGGAGGATCTTGGCTACCTGCCGCGGGTGTCGTTCAACCTCGACCGGCTGTTCCAGGCGGCGGGCGCGCACGGCAAGCAGTCGCTCACGCTGGCGATGGGCTACGGCTGCAACGCCGCGGGCGTGGTGGCGGCGCGGATCATCGACTCGCCGCGCGAGCGGTTGATCGCGATCGTCACGAACAACTTCGCGCTCTGCAACGGCCGCTGGCCCACGCAGATCATGCTGGCGACGGTGTTCATCGGGGCGCTGGCGCCGCAGCGCTGGAGCGGGCTCGTCGCGGCGACGATGGTCGCCGGCATCATGCTGCTCGGGTTCCTGCTCTCGCTGGCGTCGTCGTGGCTGCTGAGCCGCACGGTGCTGCGCGGCGAGGCGAGTTTCTTCAACCTCGAGCTGCCGCCGTACCGGCCGCCGCAGATCTGGCGCACCCTCTACACCTCGTTGATCGACCGCACGCTGTTCGTGCTCTGGCGCGCGATCGTGTTCGCCGCCCCGGCCGGCGCCGCGATTTGGCTGGTGGCCAACGTGACGGCGGGCGGCCGCCCGCTCGCGCTGTGGCTCATCGACGGGTTCGATCCGCTCGGGCTCGCGCTCGGGCTCAACGGCGTGATCCTGCTCGCCTACATCGTGGCGATCCCGGCCAACGAGATCGTGATCCCCACGGTGCTCATGCTCACCTCGCTCGTCACCGGCGCGGCGGGGGCGGGCGCCGGCGTGATGTTCGATGCGGAGGGCAGCGCGTTGCGCGGCCTCCTCGAGGCCGGCGGCTGGACGACACTCACGGCCGTGTGCCTCATGCTCTTCAGCCTCTGCCACAACCCGTGTTCGACGACGTTGTGGACCATCTACAAGGAGACGCGCAGCGCGAAGTGGACGGCGGTCTCGGCGCTGTTGCCGATCGCGATCGGCGCGGCGCTCTGCTCGCTCACGGCCTTCGTCTGGCGGGCGCTGGCGGGTGGCTGAGCCCACGATGCAGTTGGTGCGGACTCCGCTCCGGCGCGCAATCACCTCCGGCCGGAGGGGCTGAGCTTGCTCAGCCCGTCGACCGGCGCTCGTGCCGAGCGGTGCGAGCACGCTCGCCCTCTACGCCGACTGCATGACCGCAGCTCAGCCCTGATCATGCAGTTGCCGCAAAGCCACGAGCGAACCTCCGGCCACCGTTGGTGAAACCACCGGCCGACATGCTCGCCCCGTGGGTCCGGTCTCCGACCGGACACCTCCGACTCCGGCCGTGACCGCCGGCTCACGTGTTCCGGCGTCCAGTCAGAGACTGGACCTACTCGCGGACTGCATGCCCGGGGTCAGGCCGACCAGCGGCCGAAGATGCCGCAGGGGAGCACGGTGCCGTCGACCTTGGCGGGCAACCCGATCTCGCCGACGCTGATCTTGCCGCCGGCGGAGGCGGGCAGGAGCGCGGCGAGGAGATTGCCGGTGACAACCGGGGAGAGCCGGGCGGTGTAGCTGTTGATGAGGAAAAACAGCGGGCGGTCGGAGAGGATCTTGCCGCAGTCCTCGAGCAGGCCCCACAGGTCGTCCTCGAGTTTCCACATCTCACCGGAACCGCCGCGGCCGTAGGTGGGCGGGTCCATGATGATGGCGTCGTATTTGCGGCCGCGGCGCTGTTCGCGCTGCACGAACTTGCGGCAGTCGTCGACGATGTAGCGGATGGGCGCCTCGGCGAGGCCGCTGAGGGCGGCGTTGTCGCGGCACCACTCGACCATGCCCTTGGCGGCGTCGACATGGCCCGGCGGCGCGGGCGCCGCGGATCAGGCCGGCCGCCCATTCCCAGTTGAGCGCCTGCTCGGGGAAGAGCCCGGTGTGCTTGAAGCCGGTCGGACGGATGCGGAGCGTGAGGTCGAGCGGGTTGTAGCGGATCGTCCACGACTCCGGGAGCGGGCGGCGGAACTCCCAGCGGCCGCCGCCGGTGTCGCTGCGGTGGTAGTAGCCGTCCCAGCCGGTCCAGGGCTCGCGGGAGCGGCGCGGCCAGACGACCTGCGGGTCGGGGCGCACGAAGGTGAACTCGCCCCAGCGCTCCTGTTTCATGCCGTCGCCGCACTCGAGGAGGCGGTAGTCCTCCCAGCGGTCGGCGAGTTGGATGGGCGAGTAGTCGAGCGGCATGGCCGGAGAGCGGAGACGGGAAACCCGCGGCCGGAAAGCGAAAAGCGGCGGGGCGCCCGGGGAACGTTGCCGGGGCGGCGGGTGAGGGGTGGGAAGACCACCGCGCCCGGGGCGCGGATCACTCCCAGGCGCAGATGTTCTCGATGTAGGCGGCGGAGCCGTCGCGCAGCCAACCGTCGAGCTGGGCCTGCTCCTTGAGCTGCTGGCCGCGCTGGCGGGGGACGGCGAGGAAGAGCGTGTTCGCCTCGGGCAGCGTGGTCATGTCGCCCCAGAGTTTCTCCCACTGGAGCACGGGGAAGATGTCCTCCTGGCCGTTGCCCCAGCGTTTCTTCACGTCCTTGAGCGTCACGTACGTCGGCATGCGCGCGGCGAGCGTGCGCACGGCGGCGGCCACGCGGTCGGCGTCGGCGGATCGATCGCGATCCAGCAGGTGAGCGTGTTGTAGAAGGTGAGCTTGAACTCGTCCTCCTCGCGGGCGAGGGCCATGCCCTCGACGAGGCGCAGCTGGCCGCCGACGCGCGCCAGGCCGCCGCCGCGGTCCTCGAGCCGGCGGCGGATCACCTCGATGGCGAGCGGGCGCGCCTCGCGGTCGTGGCGGCCGAGCACGGCGGGATCGAGGTCGGCGCCGAGCGTGTCGATGTTGTGGAGGAGGAGGTGCTTGAGCTGCGGGCGGTCGCGCAGGAGGTCGCGGAGCACGCCGTTGCGCAGGAGGTTGGCGATCTCGAACCAGTGGCCGACGGGGTGCAGGCACTGGAGCGGGAGGTTGTCGGTGTAGTCGCGGCCCTCGCCGGTCTTCACCGCCCAATCGAGCAGCGCCTTGCGCAGGCTCTGGCGCATCTTCTCCTGCTGCACGTCGAGCACCTGGTGCGCGGTCTCCTCCCACTGGAAACGCAGGTCGCGCGCCGTCGGGATCATCCGCAGGCCGATGGAGCGGCCGGGCGAGAGCAGCAGCGGGCCGGTGTAACCGAAATTCCGGTGCTTTTCCAGGAACGCGCGGATCGGCTCGTGCGTGAGGTGGCTGGTGGTGAAGAGGTGCGGCACCTCGCAGCCGGCGGCGCGGCCGGCGCGGCGGCTCTTGGCGAGGTGGACCTCGAGGAAACTGCGGTGGCGGCCGCCGAGCTTGGCAAAGGGATGCAGCGCCTTCACGGTGCCGGCGCCCTGCGTCCAGCGGCTGCCGGCGCCGGCAGCGAGCGTCACGACGGCGACCGCGCCCGAGCGGAGCAGCTCGGCGCCGCGGGCGGCGTCGGCAGCATCGGCCGAATACAGCGGGACGACGTCGCCGGGGCGGACGTCCTCGACGGTGGCGGAGACGGGCAGGCGGTTCTGTGGCATCCCGATGCGACCGGCGAGGAGGTCGGCGCGGATCTGCTCGTGCTGGAGCGGATCGAAGCCGTTTTCGTCGAGCAGCTCGCGCAGCGACTGACCGGCACGCTGTGAGCCGCCGGCCGTCGATGGCGGGAAGAGGCGGTGGAGCAGCGCGGTGGAGAGGCCGGAGTTGTTGGCCGCGCCGAGGTGGCGGGCGAGGAAACGCTCGAGGTCGCGGCGGGCGGCGTCGGGCAGCGTGCGCGGGTCCTGGCGGACCCAAGCGGGCACGCGGTAGAGGTAGTACTCGGGCGAGAAGAGCGCGCGGTCGCCGGTGAGGAGCTGCGCATGGGTGCCGCGCGGGTTGATCGAGAAGTCGTAGACGACCGGATCCATCGCGAAGGGCAGCGCGTGCTGCAGCTCGCGCTTGGTGCGGCGCATGAGGTCGAGCAGGAGCTCGCGGGCGCGGGGCTTCTCGGCCGGGTCGACCCAGAAGCCCATGCCGCCGCCGGACATGCCGCCGAGCATGACGAAGCCGCGGAAGGCGGGGCCGAGGAGCTGGCGGGCCTCGGCGATCAGGCGCTCGGTGTAGGCGTTGGAGGCCCAGGGGATGATGGTCTGGATCGGGCCGAAGAAGTTGCGCGTGGTGAGCTCGGCGAGCCGGGCGATGTCGCCGGTTTTCAGACACTCGACGATGCCGCGCAGGATCTCGCCGGCCTCGAGGCGGGCGTGCCACTCGCGCTCGAGCTTCAGCAGATACTTCTCGGTGACCATCTCGAGGATGGGGCCGACGTTCTGCGACATGCCGCCGTGCACGAGGATGAGGCTGTCCTGCAACGCCTGGCGCGTGGCGGCGGAGGCGGCGGCCTCGTCGAACACGCGGTGGCGCGGGAGCAACCGGCCGCGGCTGACGCCGTGCTCGACATCGCCCGGTTGCGCGAGCTCGCCCTCGATCATCTTGATGCCCGGCCATACGCCGCCGGAGTCCTGCCAGCCACCGCCGGAGCCGCCGAGCCATTCGCCGAGGATGGCGCGGCTGGCGACGGTGCGGCGCTCGGGCTCGGAGAGTTCGCCAGTGAGTGCGCCGGTCTGGCCGGTGGCGCGCATGAGCAGCGCGATGAGGCAGCCGAGGAGGTTGGTGGAGACGGCGAGGCGCGAGCCCTTCGGGATGTCGCGTACTTGGGAGACGATTTCCAGGCCGCGGCCGGGGCCGGCGAGGCGCGCGAGGATCTCGGCGAGGTCGTGGCCGGAGCCTTCGAGGCCGGAGGGGACGACGCCGGAGGCGATCACGGCGGCCTTGAGCAGGCCGAGGTAGTCCTTGGCGAAATCGAAGAGGTCGGCGAGCGAGGCGACGTCGGCGCTGGCGCCGAGATCGACGGAGACGAGGCGCAGCACGGGCTCGTCGATCACGCGCAGGAAGGCGCAGACCGGCGGGCGCGTCGACTGGTCGCGGCCGAAGACGCCGAGGTCGATGGAGAGGTTGAGGACCTTGGCGCCCTCGGGGTAGTCCATGCCGAGGAAGAAGATGTCGGACCAGCCGGCGTGGCTGAGGTCCATGCGGACGGGGGTCTCCTCGAAGAGGATCGGCGCGGGGGCGTCGCCGCCGGGCGGCAACAGCTCCGCGCGCAGGCGCAGCGGGTAGTCGAGCGGGTGGCCGGTGCGGAACATCCACTGGTTGCCGCGGACGGTGCGCACGGTCTTCTGGACCTGCGTGGCGAGGGTCTTGAATTCGAGGCCGTGATACGCGGCGGCGAGGGCGCTGCTGAGCGCGTCGCTGGCGCCGTGCTCGCGCTGGTGGCGCAGGAAGGTGTCGATCGCCTCCTCGAAACGGCGTTCGAGGGCGTGTTGGTGGCCCTCGAAGGGGATCGAGCCGGCGTTGTCGGCCGCGTAGTGCGGCGGGAGGAAATAGCGGTGGATCGCCTCGAGGAAGAAGATCGCGCGGACGCGGTGGTAGAAGTTCGGCGTCGCGCGGCGGAACTGCTCAAGCGCGGCGGTCATCGCCTCCAGCTCGGCGCGGGAGGCGGCGCGGCAGAGTTGTTCGAAATACTGCGGTTCGCCGGCCGGAGTCTGGCCTTCGACGAGGGAGAGGAGGCGCTGTTCCATGGCGCTCAGCTCCGGGCGGGCTGCTTCTCGGCGGCGAGGGCGAGCTCCTCGGCGAGGAGGGCGAGGATGTCGGAACGGCTGGAGCCGCTCAGGCCGAGGGCGATCTGGGCGCGCAGGAGGCCGAAGGTCGCCTCCAGGTTGGCGCGACGGCCGTCGAGCACGGCGGCGAGGTATTTCTCGTGGGCGGCGAGGGCGTTGAGCGCGGGGGAGAGGCCGAGCTTGGCACCGGGGTTGGCCTGCTGCTCGGCGGCGAGCAGCTCGAAGAGCGCCGGTGTGAGCACGTGCATGCCGAAGAAGCAGAGGTAGTAGCCGGCGCGCAGGCCGGGCACGAGGCAGTGCTGCTCGGCGAGGGTGGGTGTCGGTTTTTCCAACACATGCTCGATGGCGGTGAGGCCGCGGCGGCCGGGGACAAGCGTGCCGCCGACGGTGCCGTAGTATTGGAGCTGGCCCTCGTGGGTCGGTTGCACGGCGGAGACGGCGCAGTCCTCGGCCTCGGCGAGATCGAGAAGCTGACACGTGCAGCTCTTGGCGGACGCGGAAACGTAGAGGTGATCGCTGACTTGGAGGAGGAACGGCTGGCGGCCGACGAACTCCCGGCCGCAGAGCACGGCGTGGCCGTAGCCCAGCGGCGCGGCTTGCTCGATGAACGTCAGCTTGCCCGCGTAGGGTGCGAGCACCGCTTCGTACGCGGCGCGGTCGCCCTGCGCGTGCACGAGACCGACCTGCTCGATGCCGGCGGCGAGGAGCTCATCGAGGATGATGGCGAGCGCGGGCTGCTGGGCGCCGTCGCGGTCGGTGAGGGTCTGGAGGGGCAGGCGGCGCTGGGACGGGCCGGCAGCGGTGATGAGGGCCTTCGTGACGCGGAAAGGCATGGCAGGATGTTTGTGGGGAGAAAGCCGGACGCGGCAGGGGGCCGCAAGAGGTTAAGCGTCGGCGCCGGGGAAGCGCTGTGCCGGGGGAACGAGCGTCCTGATCGAAAGCCTTGGCGGCTTTCGCTACAAGCGAACGGATGGGCCTCGCGTCAGAGCGGGCGCAGGTCCTCGGGGCGGCCGCAGTCGCGCCAGCGCGCGCCGTCGGCGCGGAAGGCGTTGATGATCTCGCCTTCGCCAGCCAGTCGCAGGTAGCTGGGGACGATGGCGAAGACGCCGGACTCGGTCAGCTTCGGGAAGAGCGCGGGCGAGATCATCTGGATGCCGCAGAAGCCGAGCGGCACGGCCTCGCCCTGGGGCGCGCGGACGAAGGTGTCGCCAGTGGTGGGGGAACGGCGACCGACGAGGCGGTTGGCGGTGTCGAAGAAAAGCGGGCGCGCGGTGGGGCGGGGCATCGCCGCGAGGGTGGCGAGCGCGCCGGTGCGCTGGTGCTCGTTGGCGAGGGCGCGCAGATCGAGGTCGCTGAGGACGTCGACGTTGTGGACGAGGAAGGGTCGTCCGTCGTTGAAGAACCAGGCGGCCTCCTTCAGGCCGCCGCCGGTGTCGAGCAGCTCGGGCTCGGGGGAGTACTCGACGTGGCGCAGCCCGAAGCGCCCGTGTTTCTCGACGAAGGCGGGGATCTGTTCGCCGAAGTGGTGGATGTTGATGATCACCTCGGCCACGCCGGCGGCGGCGAGGCGGCGGAGCGTGTGCTCGAGGAGCGTGACCCCGCCGACCTCGACCAGCGCTTTCGGGCGGGTGTCGGTGAGGGGCTTGAGCCGGGTGCCGCGGCCGGCGGCGAAGACCATCGCTTTCATCGGTTGGAGGGACGCCATGGATGCGTCCGCCGGGGGCGAAGACTAGGCGAAACACGGGGACGCGCAGGCCCCCGGGCCGTTTTCACGATTTTGTCGCCCAACCGGGCTGCTCGCGGTGGCTCACCTCGACGACGACGCCGCCGCGGGCGCGGAGCTGGCGGGCGAGTTCCTCGGCACAGTAGACGCTGCGGTGGCGGCCGCCGGTGCAGCCGAAGGCGACGGAGAGGCGCGTGAAGTTACGTTTCTGGTACGCGGCGAGCACGGGCTCGAGCAGGAGGAGCGTCTGGGTGACGAAGCGGGCGACCTCGTCGTGGCCGCGCAGCCAGTCGGCGACGGGGGCGTCGAGCCCGGTGAGCGGGGCGAACAACGCCTCGCGGCCGGGGTTGGGGAGCGAGCGGCAGTCGAAGACGAAGCCGCCGCCGTGGCCGGAGTCGTCGTGCGGGTAGCCGTGTTTGTAGGAAAAACTGGTGATGCCGAGCGTGAGGGTGAGCGGGACCTGGGCGATCTCGCGCAGGCGGGTGGAGCGCACGATCTGTTGGAGCGCGGCGGAGAGGGCGGGCAGCGGGACGGGGAGCTCGCCCTGCTGGAGGAGGTGCTCGAGGTTGCGGATGGCGTAGGGCACGCTCTGGAGGAAGTGCTCCTTGCGCTCGTAGAAGCCGCGGAAACCGTAGGCGCCCATCGCCTGCAGGAGGCGGATGAGCGAGAAGCCGCGGAAGAACTCCTCGAAGCGTGTGTGGTCGATCTCGGCCAGCGGCGCGGCGGCGGCGAGGTAGACCGTCTTGAGGTGGTCGCGGAAGGCGAAGGGCAGGTTGGCCTTGGCGTCGAGCAGGAGCGAGGCGAGGTCGTAGTGGAGCGCGCCGCGGCGGCCGCCCTGGTAGTCGATGAACCAGGGTTTCCCGTCGCGCACCATGATGTTGCGCGACTGGAAGTCGCGGTAGAGGAACTGCGCCTGACCGGCCTCGAGCAGGAAGGTGCAGAGGGTGTCGAAGTCGTTCTCGAGCTGCTGCTCGGGGAAGGGGACCTGGGCGAGCTTGAGGAAGTAGTACTTGAAGTAGTTGAGATCCCACATCATCGAGCGCCGGTCGAAGGCGCCGCGCGGGTAGCACAGGCTGTAGTCGAGGCCGCGGCCGGCCTTGGTCTGCATGACGGGCAGGAGGCGCACCGCTTCCTCGTAGACGGCGGCGACCGCGGGCGGCACCTCGGCGGAGGAGCCGCGCTCGCGTTGGAGGAAGTCGAAGAGCGTGGTGTCGCCGAGGTCCTCCTCGAGGTAGACGCCCGCGGCGCGGTCGTCGGCGTAGATCTCGGGGACGGGGAGGCGTTGGGAGCGGAAATGGCGCGAGAAGCTGATGAAGGCGGCGTTCTCACCGAGGTCGGGGTTCTCGACGCCGATGGCGGTGTGGCCGGCGGCATCGCGCAGGCGGTAGAGCTTGCGGTCGGAGCCGTGGGCGCGGAGTTCGTCGACGGAAGCGGGGGCGTGGCCGAAGCGGGTGGCGAAGAGTTCGGAGAGGCGGGGGTGCATGCGAGCGGAGGGAGAGCGTGAGCGCGGGGACGGAGTTGGGGAAGAGGGAAAACGGTGAGCCGGTAGTCGGTGGGCGGTGAGCGGTGGACGGTGGGCGACGAGGGAACACGGGGCAGGAGACCCGTGCCACGGGGGGGCCAGAAACCGCGTTGACGGTGGCGTGGCGCGAGGGCGGAGTGGCGACATGTCGTCGTCTCCGGCCAAAGTGTCCGTGGGTCTGCTGGTGAAGCTCGGTCTGGTCGCCGTGGCGGGCGTCGTGCTGGTCGCGCTGCTGCTGCGCGGCGTGGATGTGCGCGGGCTGATCGACCGGGTATTCGCCTTCGTACGCGAGGCCGGCCCATGGGCGTTCTTCGGCTCGATGGCGGTGTTCCCGGCGTTCGGGTTCCCGATCTCGCCGTATTACCTGACCGCCGGGGAGGCGTTTGCGGCGCAGATGACGATGCCGGGTGTGCTCGCCGCGGCGCTGCTGGCGAACGCCGTGCATTTCTCGTTCTCCTTCTGGCTGGCGCATCGCGCGCTCCGCCCGGCGGTGGAGTGGGTCCTGTCGCGCACGAAGTACCGTGTGCCGCAGGTGCGGCCGGAGAACGAAACCTCGGTGGCCGTGCTGATGCGTGTGACGCCCGGCCCGCCGCTCTTCCTCCAGAGCTACCTGCTCGGGCTGTCGGGCGTGCGGTTCCGCACGTACATGTGGGTCTCGCTCGCCGCGCAGGGGCTGATGGGCTCGGCGTTCATCGTCTTCGGCAAGGCGCTGATGAGCGGAAAAGGCGGCCTGGCTTTCCTCGGCCTGATGGTGCTGGTGGTCGCCGTGGCGGCCGTGCAGCTGGTTCGCAAACGCCTCGCCCGACGCGATGCCGGTGCCGCCTGACAACGCTGCCGCGGCGCTCTCCGTCGGGGAGCTGACGGGCCGCATCAAGGGCCTGCTCGAGGGCGCATTCCCCGAACTGTGGGTACGCGGCGAGGTCTCCAATCTACGCGTGCAGGCGAGCGGCCACTACTATTTTACCCTCAAGGACGAGCGCGCGCAGATCGCGGCGGTGATGTTCCGCGGCGACGCGGCGCGCTCGCGCGTGCAGTTGCGCGACGGCCAGCAGCTCGCCGCCTACGGCCAGGTGAGCGTGTACGAGGTGCGCGGCCAGTATCAGCTGATCGTGCGCGCGGTCGTCGAGGATGGCGCGGGGCGGCTCCAGGCCGAGTTCGAGAAACTCAAACAGCGACTCGCCGCCGAGGGGGTGTTCGCGCCGGAGAACAAGGTGCCGCTGCCGTCGATGCCGCGCACGATCGGGTTCATCACGTCGCCCACGGGCGCGGCGGTGCAGGATTTCGTCCGCATCCTTGAACGGCGCGGCTGGCGCGGCCACCTCGTCGTGCTGCCGGCGAAGGTGCAGGGCGAGGGCGCCGCGGCCGAGATGGTCGCGATGCTGGAGCTCGCGCAGCGGACCGGCCAGACGTTGGACGACGGACGACGGATGACGGAGGACGGAGGACCGAGGACCGGGGGACGCGGGCGGAAGAAGCAGCGAACGGAGCCAGCGGAGCTGGATCTGGGTATTGCAACGGAACGCGCTGCTGAATCCGTCGTCCGTCCTCAGTCATCGGCCTTCTGCCCGCGCTTCGATCTGCTCGTGATCGGCCGCGGTGGCGGCAGTCTCGAGGATCTGTGGGCGTTCAACGAGGAGCCGCTGGTGCGCGCTGTCGCCGCCTGCCGGATTCCGATCATCTCCGCGGTGGGCCACGAGATCGACTTCACCCTCTGCGACTTCGCGGCGGACGCGCGCGCCGAGACCCCCAGCGCGGCGGCAGAGCTCATCTCCAGCGATTTCCTCGACGGCGCCGGCCGGGCGGCGCAGGCGGCCCGGCGGATCGACGAACTGGCGACGGACACGCTGGAGCGCGCCGGCGACCGGCTCGCGGCCGCGCGCAACCACCTGCGGCTCCTTGCGCCTTCGGCGCAGGTCGAGCAGGCGTGGTTGCGGCTCGACGACCTCGGCAACCGGCTCGGCGCCGCGCTGCGGCAGACGGTCGGGCTGCGGCGCGAGGCGTTGGCGGCGGCACGCAATCGGCTGGAGCGTGCGTCGCCCGAGATGCGGGTGCGGTTCGAGTCGCAGAAGCTGCTCGGACTCTGGAAACGACTGGAGGCGGCGAGCCCGGCGTCGGTGCTCAACCGCGGTTTCGCCATCGTGCGCGACGCGGACGGGAATCCGGTGGCGCGGCGCAAGGAGCTCGCGGCCGGTCAGTCGGTGTCGCTGCAGTTTGCCGACGGCACGGCGCCCGCCCGCGCCGAGTAGGCGGGCGGGATTTTCGATTTTAGGTTGCCGATTTGCGATTGGAGGAAGGCGGACTGCGCTGAGGTTTTCGCGTCGCGAGAGATCGGAGATGCGAATTGGCTGGCGGCATGGACGACGAGAAGTTGGATGCCGATGGCGGAGCGAAGCAGACGAAACCGCGGCTGTCGCGGTGGGCGGTAGTTGGTTTTATATGCGGTCTCGCCACGGCCGGTTTGGTCCCGTTGTGTTCAGGAGACCGTGATCCACTGCCGCAGGTCTCTACTTTGCTGGCCGCAGTCGTGAGTGCTGTGGTTGCACTATTCTGGATCAGCTCTTCACGCGGATCTCTGCGCGGCAGGGTTCTCGCTATTTTGGGAGCCCTCATTGCGCTTGTTGCGTTTCTCGCTACGCCCCGGTTCCACCAGGTTCGGGAGGCATCGGTCGCGGCATGTATGCGCAACGATGCGCGGCAGATCGCTTTTGCGGCGCAGGAGTACCTGACGGAGCACCAGTTTGAATCGGTGGCCTTCGTCTACGATCCGGTGACGGGCGCCGTGGGCGAGCCGTTGCAGCCGTTCGTGGCACGGATCGCGAAGGGCTACGCTCCGGTGCCGGAGCGGCTGACGAAGGCAGGGACGTTCCAGCTCGGGCACCCGAAGGTCGGTGTGCTGACCTTCAGCGCCGAGGGGCGGCTCGTGGAGGACAAGCCGAGTCGTTAGAGGCGATCTCGCGATTCGGCGGGGGCTGAAGCACCCCGCCACGTATCGCCGGGTCGGCGGTCCGAGGGCTGCGGTAGGGAGAAAGCCGGGCTTCTCCGAAAAGCGCTGGCGCCGTGCGCAGGGTGTGCCCACACTGCGCGCCGTGGCCGGAATCCTCCTGATCGAAGACGATGCCGCGGCGCGGCATCTCCTGCGTGCGTTGCTCGAACGCGACTCCCATGACGTGTGGGAGAGCGCCTCACCCGCGGAGGCCTGGACGGTGCTCGAGGAGCGGGCGGTACCCGATCTGGCGATTGTCGACCTGCGTTTGGGCGAGGCCAGTGGGATCGATTTCATCAGTCGGTTGCGGGCGGATGCGCTGTGGGCGCCGTTGCCGGTGGTGCTGTGCAGCGCGACGCCGGACCGCGAGTCGGTCTTGAGCTCGGCGCGGCTGGGGGCGGCGGCGTTTTTGACCAAGCCCTATGACGCTCAGCGCATCCGGGCGGCGGTGAACAAGGCGCTGACGACGAAATGGTGCCGCAAGCACTTCGAGGATGCCGTGTCGGTCACCCGCCGGCTGAGCACGGACCGGGACCGGGTGGCGCAGCTGGTGAAGGAGTTTTTCGCGGAGCTGCAGACCGCGCTGCTGATGGTCGTCGAGACCGAGGAGGAACGGAAGACGGCGCTGGTCCATGTGGTGGCGATGCGGCGCACCGCCGCCGAACTGGGGCTGCTCACGATCGAGCGGGCGCTGGGGGATTGGGCGCAGGCGGGGGTGCACGCCGAGAGCGTTCCGGACTTGCTCCGGCGAGCGCCCGTGCTTGCCCGGTTACACGGGGTGTTGGCCGTTTAGGCCGGGCCGGTCGCGTGGTGGCCCCGTTGGCCGGCGCAGTTCGCGGGTGGCGCATGACGCCATTTTCGGCTCATCCTTTGGGCGAAATGGGCGATGTAACGGCAGGACCTTCCACTATGACCAACCATGTCGCCTTTGCGCCCGGCGGAGTCCTGTCGGGCGCGGAAGGCGCCAGCGGGGCTTCGCTCCGCTGGCTCTTGCCATGACCGCCAACGAACAGGTGCTGCAGCAGCTCGAGACGGTGAACTTCCCCACGCCGCCGACGATCGTCGTGCGCTTGGTGCAATTGCTGGCGAAGGACAACGTCACGGCTGAGGAACTGGGGGCGGCGATGGCCCTCGATGCCGGCATGGCCGCTCGTGTGCTCCATCTGGCCAACTCCGTGGCGCTGGGCGGCAGCACGCCGGTGGAATCCATCCCCGAGGCGGTGCTGCGTGTGGGTGTGGACGGAGTGCGTGACCTGGTCTTCGCGCTGGCGATGGTCGGCGCGATGCGCCCGGCGCATTTCGATTACCGGCCGTTTTGGCGGCACTCGTTGGCCGTGGCCTTCACCGCTCAGGCGCTTCAGACCCGCGCGCTCAACCTAACCACCCCATTCCCCGAGACCTACGCCGCCGGCCTGTTGCACGATCTCGGCATGCTCGTGCTCGATCGGGCGCTCGGCGAACGGTATCGCGAAGTGCTCGACGCCGCGCGCACGACCTCCCGGCCGCTGGTCGAGGTGGAGCACGAGATGCTGGGGACCGACCACGCCAGCACCGGCGGGCGCATGCTCGGGATCTGGCGCTTCCCTCCGCTGCTCGTCGATGCGGTGGCCAACCATCACCACCCCTGGGTCTCGGGGCAGACGGTGACGCAACTGGTCCATCTGGCCGATTTCATCTGCAACCACCAGGGCATCCACCACGGCACCGGCTTCTTCCCTCAGGCCTGCGAACGCCGGGTGTGGGACGAGCTCGGAGTCGACGCCGAGGCGCTTCCCCAGATCGTCGCCGAAGTGCAGACCGAACTATCCCGGGCGGAGGCGGTGCTGGCGGCGGCGTGAGCCGGTGCGGCCCCTCGGACTTTTCCTCATGGCATCCGGATCCGAATTTGTGAAGCGGCTCGACTCGGTGGACTTTCCCGCCGCGCCCGAGGTGGTCATGCGGTTGTCGCGGCTACTCTCCGAAGAGTGGGTCACCGCTGAACAGCTTTCCGAGGTGATGGCGCTGGATGCAGGCATCTCCTCGCGCGTGCTCCGATTGGCCAACTCGGTGTATTTCCGCGGGCAGGGCGTGCGCTCGATCGACGAGGCCGTGCTGCGGGTGGGAATCGACGGCGTGCGCGACGTGGTCTTCGCGTTGTCGCTGCTGCGCGCCTTCAAGCCCCTGCATCTCAACTACAAGAGCTTCTGGCGTCACAGCCTGGCCGTTGCGCAGACGGTGCTGGTGCTGCAGCAACGTGCGCTCAATCTGCCGGCCCCGATTCCCGAGGCCTATTCCGCGGGGCTGTTGCACGACATCGGCATGCTGGTGCTCGATCGCACGCTCGGCGCCGGCTACGGCGGCATCCTCGCCGACGCGCGCGACAAGGCCCAGCCGTTGTTCGTGGCGGAGCGTGCGGCCCTTGGTACCGACCATGCCGATGTCGGCGGCCGGTTGCTCGAGGTCTGGCGCATGCCCACCGTGCTCGCCCAAGCGGTGGCGGATCACCACAACCCCCTCGCCAACGACAACGCGGCGGCCCAGCTGGTCCATCTGGCCGATTTCATCTGCAACCAGCACGACATCCACCATAGCACGAACTCCAGGTTCGTTGCCGTGGTCCCCGAAGTATGGGAGGAGCTCGGGCTCTCCGAGACCGACCTGCCCGGGATCGTGACCGACATGTACGCCGGGCTGGCCAAGGCCGACGCGATCCTCGCCGCCGCGGCCAGCTGAGCCGCTATGTGGTGATGCGGTTGCGGCGCGGGCGCGACCTTGGGCGCGCCGTCTGGGCGTTGCTTGGGCCGGGCGGTGCGAGCGGGCTTGCACCCTCCGCCGACCGAATCCTCACGGCCGAGGGGCGAACCGCACGAGGCGCGCCGTTGTCCTTGAAATTTGGGCCTATGGAGGCTTGGCGGCGGGGGCCCCGACCGCCATGGTGGCGACGTGCACCCCGAGATCGTCTGGCCCGCCTGGTTGATCGCCACCCCGCTCACGCTCCTGTTCCTCTGGCTCACGCTGCGCGCCGGCCGCCGGCTCCGGCTGCTGATGGATACGCCGACGTCGAAGGCGAAGGGGGTGTTCATCGGCCAGGTCGAACTGGCCGGGCGCGCGGTGCGCGCGGAGCCGCTGCGCAGCTTCCTGGCGGGATGCGAGTGCGTGTGGTTCCGCTACGCAGTGGAGGAGCAGTGGGAGCGCTGGGAGACGGAGACGTACACCGACAGCAAGGGCAACCGGAAGACCCGGCAGGTGCGCAAGTCGGGCTGGACGACGGTCGACGCAGGCGGGGCGGCGCCGCCGTTTGCCGTGGAGGACGAGACGGGCGCGGTGCAGGTGCGGCCCGAGGGGGCGGAGATCGAGGCGGAACAGGTCTTCGGCGAGACGGTTGGCCGCGGCGATGCGCTCTACTACGGCAAGGGGCCGGCGGGCGGGATCTCCGACTCGACGGGCCGGCGCCGTTTCACCGAGGCGGCGTTGCGGCTCGGCGCGACGCTGTTCGTGGCCGGGCGGGCGCGGGAGCGCGACGACGCGGTGGCGCCGGAGATCGCTGCCGACCCCGAGCAGAACCTCTTTCTCATCAGTTGCCGCGGCGAGGCAAAGGTGCAGCGCGGCTACCGGATCCAGTTCTGGTGCTGGGGCGTGGTGCTGCTCCTGCCGCTACCAGTGGCGTGGCTGGTGCAGGCGAACCAGGCGGAGCTGCTGCCGCGCGCGTGGCCGGCGGCGGCGTTCGGCGCCGGGATGGCGCTGGTCTGGCTGTTGGGCTGGTGCTGGATGGCGTTCAACAGCCTCGTGCACCTGCGCAACCGCGTCGCGCAGGCCGGCTCGCTCATCGACGTGCAGCTCAAGCGCCGCGCCGACCTCATCCCGCGGCTGGTCGCCGTGGTCGGCGGGCTGCGCGACCACGAGCGCACCGTGCAGACGGAGCTGGCCGCGCTGCGTGCCCAGAGTCAGGCGACTCCGGCCGGTGAGCCCGGGCCGGATCTCGCGGCCACGGCGGGCTCGCTGCGGATGGTGGCGGAACGGTACCCGGAGCTGAAGAGCGACGGCGCGTTCCTCGCCCTGCAACGCGAACTCGCCGACACCGAGACGCGGATCGCGCTCGCGCGCGACTACCGCAACGCCATCGCCACGCATCTCAACACCCGGCTGGAGATCGTGCCCGACCGCTGGGTGGCGGCGCTGGCCAGGGCGAAACCGCAGGCGCTCTGGCTGGCCGAGGGCTTCGAGCGGCCCGCGGTCGCGGTGCAGCTGTGAGCGTCGCGCGCGGCGGCTACGCTGTGGCGATTCGGTGGACGTAGGTCGCCCCTTCAGGGCGACCCGCTCGGCGTGAGATCGAATCAGACGGTATCGCAGTACCAGGCGGTGCGTGCTGAAGCGGCGCACTACGCGCAGGCGCCGGGCGGAGCTGAGTGAGGGAGAAAAATACCAGACAGGCGGTTAATGAATAACGCCGCCCCGGGGCGGTCGGCGGACTTGAAAGCCCGGGGTTTCTCGGGAACGCTGCCCGCTCCCCCGCTAATCTCCCATCTCCATGAAATTCTCTGACGGTGAGTGGCTTCTGCAGCCCGGCGTGACGGCAACGTTCGCGACCGAGGCCCACACAATTACCCAAAGTGGCGACAGCCTCGTGATCGACGCGCCCACGCGCTCAATCAAGCACCGCGGCGACACGCTCGGCGGCCCGGTCCTCACCGTGAAGCTCAGTTCGCCCATGGAGGGCGTGATTCGCGTCCGCTTCGAGCACTACACCGGCGGCGCCGACACCATGCCCGTGATCCCGCTCCAGCCGCAGCCTGCCGCGCCGGTGAAGATCGAGGTCGCAGACGAGCAGGCGACGCTCACTGCCGGCGGACTCACGGTGCGCGTGAAACGCCCCGGGTGGGAAGTCACTTTCGAGAACAACGGCCGGGTGCTCACCAAGACCGGCTGGCGCGGCATGGGCTACATGCAGGTCGCCGGCAAGGGCCCGCAGATGCTCGAGCGCCTGCAGCTCGGCGTGGGCGAGAACGTCTACGGCCTGGGCGAGCGCTTCACGGCGTTCGTGAAGAACGGCCAGGTCGTGGAGAACGAGAACAAGGACGGCGGCACCGGCTCCGACCAGGCGTACAAGTGCGTGCCCTTCTACATGACCAACCGCGGCTACGGCGTGCTCGTCAACGAGACCGGCCCGGTGTCGTTTGAGGTCGCCTCGGAGCGCGTCGCGCGTGTCCAGTTCTCCAAGCCGGGCGAGAGCCTCGAGTACTTCGTCATCCTTGGGCCCACGCCGAAGGAGATCCTCGCGCGCCTCACCCAGCTCACCGGCCGCCCCGCGCTGCCGCCGCCGTGGTCGTTCGGCCTCTGGCTCACCACCTCGTTCACCACCAGCTACGACGAGAAGACCTGCATGGGCTTCGTCGAGGAGATGAAGCGCCGCGATTTGCCGCTGCACGTTTTCCACTTCGACTGCTTCTGGATGCGCGAGTTCGACTGGTGCAACTTCGAGTGGGACCCGCGCGTGTTCCCGGATCCGGTCGGCATGCTCAAGCGTTTCCACGAGCGCGGCCTGAAGGTCTGCGTGTGGATCAACTCCTACGTCGGCCAGCGCTCGAAGCTCTTCGAGGAGGGCAAGAAGGGCGGCTATTTCATCAAGCGCACCGACGGCAGCGTCTGGCAGACCGACCTCTGGCAGCCGGGCATGGCGATCGTCGACTTCACGAACCCCGAGGCGCGGAAGTGGTTCGCCGCGCACCTCGAGCGGCTCTGCGACATGGGCGTCGATGCGTTCAAGACCGACTTCGGCGAGCGCATCCCGGCCGAGGGCGTGGTGTACCACGACGGCTCCGATCCGGTCGGCATGCACAACCTCTACGCGGTGTTGTACAACCAGTGCGTATTCGAGGTCTTGGAGCGCAAGCGCGGCCGCCACGAGGCCACGCTCTTCGCCCGTTCGGCCTACGCCTCGGCCCAGCGCTTCCCGCTCCACTGGGGCGGCGACTGCTGGTCGACCTTCGAGGCCATGTCGGAAACGCTCCGCGGCGGCCTCTCGCTCTCGCTCTGCGGCTTCGGTTTCTGGAGCCACGACATCGGCGGCTTCGAGGGCGGCGGCCCGGCCGCGGTCTACAAGCGCTGGCTCGCGTTCGGCCTGCTCTCCTCGCACTCGCGCCTGCACGGCTCCTCCAGTTACCGCGTGCCGTGGGCCTACGACGAGGAGGCGTGCGACGTCCTCCGGAAGTTCACCAAGCTCAAGTGCAGCCTCATGCCGTATCTGTGGAGTCAGGCCGTCGTCGCCCACCAGGAAGGCACGCCGATGCTGCGCGCAATGCTGCTCGAGTTCCCGGAGGATCCGGCCAGCGACACGCTCGACCGCCAGTACATGCTCGGCGACTCGCTGCTCGTGGCCCCGGTCTTCAACGCCGAGGGCGACGTGTCCTACTACCTGCCCGAAGGCGCGTGGACGCACCTGCTCACCGGCGAGGTCCAGCCGGGTGGTCGCTGGTACAAGGCGAACCACAACTTCCTCAGCCTCCCGCTCTTCGTCCGCCCCGGCATCATCCTGCCGGTCGGCGCGACCGACGCGAAGCCGGACTACAACTACGCCGAGGGCACGACCTTCCGCGTGTACCAGCTCGCCGACGGCGCCACGGCCACCCGCGCCGTGCAGGGGCCGGACGGCAAGGAACTCGGCCGCGTGACCGCCACCCGCAAAGGCGCGACGATCGAGGTCGTCGCCACCGGCGCGCTGCGCGACTGGAAGGTGCAGTTGGTCGGCGTCGCGCAGGCGACGGCCACCGGCGGCGCCGTGAGCGCGGATGCGGCCGGTGTCGTGATCGCGGCGCAGGCTGAGAAGCTCAGCGTGAAGCTCGGCTGAGGCCGGGCGGCCGGGCCGGAGCCCGGTGTTCGCACGAATGCGTTAATCCGGGGCCGATCTTCGGCCCCGGGCACGGTTGACCCTTGTCGAAAACCGAAAACCGGCCACATCGCTTGGGTCCGGTTCCACTCATCCCCATCGGTGCCGCTCCGCACCTCATCTACGCCATGTTCACCCTTCGCCTCCTGTCCGTCGCCTTGACCCTTTGCGCGGTAGCCGTTGCCCAGACGCCTGCCCCCGCCCCGGCTCCCGCCGCCGCACCGCAGCCGGCCGCGGCGCCGCGCCAGCCCGAGTTGCCGCCGCTTCCCGCTGGCGCCGCCATCCGGGTCAACACCGTCGGTTTCCTGCCCGAGGCGGTGAAGCGTGCGACGATCGCGAGCGAGGCCGCCGGGTTTCGGGTGCTGGATGCCGCCACCGGCGCGGTCATGCTCGAGGGGCCGGTCTCCCCGCCCGCGCGCACCGCGCCGACGGATACCGACGAGACGGTGCGCATCGCCGACTTCTCCGCGCTCCAGACCCCCGGCCGCTACGTGCTCGAGGTCCCCGGCGCGGGCCGCTCCGCGCCGTTCGCCGTCGGTACCGCGGTCTGGAACGAGCCCTACTATCTCGCCACCCGCGCGATGTACCTCTGGCGCTGCGGCGTCGAGGTGAAGGGCGAGTGGCAGGGCCACACCTTCCACCACGGCCCCTGCCACCTCGGCGACGGCTTGCTCGACGCCGTGGGCGGCCCCGCCGGCGCGACCAAGAATGGCGTCGGCGGCTGGCACGACGCGGGCGACTACAATAAGTACGTCGTCAATGCCGGGGTGTCCGTCGGCCTGATGTTCAAGGCCTGGGAGCACTTCCGCGACCGCATCGAGCGCATTTCCCTCGACCTGCCCGAGAGCGGCCGGGGTATGCCCGACCTGCTCGCCGAGCTGAAGTTCGAGTACGACTGGCTGTTCACGATGCAGGCCGAGGACGGTAGCGTGTACCACAAGCTCACGGCCCAGTTCTTCGCGTACTGGGGCGCCCCGGACAAGGATCCGAGCCCGCGGTTCTTCACGCCGTGGGGCACCACCGCCACCGCCGACTTCGTCGCGATGATGGCCCTGGGCGCGCGACATTTCCGCGAGTTCGACCCCGCCTACGCCGACCGCTGCCTCGCCGCCGCGCGCCGGAGCTGGACGTTCCTCCTCGCGCATCCCGAGCAGCACGACGCCGACCTCACCGGCTTCCACACCGGAGGGTACCAGGCGCGGGATCTGGTGCACCGCCTCTGGGCCGCGGCCGAGCTCTGGGAGACCACCGGCGAGGCGGAGTTCCTGCAGGAGTTCGAGCGCCGCGTGCAGACCACCACGTTCAGCCTCAGTGGTCCAGGCTGGGGCGATGTCGGCGATCTCGCGCTCGGCACGTATCTCACCGCGAGCCGCGCGGAGCCGCGCAACGCCGCGCTGGTGCGCCACCTCACCGGCAGCCTGCTCGACCAGGCCGGGCGCGTGGTGGAGAACTGCCGGGTCAACCCGCACGGCCGCCCCTTCGGCGCGACCAAGGGGGACTTTTTCTGGGGGTGCAACGGCGCGGCCGCCGCGCAAACCTACCTGCTCCTCCTCGCCGACCGGCTCAGCCCGGTGCCCGACCCGAGCTACCGGCAGACCGCGCAGGAGGCGCTCGCGCACCTTTTCGGCCGCAACTACCACGGCCGCTCCTACGTGACCGGCCTGGGCGCCAACCCGCCGCAGCACCTGCACGACCGCCGCGGCGATCCCGCCTGGCCCGGCTACCTCGTCGGCGGCCCGCATCCGGATGCCCGCTACTACGTCGACGACTGGCGCGACGCCTCGCGCAACGAGATCGCGATCAACTGGAACGCCGCGTTGATCTACGCGCTCGCGGCGTTCGTCGAGGCCCCGGCCAAGTGAACGGCGCGGCGCGGTGCCCATCCGGGGCTTGCACCGCGCCGCCCCTGTGCCGTTGATGCGGATATGAGCGATGAACGAGCCCGGAAGGCGGAGGAGCTGTTCCTCCAAGGCTACAACTGCGCGCAGGCCGTGAGCCACGCCTGCGCGGGCGACTGCGGCGTGCCGCCCGAGCTGGTCGTGAAGCTGGCCACCGGGTTCGGCGCCGGCATGGGCCGCACGCAGGAGACCTGTGGCGCGATCTCGGGCGCGATC
Source organism: Verrucomicrobiota bacterium (assembly GCA_019136515.1). Classification (GTDB taxonomy): domain Bacteria; phylum Verrucomicrobiota; class Verrucomicrobiia; order Opitutales; family Opitutaceae; genus CAJCBL01. Next base: position 21,291 of record JAGVUB010000117.1, read on the forward strand.
CTTGCGCTCGGGCTGCGCGGCGGCCGGGCGCTTGGCGACGACAAGGCCCGCACCGAGGAGACCTACGCGAAGGTGCAGGCGCTCCTGCGCGACTTCGCCGCGCGGCACGGCAGCTGCAACTGCCTGGAGCTGCTCGGCGGCTGCGATCTCCGCACGCCGGAGGGGCAGCGCGAGTTCAAGGAGCGCGACTTTCTCCGCCAGCGCTGCGCCGAGTACGTGAAGACCGCCGCCGCGCTGGTCGGGTGAACGGTCGGCACCGGGCCGCTCCCCTGGGGCGAGGGCGGTTTGCGTTCCGCTGTAGCCGGGGGCGGCGACCCCGGTCAGAGGTGCCGGCCTCGCCGCGGCCGGCTACAGATTTCCGGACACTGCTCTAGCAGCCTGTCGGACTTCGTCCGCAGGCTGCTGAACAAACGGGCTGCGCCCGTTGGGAACGGGGAGGTTTGCCAAAGGATCTTTCGGGGAGCGCTTCCGGAACGTTCGTT
>JAGVUB010000002.1 GCA_019136515.1 Verrucomicrobiota bacterium
TTGGACGGTCTCCTTCTTGGCAAGAAAGGTCTTCATGAACGAGAAAAGGGGCGGAGGAAATCGCGGCGGCGGCGGACTTGTCAACGGTTTTGTCGGAAACTTCGGGAAAGAGCCCTGCGGCCCGGAAAAACCGAAGCCCGCCCCCTCCCGGGAGCAGGCTTCGCGAAACGAGGCGGACAACGACTAGAACCTGGCGGTGACGCCGACCGTCCCCCACAGGCCGGGATCCTTGCCCCCGTCGAGGTCGTTCTCGGTGTAGGAGAGGCCGAAGTTGAGCTTCACCACATCGGAGAGCTTCACCGGCAGGTTCACCCCGGCCGAGTAGTAGCAGTATTTCTCCCCGTGATCCGGCAACACCGCACCGAAGGTGGCGCTCAGGTCGAGCGAGGTGCCCCAATCCTTCAGCGGCACGCTGTAGCCGACCGAGGTCTGCACCGTCGTCGTGTCGAGATCGAGGTCGCGGTAGAGGTAGACCGCCGGGGTGAAGTTGCCCGCCGTGTAGTTCAACCCCGCGGCGACCTCGAGCGAGTCGTCGTTGGCGGAATGGTCGATCCACGGATACCAGTAGTAGGTCACGCTGAGATCGGCGGAGAGGTTCTCCGTGAGCTTCGGCGTGTAGCCGACGTAGGCATCGAGCTCCTTGGAGACGTCGCCGTCGCGCTCGTTGCGCAGCGGCACGTTGGACCAGACTCCGACGTAGAAGTCCCCCGAGGAGACCTCGACGGAGGGCTGGAGGGAATCCCGCGCGACCTGGACACCGCGGAACACGTACTTCGACGCGTACGGAAAATCCACCGTCACAGCGTAGGAGGTTTCCTCCTGGGCAAAGGCCGCACCGCCGACAACAAGGGCGGCGCACAGGGCGATTGTTTTCTTCATGGTTTGTGGCTTCGTTAGTTTGTGGTTCAGTCAGGCGCGGCCCGGCGGCCGCGAAAACAGAAAATCGTCGAACAATGACCGCAGCGCGCCGGCCCCGGTTCCCGCACCCGCGCACTCACCGCGGTTTCCAAGAACCGACACCACGCCACCTATGGGCACTCCCCCAGCAAGATCAATCGTCTTCGCAGTCCTCGCCGGAACCTCGGCGGTCGCCGCCGGCGCCTTCGGCGCCCACGCGTTGCGCCCACTCCTGCTCGCGCACGGCCGGGCCGAGGTCTGGCAGACCGCCGTCCTGTACCATCTGATTCACGCCGTGGCCCTGCTGGCGGTGGCGTTGGCGTTGCGCCAAGAAACCGCGCCGCGCCCCGCGCGCGGGCTGGCCCGCGCCAGCGACCTGTTCGCCGCCGGAGTCGTGCTTTTTTCAGGCTCCCTTTACGCCCTCGCCCTCGGCGCGCCGGCATGGCTCGGGCCGGTCACCCCACTGGGCGGACTCTGTTTTCTCGCCGGCTGGGTCGCCCTCGGCCACGCTCTCTGGATGCGCTCCACCTGAGTCCACGCCCGTGCCGCCTCCCGCCAGCCCCCCGCCCCTCCTGCCCCCTCCGCTCCGCGAAGCCCTCCAAGCCGTCCGCGCCGTCGGCCGGCCGTTGCTCGTCGGCGGTTGCGTGCGCGACTGGCTCGTTGGTCGCACCCCCAAGGACTTCGACCTCGAGGTCTACGGCGTATCGCCGGAGCAACTCGCCGCCGCGCTCTCGCGCTTCGGCGCCACCGACCCGGTGGGGCGCAGTTTCGGCGTGATCAAGCTGCGCCTCGGCGGCGCCGACTACGACTTCGCGCTCCCCCGCCGCGAGACCAAGACCGCCGCCGGCCACCGCGGCTTCGCCGTCGGCGTCGACCCGGCGCTTGCGCCCGCCGCGGCGCTCGCGCGCCGCGATTTCACCGTCAACGCGATGGCGCTCGACCCGTTCACCGGCGAGCTGATCGATCCGCACGGCGGCCGGGCCGATCTCGCCGCCGGCGTGTTGCGCCACACCGGCGCCGCCTTCGTGGAGGATCCGCTGCGCGTGCTGCGCGCGCTGCAGTTCGCGGGCCGTTTCGATCTGCGCCTCGCCCCGGAGACCGCCGCGCTTTGTCGCGAGATCACGGGCACTTTCGCGGAGCTTCCCGTCGAGCGGGTCTGGGTCGAGTGGGAGAAGTGGGCCGCCCACAGCCGCCACCCCTCCGCCGGCCTGCGCGCCCTCGCCGCGACCGGCTGGCTCGTGCACTTTCCCGAGGTCTCCGCGCTCGTCGGCACGCCGCAGGACCCGGAGTGGCATCCCGAGGGCGACGTATTCGTCCACACCTGCCACTGCTGCGACGCCCTCGCCGCCCTCCCCGCCTGGCAGGCGCTCGACGCGGCCCTGCGGCGCGACCTGATGCTCGCCGTGCTCGCCCACGACTTCGGCAAGCCCGCCACCACCCGGCAGGAGGAGAAACACGGGCGACTGCGGTGGGTCAGCCCCGACCACGACAACGCCGGCGGCCCGCTCGCCGAAGCCTTCCTCGCCCGCCTCGGCTCGCCACTCGACTGCCGGCCGCTCGTGCGCGCGCTCGTCGAAAACCATTTCGCACACCTCGGTTGGCCGGCCGGCGCCGAGCCGGCGGCGCCGTTCCTGCGCCGCCTCGCCCGCCGCCTCGCCCCGGCCACGATCGAGCAGCTCGTGCTCGTGCTCTGGGCCGACCATCTCGGCCGCCCGCCCCGGCGCGACGCCGCCAGCGAACACCGTATCGACCAACTCACTGCCGCCGCCCGGGCCCTCGCCATCGCCGACGCCGCCCCGCGCCCCCTCCTCCTCGGCCGCCACCTCGTCGCCGCCGGCCTCCCGCCCGGCCCGCGGTTCAAGACCATCCTCGACGCCGCCTACGAGGCCCAGACCGAAGGCGCCTTCACCGACGAACCCGGCGCCCTCGCCTGGCTCGCGCAACAGCTCGACCGCCCACCGGCAACCGGCCACCGCTAACCGCCCACCGGCATGCGCGTCCTCGTCGCCTTCGACAAGTTCAAGGACTCCCTCGCCGCGCCCGAAGCCTGTCGCATCGCCGCCGACACGCTCCGCGCCGCCCATTCCGACTGGGAGATCGACACCGCCCCGCTCGCCGACGGCGGCGACGGCTTCGCCTCGATCCTCACCACCGCCGCGGGCGGCGAACTCGTTCCCGTGCCCGTCGTCGGTCCGCTCGGCGAGCCGCGCACCGCCGCCTTCGGAGTCGTGCCCTTCGGCCACCTCCCCGCCGCCGCGCGCGAACGCCTCGCGCTCCCCCGACTCCGCGATACCGATACCGTTGCCATCGTCGAGATGGCCGCCGCCAGCGGCCTGGCGCTGGTCCCGCCCGCCGAGCGCAACCCGTGGCGCACGACCAGCTATGGCACCGGCCAGCTTCTCGCCGCCGCCGCCACGCGCGGCGTTCGCGCCCTCCTGCTCGGCGTCGGCGGCAGCGCCACGCACGACCTCGGGCTCGGCGCCCTCGGCGCGCTCGGGCTGCGCTTCCTCGAGGCCCATGGCGCGCCGCTTTTCCCGCCGACAACCTCCGCGTGGGAACACATCGCCCGCCTCGCCGGCCATGTGCCCGCCGCGTTCCCGCCCCTGCGCGTCGCCTGCGACGTGACCAACCCGCTGCTGGGCCCAACCGGTGCCGCCGCCACCTATGCGCCGCAGAAAGGCCTCGCGCCCGCCGAACGCCCCGCGCTCGAGACGGCCACCGCGCGCATGGCCGCGCTGCTCTCCGCCCACTGCGGCCAACCTCCATCGCTGGCCACCGCCCCCGGCGCCGGTGCCGCCGGCGGGATCGCCTTCGGTCTGATGACCGCCGCCCGCGCGCAACTCATCTCCGGCTGGGCGCTCGTGCACGCCTGGCTCGAGCTCGACCGCCGTATCGCCGCCGCGGATCTTGTCCTCACCGGCGAGGGCCGGTTCGACGCCTCCTCGCTCGCGGGCAAAGGCCCGGGCGCCCTCGTCGCCACCGCGGCCGCCGCCGGCAAACGCACCGTCGTGCTCGCCGGCTCCCTCGGGACTCTCCCCGCCGGCGCACTTCCGCCCCTCGTCGCGGTCCACGCCGTGTCCCCGCCCCAGCTGCCGCTCGCCACCGCCCTCGCCGAAGCCCCCGCGCGGCTCGCCGCCGCCCTCCGGGCCATCCTGTAGCGAACGCTCCGCCGCACCGCGCAGGGACCGGAGCCCTGCCCCTCGACAGGCGCGAGCCCGCAGGCCCAGTGCGGCCCTCAACCACAGCGCGCGATCAGGCGCCGCGCTCGCCCACCGGCCAACATCCACCGCCACCCGCCACGGTCCGCGACCGCGCAGCCGCTTTCGTCTGGACGCATCCGCCGCACCGCCAAGAGTCGACCGCCATGTTCACCCCGGCCGCCCACCCGCCGCTACGTCTCCGTTTCCTGGTCACCCTGGGCCTGGCCCTCTGCGGTTTCGGCTGCACCGAAGTCCAACCCCTGCCCGCCAAGCCGGCCGCCTCCGTCGGCGCCCCCGTCGCCTCCAGCACCCCCCGGCCGGCCGAGCGCGTCTATCCGGTCATGCTCGGCATCGACGTGCTCGAGGCCGACGGCTTCGCCGCCGTTCGCGGCAAACGCCTCGGCCTGCTCACTCATCCGGCCGGCGTGAACCGCCGCGGCGTCAGCACCATCGACACCCTCCGCCGCGCCCCGGGCGTGCAGCTGGTCGCACTCTACGCAGTCGAACACGGCATCGACGGCACCATCCCGGCCAGCAAGAACTACCAGGACTCCGTGCATGCCGGCACCGGCCTGCCGCTCTTCTCCCTCTACAACGGCAAGTCCCGCAAGCCCACCCCCGCCCAGCTCAAGTCGATCGACGCCCTCGTCATCGACCTGCAGGACATCGGCACGCGCAGCTACACCTTCATCAGCGCGATGAAGGTCTGCCTCGAGGCCTGTTTCGAAAACGGCAAGGAGGTCATCGTCCTCGACCGGCCCAATCCCCTCGGCGGCCTGAAGGTCGACGGGCCCCCGCTCGACGCCGACCTCATGAGCTACGTCGGCTCCTTCCGGGTGCCCTACGTCCACGGCCTGACCATCGGCGAACTGGCCACGCTGGCGAAGGACACCCCCGGCGTGCTCTCCGTCCCCGAGTCCATCCGCACCAAGGGGCGGCTCACCGTCGTGCCGATGAAGGGCTGGCGGCGCGCGATGCGCTGGCCCGAGACCGGCCTGAAGTTCGTCCCCACCTCGCCCTACGTGCGCGACTTCGCCGCCACCGTCGGTTACGCCATGACCGGGCTGGGCTGCGAGATCGGAGGTTTCCAGCACGGCATCGGCACCGGGTATCCATTCCGCACCCTCTCCTACCCCAAGCGCAGCCCCGAGGACCTCAAGCGCGCCCTCGACCGCCTGCGCCTGCCCGGCGTCTCCTTCAGCGTGGTCGGCACCACCGACAGCAAGGGCAACCCCATGCGCGGCGTGTACACCGAGATCACCGACTGGAACGCCTGGCGCCCCACCGAACTGAGCCTCTACCTCATGCAGCTCGCCGCCGCGTGGAATCCGCAGAATCCCTTCGCCGCCGCCAAGCCCAACGCCGCCGATCTCTTCCGCAAGCACACCGGCTCCCGCGCCCTCTGGCAGGCCCTCGTGCGCGATGGGGCCAAGACCAACGTCGCCCTCATGCACGAACAGTGGCGCCAGCGCGCCCTCGCCTACCAGCAGCAGACCCGCCGCTACTGGCTCTACCAGCCGTGACCACGGCGGCTCACGGCTTTTCCTCGATCCAGAGGATGCGCCCGTAGCGAGTTCCCACCCGGAGGCTCCGCCGCTCCGGACCGGTCTGTTCGAGGCGCACCAAGCCTCCGCGGATCGAATACTCGTAGGTCGCCGTCCCGTCTCGTGCCAGATACAAAGGAAGCGAATACGGCGAGTCCCCCCGTCCCGCGTCGGGAATCTCGGCCCACGCCACCTCCGCCGGCGGCAAACCCCCGGCGGCGATCTCGCTTAGGAGCCCCCGGCCGTCGTACACGAAACGCGCCAGCGAGCGCCCCGTCGGGTGCTTCACTTCGATCAGATTTTCCTCCGCCGAATACTCCAGCGCGAAGCGATGGTTGGCACCCAGCGCGAGAAAACGAGTCGTCACATCGGGCGAAGGATCGATTCGCAGGACAAGGCCTCCATCCCGCCGGATCGCGACGATGCCGCCCGCGGTGCATTCCACCGCGAAAGCTGCTCCCGCCGGCGTGGTGAACCTGGTCAGCTGCCCGGCGGCGTATTCGAGGTGCCAGCCGCTATCCTCGACCAGTCCGCGCGCACCTTCGTCCGTCCAGACAAGCGACACCTGACCCACTCGGTAGCGTAGCGACGGTGGCCCCCCCCGCCGGACTCGCCGCTGGAGCAACAAGGTCGCGATGGGTGAAACGTCGGCTGCCGCCGCCCGGCCGCAGCCAGAGAACCACTCCCGGCTCGGGCGCGAATAGCCGCGTCGCCAGCGGGCGCACGACGATCCGGCTCCGTACCTCGCCGTAGTCGAGCGGCACGAGGTCGTGGTCGAGCACGAGATCAAGACTCGCACCGGCCCCGAGAGGAATCTGCGCCAGCGGGACCCGCAACCGGAGATCGCCGCCAAGCTCGAGCGCGCCGAGCGCCGGCACGTAGTCCGCGGCAAACGGGTCCGCGCGCACCACCGGCCCTCGACCGATCAAGGCCGCGCCCAGCACGAGACCAGCGAGCGGAAACCGACACCAGAACCGCGCTTTCACCATTCCACCTCGCGTTCTGCGGCACCAGGGCCGGCCATGGCAGTCGACCGGACTTCGGCTTGCCCCGCCCGCGCCAGCGCCAGCCACGCCTCCGCGACCGATGGCTCGGTGTCTGCGGCGAGCCAGACCTCGAGCGCCGCGCCATTCGCCACCAGTTCCGGCCGGGTGGTCGGATGCACCAGAACCACCCGCCGGACCATGCCACCCGCCGCCCGGGAGAGAAACCGGCTCGCGCGCCCGAAAAGCACGACGGTCGGCGCCGCGGTCAACGCCACATCGTTCACCGCGAAACGCGGATCCAGCACCGTGAATTCGCCGAAGCGCCGGCTACGCGCAAGGATGCGCCGCAGTGCGCGACCATGAGTCGCACCCATCATCTCGCGATCGACGAGCACCACCGCACCCTCGGCCGCGGCCGGCGGCTGGCAGCGCCCAAGCACGACCACATGGTCCGGTCCCGCGCGCACGGAGAACACCGCCGGACGACGCGCCAGCAGCCAACTGCCTCCGACCGCCACGACCGCCGCCGCCACCGCGATGCCGCCCGCCCGGATCACGGATTCCCCCCGACCCCAGCTGAAGAGGAAGCCGAGACAGACCACCGCGTCGACGCCCACCAGCACTCCGAGACTCGGATACCCGGTGAACGTGCCGAACACCGAGCCCAGCAAGTAGACAACCAACGACACGTTGGCGGCCAGAAACACCAGGCCTTGCCGCCCCGGCCCGCACCGCGCGGTGCGCGCCGTCGCGATCCACGCGAGCGCCAGAAAAGTCGCTCCGGCGACCAGCCCGCCCAAAGCCGCGATTCCGCGCTCGGCGCCGATCTCGCAATAGGCGTTTAGCAACCCGCGGTAGAGGTAGTCTCCCGCCGGGTCCTGATACCATTGGCTGTAGAAATGGCCGCTCTCGCCGCTGCCGAGCCCTTCGCCCGGCCGCTGCCACAACAACGCGGGCGCGGCCGCGAGGATGGCGCGACGGTTGCGCGCCGATCCATCGGCCTGCACTGCCGCCTCCCGCAAACGCGCCCCCGCCCCGGTGAGCGTGCCGGCCAACAACAGCGCACCGCACGAGGCCAGCAGCGCCCTCCGCATCGGCCCGCGCCACGCCTCCGCCAGCGCGCCCGCCTGCCATGCGCCGAGCAACAAGGCACCTCCGGCCGCCAGCAACGGCCCGCGCGAACGCGTGAGGGCGATGGCGACCACCACCCCCGCGACGCCCGCGAGCGCCGCACCGCGCGCCCACCACCCGCCGCGCGGCCTCCAACCCACGGATACCACGGCCGCGATCAGCCAGGGCAGGATCATCCCGAAGCACAGCCCCGCCGGGATGGGGGAATCCCAGAGCAGCTGCAGGCGCCCGCTCTCCGAAAACCAAGGTCCGTTCATGCGCGGTCGGAGCTAAAGCCAGAAATCGACCAAGGACCACCGCCCGTCGCGGCGCGCCCAGAGGGCCGCGCGACAACAGCCGTCGAGCATCAGGTCGAGCTGGGGCAGGTCGCCCTCCGGCGCACCCGCACGAAAGACCTCCACGCGGTTGTCTCCCGGCGCGGCCACGCGGAGCGCGTAGCCGAAAAGCGCCTCCGCCTGCTGGACCATCGGCCCGAGCGCGACGCCGGACCGGCCCAGCTGCGAGACGCCCGGCATCGCGGGCAACAATCGCCCCGGCTCCGCCTCGGCCGCCGTGAGCGGGCGCAGGCCGACGGCGGTCGCGGCGCGGCCGCCCCCGCTCGGGGCTGCACCACGATATCGCGAATACGCCACCTGCCAGCCCTCCGCCCAGTCGCGCAGCCGCGGGTCGGTGGCCCCTTGGAGGGCAAAACCTTCGAGCAGCGCCTCCTTCACCGTCTCGGCCGGCCGGGCGGCAAGCTCGCGGCGCCGCGCCGCCCCGTGGTCGACCGCCGCGGCGCGCTTCGCCTCCTGCCGCAGGATCCATTCGAACCAATCCCCGGCCACGCTCTTGGCGCGTTCGCCCCAGATCATGTTCTTGTACGGCTGCGGCCAGTTGGCCGTCACATCGAAGCCTGCCGCCAGAAGATCCTCGACCAGCACGCGACTGCCCTCGCGATCGCCATGTCCGGGGGAATCGATGTCGAAGATCAGCTGCACCGGCAGATGCGGCAGTCCGGCGACCGCCGGCCCGACCTGTTCCCGTTTCCCCGCCTCGCGGCTGAAACCGGTCGGGAACTGCGGCACCTTCGGCAGCCACCGTAAAACCGTGCGACTCACGATCGGATCGTGCAGCAGGATCCCCTGCAGCGGATGGCCGGCGCGGGCATACCCCAGCGCAGCGACTCCCGAGGAGCACTGGCCGACGGCGTAGATGCCACCCTGCCACCGCGGGCCCAGATCGCGGGTCGCGGCATCGACGCACTCGCGCGCGCTCCGGCGCAGGAGAGCCCCGCCGTAGTCGACATCGGCCACGCCCGGCCAGAGCAGGTTGACCCCGTGCAGTTCCGCGATCGTCGCCAGAAACTCGGCACCGCGCTGGTTCACGACCGCCCCGGATTCGAGAAACGGGCGGAGCACGGTCGGCACCGCCGGAAAGATCACCGCGAGCGGAGCCGTCTCGGCCTGCCGGCAGCGGAAAAGCAGATAGTGCTGGGTGGTGCCGTCGATCGACGAGGCATAGGTGCCGCACTCGATCCGCGCCGGCTTCGAGCAGGCGAGCACGGCCGCGACCGCCGGCTTCGATCGCTCGGCCGCGGCCATCGTGAGGTCCAGCGCCACGTTGCGCCGCCACGAGAGGCCGCGTTCCCGCAGGAAATTCACGCTCAGCAGATGCCGCAACCGGCGCACCCAAACCGCATCGGGATCGAAGCGCCCCCGTTGCTGCTCCACCGTGGCGGAGAGCTGGTCGACGGTCGCCGCGCCGGTCACCAGCACCGCCTCACCCATTTCACCACCGACCACGAGCCAGCCGACGAAAGGCGCCGGGGGCGGGCAGGCCCCGTCCGCCCAGTGGATCGAAAGATCAGGCGCGACCCGTCCGACCGCGCAGCGAACGCCGTCGAGATCGAACAATTCGACCTGCTCATGCCCCGGCACGGCCGCCTCGACCCGCAAGGCGCCGTACTCCGCCACGACGGGATCCACCACCGGGTGGACGACATGCGCGGCATGGCCGCGCCACGCCGTCTCGGCATCCGCCGCATACTCGAGCGTCGCCGCCCATTCGGGAGCGAAGTGATCGACCGGCACTCGTTCCCACGCGCCGCGATCGAACACGACCTGCACGGTGTTCCGGCCCGCGTTGAGCGGCAGCGCGACGACCTCCTGGTTCCGCAGCAGCGACCGATTGCCGCCGAGCAGCGCGAAGACCGGGCGGTCGTTCACGAGGACGGCCGCCTTGCCCGCGCACCCGAGCAACAGAAACTCCGTGCCGGCGGCGGCCCGCTCGAGATCGAAGGCCACCAGCAATGCGGCGCCCGGGCGGGCGCCGGTCTCCTGCGCGACCCGCCAGAGATCCAGCCCGGCCGGGTCCTGCTTCGCCGGCGCCCACGTGGCACCGGCGGCAACCAGCGCCCGCGGCTCGCCCCGGGGCAGCACGAACTTGGAGTAGTCGCCCCGCGGCCCGGCCGGCTCCACACCGAGGACCGCCAACTCGAAGGCCGGCTGCGGCGGCAAGGCGGTCGCCCGGAGCGAGAGTTCCGTGGCGAGCTCCGCCCCTGCGGCCGCAAGCACGAACCAGCAGCCACCGAAAACACACGCCGCCCGGATCAGGCGGCGTGCAACGCGAACAAGCAAGAGACCGGTCATCTCAAGGGCGCCGGTCTCCGCTTGGCAGGGACAGCGGTGGGGGACGCTGTCTCATTCAGTCTTTCCGTTGGGGCGCGGTGAGCTGGGTGACAGCCTTCTTCTGCGTGTCATAAACCGCACGCAGGTAGGTGGGCGAGTACCCGACGACCATTGTCGCCGGGCTCGGCACCCCAGCCTTCGCCCAATTCTGCTCGCCGTAGATGTCGACAAAACGCACGCCACCCTCCACTCGGCCCACGATGGCCAGGCCGAATTGTTCGGCGCGAACCGACTTGAGCCGGTCATTGGAGGCGATCGCCTGGTCCACCGCCGCGAGGGCTTCGCCCACCTCGGCGGCGGACGGCGACCAGAACTCGTAGGCGCCGAGCACCCGACCCGCTTCGGCCGGCGTATAGACGACCCGCGGCGCCGGCTGCGGCTTGCCGCAAGCCCCGACGAAGACGGCCAGCGTCACAAAAAGCACGGACAGTGTTTTCGATCCGAAAGAAGAGATATTCATGTGTTGTTCCTCAGAACCCCGGCGGCTTGCCCGTGGAGACCCCGATGTCGGAGCTTTTGCCCTCGAACGCGGTGGCCGCTCCCGGAGTGACCACCTCGACCTTGTCCTCCCCCATCGGCACGGCGAACACGAAGGTATTTTTGTCCTTCGCGATCTGGAAATCTCCCATCGTGGCATCGCCGCTCAGGTCGCTGCCCCACGCGTGGGTGTGGACGAGAACGATGCTGACCCCGTCGACCGGCTTCGGCGGGACGGCCACGTCGCAGGACCCCTTCTCCCCATCGGAATAGGCTTTGCCGGTTCCGGGCGTACTGATCGTTCCGACACGATTGCCATTGGCGTCGACCCAGTACGCGATTCCGTACTCCTGTCCGGTTTTCGTCGTGTACGGAATGAGCCCGAGGAACTTGTGGGGCTCCGCCTTGTACGAGTCCTTCGTCTTCTGCACGATGTCGGCCAAGGCGGCCTTGAGCGTCGCATCGTTCTTCATTTGGTCGCGGATGGTGCCGACCTGACCGGTGGCGCTCGAGATATTCGTCTTCGACATCGAATCCCAGCCGGGCGTCGCGCTGCCTTCCGAGGCGCTCGTGGTGCCGCCACTCGGCCCGGGGTCACCGGGGTTGGGGTTGTCGGCCTGCGGCGTGGTGTCACTGACCGGATCGGTCATCATGAAATAGAATTCCGCCGAGGCAAAATACCCGGCCCAGTCGAAGGTCGCCGGGTCGTTGCCGTTCACGACGAAAGGAGGCAGGACACAGACGTCTCCACCGCCGCCACCACCGCCGGAATCTCCATAATAGCCGCCACCACCGCCGCCATACCATTCGTCGTCAGCCAGTGCCGGCAGGGCGGCCGCAAGCGCGAGGAGCAGGGAGGTCCGCACAAGAGCGCGGACCGGACTCGTTCTGAGTAGGGTTCTTATCTTCATCATCAGGGGTTCAGAGTTGGGAAATCATTTGCCGGACTGGAACCGGAAGGGCACGCGCATCGGCTGGGGGTAATAGGCGCCGTTGCGGCTCGCGGGCTTGAATCGCCACATCGCCACCGCCGCGCGCACCGCACCCTCCAATTGCGGGTGGGTGGCCCCGAGCACGCTGATCGCCTTCGGCCTCCCGTCTTCACCGACGACGAACTCGGCCATGGCCGAGCCCTGGAAATTGAGGACGCTCAACTCCGCCGGCAGCTCCGGCCGCGGCGTCTGCAACGGCACCGGCATGACCAGGCCCGTCGTCGGTGTCTCCTCCTTCACCTGGTAGGCGAGATACTCCTCCATCGTCGCGCGGGCCGCGGTGTCGAGAGCGGTGCCGAGCTCGGCCCCTTTCTGATAGAGCGCACGCGCATAGGTACTCCGCCAGTCCTGCCGGTCGGCTCCTTTGTCCAACCAGGCGAGGACCGCGTCCTGGCCTTGGCCACGCGCGGAGAGCGCGAGTCCGAAAGCGGCCGCCGTCGAGCCCTGATCGTAGGCTTGCTGAAAGCTGGTGCGGCCATCCGCCAGCGCCCCGCCATTGGCGCGCGCGACAATCTGCAGGCCGACGAGTTCCCACGCCGCGCGCGCGCTGCGCTTGGCGTCGGCTGTGAGCAGCAACTCCGCCGCCTCGGCGGCGGCCGCCGCCTCGCCGTTGCGATCGCCGTTGACCAGAAGGAGCTTCGCCAGGTCCACGGCCGCGAGCGCCGAGCCGTTCGCCGCGGCGGCCCGCGCCCATGCCATGGCCTCGGCGGCATCCTTCGGCATCCGGTCTCCCTGCGCGTAGAGTCGCGCGATCAACGCCTGGGCGTCGGCGCTGCCGCGGGCGGCGGCATCGGCAAGCAACTGCAGCGCCTGCGTCTCCGTGCCTCGGTTGCCCAGCAGGGTCACACTCTTCAAAAACAACGCGTCGACACTGCCCGCTGCGATCCCCTGATCGATATAGGTCCGTGCGGCAGCAAAATCGACCGGCACCGCCACCCCCTCAAAATACATCCGGGCGATCCGGGCGTAGCCGTCCGCCACCCCGGCTTCCGCCGCTTGCTGGTACCAACGCAGCGCCTCGTCGGCCCGAGGCTCGCCCCCGCCGAGGCCGCGAGCAGCGAAGTCGCCCGCCCGCAACATCGAGAGCGCATATCCACCGCGGGCAGCTTCGAGGAAAAGCGCCGCGGCTTGCTGCACATCCCCCGGCACGCCCTCCGCCTCAAGCGCCTCCGCCAATTGGTGCAACCCTGCGAAATCCTTCGCGGTCCGGGCTGCCGCGATGCGGGCGGCCCTCGCCGCGCGTTGCGGGTCGACTTCCCTCGCTGCCGCCCCGGTCGCGCGATCACGCGCCCCGGTCGCAGCCGCCGAGGCGACGGCCTTTTGCGCCGCCGCGGGGTAAGCGGCCGCGGAGCAGTCCTTTCCTCCCGGCAACGCCCAGAATACGGCAGCAGCAGCGGCGCCCAACAACAGGGCCGACAAGATCGCGAAGTGGGGTTTGCACATTCTGCGCAGCATCGCAGGCGCCACCAAACGCAGCGCGACGAATACGAGCGACTCCATGCAGCGCGTACGTTGACCGCACTGCCCAAACCCCGTCCTCCGGCAAACGCATTCCTCGAAGCACACCGGATCCCGCGCCCTCTGGCAGGCCCTCGTGCGCGACGGCGCCAAGACCAACGTCGCCGCCCTCCACGAGCAGTGGCGCCAACGCGCCCTCGCCTACCAGCAGCAGACCCGCCGCTTCTGGCTCTACCAGCCCTGACCACGGGGCGGTGCCTGAGCACGCCCCGTTCGGCGCCGCCTCCGCGCCGCCCGCCGTTCCTCCGCGCCGACTCGCCGTTCCTTCGCCGCCGACTCGCGCCCCGCGTGACCGTTGCGCCCCGCCGGACGCATTCGCCCCAAGGCATCATGTCAACTATTGGTTGACATGCTGCGCTTCTCACTCCTCCGCGTCCCTCTGCGCTCCAACAGCGCCCGCACAGAACGCCTCGCCGAGCTTGCCCCGCGCGCCGGCGTTCTGCTTTCTCGCCCGATGGACTATCGCACCAAGGCGGAATTCTTCATTCGTGGCATCACCGGCGGCTTCATCGAGGCGGCCGAAGTGATCGCGTGGTCGGACGAGATCATCGTCTCCGCCCCCAAGACCGAGGACTGGATGGTCGAGATCTCCTCCTGCAGCCCCGACGAGCGCCTCAAGGTTCTCGGCTTCCTCAACACGGTGAAGGGCACGGTCGACGAGGCCGCCCTGGCCGAGATGCTCAAGGCCCGGCAGTAATTTTCGAATACCACGCGCCCCCCCCCGGCCGGTCCCGCAGGGGCTACCCGCGCGGTCGCGTGGTGCGACGCCGGGCCGCGTCCGTCGCGCGCGAACCACCGGCTCCGCTCGGCGCCGGAGGCGGGCGCTCACCCACGGGCGGAGCCCGGAAGACCGCCGGCCCCCTCGCTCCACCCACCCCGGCCGAGTTGCCCGGCCGTGCTCCGCCGCCGCGAGCCGGCGCCACGGGCCGAAAAATCCGAGCGCGCTCTCGACGCCGCCTCCCGGCCCCCTATCCTCCCCGGCGTCGCCCTGCCGCCTGCCCACATCACGCGTCCGGTGCCCCTCGCGCTCCGCCGCCCATGCGTTCGCCGCCCGCACCCGCCTTCGACGCCCTCTTGCTCCACACCGGCTCCGCCCCCGCCGCGCTCGCCACCCTGTGCGACGACCTCGCGGAGCGCGGCCTTGCCATCCTCGCCCGCGGCACCGGCCGCGGCGCCCCACCGGTGCCGCAGTCGGTGGCGCAACAACTGTGCGCCACCCGCAGCGTCCTCGTCGTCGTCGGGGGCGACGGGGCCGGGCCGTGGGAGAACTCGGCCGTTCGCACCGCCCTCCAGCGCGCCGTCGCGCAGCGTGCTCCGGTCCTGCCCGTGATCCCCGTCCTGCTCGCCGGCGCCGCCCGACCCGACCTCCCGCCGCTCGTCTGCAACCGCGCCTGGATCGACCTCGACCGGTCCGCGCCCGCCACCGCGCTCGACTGCCTCGTCTCCGCCATCACCGGACGACGACGACGCCCCTGCCCCCCCCGCCCGGCGGCGTCACCGCCCGCGCCCGACAACCGCATCGCCTTCGCCCCGCCGCCCGCCCCGGCCGACCGCGAGCCGCCGCCCTGCCGGCTCGAGGAGATCATCCCCGGCGCCTGGCAGCTCCGTATCCGGACCCCGTTTGCGATCGGCACCCTGCAGGCCGTCTTCACCCCGCAGGGCACCTTCCGCGGCGAACTGCTCACCCCCGCCGGCCGCAACCTCGTCGACGGCCGGTGGCACGCCAGCACGGCCGACCGGCGCATCCGGCTCGCCGGCCGGCAGGCCGCCGGCCTGCACGTCGCCCCGTACGAGGCGCGCGTGGCGGTCACGTTCTTCAACCCGCAGCAGATCGTCGGCACCACCGCCCGCGGCGAGCAGATGACCTGGCACAAGCAGGCGCCCGCCGCGTAGCGCCGCGCGGCCCCGCGGGCCTACAGCCTGGCCAGCGCCGCGCGGCCTGTCATGCCAGGATAGATGCCCAGAGCCTGCGCCGGCCCGTTCGCCTCGCGCACCTCACCGGCGAGCAGATCGTCGACGCCGCCGATCGAGGCGCCAGTCGTCGGCCTCACCCGCGCCGCCGCGATCCCGAATCTCTCCAACGCCGCCGGATCGATCGCGCCGCAGGCGAGGAGGCCGCGCTCGGTGCGCACATACACCAGGCTCACCGGGCCGAGCGGCATCACGACGATCTCCGCGCTGCGGCCCTCGACCGTCGCCTGCTCGTGGCGGAGGCAGGCGAGCGTCTCGAGGTGCTGGAGCGCCGGCTCGCCCGCCAGCAGGGGCCCGGCGCGCCGCAACGTCTCGGCGAGGTACGGCGTGGCGAGGTGCGCGGCCTTCGCCGCCGCGTCGCGGTAGCGCTCGACCACCGCGTACGTCTCGGGCCGGGCCTCGTCGCGCCAGAGCTCGTAGACCATCGCGCCGGGCTCCTGGGCGGTGAGGCGCACCTGCTCGCGCAGGATCGTTTCGAGGGCCGCGCCCTGGCCGGGCTTGGCGTGGAAGGTGGCGATGATGTTCTTCATGCGGACGAGTGGTTCGCCCGCACTCTAGCTCAACGCGCCAGCCGCGGATTGTAGAAATGCGACAGGAACGACTCCGCCGTGAGCAACTCCCGCGGCGTGTGCCCCGTGAGCTCGCCCGTCTCGTGGATGAAATGCGACTGGTCGTAGTAGCCGCGCTCCAACGCCGCATCCAGATAGTCGGTCTCCCGTGCGAGCAGCAGATGCCGCATCGTGTGGTGCAGCCGCGCCACGCGCTGGAAACGTTTCGGCGCCAGCCCCGCCGCCGCGCCCACCACCCGCTCGAACTGCCGCCGGCTGTACCCGAGATCGTCCGCCAGCGCGGCGACCGACACCTCCGGCCCGCCGTAGTAGAGCGCGTCCAACGCGCCGTCGGCCGGCGCGAGCTCCGGGGCGCGGCGCTTCTGCAGCGCGAGAAGATACCGCGTCACGCAACGGGCACGGGCCGCGAAGTCCGGCGCCGCCGCCAGCCGCGCCGGCAGCTCGTCGACCTCCGGTCCGAAATGCTCCGCCGCCGGGGCGAACCGGTCGAGCAGGTCGCCCATCGGCAGCCGCCCGAAATGCCGGATCGCGCTGGCGCGGAACCGCACCGCCACGAACCCCACCGCCCCCGGCGCCACCAGCCGGCAGGAGAACCGCCGCAGACAGGAGATCTGTGCCGGCGCCACCGCGTGGCGCGACCCGTCGCGGCCGAACGCGAGGAAGGGCGTGCGGTAGTGGAGCAGCAGGTCCGCGCCCGTGCCCGGCAGCAGCAGGGGCAGCGGCACCGGGCATTCGCTTTCCCACGACCAGAGCCGCTCGACGAACGGCCGCAGCGCCGGCGGCGGCAGTGCGAACGTGCGCAGGATGAGGGGCTCGGCGGCGGGAATCATGGAGACGGTCCGATCTGGTAGGGACGTTTCTCCGCAACGTCCACTCCCGCGGTACCTCGACCAGTAGAGTCCGTGTCCGGCACGACCGTCTTCCGGAGGGCAGTGCCCCGCTCAACCTAAACGAGGCAGTTGGACACGGAGGCCACAGAGACAAGGCAAGAGCGCACAGAGAGATCGGCGAGAACCGGCCCGCCAAGGACACTCACCATCAGGGTGAGAATCCCGGATACGGAAGCCCCTCCACACTCTCTTCTCTGTGTCCTCACTCCGTCGCTCCTCTGCCTCTGTGACCGGTCCGAACCGACGTTTCCAGGCTCAATACGGCCCGCGGATGTGCGCCGCCACCTTCGCGGCGTAGAACTCGCGCAGCTTCGCGTGCAACGCCGGCGGCAGCGGCGCCAGCTCGCTGGCGTGCACGTTGCCGCGCACCTGCGCGGGATTGCGCGCGCCGGGGATGATCGCCGTCACCGCATCGAAATCCAGGCACCAGCGCAGCGCGAAGTCGGCCATGGTCATGCCGGGCGGCACATACGTGCGCAATGCCTCCGCCAGCGCCACGCCTTGCGCAAACGGCAACCCGGCGAAGGTCTCGCCGACGTTGAACGCCTGCCCATCGCGGTTGAAGTTGCGATGGTCGTCCACCGGGAACGTCGTCGCCGCGGTGTATTTTCCCACGAGCAGCCCACTGGCCAGCGGCAGGCGCACAATGAACGCCACGCCCTTCGCCTTCACGTGCGGCAACAGCTCATCAACGGCCTTCTGCCGGAAGAGGTTGAAGATGAACTGGAGCGAGCTCAGCCCGGGCACCGCCAGGCAGGTCAGCGCCTCCTCGACGGTCTCCACGCTCGCGCCGAAAGCCTTGATCTTCCCCTCGCGCTGCAGCTCGCGCAGCGTCTCGAAAACCTCGCCGCTGCGCAGCACCTCCGCCGGCACGCAGTGCAGCTGGGTGAGGTCTATCGCGTCGACGCCGAGCCGCTGCAGCGAATCCTCGGTGTGGCGACGCATCGCCTCGCGCGTGAAGTTCGCCGGCCAGCCCGGATCGCCACGGCGGCCGAGCTTGGTCGCCACAAACACCTTCTCCCGGGCCTGCGCTTCACGCAGGAACTCGCCCACCAGCCGCTCGCTGCGGCCGTCGCCGTACACGTCGGCCGTGTCAAAAAAGTCGACCCCCTTCTCGTAGGCGCTGAGCAGCGTCGCCTGCGCCTCGGCCTCGGAGACGTCGCCCCAGCTGCCGCCCAACTGCCAGCAACCGAGGCCGATCTCGCTCACGTAACGCCCCGTCGGGCCGAAGATACGGTGTTTCATGCGCCCGACTGTGGCGGTTTCTGCAGGCGGCACAACCCCGCTCGCGGCACGCCCGCTTTCCCGGATGTACGTGCCGCGTCCTCGCCACGCTCCCGCCCAAGCTCGCCGCGCGTGCCTCCTACTTCGAGCTCTCGGCCCAGAGCCAGTTCGGCTTCGGCGCCGACTGGCATCCCAGCCGCGCCCAATCCCAGCACAACGCCGCCGAGCTCACCGCCCACCTCCGCGAGCTCATGGGCTGGTGAGGCGCGACCTTCGAGACGCTGCACCGCCGTCGCGTGGGTAAGCATGGCGGACAGCATCGGCCCACGAACGACCCTGCGGTCGCCACAGTGTCGCCGGAGGCTGGCGTGGGGGCCGTCGGTAGGATCGTTTCTCCGAAACGTCCGTCCTCGACCGGAACTCAGCTACGGCCATCTCCGGCGGGGCCGCCAGACCGATTCATTCACGCGCCTTGAACGCAGCAACCTGCTCGGAGCGGTTCCAATGGAGAAATCTGAAATGCAGAAGCCACAGCGGATCCGGTCGTTTGTTGAGAGTTTCGACATGACCCCTTCGGGGGTACCAAAGTTCGGGGACGTCAAGGACGAGCACGAACCAGCGCACCATCCGATCTCTGCTATCTAGCAGCCTGTCGGACTTCGTCCACCAGGCTGCTGAACCAACGGGCTGCGCCCGTTGGAGAAAATGTGGGTGAAGAATGAACACCGGCCCGATCCGTGCGTCGAAAGGAGCA
>JAGVUB010000039.1 GCA_019136515.1 Verrucomicrobiota bacterium
CTTTCCGCCCGGGAATCCCGAAGGATTGCGGCGCAATGCAGACCCACAACGCTGTCGAATTGACCGCCCCCGAGTACTTCAACTTCGCCACCGACGTCATCGATCAATGGGCCCGGAAGCGCCCCGATGCCCCCGCCCTCTGGTGGGTCGATGCCGGCACCCGCGCCGAGCACAAATACACCTTCCGCGAGATCTCGGCCCTCAGTTGCCAGGCGGCCAATTTCCTCCGCGCCGCCGGCGTCAAACGCGGCGACCGCGTGCTCGTGATGCTCCCACGCCTCCCCCAGTGGTGGATCTCGATGCTCGGCCTGATCCGCCTCGGCGCCGTCCCCGTCCCCGCCACGCTCCTGCTCTCCCCGCGCGAGGTCCACTACCGCATCGAGACCGCCCAGGTCGCCGCCGTCATCACCTCCGGCGACGGCATCTCCAAGGTCGGCGATTTCCGCGGCATCAGCCTCATCGTCGAGAGTGCCGCCGTCGGCTGGATCGATTTCGACGGCGGCATCCGCACCGCCTCCAACGTCTTCGCCGGCGAACCAATTCGCGCCGACGATCCCGGCATCATCTACTTCACCAGCGCCACCACCGGCGAACCCAAGATGGTCCTGCACACGCAGGCCAGCTACGCCATCGGCCACCGCCTCACCGGCAAGCTCTGGCTCGACCTCGGCCCCGACGACGTCCACTGGAACATCTCCGACCTGGGCTGGGGCAAGGCCGCGTGGTCCAGCTTCTACGGTCCCTGGCAGATGGGCGCCTGCATCTTCGCCCTCGACGTCCACGGCAAGTTCGACCCCGCCCTCACCCTCGACATGCTCGAGTGCTTCCCGATCTCCACTTGGTGCGCCCCGCCGACCGCCCTGCGCCTCATCGTGCGCGAGGACCTCTCGAAGCGGCATTTCCCGAAGCTGCGCCACTGCGTCACCGCCGGCGAGCCGCTCAACCCCGAGGTCATGAAGATCTGGAAACAGGCCACCGGCCTCGACATCTACGAGGCCTACGGCCAGACGGAGACCGTCGTCCAGGTCGGCAACTTCCGCTCGCTCGGCCATCCCATCCGCCCCGGCTCGATGGGCAAGGCCACCCCGGGCATGAACGTCCACCTCATCGACGACGACGGCAACGAGGTCCCGCCCGACACCGAGGGCGAGATCGCCATCCGGGTGAAGCCCGCCCGCCCCCTCGGCCTCTTCAAGGAGTACTGGAAGAATCCCGACGAAACCGCCGACAAGTTCCGCGGCGACTTCTACCTCACCGGCGACCGCGCCCGCCGCGATGCCGACGGCTACTTCTGGTTCGTCGGCCGGCGCGACGATGTCATCAAGAGCTCCGGCTACCGCATCGGCCCCTTCGAGGTCGAGAGTGCGCTCATCGAGCACCCGTGCGTCCTCGACGTCGCCATCGTCGGCAAGCCCGACCAGGCTCGCGGGCAGATCGTGAAGGCCTTCATCGTCCTCCGCCCCGGCTATCAGCCCGGCGAGGAGCTCAAGGAAGACCTCCAGCAGCACTGCAAACGCGCCATCGCGCCCTTCAAATACCCGCGCGAGATCGAGTTCGTCGCCGAGTTGCCCAAGAACGCCAGCGGCAAGATCCGCCGCGTCGACCTCCGCGCCCGCGACAAGCAGCAGCACTAGGCATCCGGATTGCCCAGCGTAGCTGGACGCCGAAGGCGTTCAGCCAGTCCCTTCAGAGGCGGAGCCATCACTGGTTCCGCCTCGACTGTTTCCCGGGGCGGGGCCGGGACCGCCGATCCGACCCGCACAGATTTCCATTGCTATTTTCCGCCAATCCATCGTTTTAGGCGCCACTTCGTTAGAGATACGTTAGATGACAGAACATGGTGGATCGTCGCTTGGAGCCCTGCTTCAGAGATGATTCGAAACCCGAAGTCCGGGAACAGGCTGCCTCAGAGACGGGGATCGAACGAAAGAATAATATGAGCAACTCCAAGCTGTACGTTGGTAACATGGCCTTCGCCACCACCGAGTCCGATCTGCGCGATGAATTCAGCAAGTTCGGCACCGTGAGCGATGTCTACGTCGCCATGGACAAGTTCACCGGCCGCGCCCGCGGTTTCGCGTTCGTCACCATGAGCACGCCCGAAGAGGCCAAGCTCGCCATCGAGAAGATGCACGGCGCCAACCTCGGTGGCCGCGCCCTCACCGTCAATGAGGCCCGTCCGAAGGAAGAAGGCGCCGGCCGTTCGTTCGGCGGCGGCGACCGTGGCGGCAGCCGCGGTGGTTTCGGTGGCGGCCGTGGTGGCTTCGGCGGCGGCGACCGTGGCAGCCGCGGTGGCTTCGGCGGCGGCGACCGTCGCTACTAAGCCTTAACGGTCTCACGACTCTTTCCAGGGCGGTCCGGTTTTCCGGACCGCCCTTTTTGTTGCCCGGTGGGCCGCAGCGTTCGGGAGCCAAGTCGGCCATCCCGGCGCACGACGCACCACCCCGGCCAAGGCGTCATCGCCCTGCCCGCCGCTCAGCAGAGCAGCGAGCCGAAGTCGGCGAAGTCCCCCCGAAAACCGCCGCGCACTCCCTTCACGATCACCGCCACGGCGTCATGCGAGTGCAACGACTCGAGGTGCGCGCACACGACCTGGAAATCGGCGATGCGTTTGTCGGCATCGAGTTGCTGATGCAGGAGCCGCGCGGCGTCCTCGACGAACTTGCTGTAGGCCCCGTTGAGTTCGGCGAAGGCCTGCTCGTCCTCCCGCTTCACCATCACCTGCGTCTCCGTGTGCAACGCCGCCCGACACAGCTTCTGCAGGTCCTCGATCATGAGCTTGCAGCCCTCGGCCACCTCCGCGATCACTCGAGTCTTGCTGCGCTGCGAGTGCGGGATGCTGTAGATGCCGCGGCCATGGCGCGCATGTTCGCTGAGTTCGTCGGAACAGGGGCAGGCGGAGGAATAGACGAAGTCGAAGTGGATCAACCGCCGCACCCGTCCGGCGGCGTCGAGCCGGCCCTCGTAGGCGCATTCGTAGAACTGCCATCCCGCCAGACCGCTGCGCAACGCCGGCTGGCGGATCGGATACGAGAAGCGCACGAGCAGCCTCGCCTCTTCGCTGCCAAGCTGCCGACGGTAGGCCGCGAGGACTCGCGGCAGCAGATCCACCGTGAACGTGCGCTCGGCGAAGGCGTAGAACGTGCGCACGATCCGCGACATGTTGATGCCCTTCGCGCCCGAACCGAGCGACACCGTGCCGGTCACGCTCGCCGGCAACTCGCGCACCGCCGCCCCCTTGACCGCGAACCGCAACGGGAGGCGAAAATTCGACACCCCCACCTGCTGGATCGGCACGTCCGCCCCCTGGATCTGGCCCGCCGGGCCCATCATGTCCGGCAACGACTCTCGGTACTCCGGGGTCACCCGGAACTGCGGATCGTAGGCGCGGCGCGCAGGCACATGACAATGGAGCGCCCCGCAACGCGGGCACGCCGGTTCATTCTTCTTGGTGGACTTCTTCATGTTCGTTTTTCGATGCGCGACGACTGGGCGGGTGACGATAACCGCCGGCGCGGGAGACGCGCCAGGCCGACGCAAGGGGCAGAGCAGTTGCACACAAACCGGCGGTGGTCAACGCCGGCGCGGGGTCGGTGCCGCGCTGGCGGGTACTCCCCGCGATCACCACACCGCCGCGGACCGGTACGGAATGAGTCGCCAGTGCCGGCGGCGGGCTCAAGCTCCTCCCGCTCGCCATGCCTGCACTAAACTTCTTCTACGGTTCCTTTGAAGTCGGCGTGTTCAGCGGAGAATCCTATCCGCAAGAACCCGGCATCTACGGCTACATCCCCACCGAAGGCGATGGGCACGAGGAACTCCAGTTGGCTCGCCGCGGAGGCGCCGAGCCTCGTTGCCATTTCGACACCAACGGACAACGCGTCACCTTCACGGTTCGCGCCAGCCCGCGCTACGGTCGCCTTGAACTCTCCGACTTCGACTCAGTCCCCCTCCGGGCGGATTGAACGGTCGCGCGGAAAAAAGCGTTCTCAAGCCGGAACCAAAGACGCGACGGTGTCCCCGCCTCTGCTGCCCCCCACATTGGTAGCGAGAAGCAGGGAACACCGTCGCGCTGATTGATCAGTCCCATCCGGGAACCAGCCTGCCCCGGGCGAGAACAACCACCGCAGTCGGGTTGTTCTCAATGCGACAACAATTCCGTCCGGCACGCTCGCCTCGCTCCCCGCTCGAGAGCGGAAAGGCCAGGAACCGAGTGCGACGCGGATGAATGGCTGCCACGCTCCGAACGCTGCGGAAAACCAGAACGGGATCCACCTCGGCCATTACCAGCCAGCAGTGAGTGGCTTGCCATTTATTTGGTAAACGGAGAGCCTTGACCTGTGCTTCAGGCCAGTCGCCACATGCGGACTCCGCTCACATCGATCCGCCTCGCCGTTGCCGCCATTCTGGCGGTCGGAGGGAGGGACCTCCATGCAGCCCGATGGGACGACCAAGCGATCGGGGTTCCCTTCCTTCGCGCCTTCACCAATTACGACACCGGCACACTCTCCCATTTCCACTGTGCCCTGCCCGCCCGTAACGGCATGCTCTATGTCGGCCACGACGGCCTGCTGGAGTTCGATGGCGAAACGTGGCGGTCCTTGCCGGTCCCGGCCGACCGGGTGATCACGGCCCTCGCCGAGGACGAGGCCGGGCGGATCTGGATCGGAGGAGACAATCTCCTCGGATATCTTGCCAGCCAGCCCGCCGGTGGTCCGGAGTTCTTCTCGGTGCTGGAGCGATTGCCCGCCGAACACCGCGCGGAACTCGGGAGTATTGAAGCGCTCTTCACCCAACCCGGTGGGGGCATCGTGGCCGTGGCGGACAACCGCATCATCGACCTGCGACCAACCGGGGCTCAGGTCTGGGCTCTCCCGACACACCGTCACCTCGCCGCTTGGCGCGACGCCACCGGCGAGATCATCGTCTCCCAACCCGGAATCGTCCCCCTTCGGCTTACGGATACAGGCCCGGTGCCCGCCGACTATCCAGAGCCTTATGCCTCCGCCGGCATCGACTGGTCGCTATGTTTTCCCGGCGGCGAGCGCCTGTTCGGCTCGGCCGGCCACCTCGTCCGCCAAGCCCATGCCGGTGCGATCCCGCGAACCACCGAGGCCGCCACGTTCCTCCGGAACGACCATATCACCGGGGTGCTCCTGCTGGCGGATGGATTCGCCGCGCTCGGCACCCAGCGCAACGGCATCCTGATCGTGGATGCGGCCGGCCGACTCGTCACCCAGATCGACCGCAGCTGCGGTCTCCCGGACAACCGGGTCGAGCACCTGGCCCTTGGCGAGGGCCGCGGCATCGTCGCCACCACCGCCGAGGCGGTGACGCTGTTCTGCGACGCTCCCGCGGCGACCTTCTTCGACACCCGCCACGGACTCACCAACCAACGCGTCTCCACGATCGTCCGTACCGATGCTGGCCTCTTCGCCGCCAACGACAATCGTGTGCTGCAACTCGATCGCGGTCCCGGCGCCCCCCGCAGCGGATTCTGGCGCACCCGGATCGAGCGCCCCGACACCGTCACCGCCTTGGTGCCGCTCGGCCGAAGACTTCTCGATGCCACCGCCGCTGGTCTCTCCCTCTTCGACCCGGAAAGCGGCTCGGACACGGTCCTCCGCCAAGGCAGGATCTCCGCGCTTCACCCCCTACGCTCAGACCCCACCACCTTGGCGTGGGTCGAGAACTCCCAATTTTACCGCGGCGCACTGATAGACGGCACGCTCAGCACGCTCGCTCCCCCTCTCGAACTCGACCAGGAGGCGTCGAGTCTGGTCGAGTCCGAGGACGGCGCCTGCTGGATCGCCACCCGTCGCGCCGGCGTCTACCGCATCGCGCCGCCCGCGCAGATCGCGGCGGGCAAGCCGGCCCTCCGCAACTACCGCAACAGTATCCGAACGATCGGCACCACCCCGCCCCAGCTGATCCATGTCGGTCCCAAGGTTGCAGTCGTCACCGAGACCGGCCTGGCGCTGCGGACTGATGTCGGCGATCGGTTCCTTCCGCTCCCCGGTGTCGCCAACGTTCGGGTGCACGCCGTCTCACCCGCCGAACCCGACCATACCGTCTGGCTCGCGGTGAGCCAACGCGACCGCTTCCCCTTCCAGATCCGCATCGCCCGGCTGCAACCCACCACCACGGGCCTCGCCTGCGAACTCGTTCGCCTACCACCGCTGCCGCTGGAGGAAGCGCCCTCGGCCCTTCTCGCCGAGAACGGGCCGACCGGCCCCGCACGAGTGTTCTGGCTCGGGCTCCCTGGCCGCGTCGTCCGCATCGAGAGCCCAGGCACGCTGGCGGACAACCCGCCCCTCTCACCACACGTCGCCCTGCTCCAGCTCGCCGAGGATGGCCACAACACCCGTCCCGTGGCGCCCGCGGCCGCGCATGTCGACTTCGAGAACCATGGGGTGCGCTTCGACGTGTCCGTCCCCGGCGGGCGCCGGGGACAGCGGGTCCACCTGGAGTCCCGTCTCCTCGATTTTGACGATGAGTGGGTGCCGCTGGGCGAGGTACCCTCGCGAGTGTTCCGAGGGCTACGCGACCGCACCTACCGCTTCGAGGCACGTGCCATCGATGCGCTCGGCCGCATCTCGCCCGCCGCGAGCATGACCTTCACGGTGCAGCCGCCCTGGTGGCGCTCGGCGCCGGCGTATGTCGGCTACGCCCTCGGTCTCGTATTTCTCTCTGGCGTCGTGTTTCTCACCCGACTGCGCCTCGCCCGCCACCATCACCAGCAACTCGAAGCTCTCGTCGCTCAGCGAACCCGCGAACTCGCCGACGCGAACGCCGCCAAGACCGAATTCCTCTCGCACATCAACCACGAGATCCGCAACCCGCTCAACGGCGTCATTGGTCTTGCCACGATGCTCGCCCAGCAACACCCGCGCGACGACTCGCGGCAGCTCGCCCGCTCCCTCAAGGCCTGCGCCGGCTACCTCAGCTCCGTCGTCGACAACGTGCTCGATCTCGCCCGCATCGAGGCCGGCCGGATCGAGCTCGCCCCCCAGCAATTCGAGCCCCGGGTACTCGTCGCCGACATCACGGAGATGTTCCGTCTCCAGGTTGAGGAGGCGGGCGGCCGCATCAGCTGGTCGGTCGACCCCGAAATCCCCCAGCAACTCCTGGGCGACGAACACCGGATCCGGCAGGTCCTCGTCAACTTCACCGCCAACGCCGCCCGCTACGCCCGCGGTGGCGACGTGCGGCTTTCCGTCCGCCGCCGGACTCTGGCGCAAAACCGACTCACCGTCACCTTCACCGTGGCCGACACCGGTCCGGGCATCGCCCCGTCCGACCAACAGCACATCTTCGAGCGTTTCACCCGCGGGCGCACCGCGGGCGAGACCGACACGACCCGCGGTTACGGCGTCGGCCTGGCGCTCGTCCGCGACCTCGCCGCGCTTCTCGGCGGCGAGGCGGATGTCGACTCCCAGGTCGGGCTCGGCGCCAAGTTTCGCCTCACCATCCCGCTCACCCTCGTGGACGCCGTGCCAGCGCCGGCCCGCCCGCCGACACCCGCCGACGCCTCCGCGTTGCGCGTGCTGGTGATCGATGATCAATCCTTCAACCGGCTCATCCTACGCGACCAACTCGAGCGCCTCGGCTGCAAGGTCGAAGAATCCGCAGATGGTCCCAGCGCCCACTTGCTCCTCCAGACCCGCGCCCACCACCTGGCCTTCGTGGACTTGGATCTTCCCGGGCTCGACGGCCTGAACCTGATCCGACGAATTCGTGCGGAGATGCGCGTCGGTCGCATCTATCTCGTTGCCACGACCGCGGCCGCGACCCGCGCGACCGAAGAACAAGTGCGAGCCGCCGGCGCCGATGCCTTCCTCCCGAAACCGATCGCCCAATCCCGACTGGTGACCCTGCTCGAAACATGCATCCACCGTCCCGTCGATACACCACCGACCTGGCCGACAGGTACGCCAACCTCCGGCCCCGCATCGCCACCGGCCGCAGGGCTGTTCGCTGATCTCCCACTGACCGACGAGATCGCCCGCAGCCTGCAACGGGAGCTCGATGTCGAGATCACCGCGCTCGCCACCAGTTGGCGCCTGACCGAGACCGAAGCGACCCGGCACCACGCGCACCGTATCGCTTCGCTCGGGATCATCGCGCGCGACGATGAACTGGTCCGCGCCGCCCGAACCACCGAGGATGCGATCCGCGCCGCCCGCCCCGAGGTCAGCCAACTCGTCGACGCCCTCCATGCGGTCGCCCGCAACCGCGTCCGCCTGCTGGGCAACTCTGTATCCAACACCGGCGGAGCAGGCGAAAACTGACCCGCCCCGCGAAACCCGCTCGCGTTCGCTCCTCCGCGGATAGGCCCGACAGTCGCCAGCCGACCCCGGATACGCGCACCGCTGGGACCGCACGGCCAGCGGACCTTCCGCGCCGCCACATCCGCTCGGCGCCTCAGAACTGCGATCCGTCCTGCCGCACGAAGCCCTTGCGCAGCGCGTACCGCATCAGCTCCGCCTGGGTGGTGGCGCCGAGCTTTTTCATGATGTTGCGCCGGTGCGAATGCACCGTCCAGGCGGTCAACCCCATCTGCGCCGCAGCCTCCTCGTTGGACAGGCCGCGGCCGAGCAACTGCAACAGCTCCTGCTCACGATCGCTGAGAATCTTGGTGAAGGATTGCGGGTCGTTGCGCATCGCCTGCTGTACCTGCTGAACCACTTCGGCGAAGTACACCCGCCCGGAAGCCACCGCCTCGATCGCACTACGCAGCACTTCCGGCCTCTGCACATTCTTGTCGACGAAGCCCTGCACCCCCATCGCGCGGATGCGGTGGATCGTCACCTCGTCGTGCAACGACGTCAGCGCCACCACCTTCAGGTCCGGCAGCATCTCGTAGAGCCGCTTCGCCACATCGAGACCGTCGCCGTCGGGCAGGTGCAGATCGAGCAGGAGCACCTCCGGATTCGCTGCGGGCACCCGCTCGAGCGCCTCCGCCATCGAACCGGCCTCGCACACCACCTTGAAGCCGAACTGCGTTGCGCAAAGCCCGGCGAGCAGCCGCCGGAACAGTTCCTGATCCTCCACGATGGCTAGCTTGATCGACATGGGTGCAATGGCCGCGCGGGCCCGATACAGGGCCAACCCGGCGGGCCGGGCAAGCTCGCTTGCAGGTCTTTGCTGATCGCGCCGCCAGCCCGGCGCAGCGTCGACGGAGTAAACGACAAGGCCCGGCGTCGCGGCCGGGCCTTGTCGTTTACTGAAGCTGGTCGACGGATCGCCGGGCTCAGAGGCCCTTGGCGGCGAACTTCGGGCCGAGGTACTTCGCGCAGCTGTCGAGCGTGGCGAGCTGCATGTAGTCGGCCTCGGGCACCTCGATGCCGTGGCGTTTGCGCAGCTCCATCACAATGTCGAGGAAGTCCATCGAATCGAGCTGGAGCTGTTCGCGCAGCCGCACATCGGGCTTGAGGGCGCTGAGGTCCTCGTCCGGGGCGATGTCGGCAATGATGTCGGTGACCAGCTTCTTGATATCGTCGTTCGTCATGAGATTCAGGCGGAATAGCGCTTCACGATCAGCGCGGAGTTGATTCCGAGCATACCGAAGGAATTGTTCAGAATGGCGTCAACCCGTTTAACCTTCTTGGGCTGGTTGAGCACGAGCGTCGGCAGCGCGCACTGCGGGTCGAGGTCGTCGACGTTGATGGTCGGGTGCACCACGAGGTCGTCGAACGACGGCAGGTTGCCCGCCAGCTCGAGGCTGCCGGCCGCGCCCATCGCGTGGCCGATGAAACCCTTGGTGTTGTTGATGTGCGGGAGCTGGTGTCCCTCGAAGGCCGAGGCCACGGCCTGGCACTCCTGCACGTCGCCCAGCGGCGTGGAGGTGGCGTGCGTGTTGAGGATGTCGATCTGCTCGGGCGCGAGCCCCGAGTTCTTGATCGCGAGGCGGATGCACTCGGCCTGGCGCACGGGGTTGGGCAGCACGTAGTCGGTGGCGTCGGAGTTGACGGCGTAGCCGGCGATCTCGCCGTAGATCTTCGCGCCGCGGGCGACCGCGTCCTCGAGCCGCTCCATCGCGAAGATGCAGCCGCCCTCGGAGACGACGATGCCGTTGCGCGACTTGTCGAACGGCCGGCTGGCCTTCGTGGGGTCGACGTGGTGGGCGAGCGCGCCCTGGCTCTTGAACGCGGCGAAGATGCCGAACGACCGGATGCTCTCGCTGATGCCGCCGGCCAACGCGAAGTCGACCTCGCCCAGCCGCAGCATCTGCGCGGCATGGATGATGCCAAGGTTGCCCGCCGCGCAGGCCGCGCCGAGTGTGTAGGCGGGGCCGGTGATCCCGAGATTGAGCGACGCCTCGCCGGCGGGGTTGTTGGCCACCGTGCGGGGGTTGTGGTAGTGCGACCAGAACTTGGTGTCGTTGTTGAACGTGGCGAGGCTGGCGATCTCGTTCTCCGTCTCCACGTTGCCGTGCTCGGTGATGCCGAGGTAGATGCCCACGCGGCTCTTGTCGACCTTGTCCCAGGCGATGGCGGAGTCGTTCACCGCCTCGTGCGCGCTGTAGATGCTCACGCTGCCGGCGCGCGTGCCGACGCGCAGCTCCTTGCGGGTCTGGTAGCGCGTGGTCTCGAACTTGCACACGCCCGCCAGCACCTTGCCCATGTGGCGAGTCTCGAAGAGCTCCACGCCCGACTTGCCTGTGAGCAGGGCGTGGCGGAACTCTGCGAGGTTGTTGCCATTCGGGGCCGTGAGGCCCACGCCGGTGATGACGATGCGGCTGAGGTTCATGATGCGGAAGAAAGGCGATAGCGCTGGGGCCGCGCCGGAAAAAGCCGAAAGATTGCCTAGCCTCCGGCCTGCGAGGCAATAAAAGTTTCCCGCTCCAACACCATGAACGTCCTCGTCGTCGGCGGAGCCGGTTACATCGGCAGTCATTGCGTACGGCAACTCGCGGCCGCCGGGCATCGCCCGGTCGTGCTCGACAGCCTGGTCTACGGCCATCGCGCCGCCGTGGCCCCGGAGATCTCCTTCCACTCGTGCGACCTCGGCGACGAAGCCGCCCTCGCCCGCATTCTCGCCGCCGAGAAGATCGAGCTGGTCATGCACTTCGCCGCCTTCGCCTACGTCGGCGAATCCGTCACCGACCCGCTCAAATACTACTTCAACAACACCGTCGCCACCCTCCAGCTTCTGCGCGCGATGCTGAAGGCCGGCGTGAAGAAGTTCGTCTTCTCCTCCACCTGTGCCACCTACGGCGTGCCGCCCTCCCTGCCCATGACCGAGGCCACCCCGCAGGCCCCGATCAACCCCTACGGCCAGACCAAGCTCGACATCGAGAACGCCCTCAAGAACCTCGCCCGCGCCCACGGCCTCTCCTTCGCCGCCTTCCGCTACTTCAACGCCGCCGGCGCCGCCGCCGATGGCTCCATCGGCGAGGACCACAAACCCGAGACCCACCTCATCCCCCTCGCCATCGACGCCGCCACCGGCCGCGGCCCTGCTCTCCAGCTCTTCGGCACCGACTACCCCACCCCCGACGGCACCTGCTTGCGCGACTACGTCCACGTCGACGACCTCGCCCGCGCCCACATCGCCGTCTTCCCCAAGCTCGCCACACCCGGTTCCAGCTTCTTCTTCAATCTCGGCACGGGCACGCCCACCTCCGTGCGCGAAGTCATCCGCGCCGTCGAGAAGCTCACCGGCCTGAAGGTCCCCGTGCACGAGTCCCCTCGCCGCGCCGGCGACCCGCCCGCCCTTTACGCCGACGCCACCAAAGCCCGCGCCGAGCTCAACTGGGAACCCGAGTTCAAGACCATCGAGCCCATCGTCGCGTCCGCCTGGAAGTGGCACCAGTCGCACCCGAAAGGGTACAACGACCGCTGAGCCGCGTCCTCGATCGCGCTTCTGCGCCCCCTCGGCCCGGGCCCCCGCCCGGGCCTTTTGCTTTCCCTTCATCCGGCCGTTCGGCCTCCAATCCGTGGCCGCTCTTTGGTCTCTGCGTCGCATCTCCGTTCCTGACTCCCTCTCAAGCAACATGAACCTGTAACCACGGATTTCACGGATGAACACGGATCATCCAGCGACCATCCGTGCCGATCCGTGTGATCCGTGGTCAACCTCCGAAGGGATCGCTCAGCAGTGTTGCTTCCCCACAAGGTCGTGCCGTGGCACGCGTCCACGCTGAGTTCCAGATTCTACGCCGTTCCAAGTCTCCCCTTCCGTTCCTGATTTCCTGAGTTCCGAATTCTCCGGATTTCTCCGCTTCCGCCCTCCGTTTCCAGTTTTCCAGCTTTCCCCATTTCGCTCCTCTTCCGTCTTCCACACGCCATGGACCGCCTCGCCCAGCAACTCGCCTTCCTCCTCGAGATCGACCAGCTCAAGGAAATCCGCCGCCAGAACTACACCATCCGCGGCCGTCGCCAGGAGACCGATGCCGAGCACGCTTGGCACGTCACCATGATGGCCGTGCTGCTCGCCGAACACGCCAACACCCCCATCGATCTCCTGCGCGTCGTGAAGATGCTCCTCATCCACGACCTCGTCGAAATCGACGCCGGCGACACCTTCGCCTACGACACCGCCGGCGCCGCCACCCAGCACGAGCGCGAGGCCCGCGCCGCCGACCGCCTCTTCCCGCTGCTGCCCGCCGACCAGGCCGCCGAATACCGCGCCCTCTGGGACGAGTTCGAGGCGCGCACCACCGCCGAGGCGAAGTACGCCCACGCCATGGACCGCGTGCTTCCGATCTTCCTCAACAACGCCACCGAAGGCGCGGCGTGGCGCATGAACGGCGTCACCGCCGATCGCGTTCGCGCCCGCAACGGCTACGCCGCCGAGGGTTGCGCCGCGCTCTGGGCCGAGGCCGAGAAGATCATCGGCAGCGCCGTCGCCTCCGGCCACCTCGCCCCGACCAAGCCGTAGCCCCGTCCAGCCGACTCTCCCCCTTCGCCCCATATTGAGGCCCGCCCGATCGCCTGACCTGTGCAGTACCGCGGCGTAGCGAAAACCTCGAAGGCTTTCGTCTGGAGGAGTACGGTTGAAGTTCTGGCGAACTTCGCTACCGCATGCGTCAGCCTATCACGCAAGTACCGATAGGCCCCATCCGACCGATTCCCCCTCTCTCCGCGCCACCTATCTCCGCTCCAGCGCCAGCCCCGCGCCGAACCCCACCAGCGTCGCCCCCACACCGCGCTGGAACACCGCCCGGAACCGCGCCCTCCGGAACAGCCCCTGGATGCGTTCCCCCGCGCTCGCGTAGAGCATCATGCAGCCGAAGGTCGTCGCCAGCGTGGAGCCGCACAGCACCGCCGCCTTGCCGAGCGAAAGCTGCCCGTCGGCAAAGAACTGCGGAAACAGCGACGAGAAGAAGAACACCGCCTTCGGGTTGCTCGCCGTCACGATGAACGCCTCGCGAAACAGGCTGCGCCGCGGCGCGCCACCTTGCGTGGCTCCATCCACCGTCACCAGGTCCACCGGCCCGAAGAGCAGCCGGCACCCGAGGTAGACGAGGTATGCCGCCCCCGCCCAGCGGATCGCCGTGAACACCCACGCCGCCTGCGCGAGGATGAACCCGAGCCCGAGAAACGACACCAGGCACTGCAACAACGTCGCCGCCACATTGCCCCACGCCGTCGCCAGCGAGCGCCGCCAGCCGAAGCTGATCCCGTGGTTGAGCGCCAGCAGCATGCTCGGCCCCGGCGTGATCGTGGCGACAAACATCGTGGTGAGAAACACCGCCAGGAACGAGTGGCTCATCCCGTATCGCCTACACGGATCACCGCCCCACGCAAGCTCGGTCCCGCCCCGCGCACTCCGCGCACTCGATTCGGCGTTCGGCGTTCTTCCCATTCGACCTCTCAACCCCATCCGAGCTATCCCTCTGCTCCTCCGATGGCCACCGCGCCCAACCACTCCACCCCGCCCGCTCTGCACCCGCGCAACCAACATCGCGGCCGATACGATTTCGCCGCGCTCTGCGCCCGCGCGTCGGAACTCGTCCGATTCCTCCGCCCCAGCCCGCACGGCGACGCCACCATCGACTACGCCGATCCCGCCGCCGTCCTCGCGCTCAACCGCGCCCTGCTCCTCGCCTACTACGGCCTCGCCGACTGGTTTCTCCCGCCCGGCTACCTCTGCCCGCCCATCCCCGGCCGCGCCGACTACATCCACCACGCCGCCGATCTCCTCGCCTCGGGCAACAAGGCCGGCGCGATCCCGCGCGGCCCGTCCGTCTCCGTCCTCGACCTCGGCACCGGCGCCAACCTCGTCTACCCCATCCTCGGCCGCGCCGAGTACGGCTGGCGCTTCGTCGCCACCGACATCGACCCCGTCGCCCTGAGCAACGCCGAGCGCCTCGTCGCCACCAACCCCTCGCTCACCGGCTTCGTCGAGCTCCGTCGCCAGAGTTCACCCACCTCGATCCTGCGCGGCATCCTCCGCCCCGGCGACCGCTTCGATCTCACGCTCTGCAACCCGCCCTTCCACGCCTCCGCCGCCGAGGCTGCGGCCGGATCCGCCCGCAAGACGCGCAACCTCGGCACCGCCCGCGCCGGCCAGCGCCCGCCGCTCAACTTCGGCGGACGCCCCGCCGAGCTCTGGTGCCCCGGCGGCGAAGTCGGTTTCGTCTCGCGCCTGATCGCCGAGAGCGCCGACTTCCGCGCGCAGATCCGCTGGTTCACCACGCTCGTCTCCAGCCGCGATTCGCTCCCGCCTCTCCGCCGCGCCCTCGCCGCCGTGCACCCCACTGAGGTTCGCGTCATCGACATGCTCCAGGGCCAGAAACGCAGCCGCCTCCTCGCCTGGACCTACGCTCAGTTGTAGCCGGCCGCGTCGAGGCCGGCTCCGTGCCTCTCCCCGTAGACAGAGCGCGCCGCGACTTAGCCCTTCGGCTCCGTCTCGCTCATCGCATTCCGAATGATGGGGCAGATCTTGCGACCGCCGTTTCCGCAGCAGGAGCGTTCCGACATTAGCGCCCATATGCGTGCATTAGCGGTTGGCCGGTTCGGCTTCCGCAGAACCGCTCTGCCGCCCCTTGCCCGATCTCTCCCGATTAACGCATTCGCGCCCCTCCCGATCCGGAATCCCCTCGCGACACCGCCGTCGCCCGCGCTGGAATCGCTCCGCGTTTCCCCCCGCGCTTCACTACCCGCTTCTCACTCCCCCGATGAAAACACCCGCCATCGTCTTCACCGCCCCAGGCCAAGTCGAACTCGGCACCACCGACCTCGATCCCGCGCAGCTCCGTCCAGACCAGGTTCTGATCGACACCGAGGCCTCCGTCGTCAGCCCCGGCACCGAGCTCGCCATCCTCCGCGGCACCGAGTCTTGGGCACCACTGCCCTATGTTCCCGGTTACGGCTCCGTCGGCCGCGTGCGCGCCGCCGGCTCCGCCGTGGCGAACGTGAAGGTCGGCGACCGCGTCTTCACCCACGGCCGCCACACCGCGCAGGATTTCTCCTCCAACATGATCGTGCCCGTGCCGGCCGAGGTCTCCGCCGCCGAGGCCGCCTGCGCCCGCCTCGCGCAGGTCGCGTTCACCGCCGTGCGCATCGCGCAGTCGCAACTCGGCGACTGGGTCGTCGTCCAGGGTCTCGGTGCCGTGGGCAACCTCGCCGCCCAGCTCTTCTCGCTCGCCGGCTGCGAGGTCGTCGCCACCGATGTCAGCCCCGGACGATGCGCCCTCGCCCACGCCTGCGGTATCCGCCATGTTCTGCCCGCCGGCCCCGACTTCCGGGGAAAACTCCGCGCCCTCACCGGCGGCGCGCTGGCCCGCACCGTGGTCGACGCCACCGGCGTGCCTGCCGTCGCCGCCGCCGCGATCGCTTTCGCCGGCTCGCTCGGCGAGCTCATCCTCCTCGGTTCCCCGCGCGGCGCCTGCGAGACCGACATCACCCCGTTTCTCAACGGCTCCCACCTCTGGGGCAACGGCTGCGTCACCGTGAAGGGCGCGCACGAGTGGCGCCTGCCCGTCGGCAAGGACGGCTCCGGCCGCCAGCCCTACTCGATGGAGGGCAACCTCGAGGTCATCCTCCGCCTCATGGCCCAGCAACGCCTCCAGCTCGCCCCGTTCCTCGCGCAAACCGTCGCTCCGCAGGACGCCCCGGCGATCTACACCGCGCTCCAGCAACACAAGGACGACGTTCTCACCGCCGTCATCGACTGGACCCGCGCCTGAGCCGCGTCGCCGCCACTCGGATGGTGGTAGAAAAATCTGAAAAGACGCTCTGGAAATCAGGAACTCAGGAATCGGAAGTGGTGGAATCGCAGATGGGCGCAGATGAACGCCGATCCGATGCCGAACTGCTCGCACCTATCAGACATCACGGGCTGGAAGCCCCTGCTCCTTTTGGGACCTCCGATTCCTGATTCCCTCTCAAGCAACATGAACCAGAAACCACGGATTTCACGGATGTCCACGGATCGTTCTCTGGTCATCCGTGCCCATCCGTGTGATCCGTGGCCAATTTTCGGATGGATCGCGTCACAGTGTTGCTTTCCCGCAAGGCCGCTCCCCGGCGCGCGTCTACGCTGAGTTCCAGATTCCTCCTTCTCCGTCGTCCTCCTACCTGTTCCTGCCTGTTTCCAGTTTTCCACATTCTCTACTCCGAATTAGTGCCCACTAGTGTGTTCTGCCGTACGGCAGAATGGTTCCCTCGTCCGTTCTCCGCCGTCCCTCCACCCGTCACTTGCCACCTGTTACTTGTTACTTCCTTCCATGAAGAAACTTCGCCTCGGCCTCGTCGGCACCGGTTTCATCGCCCCCTTCCACCTCCGCGGCTTCGCCGCCAGCCCGCACGCCGCCATCACCGGCATCTGCGCGATCTCCGATCCCGCGCGCCGCGACCGCGTCGCCGCCGAGTTCGGCCTGCGCGCGTTCGCCACCTACGAGCAGATGGTCGCCGATCCCGAGATCGACGCCCTCGTCCTCGGCAGCCGCAACACCGAGCACCTCGCCCAGATCCTCCGCGCCCAGGAGGCCCGCAAGCCCGTCCTCGTCGAGAAGCCGGTCGTGCTCAGCCTCGCCGACTACGACACCATCCGCGCCAGCATCGCCCGCACCCGCGTGCCCGTGATGCCCGCACACAACTTCGTCTACCGCGGCGCCGTGCAGGCCGCGCATCAGGTCGTCGCCAGCGGCGCGCTCGGCCGCATCGTCTACAGCTCGTTCGCCAGCAATCACACCATCTCGCCCGAGCACGCGCAGGGTTGGCGCGCCAAGCTCGCCCTCGGCGGAGGCGGCGCGCTCATGGACAGCGGCCATCACCAAGTCTACCAGTCGCTCTTCCTGCGCGGCTGCCCCGCCTCGCTCCACGCCTACAAGAGCCGCCTCGTCCTCACCGGCATGGAAGGCGAGGACGTCGGCCACGTGCAGCTCCGCTACGCCGACGGCTCCATCGGATCCATCCTCCAGACCTGGACCAACAACCGCGGCGGCGCCGTCGACGGCATCCGTCTTGTGGGCACGGGGGGCTCGCTCGAAGTCACCGATGCCCTCTACGTCAACGGCGAGCGCCGCGACGCGGACACGGACTACAGCAACTCGTTCGTCAATCAGGCCCGCGCCTTCTCCGCACTCATCCTCGAGGGCACGCCGCCCGCCTCCGATCTCTGCGACGCCCGCCACACTCTCCAGCTCATCCAGCTCGCCTACCAGAGTGCCGACACCGGCACCGTGCCCGACTTCATCCCCGCACCATAGGAGCCTCCCCCGTGGCGTTGCGCGTGAGCGCAGCGCCCCCCGTGGACCCGGCACAGCCCATCCACTACTGCCTCCATATTATCCTCGCAGCCGCCGGGCGCTTGGGTTGCATTCCCAGCCCCGCCATGAGCACTCGCATCGTAGTCGTCGACGACCACGAACTCGTCCGTACCGGCCTGCGCCTGCGCCTCGAGCGCGAGGAAGGCATGGAGGTCGTCGGCGAGGCCGCCGAAGCCGCCTCCGCCTACGCGCTCATCGCCGAGCGCGCGCCGGATCTGGTCGTGATGGACATCGATCTGCCGGGCGAAGACGGGCTGGCTGCCACCGCGACGATCAAGGCGCGCTGGCCCAAGACCCAGGTGCTGGCGCTCACCGGCAGCGCTCCGACCAGCATCGCCCACGCCGCGCTCCTCGCGGGAGTCGACGGTCTGGTCTTCAAAAACGAGGCATCCGACGACCTCGTCCACGCTGTCCGCACCGTCGCCTCCGGGAAGGTGTTTCTCTCGCCGGAGGCCGCCACGGCCCTGGTCACCGCTCTCCGCACCTCCGCCGTCGCGCCCTCGCTCGCCCTGCCGACCTGTCCCGAACTCTCCGAGCGGGAACGCTCGGTCCTCAAGGGGCTGGCGGATGGCTTCAGCTACAAGGAAATCGCCGCGGAGATAGGCGTGAGCGTGAAGACGGTCGACACCTACCGCGCCCGACTCAGCAAAAAGCTCGGCTGCACCAACCGGGCGGAGTTGATTCGCTGCGCCGTGCGCCTCGGCCTCGTGCAGATCTGACGGGCCCCGTCGACACGGGGCGGTTGGAAGTGGGGGCGATCGAGTGGCACGGACCTCCGGTCCGTGTCTACTCGGCGCGCCGCGCCCATTCTCACCGGTCGGCATGCCCAGCCCGTGGGTCCGGTCTCCGACCGGACACCCAAGACTCGCGCCGTCCCCTCCGTACCACGCCCGTTGCGACCGGTCGAAGACCGGTCCCACTTGGCCCCAAGACTCGCGCCGTCCCCTCCGTACCACGCCCGTTGCGACCGGTCGAAGACCGGTCCCACTTGGCGCGCCGCGCCCATTCTCACCGGTCGGCATGCCCAGCCCGTAGGTCCGGTCTCCGACCGGACACCCAAGACTCGCGCCGTCCCCTCCGTACCACACCCGTTGCGACCGGTCGAAGACCGGTCCCACTTGGCGCGCCGCGCCCATTCTCACCGGTCGGCATGCCCAGCCCGTGGGGCCGGTCCGTGTTTAGCGGCGCGTGGACGGACCAAGCGTTCACGGGCCGGAGGCCCGTGCCACGTGGGAGCACCCACTGTGTCCGCCCCCACCTAATCACCCCATTGGACACTCTAGCGTTCGGCATTCACCCGACATCAGCCTGCGCAAAATCCGACACCGATTGGGGATCTGCGGATTAGCGCAGGAACGAGAACCTCCGATGAAGCAGTGCATCCAGCACCACCGCCCCATGTCTTCGCACGAACCTGCCGCCTCCACCGCGTCGGATCTCTCCGGCCGTTATCTCACCTTCCGCCTCGGTGCCGAAGCCTACGGCATCGGGGTCCTCGCCGTGCAGGAGATCATCCGGATCACCGCCATCACCCCGGTTCCGCAGCTGCCGGACCACCTGCGCGGCGTCATCAACCTGCGCGGCCGCATCGTACCCGTCGTCGACCTGCGGCGCCGTTTCGGCCTGCCTGCCGATACGGATGGCGAACGATCCTGTATCGTCGTCGTCCAGATCCGCACCGCCGCCCGCGGCGTGGTCCCGATGGGCTTGGTCGTCGACGCCGTCGAGGAGGTGCTGACCATCGCCGCCGGCGACATCGAGCCTCCGCCCGAATTCGGCTGCGCCGTCGATATCTCGTTCCTCCGCGGGCTCGC
This sequence comes from Verrucomicrobiota bacterium, assembly GCA_019136515.1. Taxonomy (GTDB): domain Bacteria; phylum Verrucomicrobiota; class Verrucomicrobiia; order Opitutales; family Opitutaceae; genus CAJCBL01. Next base: position 19,534 of record JAGVUB010000039.1, read on the forward strand.
CCGCGTGCGCGGCGCGGTGAAGGCCCTGCTCGACATCGACCGCGTGCTCACCGGCGAGCAACTCGATGTCACGGCCGCGTTCGCCGCCTAAACCGCCCCTCTCATCACTTTCACAACACACATGAAGACCCTCACGATTGGAAAACGCATCGCGATCATCGTCGCACTGCTCGGCACCGCCCTCGCCGGAGTCGGCCTCTTCGCCATCCTCCAACTCGGTCACCTCGGCGACACCTCGTCCAAGATCGCCGACGATGTGCTGCCCGGCGTCACCCTGATGGGCCGAACCAATCTTCGGCTGGCCGAGAGCCAATTGCGCGTCACCCGCATCCTACGCGCCAAGACCGCCGAGAACCGGCAGCGGCTGAAGGGGGAACTCGAAGCCCTGAGTGCCGCCAACAACGAGGACTACCAGAAATACGAGTCGACCATCGTTCTGCCGGAAAACCGACAGCTCTTTGCCGAGCTCGCCGCCGCGCGGAAAGCCAATGGCGAAACCCGCAAGCGCATCATCGAGCTCGTCGAGACCGACCGCCAAGCCGCCTCCGATCTCCTCGATTCGGCCGGCATCCCCGCCTACAACGCCTATTCCAAGGCGGGCGATGCCTTGCTCAAGTTCAACGCCGACCGCGGCGACGCCCTCGGTCACCAGATCCTCAACGACGTGAAGACGGCCAACCGCGGTATCCTGATCGCGGCCATCGTGGCCCTCGTGGCCGGCGTAGCGCTCTCGCTGTTGAACCTGCGCGCCATCAGCAAGGTCCTCGCCGCCGTCGCCGACTCCCTCCAGGCCGGCTCGCTCCAGACCACCGCCGCCGCCGGTCAGGTCTCCGCCGCCAGCCAATCGCTGGCCGAAGGCTCCACCGAGCAGGCCGCCTCGCTCGAGGAAACCAGCGCCTCGCTCGAGGAGATCTCCAGCATGGCCAAGCGCAACGCCGAGAGCGCCAGCCATATCCACGAGATGATGACTCAGGAGGCCCAGACGAACTTCCAACTCGTCAACGAGCGCATGACCGCGATGCAGAAGACCGTCACCGAGGCCAGCCAGGCCAGCAAGGAGACGGCCAAGATCATCAAGACCATCGACGAGATCGCCTTCCAGACCAACATCCTCGCCCTCAACGCCGCCGTCGAGGCCGCCCGCGCCGGCGAGGCCGGCGCCGGGTTCGCCGTCGTGGCCGAAGAAGTGCGCAACCTCGCCCAACGCAGCGCCCAGGCGGCCCGCGAAACCCAGGAGTTGATCGAACGCTCGGCGGCCAAGACCGGCGACACCCTCTCCCTCTACGGCCAAGTCTCGCAGTTACTGGCGAAGAACGGCGAAATCGCCCAACAAGTGACCGTCGCAGTCGCCGAGGTGGCCACCGCGTCCCGCGAGCAAAACCAGGGCATCGGTCAGGTGACGCAGGCCGTCGCCCAGATGGATCAGGTCACGCAGCGCAATGCCGCCAATGCCGAGGAGAGCGCCAGCGCCGCCGAAGAACTCAACGCCCAGGCCATCTCCCTGCAGGAGAATGTCGGCCAGTTGCTCGCCCTCGCGGGGAGAACCGCATCAAGAGAGCAATCTGCCGCGCCTTCATCCGCAGCTTCGCGCTTCACGTCGCCGGCCCGCGACGACGTGCCCAAGTTCGCTCCGGCGCACGCCAAGCATGCCGTGGTGCCCCCGGCGGCAGGGCCGCATGATCAACACTTCGCCGACTTCGTAGCGGCGCAGCACCGCTGAAGCGGCAGCGGCGCGTCCAATATCGGGGCGTAAAGCCCCTCCCACAGTTCTCGCCGACCTCGCGAGGCCTGCCTTTTACGCGGCCCACTCCTGTCATGACTGTGGGAGGGGCTTTATGCCCCGACGCCTGTCCCCAAACGGAGATGTGCCCCTTCCGCCCCCCCGTGCTCGCTGAATCGTAGGTGCATTCTCAGGAGGACTCGCTAACGTGCCGCTGCCCCTCTCCCTCACCTGCGCACTGCACGCGATGCCCGCCGCCCTCAAATCCGCCCATTTCTGGCTCGGCCGCCCCCTTCCCGCGGAAGTCCGCAATCCGGTCCTCGGCCTCTGCCTCTGGCTTTCCATCATTGGAAGCTTCGTCGTTCTGGGCATCGGTTTCCGCCATCACCAGGCCGCCTTCTGGTCGATGCCGATCTGCTGGCTGCACGGGCTGCAGTTGCTCGCCACCATCGCCGCCGCGCTCTGGCGCCGCGGCCCGCTCGCCTTCCGCGGCACCGTGCTCGTGACCTTCGGCCACCTGGTGGTGCTCGGGGTCTTCGCCTATCGGGGCGTCTCGCCCAACTCCGCACTGTTCCTCACCCTCGCCACGCTCTTCGCCGGTCTCCTCTTCGGCCTGCGGGCCCTGCTGCTCTCCTACGCCGCAGGCCTGAGTTGGTACGCGCTCGCCTACCTTGGCTGGCATGCCGGTTGGCTGCCCCTGGGATCAGGCCAAGCCGCCGAAGGCGCCCCCACCGCCAACTACTGGTATGAGAACGCCCTCGGCTTCACCCTCAGCTGCAGCATCATCGTCATCCTCGTCGGCTTTCTCATCCGTCGCCTCACGCTCCACCACGAGCAGGTGACCGAGACTTCGGCCACGCTCGCGCGCGAGCAGCAACTCCGCGCCGAGTCCGAGCTGGCGCACTTGCGCACCGAACACGCCGCGCAGGCTTCCCTTCGACAGAGCGAACTGGAGATGCGCAGCCTCTTCCAGTCCGCCCCGGTGGGCATCGCCGTGGTCCACCACCGGATCATCCGCCGCATCAACGAGCGCCACACCGAACTCTTCGGCTACACCGCCGACGAACTGATCGGGCACAGCACCCGGCTGCTCTACCCCGACGACGCGTCGTATGAGGAGGTCGGACGCGCGCTCTACCAGAGCGCCGACCTCACCGCTCCGACGCGGATCGAGACCGTGCACCGCCGCAAGGACGGCACACTGGTCGATGTCCTGCTCAAGTCCGCCTTGATCGATCCCGCCGACCCCGACAGCGCCCGCGCGGTGATGATCATGGACATCACCGCCACCAAACAGGCCGAGACGCGGGTCCGGCGCAGCGAGGCCCGGCTGCGCGAGACACTCGATCACACCAGCGATGTCATCTTCACCGTGCGGGTCGAACCCGATGGACGCTTCATCTACGAGGATATCAACCGGGCCGTCGAACACCTGGGGCTGCCGGTGGAGGCCTTCCGCGCCGGCACCAGGACTCCGGCCGACCTCTTCCCGCCCGAGGAGGCGGCCACCTTGGTCGGGCAATACCGGGAGTGCGTGGCGGCACGGAGCATGATCGAGATCGAGCAACGACTGATGACGCCGCTGGGCCTCCGCCTCTTCTCCACGAAACTGGTACCGATCTTCGGTGCCGATCAGGGGCCGGTTGTCCGCCTGTTCGGTTTCGCGCGGGACGTCACCGAGCAGCAGCGCGCCGAGCAGGCGCTGCGCGACAGCGAGAAACGGCTCCAATGGCTGCTGAGCAACTCCAACGACCTCTTCCTCGTGATCGACGGCACCGGAGTCTACCGCTCGGTCCACGGTCCGATCGAGGCCGTGCTCGGCTTCACGCCGGCGGAGCGACTCGGCCGCAACGGCCTCGACGACATCCATCCCGATGATCGGGTCGCCGCCACCGCCAACTTGGAGCGCTCCCGTTCCACCCCGGGGATCACCCTGCGGATCGAATACCGGATGCGGCACAAGAACGGTGCGTGGGTGGATTTCGAGGCGGTGGGCACCAATTGGCTGCACGACCCCGCCATCAACGGCATCGTGCTCAACTGCCGCGACATCACGGTGCGCAAGAAGGCGGAGCTGTCGCTGCGCCAAAGCGAAGCCCGCCTCGAAGCAGCCCAGGAGCACGCCCGGATCGGCAGCTGGGATCTCGAGCTGGCAACCGGGTCCGGCTACTGGTCGAAGCAGATGTTCCGCCTCTTCGATCTGGAGCCGGCCGCCGTTCCGCCGCCGTTCTCGCAGTTCGCCCAGCTCGCGCATCCCGATGACCGCGCGGCCATCGAGAAGTCCTTCCGCACTGTCATCGAATCCGGCCGGCCCGACACCGTGGTCTACCGCACCAACCCCGCCACCCGCCGTCTCCGCTATCTTGAGTCGAGTATCAGTCCCCGGGGTGTCGCAGCCGGCAAGGTTGAGTTCCTCGACGGCACCCTCCAGGACATCACCTCCCGCACTCAGGCGGAGAACGCGCTGCTTGAGAAAGAGCGCCGCTGGTCCACCCTCGTGGCCAACCTGCCCGGCGTCGCCTACCGTTGCGCCAACGACTCCCACTGGACGGTCGAGTTCATCAGCGCCGGCTGCCGCGAACTGCTCGGCGTCACCGAGGAGGACTACCTCGTCACCCGCAAGGCGCTACTCGAGGAGATCATCCCGCCGGAACAACGCGATTCCGTCTGGCAGGAGGTTCAGCGCTGCCTCGCCGCCCGCGAGCCCTATCGGCTCAACTACCGCGTCGCCACCCGCACCGACCGCGAAGTCTGGGTCGCCGAGCAAGGCCAGGGCATCTTCGACTCCGCCGGCCAGCTCCTGGCCCTCGAGGGCGTGATCATCGATGTGACCGAGCTCAAGCGCACCGAGCAGGCCTTGCGCGCCAGCGAGGCCGAATACCGCGGCATCTTCGAGACCGCGCGCGAAGGCATCTTCCGCACCATCCCCGAGGGTCGCCTTCTCGCGGTCAACCCGGCCATGGCGCGCATGCACGGCTACGCCACGCCCGAGGAGATGATCGCGAGCGTCACCGACCTCGCCGCGCAGGTCTACGCCGACCCTGCGGACCGCCGCCGCATCCTCGAATCCTTGGACCGGACCGGCTGGATCCACAACTACGAGTACCAGGCCCGCCGCAAGGACGGCCAGTTGTTCTGGGTCCTGCTCAGCGGCCGCGCCGTCACCGACTCATCCGGACGCCTGCTCTACTACCAGGGCACCTGCCTCGACATCACCGAGCACAAGCAGATGGCCGAGTTGCAGGCCGCGAAGGCCCAGGCCGAGATCGCCAACAAGGCCAAGAGCGTGTTCCTCGCCAACATGTCGCACGAGATCCGCACGCCGATGAACGCCATCCTCGGCTTCACCCAGCTCCTGCTCCGCGACCCGGCCATCACTGCCGAACAACGCACCGACCTCGAGACCATCGACCGCAACGGCGAGTACCTCCTCGCCCTCCTCAACGACGTGCTCGAGCTCTCCAAGATCGAGGCCCAGCGAGCCTCGCTCAAGCTCGCCCCCTGCAACCTGCATCAGCTCGTCGAGAACGTGCAGTTCATGTTCTCCGCCCGCATCGAAGCCAAACACCTCGCCTTCACCGTCGACCTCGCCCCGGATCTGCCCACCGCCGTCCTCGCCGACGAGGGCAAGATCCGCCAGATCCTCGTCAACCTGCTCGGCAACGCCGTGAAGTTCACCGAACGCGGCACCATTACGCTGCGGCTGCGCGCCCTGCCCCAGGACCGCGAACACTGGCTCGTCCAGACCGAGGTCGAGGACACCGGCCCCGGCATCGCCCCCTCCGAGCTCGGCCTGCTCTTCCAGCAGTTCGAGCAGACCGCCACCGGCCGCAAGGCCGGCACCGGCACCGGTCTCGGCCTCGCCATCAGCCGCGAGTTCGCCCGCATGATGGAGGGCGACATCGCCGTGCGCAGCGTCGAGGGCCACGGCAGCGTCTTCGCCGTCACCCTCCGGCTCGGCGCCACGCCCGACGAACCCGCCCGCCCGCGCCCCGCCGCGCCACCCCGCGCGCTCCACCTCGCCGCCGGCCAACCGCCCTGCCCGATTCTCGTCGTCGACGACCAGGAGGACAGCCGCCGCCTGCTCCGCTCCCTGCTGAGCTCGGTCGGCTTCGATGTCGAGACGGCGGCGAACGGCCTCGAGGCTGTCGCGCGCTTCCAACAGCACCACCCCCGCGCCATCCTCATGGATCTGCGCATGCCCTTCATGGACGGTGCCGAGGCCACCCGCCGTATCCGCGAGCTGGAAGGCGGCCGCGACGTCCGCATCCTCGGTCTCTCCGCCAGTGTCATCCAGGAACTGCACGACCCCATGGAGGGCGTCGACGACTTCCTGGGCAAACCCTTCCGCGACGACGAACTCCTCGAACGCCTCCGCCGCCTGCTCGCCGTGCGCTTCGAACATGAAGTGGCCGCGCCGCCCGCCGGTCCCCGCAGCCTGGCGGTGCTCCCGCCCCGCTTCATCGCACCGCTGCGCCAGGCCGCGGCCGCCGCCGATCTCGACGCCGCGTTCGCCCTGCTCGACGAACTCGCCGGCGAGGAGCCGCAACTGGCCGCCGAACTGCGCGCGCTCACCGAACGCTTCGACTGGAGGCAGATCGCGGCCCTGCTCTCCGACAACGACCGCTCCACGCCATCGTCATGAGCTCCGAGGCACCTCCCGCTGTCCCCACGATCCTCGTGGTCGACGATACCGACGCCAACCTGCGCCTGTTGACCGCCATGCTTCGCGACAACGGCTACAAGGTCCGCCCCGTCTCCAGCGGGGAGATGGCCCTGCGTGTGATCGAGGCGAAGGCGCCCGACCTCGTGCTGCTCGACATCAACATGCCCGAGATGGACGGCTACGAGGTCTGCCGCCGCCTCAAGGCCGACCCGCGCTGGCGCGACATCCCCGTGCTCTTCATCAGCGCGCTCACCGACACCGCCGACAAAGTCCGCGCCTTCCAGGCCGGCGGCGTCGACTACGTCGGCAAACCCTTCCAGTTCGAGGAGGTCGCCGCCCGCGTGCGCACCCACCTCGAACTGCGCCGCAAGGAGCTCGCGCTGGAGGCGAACCTGGCCCGTCTCCAGGAGTTGGAGCAGCAGCGCGACACCCTCACCCACATGATCGCGCACGACATGCGCTCGCCATTGCTCGCGGTGCAGGTCTCGGTGGACCTGCTCGGCGACGCCATCCCGCAAGGCGACGCCGAGTCCGCCCTGCTCCTCGCCACCGCCAAGCGCGGGGCCGCGCAGGTCGTCGAGATGGTCTCCCAGATGCTCGATGTCAGCCGGCTCGAATCCGGCAAGCTGGAGCTCAAGCGCGAGCCGACCGATCTCGCCGAACTCGCCCGGGAGTCGATCGGCACGCTGCGGGCGCTGGCGGCGGCGCGCACCCTCGGCCTCGACGCGCCCGCCCCCGTCCCCGCCGAGGCCGACCGGGATCTGCTCCGCCGCGTCGTCGTCAACCTCCTCGCCAACGCGATCAAGTTCACGCCTCCCGCCGGCACCATCACCGTCGCCGTCCACCTCGCCGACGGCCGTCCCCGCCTCGCGGTGACGGACGACGGTCCCGGCATCCCGCCGGATCAGCACGACCGCATCTTCGAGAAGTTCGGGCAAACCGCCGCCGGCGCCCGCCGGGGCGGCTCCGGGCTCGGGCTGACGTTCTGCAAGATGGCCGTCGAGGCGCACGGCGGCACGATCGGCTTCGACAGCGCACTGGGCCACGGTACCACCTTCTGGTTCTCGCTCCCACCGCCGTAACCGCCCTGCCCCCGCGCACGTCGCGCCCCGTAGCGTTGCGCGTGAGCGCAACGATCCGTCCACCGCCCACCGTCCACCGCCCACCGTCCACTGTCCACCGGCAACCTCCCCCGCCATGCCCTCCGCCCGCTTCCCCACCCCCATCGGCGAGTGCACCCTCACGTGGTCCGACGCCGGCCTCACCGGTTTCGCCCTCCCCTCCGCCCCGTACTTTCCCTCCCGTAGCGTCGCGCGTAAGCGCGACGATCCGAGTTCCCCCGTCCTCCGCCCTCCGTCCTCCGTCGTCCGTAGCGTTGCGCGTGAGCGCAACGATCCGTCCACAGTCCACTGCCCACCGTCCACCGCCTCCCTCATCGCCCGCGTCCAGCGCCACCTCGCCGGCGATCTGCAGGACTTCGCCGATCTCATCTACGACTGGTCGCGCGTCACCGAATTCCAAAGCCGCGTGCTCCGCGCCGTCCTCGCGGTCCAGCCCGGCCGCACCGCCACCTACGGCGAACTCGCCCGCCAGCTCGGCGCCAAGCCCGGCGCCGCGCGCGCCATCGGCGGCGCTGTCGGTGCCAATCCCTGGCCGCTGCTGATCCCCTGCCACCGCATCCTCGGTGCCGGCGGGAAGCTCACCGGCTACTCCGCCCCCGGCGGCCTCGCGACGAAGCGGGCCCTCCTCGCCCTCGAAGGCGTCGAACTCGCCACCGGGTA
>JAGVUB010000134.1 GCA_019136515.1 Verrucomicrobiota bacterium
CCGATCCCGCTTCGTTCCGTCCTCCACCAGCTCCGTAGTTACCATAGTTCCCATCCGCCCACTCTATCACGTCAGACCTCCCGTAACTACGAGGCACCCGGAGCGACGCTTACGGCGCAGCGGGGTCCCCACCGGTCTGACTCGGCGGGCGCCGACGTGACGAAGCGCAACGAAGTGAAGCGAAGGAACGACGGCGACGCGGCGGGTCTTACAGGAGCCGCGCCGTCCGCGCGGGCCACTGCACCGCGCAGGCCGCCGCCGGTGGGGTTGCTGGTTTACCGGACTGGAGCGAGCCAGCGTGCGAGCGGAAGGAGGAAGCAGACGGCGTGACAGCGGCTCGCCGCTGGCGCGACGTGTGCCGCTTGGATCATTGAGGACGTTGCGAACGCGAGAACCTGAACGGCTATTTGAAGAAGCTCTTAGACAAGATTCGGCCTGTCTCTGGTGCAATCTCGCACTCGTAGGAACTGAACGAAGCGACCTTCAGCGGCTGCCGACTTGTTATCCGATAATAAACATCGGACGCCTTGCTCGTCGGAAACTCAGCAATCCAAGCAAGCTCTCCGGTCTCACGGAGCGCCACGAGGTTTCTAAATTGCCCTTGCTTTCCCAAATTCGCGTCAGGATCAAACAGCACGACGACGAGTCCACCGACGGCAAATGCCTCCTTAACGGGATAGTCCAAGGCGATGCTTTTGCCGGCGATCTCGACGGTATTTCCAGAATGAGAAACAGTGATCATTTGAAGGGCGCTCCTGGTCCAAAGTTTGTCGTCGGGATACGTTCCAACAACTCAAACTGCTCGGCACCGCCTCTAAATCTCCCCCATTCGGGCACAGGTATTGCGCGGGAACGCTCAAGCAAAGTGCCTTTGGGAACGAGAACTTCTTGGATAAAGTTGGCGTTGTTTCCAGGCGGCAGAGCCAAGGCCTCTTGAGCCCACGCACTGCTCCGCGGCTTCACGGCTGTAAGCCAGCTTCCCGCTGTTTTGTCGCCGGAGTAGACGCGATAGAAGACTTGGTCGGCCTCGGTCCTAAACTGTCTGACGACGCCTCCCTGACTGACGATCCTCCCGCCTGCGTTCTCTGCGGCGTGGCCGAACGACCGTGAGAACGAATCGCGGACGGATTGGGCCGGGCAAAAAGGGTCAGGCTTTGGAGGTTGTGATTGACGGTTGGGGGGCTGGGTGGCAGCGGTTGCGGCATGGCCCGACCGTTGCGCTTCGAAGGAGAAGGGGCGTTGTACCACGTGATCAACCGGGGCAACTACCGCTCGGACCTCTTCCGGACGGTGGGGGCGAAGGAGGCGTTCCTGGAGTGTCTGGGACAGGCGTGTGAGAAATCGGGGTGGGTGCTGCACGCCTGGTGCCTGATGTCCAACCACTACCATCTGGCGCTGGAGACGCCGGCGGGGAACTTGGTGGAGGGGATGCAGTGGCTGCAGGCGACCTTCGCGGTGCGGTTCAACCGGATGCGCAAGGAGAGCGGGCACCTGTTCCAGGGGCGCTACAAGAGCTTGGTGGTGGATCCGGGCGAGGGGCTGGGGCCGGTGTGCCACTACATCCACCTCAATCCGGTGCGGGCGGGGCTGTGCCCGGTCGAGGAGTTGGGCGAATGGCCGTGGACGAGTTTGCGGCTGCTGCTCGACACGCCAACGCGGCCGAGGTGGTACGCGCCGGAGGCGTTTCTGGCCCATGCGGGAGAGTTGAAGGACACCGCGGCGGGCCGAAAGCGTTACTTGGCGTATCTGGGGTGGCTGGCGGAGGATGAGCCGGCGCGCAAGGCGCTGCGTTTCGAGCGGATGTCGAAGGGCTGGGCGATCGGAGCCGCGGGGTTCCGGGCCGAGCTGCTCAAGGAGCAGCGCGGGCAGGCCGCCGCGCTGGAGCGGGGGGACGCCGATCTGGCGGCGTGGCGCGAGCAGGAGTTGCAGAAGCGGTTGGCGGAGCTGTTGCGCCGGGCGGGCCGCACGGCCGAGGACATCGCCGCGGACAAGAAGTCGGCGGGGTGGAAGGTGGAGCTGGCGGCGGCGCTGAAGCGGGAGAGCAATGCGACCAACCGCTGGCTGGGCGAACACCTCAACATGGGCGGCCTTCATGACGTGAGTCGGCGGGTGGCGGCCTACCAGCGCGAAATCACAAAGCCCAAAGCCTGACCCTTTTTTTCTGACCAAAGCCTGACCCTTTTTTTCTGACCCTTTTTTTCTGAACCCTTTTTTTCTGAACGGGCCGCGGCAACTCCGCTGTGCACGTGACTGTCACGTGCATTTCCCCCAGCGCCGCGGCGGGCCGCCGGGCTGGCGGCTTGCGGCTGGGGATGTTTTCGACTGCCGTGGCACGGTCCCCCCCTCAACGAAGTTCCGTGCGCCTTGTCCCAACGATGAAACCTTCGCTTGCCGCCATGCTTCTCGCCGCCGCCACCACCACGGCCGCGTTCTCCGCCCCCGTCCGCTTCGACTGGTTCGAATACACGGGGCGCGACGATGTCTTCGCCGCGCCGCTCCCGGCCGGACACTTCCGCAACCCGATCCTTACCGGCTTCTATCCCGATCCGGCCATCTGCCGGGTGGGGGCGGACTACTACCTGATCAACTCCACCTTCTCGTACTTCCCCGGCATCCCCGTCTTCCACAGTCGCGACCTCGTGAACTGGACGCAGATCGGCAACGTGATCGACCGGCCGTCGCAGATGGATTTCAACGGGAAGCGCATCACCCGCAGCCTCTTTGCCCCGACGATCAAGTACCACGACGGCGTCTTCTACGTTGTCTGCACCCATGTCGACGGCGGCGGCAACTTCCTCGTCACCGCCACCGATCCCGCCGGTCCGTGGTCCGACCCGATCTGGCTGCCCTTCGACGGCATCGATCCGTCGCTGTTCTTCGACGACGACGGCCGCGCCTGGATGGTCAACAACGGCAATCCGCCGGAGAACAAGCCGCTCTACCAGGGGCATCGCGCGATCTGGATCCAGGAGTTCGACGTGGCGAAGAAACAGCTCGTCGGTCCGCGCTCGATCGTCGTCAACGGCGGCGTCGACCTGAGCAAGCAGCCCGTGTGGATCGAGGGCCCGCACCTTTTCAAGAAGGACGGCTGGTACTACATCTGTTGCGCCGAGGGTGGCACGAGCATCAATCACTCGCAGGTCATCCTGCGCAGCAAGTCGCCCACGGGGCCGTTCGTGCCGTGGGAGAAGAATCCGATCCTCACCCAGCGCGATCTCGACGGCACGGTGCCCCAGGCCGTGACCGCCACCGGCCATGCCAACCTGATCGAAGGACCGGACGGCCAGTGGTGGGCCGTGTTCCTCGCGTGCCGACCGATCAAGGACGGTTACCAGACCACCGGCCGCGAGACGTTCCTGCTGCCCATGAAGTGGACCGACGACGGCTGGCCGCTCATCCTGCCCCCGGGCGAACGCGTGCCGTACACGCTGCCCGCGCCGAAGGTCGCCGTCGCCAGCCCGGCGCCGGTGCCGCTCAGCGGCAACTTCACGTGGCGCGACGAGTTCGACTCCGGCGCCGCGCGGCTCGCCCCGCTCTGGCTGATGTTGCGCACCCCGAAGGAAACCTGGTGGAGCCTCACCGACCCGCAGGGCTCGCTCAGCCTCACGCCGCGCGGCGAGACGCTCGACGGACTCGGCAATCCCGCCTTCTTCGGCCGGCGCATCCAGCATGCGAAGTTCGACACCTCGCTCTCGCTCGTGCCGGCGCAGGCGGGCGATGTGTCCGCCGGTCTCGCCCTCGTGCAGAACGAGCAGCACTTCTATTACTTCGCGGTGCGTCGCGCGGCCGAAGGCCTCGTGCTCTTCCTCGAACTGGCGGATGGCGGGAAGCCGGCGGTGCTCGTCAGCAAGTCGTTGCCGGCGGCGGAGTCGCTTGAGCTGCGCCTCGTGGCCGACGACCTTTCCGGCACGTTCGCCTATCGCACGGGCGGCGGCGAGTGGCAGCCGCTCGTCGCGGGCGCCGATCTGAAGCCGATCACGGCGAAGGCCGCCGGCGACGGCATGCACTTCACCGGTGCGGTCGTCGGTCCGCACGCGCGGATCGAGCCATAGGCGGAGCCGGCCCCACGGTGGGCGGCGGCGGGGCCTCTTCGCGGGGGCCCGCCCACCGCGCGCTTACGCCTTCGCACTGGGCGCGGGCCGCAGGGTGCGGCCCTCGATCCAGCGGCTCTCGACCATCTCGATGCGCGGATAGATTGGGAGGCCGAAGTCCTGGTTGTGGAGACGGGAGACCAGCAGCTCGACCGCCCAAGTGCCCATCACCTGCTGGTTCTGCTGCATGCCGGTGAACGGCGTGCCTTCGAGGATCTGGCTGACGGCGACCACGCCGAGGTCCTCCGGGGCGCGGATACCGTTGCGGTCGAGGACCTGCTGGAGCTCGCCCAACACGTTGTAGAGGTGGACGAAGATCACGACGTCGGGTTGGTGCTTCCGGAGCCATTCCAGGAGGGGTTTCTCCTCGACGCGGTTGGTCCGGAGCACGGGGACCGGGGCGGGGGTGCCGAAGGTGTGATCGCACCAGCCGAGGTAGGCGCTGGTGTAGGCGTAGGCGCTGCGTTGCTCCTCGTAATAGCCGAGCACGAGCCCCGGCCGCCGGTAGCCGCGGGCGTGGGTGGCGTTGAGTGCGTGGGCGAGGTCGTTGTAGAAGTGGCTGGTCACGCGATGGAGGGGGGTGGCGATGCTCAGCCCTTGCGTGACGATGGCGAAGTGGTCGAGTTCGGGCGGGAAGGTCTCGTCCAGGTCCGGGCTGCCGAAGCAGAGCATCCCCTGGATGCCGCGTGTATCCAGGATCTTTAGGAAGCGCGGGAGGGTCATCCCGGGGGCCTTCAGCCACATCGGTTCGAGCCGGTAGCCGAGCTCGTTGGCGCGGCGCTGCATGCTATCGAAGACTCGCGTGAGGTGGAGCGACTGCTCCCATGGGCGCGGGGAATCATAGAACGAGATCACCCCGAGGCAGGCCTCCTGGGTGCGGTCGCCGCTGTGGCGGAGCTGGCTCATCAGTTCCTTGAGCTTGGCGTTGGGGCGGTACCCGATGCGCTCCGCTTCGCGGGCGACCCGTTCCCGGGTTGTGGCAGGAATCTTGGGACTGTTGCGGAGGGCCAGCGAGACGGCGGAGGGCGAGAGTCCCAGGGTGGCGGCGATGCGGCGCAAACTCATGGGTCAACGTTTACCTCCGGGGGCACCGTGGGCAAGCTGGGGAAGGTCCGGGACCGAAGATTTTGCGCCGGATCCTGCCGCCGGCCGGGTAGGGAGCGGCACCGTCCGTCGAGCCCATGGACCGGCAAGGTTTCCCTGCTGGGGGCGGGGCCATGGCACCGGCGCAGTTGAACGAAGACCGAACCCGTTGCGCACGGCCTTGCTTCCCGGAGCCATCGCGATTGCTTGGCGCGATCCGATGCGTCCCACTGTGAACACGGCCGGTTTCCGGCCTGGCCCCACCCCGATTCCGACACAAATCCAGCGTTTTTCCGCGATGAACCATTCCCCTGTTCTGCTCCGTCGAACCTCGTTCCTCGTCCTTTGTGCTCTGGCGCTCGCGGCCGTTCTCCCGTCGCGCGGATTTGCGCTTGGGCAGGAGCGCTTCGTTGTATTCGAGCCGGTGGAGCACGCCGCGGCGTTGGTGGCGGGCGGTACCGCCGCGCCGATCCTTGTCGAAGCGGCCGACTGGCCGGGGGTGCGGCGTGCGGTGGGCGACCTGCAGGCCGATGTTGAGCGGGTGTCCGGCGTGAGACCGGCGGTGGTGGGGGCCGACGGCGCGACGGCGCCGTTTGCGGTGATCGTGGGCACGGTCGGGCGCAGCCCGCTCATCGATGGTTTGGTGAAGACGGGCAAGATCGACGTCTCCGGGATCGCCGGGCGTTGGGAGGCGTTCCTGCTTCAGACGGTCGATCGGCCGCTGCCGGGCCTCGAGCGTGCGCTGGTCATCGCCGGCAGCGACAAGCGCGGCACGATCTACGGTGTCTACGAGGTTTCGGAGCAGATCGGCGTTTCGCCCTGGTATTGGTGGGCGGATGTGCCGACCGTCCATCGCGACTCCGTCAATGTGCTTCCGATACGGCGGGTGGACGACGGGCCGACGGTGAAGTACCGCGGCATCTTCCTCAACGACGAAGCCCCGGCGCTCTCCGGTTGGGCGCAGGAGAAGTTCGGCGGCATCAACAGCAAGATGTATGTCCACGTCTTCGAGCTCATCTTGCGCCTGCGCGGCAACTTCCTCTGGCCGGCGATGTGGAACAACGCCTTCAACGACGACGACCCCGCGAGCCCGCGGCTGGCCGATGAATACGGCATCGTGATGAGCACCTCGCATCACGAGCCGCTGAACCGGGCGCAGCAGGAGTGGGCGCGTTACGGCTCGGGCCACTGGGATTACGCGAAGAACGCCGAGGCCCTCCGCGAGTTCTGGCGGATCGGCGCCCGCCGGGCCAAGCAGTACGAGCTTGTCACCACTCTCGCCATGCGCGGCGACGGCGACGAGCCGATGTCCGAGGACGCCAATGTCGCGCTCCTCGAGAAGATCGTCGCCGATCAGCGCCAGCTGCTTGCCGAGGAGGCCAATCCCGATGTCACGCAGATCCCGCAGGTCTGGGCGCTCTACAAGGAGGTCCAGGAGTACTACGAGCGCGGCATGCGCGTGCCCGACGACGTGACGCTGCTCTGGTGCGACGACAACTGGGGCAACATCCGCCGCCTGCCCACCGCCGCCGAGCGCCAGCGCGCGGGCGGCGCCGGCATCTACTACCATTTCGACTACGTCGGCGGCCCGCGGAACTACAAATGGCTGAACACCATCCCGCTCACGAAGATCTGGGAGCAGATGAACCTCGCCTGGCAGCACGAGGCCACCCGCCTCTGGGTCGTGAATGTCGGCGACCTCAAGCCGATGGAGTTCCCCATCGAGTATTTCCTCGCGCTGGCCTGGGACCCGGCCGCTTGGCCCTACGAGCGGATCGGCGACTTTTCCGCGCAGTGGGCCGCGCGCGAGTTCGGCCCGGAGCACGCCGCCGAGATCGCCGCGCTCGTCAACGGCTACACCAAGCTCAACTCCCGCCGGAAGCCCGAGATGATCGCGCCCGACACCTTCAGCCTCGTGAACTATCGCGAGGCCGAGCGCGTGCTCGCCGAGTGGGCGGATCTCGCCGTCCGTGCCGAGAAAGTGGAGGCTGCGCTGCCTGCCGCCGCCCACGACGCGTTCTTCCAGCTCGTGCTCTATCCGATCAAGGCCTGCGCCAACCTCAACGAGCTCTACGTCGCGGCCGGCCGCAACCGGCTCTACGCGGTGCAGGGCCGCAGCGACACGAACCGTGAGGCCGAGCGGGTGCGCCAGCTCTTCGCGGCGGATGCGGCGTTGCGCGATCGCTACCATTCGCTCGCCGGCGGCAAGTGGAACCACCAGATGGACCAGGCGAAGTTCGGTTACGTGACCTGGCAGGAGCCGCCGGCCGAGGTGATGCCCGCCATCTCCGCGCTGCGTCCGAACAAGGGCCCGGTGCCGGCGCTCGCCCTCGAGGGCCGCCCCGAGGGCATTCCGGTCTGGGGCGCGCCGCCGCCGAAGGTGCCCTCGCTCGATGTGTATTCACAGGGCACGCGTTGGGTGGAACTCTTCAACCGCGGCGACACCGCCTACACCTTCACCGCGACCGCGGACCAACCTTGGCTCAGGATCACGCCCGCGAGCGGCGAAGTGAAGGAGACGGTGCGCCTCGAGATCAGCGCCGACTGGGCGGCGGTGCCGGTGGGTGACCCCACCGCGAAGGTGACGTTGCAGCCCTCCCACGGCCGGCCGTTCACGGTGACCGTCCCGATCATCAATCCCGCGGAGCTGCGCCCGGGCTCGTTCGACGGCTTCGTCGAGATCGACAACCATGTCGCCATCGAGGCGCCGCATTTCAGCCGCGCCATCGGCGACAAACAGACCGAGTGGCGCACGCTCGCCGACTTCGGCCGCACGCTCGGCGGCGTCACCACCTTCCCGGTGCTCTTCGAGGCGCGCACGCCTGGCGGCGAGTCGCCGAGGCTCGAGTACGACATCCATTTCTTCTCGGCCGGCGAGGCCAAGGTGGAGGTCCACGTCGCCCCCTCGCTCGACTTCCAGCCGGAGAGCCCGCTGCGCCTGGCGGTCTCCTTCGACGACGAGCAACCGCAGGTCGTCCGGATCGGCACCAATCCGAACACTTGGGAGCCGTGGGGCACGGCCGTGGGCGAGGGTGTGCGGCGCGTGAGCTCGACACACAGGCTCGGCAAGCCCGGGCGGCACACGCTGAAGGTCTGGGCTATCACCCCCGGCGTGGTGCTCGAACGCATCGTGATCGACACCGGCACGGCGAAGAAGCCCGGGGTGCGCCCGAGCTACCTCGGGCCGATCGAGAGCCCGCGCGCCGGCAAGTGAGGTTCTGTTCGTGGCGCCGGCCTCCGGGCCGACCCATCGGCAGCACTGCCGGCGCCACGCGGTTCCCCGCGCCCAAACGGCACTCGCGAGTCCCTCCGGCCCTTCGCACTGTCCGGTCTCCGTCGACCGCCTCGGCGGTTGTCTCGCCCCGGCCGTTTTGCCAGCTTTCCCGCCTCCTCCATGAAAAAAGAAGCCGTACTCGCCAAACTGAAGACCGAGAAGGTCATCGCCATCATCCGCACCGATAGCGCCGACGGTCTCCTTGATTGCGCCAAGGCGCTTGCCGCCGGCGGGCTCACCTCCATCGAGCTGACGATGACGACGCCCGGCGCGATCAAGATGCTCGAGCGGGCGAGCGCCGAGATGCCCGAGTTCCTTTTCGGACTGGGTACCGTGCTCGATGCCGAGACGGCGCGTGCCGGCATCCTCGCCGGGGCGAAGTTCATCGTCACGCCGGCGCTGCGGCCCGATGTGATCGAGTGCTGTCACCGTTATTCGGTGCCGGTGTGCGCTGGAGCGCTCACGCCCACCGAGATCATCGCCGCCTGGGAGGCGGGCGCGGACGTGGTGAAGATCTTCCCGGCCGAGTTCTTCGGCCCGAACTACATCAAGTCGGTCAAAGCGCCGTTCCCGCAGATCGACTTCATCCCGACCGGCGGCGTGACGCCCGAGACCATCGGCGCGTTCCTGAAGGCCGGGGCGGTCGCCGCGGCGGCCGGTTCGGCGTTGGTCGACCAGAAGATGCTCAAGGAGAAGAACTGGGCCGCCATTACCGCGCGCGCCGCGCAGTTCGTCGAGGCCGTGAAGACCGCCGGCGTGAAGTAGGTCGTTTTGGGCACTGGCAACCTTGCCCTCTTGTTGCCCGCGGCAGCTCTGCTGATCGCGGGCTTCTTTTTTTTTGGCTCCTCTGGCCAGGACCCCACGGGGCGTCCGGGCCGGCGGTGATGCCCGGGCGGAAGTGGCGCGAGACCGCACACCGGAGGGGGAATTCCCGTGGGACGGCTCGCGGGCAAACGATTGGGCGTCGAGGGTGGTACGACTAAAGTCGTACCTGGATGGCGGGCGTTGCCTCTTTACCCCGGCAAGTGCGTCCCACAATTTGGGCATCCCCACATGCCCCGGCCCGGATGTCAGCGTGCTAACCCCCTTTTCCGACAGTCTGGCGACGCACGAGCGCGCTGTCGCCGGGCGTTGGTGCGGCTTGTGGTTGCGAGCTGGATGTTGGTGCTGGGGACCTCGGCGGTGGCGGCGGAGGTGGAAGGTGTGCCGTTGACCAGGCTCTATCAGTTGGAGGAGATCGGCTGCACCGCGCAGGGGCTCCAGTTGCTGCACGATTCCTACGGCCGGGTGGCGGTGGCGCAGCAGGGCGAGGTCTTCGTGCTCAACGACGCCACCTGGCAGCGGACGTGGTGGGGATACGTGCCCGGCCTGAATTTCCGCCGGATTGTCGCCGACCCCGGCGGCGAGACCTACTACGGGGTGTTCGGTTCCTGGGGTGTCTTCAGGAAAAGCCCCAACGGGGAGATCGAGCCCGTCTCCCTGGTGCCGGCGGATGCGCCCGCCTGGGTGCGGCAGTGCGATTTTTGCGACATCCTCTGCACCCCCCGCGGTATATTCTTTTGGGGACAAAACGGGGTGGTGTATCTCGACCGGGTCAGCGGGCGCTACAGCTACCGGTCGGTCGAGGGCCTCTCCTGGCTGTTCCCGTTCCAGGGGAAGTTTGCGGTGTCGACCTTCGGTGGCGGGGTGTTTGGTTTGGATGTCGCCGACGGGGCGCTGACGCGGGTTGAGATCGGCATCGGCGAGTTTCCTCCGGTGTTCGCTTCGGCGGGGGATGGTGTTTCCGGCCTGTTGCTCGCGACGGGGAGCCGGCAGCTTCTGGCGCTGCGCGCCGGCCGACTTGAGTTTGTGAAATATGGCGACACGGACCTTTTCCCCGGGCCGGTGGTCGCGCTCACGGCGCTGGTGGAGGGCGGATTCGCCGCCGCGGTCGCGGGGCATGGGGTCTTGTTGCTGGACCGCGAGGGGGGCGTCCGCCGGGTGTTCGATGCGACCGATTTTCGAGATGTTTCCGCCCTGAGCAGCGCGGAGCCGGGGGTGCTTTGGGCGGTGACGGCGCGGGGTGTGCTCAAGATCCTGCATAGACAGCCGTTCACGGCCTTCGGCCGCGAGCAAGGTATCCAGGTCAGCTGGCCCCAGATCGTGCAGTGGCGGGGCCGGACGGTCGTCTCCTCCGGCGGGCGGGTCTATGAGGCGGACCCGACGGGGGGAGTGGGGCGCGGGCGGTTCAGGGAACTGGCGGGCCAACCGGAGTACATCGGGTGGGGAATCGCGTCGGTCGGCGACTCGCTCCTGCTCGGCAATGGGAACGGGGTGTACGAGGTCGATCCGATGGGCGAATGCGCGCTGGTGTTTCCCGGCATCAACGTCGCGCGGCTGGTCGCGCTCGACGCCGACACGTGCCTCGTGGTCGCCACCGACGCGATCGCCGCGATCCGCCGCATGGACGGCGCCTGGGTCGAATGTGCGCCGCGACACCAGGGGCTGGGATTCCCGTATGTCGCGCACGCCGGCAACGGGACTGCCTGGATCGAGTTAGGTTCGGATCGGGTGGCGCGGATCGCGCTGGTGGACGGCGAACTGCAGGAACAACTTTTCGAGAAGAAGCCCGACGGGGATGATCGGGGGTGGGTCCACATCAGCGTCGTCGGCTCGACCGTGGTCTTTTGTTCTGCCGGCCGTGCTCCCAGGTATATCGACGATCGCACGCTTCAGGAGGCGGCGGATCCCGCACTGCGCAGCCTGGTCGAGCGTTCGCCGTTCCGCCCGCAGCGCATCGCGCGGGATGAGGCGGGAAACCTCTGGGTCTCCCACGACCGTGGCTTGTTCCTGGCCCGGTGGGAGGCGGGCCGATACGAGCCGGCGGTCGACCTCCTCCGCGGTCTCAACGAAGCGATGCCGCTCGTGCACTGTCCCGCCGGGGGCGGGGTCTGGGCCTCGACGGGCAACCGACTCTATCGCCTGGCGTCCGAGCCCCCCGCGGTCCTGCCGCTCCCGGCCCGCCCGAGCCTGGTGGCGCTGCGGGACCCCCGGTCCGGGGCCGCGCTCGGTAGGGGCTATGCGAATGCGCGTGATCTGGGGGCGTTCCGGTACGGGGAGAACAGTCTCCAGCTCGATTTCTTCGCCAGCAGCTATGCGTTGGTGCGACCGTTCGCCTACGAGTACCGGCTGGGGGCTTCGCCCTGGCGGCGCGCGAACGCGGGTTCGTCCGTGATCCTCGCCGATCTGCATGAGGGTGCCTACACGATCGAGACCCGCCTGGTGGACCCGCTCGGCCCGGTCGGCCCCGTGGCGGCGTTCCGGCTGGCGGTGGAGGCGCCCTGGTACCGGAGCTGGGCCGCCTATTTCGCCTATCCGATTGTCGCGGCTTTCCTGATCTATCTGGCGACGCGGTATGTGGCGCACCGGCACCGGGTCCGCCTCGCCGTGCTGGAGCAACAGGTCGACGTGCGCACGGCGGAGCTGCGTACCGCGATGGATTGCCTGCGCGAGGAGGCGACGACCAGTGCGACGCTGGCGGAACGCAACCGCCTCGCCGGCGAGATCCACGACAGCCTCGAACAGGGTCTGGCCGGGCTGTCCCTCCAGCTGGAGACCACGACCCGCCTGCCCGGCTGCGCCGGGCCGGTCAAGGCCGCCCTCGCGGCCGCCATCGACATGGTGCTGTATTGCCGCGACGAGCTGCGCCATGCGGTGCGCGGGCTGCACTCCCCGGTGCTTCAGACCGAGCCGCTGGAGGCGGCCTTGCGGCGGATCGTCGGGCAGCTCGCGCCGTTGGCCGGATTGGCCACGGTCGAGGTCGAGGGCACGCCTCGCCGGATCGACCCCGCCACGGAGCATCACCTGCTGCGCATCGCCCAGGAGGCGCTCGGCAATGCGGTGAAGCATGCCGAGGCCACGCGGATCGAGGTGGTGCTCCATTACGCGAAGGATCGCATCCTCCTGGCAATCGCCGACGACGGACGCGGGTTTGATCCCTCCGCCGTGGTCCCGCGCGCGGGGTGCCATCTCGGCCTGCCGAGCTTCCGCGAACGGGCGGCCAAGATCGGGGGCACGGTCGAGGTCGACAGCGCCCCGGGGCGGGGCACCACCGTCCGCGTGGCGGTGCCCTGCGCTGAAGCGCGAATTTCACAATGAAAACCGAGAACCAATCCAAGAAGATCCGGGTCCTGTTGGTCGACGATCACATGATCGTTCGCATGGGGCTTTCCTTCGCCATCGGCAACCAGCCCGACATGGAAGTCGTGGCCCAGGCCGTGGACGGGGTCGAGGCCTGCGACCTCTATCGCGTACATCGCCCCGATGTCGTTGTGTTGGATCTACGGATGCCGAAACGCAACGGGGTCGAGACGATCGCCGCCCTCCGGCGCGAGTTCGGGACCGTGCGGGTGCTGGCGCTCAGCAGCTTCACCAACGGCAACGAAGTCGCCACCGCCTTGGCGGCGGGCGCCAGCGGCTTCCTCGGCAAGGAGACCGAGTTCGATGTTCTGATGGACGCGATCCGGCGGATCCACGCCGGGGAACAGGTCGTGCACGACGACGCGGCCCGCCGGATGGCCAGCCGGCTGTCGTCCCAGCTGTCCGCGCGCGAACTTGAGGTGCTCCGGTTGCTGGGGTGCGGGCTCAAGAACAAGGAGATCAGTTCGGAGCTCAACCTTGTCGAATCGACCGTGAAGGTGCACCTGACCAGCATCTTCACCAAGCTCGGGGTCGCCGACCGCACCCAGGCGGTGCTGGCCGGCGTGAAACGCGGTATCATCCAGATCGAGTAGGGTGCGGCGCGACACGTTTTCCGCACCGGCGGTGCGTGCCACGGCGGCGTGCCGATGGTCGGTCGTGGATTGGCGCGGTGCTGGGCGCCGGCCGACTCGGCGCGTTGCAGCCACAGCTGCGCGAAAGTTTGTACTAAAGATTATTCGCCGCTGCGGTGTCCGTGGGGCTGTTTGGTGGGCTTCGGGCTTTCTTTCGCCGACCATGATACGCCTCCCCGTGCACCGTCCACCCCTGGACCTCGGATACGCCCGACTTCTTGGCGGTTGCGCCATGGTGCCGCGCGACCGCCGGCTCTCACAAACCGCCTGCAACCGGCCAAGGCCATGCACCGTCTCTGGGGGCGCCCGCGTCAGCCCGCCGTCGATGGTCCCCCGCCGGGGACCATGCGGGGGACCGCCGCGTGCGCTGCCACCCACGGCCCCTCTTTGCGTCATCGTCGTATACCATGCCTGAAATGAGAAAACTCGTTGTTGTGATTGTGTCCTTGTTCGCGGTGGCCCTCGGCCGGGCCCAGCTCGCCGAACCGGTTCGGGTGGAGACAGGTCTCCTGCGTGGAGTTGTCGAGCCGGGACTGACCGTGTTTCGCGGCGTGCCCTTCGCAGCTGCGCCGGTCGGCGATCTGCGCTGGCGCGCGCCCCAGCCCGCCGCGGGGTGGGAGGGGGTTCGTGACGCGGTGGCATTCGCGCCCGACCCCTACCAGGGCGACGGCAAGGGCCACGTGAGTGAGGACTGCCTGTACTTGAACATCTGGACCCCGGCCAAGTCCACGAGCGAGCGCCTGCCCGTGCTCGTCTGGATCTACGGTGGAGGCTTTGCTTTCGGCTCCACCTCAACGCCGACCCACAACGGCGAGCACCTCGCGCGCAAAGGCGTTGTTCTTGTCACCATCAACTACCGTGTCGGCTCCCTCGGCTTTCTCGCACATCCCGAGCTCAGCGCCGAATCTCCGCACAAGGTCTCCGGCAACTACGGCCTGCAGGACCAGATTGCCGGCCTGCGCTGGGTGCAGCGCAACATCGCGGCCTTCGGCGGCGATCCCGCCAAGGTCACGATCTTCGGGGAGTCCGCCGGCGGCATCTCCGTGAGCATGCTCTGTGGCTCGCCCGAGGCGAAGGGTCTCTTTCGCGGCGCGATCTCCCAGAGCGGCGGCAATTTCGGCCCGACCCGTCCCACCACCTTCCCCGGCGAGAACATGCGCGGGCTCGCCGCCGCCGAGCAGGCCGGACTCGCGTACGCCGCGAAGGCCGGTGCCGCCTCCCTCGCCGAGCTGCGCAAGCTCGCGCCCGACCAGCTGCCCGGCGGCTGGGGCAATCCGTCCTCCTGGCCGATCGTCGACGGCTGGGTGATCGTCGACGACCAGTTCAAGCTCTACGAGGCCGGTCGCTACAACGACGTTGACGTCCTCATCGGCTACAACTCCGACGAAGGCCTCAGCTTCTCCCGCGAGGAGACTCCCGCGGCGTACGTCGCCAACACCCGCCTGCGCTACGGCCCCTTCGCCGACAAACTGCTCGCCGCGTATCCGGCCGGAACCGCTAGCGTGCCGAAGACCGCTCGCGACCTCATGCGCGACGCCGCGTTCGGCTGGCAGACCTGGAGCTGGGCCCGCCTCCAGTCCCGCACCGGCAAGTCCCGGGTGTTCCTCTACTATTTCGACCAGCACGCCGATCGCCCGGCCGACTCGCCCGCGGCCGACCACGGCATGCCGCACGGCGTCGACGTGCCCTACGTCTTCCAGACGCTCGACCGCAACGACCCGAAGCTCACCGCCGGCGACCTCGCGATCTCGGAGACCGTCGCCAACTACTGGACCAACTTTGCCAAGTTCGGCGATCCCAACGGAGCGGACCTGCCCGCCTGGCCGCGCTTCACCGAGGCCGAGCCGAAGGTGATGTATTTCCACAACACCGCCTCCGTCGGCCCCGTGCCGAGCGAGGCCGCGCTCAAGGTCCTCGACACCTACTTCGCTTGGCGCCGCACCCCCGAGGGCGCCGCCTGGGCCAAGTAAACGCTCTCCGCGCCCGGCAAAGCCGGGCGCGGCCCCCCACTAAAACCGCCCCGCCTCCCCTACCCATGATTGCCCCCACGCGCGTCTCCCTCTGCCTCGGCCTCCTCCTTGCCCCCGTGGGCGCGATCGCCGCATCCGGCTTGGATTTGTCAGGCCACTTACGGCCCGTCGGAGCGGCCCCGGCGGACGACTTCGCCTTCGTGCGCCTCGACCACGGCCTGCAACTGCGCGTCGCAGGCGTCACCAA
The DNA here is from genome assembly GCA_019136515.1 of Verrucomicrobiota bacterium. Classification (GTDB taxonomy): domain Bacteria; phylum Verrucomicrobiota; class Verrucomicrobiia; order Opitutales; family Opitutaceae; genus CAJCBL01. The sequence continues at coordinate 15,477 of JAGVUB010000134.1, forward strand.
AAACGTGCTTTTCTACGGCCCGGGCATCGTCCGCGTAAACGCGGCCCCCGGCACGAGCCACTGGAAACATCCGAGCCTCGCCGTCATCGCGCAGCCCGCGGACGTTGCGTTTTCCGTCGAAGAATCGGTCGGCACGCTCACCATCGTCTCCGACGCGTTGCGCATCGTCGCCGACAAGAAGACCGGCGCGCTCACGTTCCTCAGTCCTGAAGGCAAAGTCCTCACACGCGAGCGCGCCGACCGCCCGCATGAGATCAAGCCGGTGGAAATCTCCGGCGCGCCCACCTACGAGGTCAGCCAGACCTTCACGCTCGCGCCCGACGAATCGCTCTACGGCCTCGGCCAGTACAACGAGCCGTACATGGACTACCGCGGTCAGGAGGTGCTGCTCGTGCAGACCAATATCGGCACCGTCGTGCCGTTCCTCGTCTCAACGAACCGCTACGGCATCCTCTGGGACATCTACTCGAAGATGACTTTTAAGGACGACGTCACCGGCGCCACCCTCTGGGCCGAGAGCGCCCCCGGCGGTGTCGACTACTACTTCGTCGCAGGCGGTACGATGGACGGCGTGATCGCCGGCTATCGCGCGCTCACCGGCGCGTCGCCGATGTTTCCCAAGCAGGCCTTCGGCCTCTTCATGAGCAAGGAGCGCTACCAGACGCAGGACCGCCTCGTCGAAGTCGTGCGCAACTTCCGCGCGGCCGGCTTCCCCCTCGATTACATCGTGCAGGATTGGCAATACTGGGGCGGCGCCGACGGTACGTGGAGCGGCATGATCTGGGACAAAACGCGTTTCCCCGATCCCGCCGCGCTCACGAAAACGCTTCACGACGAGCTCCACGTGAAGCTCATGAACTCCATCTGGCCCTCCGTCGGCAACGACACCGCGCTCGCCCGCGAGCTCGATGCCCATGGCCTGCGTTTCGACTCCCTGCACTGGATCTCGAAAAACGCGCGCATCTACGACGCGTTCAGCCCCGCCGGACGCGCGATCTATTTCAAACACATCAAGAGCGGACTGCTCGACGCCGGCGTCGACGCCCTCTGGATGGACGGCACCGAGGTCGAGGTCGGCGGCGCCTGCCACGATCCGGCCGAGGTTGAGCGCGACATCAAGAATCTCGGGCAAAACGCGCTCGGCGATTTCACGCGTTACCTCAATCCGTACAGCCTCGTGACCACGCAGGGCACCTACGAGGGACAGCGCGTCGCGAGCGACAAACGCGTGCTCACGCTCACGCGCTCCGCGTGGGCCGGCCAGCAGCGCTACGCCGCGCTCCCGTGGTCGGGCGACACCTCCGCGAGCTGGCAGACGCTCCGCGCCCAAATCTCCGGCGGCGTCAACATCGCCATGGCCGGCCTCCCGTACTGGACGCAGGACACAGGCGGCTTCTTCGTAAATCATCCCGAGGGCGAGAAAAACCCCGAGTACCAGGAGCTCTACGCCCGCTGGAACCAGTTCGGCATCTTCAATCCGATCTACCGCATCCACGGCACCAACATCGAGCGCGAGCCATACCTCTTCAAAACCCTCGCGCCCGAGATCTACGGCTCGCTCCTCGGCGCCGCGCAGCTGCGCTACCGCCTGCTGCCCTACATCTACTCGCTCGCGTGGCAGAGCACGGCCCACGCCTACACGATGATGCGCGGCCTCCCGATGGACTTCCCCGACGATCCGAAGGTGCGCAAGACCGACGACGTGTTCATGTTCGGCCCCGCGTTTCTCGTGCACCCCATCACCCGCGCGATGTACCATCCGGGCAACCCGCCGCCGCCCACCGTGCCGACCGAGGCGCTGCGCACGCCCGACGGCCAGCCCGGCCTCGCCGTGCAGTATTTCGCCGGCCTCGATTTCGAAAAGCCCGCCGGCCAGACGACTGACTCCAAACTCGAACACAACTGGCCCGGCCCCCCGCTGGCCAACCCGCCTCCGGGCCTCGACGGCTTCGACAACTTCTCCGCCCGCTGGGAGGGCACGCTCACCGCGCCCGAGGACGGCGAGTACGAGCTCGGCCTCGAATACGACGACGGCGTCCGCCTCTTCCTCGAAGGCAAGCTGCTGATCGACGACTGGAGCTTCGGCGCGAAACGATACCGCAGCGCCAAGCTCGCCCTCACCAAGGGTCAGGCCGCAGCCTTGAAGATCGAGTTCCACCAAGGCGGGCAGACTCGCTTTGTCCGGTTCGCATGGCGCACACCCAGCGAAGCGCGCGCGTTGATCGAACGCCCGAAGACACTCGACAACTCCATGGTCACCTACCTGCCGGCCGGTGCCGACTGGTACGATTTTCAAACCGGTGAACGCTTCACCGGTGGCCAAACCGTCACGAAGCACTGCCCGCTCGACACCTTCCCGGTGTACGTGCGCGCCGGCTCCATCGTGCCGATGAGTCCGGCAGGTCTTCAATACGCCACGGAGCGCCCCGACGCGCCCTACGAGCTCCGCATCTACCCCGGCGCCGACGCGACGTTCACTCTCTACGAAGACGACAACGAAACCTACGCCTACGAGCGCGGCGAACGCGCCACCTACGACCTCGTGTGGGACGACGCGAAACGCACGCTCCGCATCGGCGCCCGCCAGGGCTCGTTCCCCGGCATGGTGGCCGAGCGCACACTCGTGATTTCGTTGCGCGTGCCGGGCTCGGACGCCGTGCGCGAGGTCCGCTACACCGGCCAGCCACTCACCTTGCAGTTCCCTTAATCGACCGGAGCCATCCCGCATGAAACACACCCGCCCCTTGGCGCTACTCGCCGGCTACGCCGCCCTGCTCGCCGCATCCTGCCTCCACGCATCCGAGCCGATCATCCAGACCAACTTCACCGCCGATCCCGCGCCGCTCGTCCACGACGGCGTCGTCTACCTCTACACGAGCCACGACGAGGACGACTCACCGCCCGGAATGGGCAAGTTTCTCATGCGGGATTGGAAATGCTACTCGTCGACCGACATGGTCAACTGGACCGACCACGGCACCGTCGCCTCGCTCGCGACGTTTCCCTGGGCCGGGCCCCGCAGGTCGTCGCCCGCAACGGCAAGTTCTACCTGTACGCCCCCATCAGCGTGCAGGGCTGGCCCAAGAACGTCATCGCCGTGGCGGTCGCCGACAACCCGCTCGGGCCGTTCAAGGACGCCCTCGGCCTCCCCCTGATCGACAAAGCCGAGGGCTACATCGATCCGACCGTCTTCGTCGACGACGACGGCCAGGCCTATCTCTACTTCGGCAACCCGCACCTCTGGTACGTGAAACTCAACGACGACATGGTCTCGTGCGCCGGCGACATCGCCATGGAGCCCACCAAGCCGGAGAACTACCAGGAGGGCCCGTGGTTCTACAAACGCGCCGGCCATTACTACATGGCCTACGCGTCGACGTGTTGCCCCGAGGGTATCGGCTACGCCATGAGCGACCGGCCGACCGGCCCCTGGACGTACAAGGGCCATATCATGCCTCCCGACGCACGCGCCACGGGCAATCACCCGGGCATCATCGACTACAAGGGCGGCTCCTATGTCTTCGGCTTCAATTTCAAACTAAACTTCGCGATCACCAAGCAGCACCACGAGCGCCGCTCCGTCTGCGTCGCCAAGCTCGACTACCTCCCCGACGGCTCCATTCGCGAGCTGCCCTGGTGGGAGGAGGCGCCTGCGGTGGCCCAACTCGGCACGCTCGACCCGTATCGCCGCATCGAAGGCGAGACCATCTGCTGGAGCGAAGGCATCAAAACCGCGCCCACCGCGCAACACGGTCTGTGCGCCTACCCCACCCGGGACCGCGCCTTCATCAAGGTCCAGGGCGCCGATCTCGCAGGCGGGGCCACGCGCTTCCATGCCTCCGTCGCCGCCGCAACGGCGGGCGCCCAGATCGAAATTCACTTGGACCAGCCCGACGGCCCGCTCGCCGGCACCTGCACGATCCCCGATACCGGCAGTTCCTCCAACTGGAAAACCGTCTCATGCCCGCTCCGCAGCACCGCCGGCGTCCACGACATTTTCCTCGTCTTCGACGGCATCGCCTCCGCCTCGCCCCGCCTCGACTGGTGGCAGGTCGAATAACCCACGTTTCCCCTTCGCGGCCGAGCCCACCCAGCAGCCCATCCCCTCAGCGCCGATTCTCACGCCCGCCGCCCCGGCCACGCCGCGCGTCAACGGCCCCGGCCTCTTCGGCGTGCGCCCGGGCGCGCCATTCCTCTACGCGATTCCTGCCACCGGCGAGCGTCCCATGACGTTCGCCGTCGAAGGGCTGCCCGCGGGCCTGTCGCTCGACGCCGTCACCGGCCGCATCACCGGTTCGGTGGCAGCAGCTGGCGAATACGCGGTCACACTGCGCGCGAAGAACGCCCTCGGCGAGGCCGCGAAGAAGTTCCGCATCGTCGTCGGCGACAAGGTCGCGCTCACCCCGCCGATGGGCTGGAGCAGCTGGAACTGCTGGGGCGACGCTGTGAGCCAGGAACTCGTCCTCAGCTCCGCCCGCGCCATGGCCGCCAAGGGTCTGCGCGACCACGGCTGGACCTACATCAACATCGACGACGGCTGGCAGGCTCCGCGTGGTGGCGCGTTCAATGCCATCCAGGGCAACAAGAAGTTCCCCGACATGAAGGCCCTCGCCGACGAGATCCACGCGCTCGGCCTCAAGTTCGGCATCTACTCCAGCCCGTGGACCGGCACCTACGCCGGCTACGTCGGCGGCTCCACCGACAACGCCGACGGCACCTATCCTTGGGTCGTCGCCGGCGACGTGGACGAGTTCTACCACCTCAACAAGGACCCGAAGGCGCCCGACGCGAAACCCACCTGGGTCAACTGGCACTTCGGCAAACACTCGTTCGCGGTGCAGGACGCCCGCCAGTGGGAAGAGTGGGGGATCGATTACCTCAAGTACGACTGGTTCCCCAACGACGTCGCCCACGTGCAGGAGATGGCCGACGCTCTCCGCGCGACCGGCCGCGACATCGTCTTCAGCCTCTCCAACACCGGCATCTACGACAGTGCGCCCGATTACGTGCGCTTGGCCAACCTCTGGCGCACCACCGGCGACATCGTCGACACCTGGGACAGCGTCACCCGCAACGGCTTCAACCAGGATCGCTGGGCGGCCTACACCGGTCCCGGCCACTGGAGCGATCCCGACATGCTCGTCCTCGGCAAGGTCGGCTGGGGCCCGAACCTCCACCCGACGCGCCTCACGCCCGACGAGCAGTACTCGCACATGAGTCTCTGGTGTCTGCTCTCCGCGCCCCTGCTGCTCGGATGCGATCTCGCGAGCATCGACGACTTCACCCTCGGTCTCCTCACCAACGACGAGGTCCTCGCCATCAATCAGGACGCCCTCGGCAAACAGGCGACCCAGTTCAGCAACGTCGACGGCAAGATCGTTTATGCGAAGACGCTCGAGGACGGCTCCTACGCCAGTGGGGCCCGTGGGGCAACCTGCCGACGGAGCGCGTCGGCATGACCTTCCGCGTGCGTGATCTCTGGCGACAACAGGACCTCGGCGAGTTCAAGGACAGCTTCGAGGCCAAGGTCGCGCCCCACGGCGTCGTGCTCGTCCGCCTGATCTCCGTTCCCGACACCGCGCACTGAACCACACCGCTCGCGTCGCCGCACCCATGCTCGCCAGACTCCTCCGGTCGGCCGCCGTCGTCCTGCTTCCCCTGGCCGTGGCCGTCGCCGTCCCGCCCGCACCGCTCAAGCCGCGCATCGTGGTGCTGACCGACATCGGCCCGGGCGAGATCGAGCCCGACGACCACGAATCGATGGTGCGGCTCCTGTGTTACGCCGACCGTTTCGAGATCGAGGCCGTGATCGCCGGCAGCGGCTGGAACACCAGCGGCCGCACCTACCCGCCGGAGTGGATGGAGATCCTCCGCGGCACGCTCGACGCCTACGCGCAGGACGTGCCCAACCTGATGAAGCGCTCCGCGCAGACCGGCTTCCGCGCCGACGAGGAGCGACAGGAACTCGGTTACTGGCCGAGTCCCGCGTATCTCCGTTCGCGCGCGATGCTCGGCAGTCCCCGGCTCGGCTTTGCGGCCCTCGGCGAGGGCAACGACTCGGCGGGCAGCGAGTTCCTGCTCCGCCTCGCCGCCGAGCCGGACCCTCGGCCGATCTGGGTTTGCGTGTGGGGCGGCGCGAACACCTTCGCGCAGGCCGTCTGGCGGCTCCAGCAGCAGGGCGACCCCGAGCGCCTCAAGGCGTTCCTGCACAAGTTCCGCGTCTACACGATCACCGACCAGGACAAGGACTGGGGCAATGGCTCTTCCAGAACGAGACCGGCAAGGCCAACTGGGCCGCCCACGAGAAGGAGATCCAGGGGCACGGCCACCTCGGCCGCGAGTATCCGAGGTTCAAGTGGGGCGTGGAGGGCGACACACCATCGTTTCTCTACGTGATGCCCAACGGCCTCAACGATCCCGAGCATCCGGGCTGGGGAGGGTGGGGCGGTTTCTTCGCCCGCGGCACCGGCCCGGACGGCGTGACCACCGCCTTCGTCAACCAGCCCGGCACGTCGGCCGGTCCCGTTTCCCGCCGCTACGAGGAGCGCTTCTATCCGGCCCTCTTCAACGACTTCGTCGCCCGTATCCGCTGGGCCGAGCAGGGTGCTGGAAACCGCAACCCCGTCGTTGTGATCAACGGCGATTCCACGCTCGCGCCGCTCGTGCTGGCTGGCGAGGCGGGCGCCGGGTTGACCCTCGACGCCTCCGCCTCGTCGGATCCCGACTCCGATGCGCTGCACTTCTCGTGGTGGTTGCTGCCGGAGGCCGGCGATTACCGCGGCGAGGCGACGATTGCGCCAGCCGACTCGCCGTGCGCCACGCTGGGCATCCCCGCGGATGCCGCCGGGAAGACCTTTCACCTTGTCTGCGAAGTCACCGACGACGGCGCCCCTCGCCTGACCAGCTATCGAAGGATCATCGTCACTGCAGCCCCCGCAGCTTTGCGATGAGCCGGCCTCGCCGGTCCGTTCAACTGTCCGAGGCCTGACCCCGTCTGTGCCTCCCAACACACGCTCAACCCGAAAGAACATGAACAAGGCACTCCTCTGCATCCGGTTTCTGAAGCCTGCTGGGCTCTTGTTGGCCGCGCTTCTCCTGGCTGCGCCCGCTTTCCCTGCCGACGAAAGCTGCACGACCTGCGGTGGCGCCGTCACCGTCAGCGGCGACTTCACACACCGCAAAGCCGACACCACTCCTGCGGTCTCCGGCACCGGTTTCAAGCCCGAGACCTACCGTGAGGAGGTTTATGGCACCGCCTTCACCGTCACCATCGCGAACCTCCCCGCCGGTCGCTACACCGTCGAGATCGGCGCGGTTGAAACCTTCTTCAAGACACCGGGCGAGACCGTGTTCGACGTCCGCGCCGGCGATGTCGTGCTCGCCAAGGACTTCGATCCGGTCGCCGTCGCCGGCGGGCCCTTCCTCCTCGCCACGATCAAGGGCACCGTCGAGAAACCCGACGACGCCCTGCGCGGCCCGATGCGCCTGACGTTCGTCGCGAGCAAGGCACACGCGAAATTCCACACCATCACCATCCGCGACCAGTCCGGCGCCTCCGTGCTGGCCTTCGCCGCCAACGAGCTCGCCGACGTCTACTCGGCGCAGGCGTCGCAGGTGCCCGAGATCAAGGAGCCGGCGATCTGGCGTGATCCGTCCAAGCCGCTCCGCGCCCGCGCCGACGACCTCATCCGACGCATGTCGCTCGCCGAGAAGGTCGCCCAGCTCAAGAACGCCGCGCCGGCCATCGAGCGCCTCGGACTGCCCGCCTACGACTACTGGAACGAGGCGGCCCACGGCGTCGCCAACAATTATTACGCCACCGTCTTCCCGCAGGGTGTCGGCGCCGCCGCCTCGTGGAACCCGGCGCTCTTCCGCCAGGAAGGCCAGGTCATCGGTGTCGAGGGCCGGGCGAAGTTCAACGACTACGCCAACCGCAACAACGGCAACTCCAAGTGGTGGGCCGGTCTCACCTACTGGGCGCCCAACGTGAACATCTTCCGCGATCCGCGCTGGGGCCGCGGCCAGGAGACCTTCGGCGAGGATCCGTTCCTCACCTCCGAGATCGCGATCGAGTTCGTCCGCGGCATGCAGGGCGACCACCCGACCTACATGACCGCCATGGCCTGCGCCAAGCACTACGCGGTGCACAGCGGACCGGAGCTCGAGCGCCATCGCTTCAACGCCGTCGTCACCGAGCGCGACCTCTACGACACCTACCTCCCGCAGTTCGAGCGCCTCGTCCGCGAGGCCAAGGTCGCCGGCGTCATGAGCGCCTACAACGCCATCGACGGCGTCCCCGTCAGCGCCAGCCCCTTCTTCCTCACCGAACTCGTCCGCAAGCGCTGGGGCTTCGAGGGCTACATCGTCTCCGACTGCGATGCCATCCGCGACATCTACAACCCCAAGCAGCACGCCTACGTGAAGACCGCCGAGGAAGCCGCCTCCCTCGCCGTGAAGGCCGGCTGCAACCTCTGCTGCGGCGGGGACTACAACGCCCTCGTGCGCGCCGTCCAGCTGGGCTTGATCACCGAGAAGGAGATCGACCAGGCACTCTACCACACGCTGTGGACCCGCTTCCGCCTCGGCCTCTTCGATCCGGCCGAAATGGTTCCGTTCTCCAAATACACCCTCGCCGACAACGACCTGCCCACCCACGGCCAGGTCGCCCTCGAGCTCGCCCGCCAGTCCATCGTGCTGCTCAAGAACGACGGCGTGCTCCCGATCGACCGCAACAAGTACAAGCAGATCGCCGTCATTGGCCCCAACGCCGCCTCGAAGTCCATGCTCGAGGGCAACTACCACGGCTCCGCCTCGACCCCGATCTCCATCCTCGACGGCATCCGCCATGTCGCCGCCGCCGAGCTGAAGATCCTTCACGCCCTCGGCAGCCCCGTCACGACCAAGCCCGGCACCGCTCCCTGGAGTGGCCAGGACAACACCACCGCCCGCCCCGTCGCCGAGCTCAAGGCCGAGGCCCTCGCACTCGCCGCCCAGGCCGACCTCGTCATCTACGTCGGCGGCATCACCGCCGGCCAGGAAGGCGAGAGCTTCGACCGTACCGAGATCGAACTCCCGTCCGAACAGTCGGACCTCATCAAGGCCCTTCACGCCACCGGCAAGCCCGTCGTCATGGTCAACTGCAGCGGCTCCGCCATGGCGTTGCCGTGGGAGGACGAGCACCTCTCCGCCATCGTCCAGGCCTGGTATCCGGGTCAGGCGGGCGGGCGCGCCGTCGCCGACGTGCTCTTCGGCTTCTACAACCCCTCCGGCCATCTCCCGGTCACCTTCTACCGCTCGACCGCCGACCTGCCGGCCTTCACCGACTACTCGATGCGGAACCGGACCTACCGTTACTTCACCGGCTCGCCGCTCTACGCGTTCGGCCACGGCCTGAGCTACACGACCTTCGACTACGCCAACCTCCGCGTCGCCCGCGCCGCCAAGGGCGCGCTCACCGTCACCGTCGAGGTCGCCAACACCGGCACCCGCGACGGCGACGATGTCGTCCAGCTCTACGCCACGCCGCCCGCCGCCTCGCAGCCGCAGGAGATCCGCGCGCTGTGCGGCTTCACCCGCGTGAACCTGAAGGCCGGCGAGAAGCGCACCGTCACGATCACCGTGCCCGCCATCGCCCTGCGCCGCTGGAGCACCGCGAAGAAGGACTATGAGATCCCGGCCGGCGAGTGGACCATCGCCGCCGGCGCCTCCTCCGCCGACCTCCGTCAGACCGCCAAGATCAAGCTCTGACCCCGCCGCCCGATGCCCCTCCTCGCCTCCCGCAGCACCCGGCTCGCCTCTGCGACCGGCGCGCTCCTTCTCACTGGTCTCGCGCCGCTGACGCTGCCTGCGGCCGAGGAGTCCATCGCCTCGCCCGACGGCCGCATTGTCGTCACCGTCGGCGATACCGCCGGCCTCCGTTACCGTGTCGCCTTCGACGGCCAGCCGGCGCTCGTCGACTCCCGCCTGGGACTCGACTTCGCCGGCGGCTTCTCGCTCGGCCACGCCGCGACCATCGAGACCGCCCGCCGCACCGAACACGACTCGACGTGGGAGAACCCGTTCGGCCAGCGCCGCACCGTGCGCGACCATTACCGTGAGCTCACCGTGGCGCTGCGCGAGAAGTCCGATACGCCGGCGCGCCTCAACCTCATCGTGCGCGCCTACGACCAGGGCGTGGCGCTGCGTTATGAAATCCCGACCCAGCCGGGCCTCGAGGAGTACACGGTCACCCAGGAGCAAACCGAGTTTCTCTTCCCGACCGACCTCACCTGTTGGGCGGGTAACTACTCGGAGTGCGCCGAAAACCAGTATCCAGAGAAACGGCTCACGCAGCTCGACACCAATCTCGGCCGGCCGCACGTGCTGCCGCTCCTCGTGAAGTTGCCCAACGGTTTCGCCGTCATCGCCGAGTCCGACCTGCTCGACTGGGCCGGCATGTTCGTCACCGCCGCCGGCCCCGATGCCCAAGGCGCCCCGCGCCCCGGCGCGCGCGTCGCCCTCGCCGCCCGCAAGGACGGCCGCGGCCTCGTCCACGGCCGCGAGCGCCGCGTGAGCCCGTGGCGCACGATCCAGCTCGCCCGCGCGGCGAAGGATCTCGTCGCCAGCGAGTTCATCGCGAACCTCGCCACGCCCTCCCAACTCGCCGACACCTCGTGGATCAAGCCCGGTATCACCGCCTGGGACTCGTGGTGGACCGGCGTCAACCCGACCCAGCCCGACTTCACCGGCCTCAACTCCCGCGGCGACACGCGTTCGCACAAAGAATACATCGATTTCGCCGCCGAGATGGGTTTCTCCTACCAGCTCATCGACTGGTTCTGGTACGAGCCGATGAACAACCCGAAGGCCGACCTCACCAAGCCGGCCGCGCATGTCGACATTCCCGGTCTGGTCGCCTACGCCCGCGAGCGCAACGTCCGCTTGTTGCTCTGGATCGACTCGCACGATCTCGACCGGCAGGGCTTCGACAAGGTGTTCACGCAAGTCGCCGCCTGGGGCTTCGCCGGCGTGAAGATCGACTTCATGAACAGCGACAGCCAGGAGACCGTGCGCTGGTACGCCGACGTGCTCGCCGCCGCCGCACGCCACCAGTTGCTCGTCAACCTCCACGGCGCCTACAAGCCCACCGGCCTCGCGCGCACCTGGCCCAACTACATCACGCAGGAGGGCGTGCTCGGCAACGAGTACAACAAGATCCCCTGGCTCGCCGACGCCTGCACGCCCCTGCACACCGTCACCCTGCCGTTCACCCGCGGTCTGCTCGGCCCGATGGACTTCACCCCCGGCGGTTTCCTCAACCGCACGAAGGCCGATTTCAAGATCACCCAGCCCGCCCAGGTGCTCGGCACCCGCGCGCGGCAGCTCGCAGAGACCGTCGTCTACTTCAGCCCGCTGCTCTGCCTCTGTGATCATCCGGACAACTACCGCGGCCAGCCCGGCGTGGAGTTCTTCCGCGGCCTGCCTACCGTGTGGGACGAGACCGTGGTCCTCTCCGCCGAGGTGGCGCAGCATGTCGTCATCGCCCGGCGCGCCGGCCAGCGTTGGTACCTCGCCGCGATGAATGGCGACGCCCCGCTCACCCTCACCGTGCCGCTTACCTTCCTCGGCAGCGGCGACTGGAAGCTCCGCGCCTTCGCCGACACCCCCGAGTCCGCCACCACGCCGACCGCACTCGGCGAGTCCACCACCACCGTTCGCGCCGGTGGCTCGCTCACGCTCACCCTCTCCCCGGCGGGCGGTTACGCCGCCTTTTTGGCTCCCGTAACCACGCCCTGAAACCTGAACCGCTAAACCCTGAACATATCCAGATTATGCCCGCTACCTTCCTTAAGCTGACCAAGGCCGCCGCGCTGGCCTCCGTCTTCGCCTTCGCCGCCTCCGCCTTCGCGGAGGATGGCACGATCCTCCCGTTCGACGCCCCGGCGGAGCCCAACGCCATTCCGCTCGGCACCGGCGGCGTTGCCGACCAGCCGGCGCCCGAGAGCTGGTTCCGCCAGTGGGGTGAGCCCATGGTCCGCAACGTCTCCGCGGCCACCCTCACGCCCTACTTGCCCGATCCCGCGAAGGCCAACGGTACCGCCGTGATCGTCGCGCCCGGCGGCGGCTTCCGCTGGCTGTCGATCAACAACGAAGGCTGGAAGATCGCCAAGGCCCTCAACGAGCGCGGCGTGGCCGCCTTCGTCCTCAAGTACCGTCTCTTCCCCACGCCCCCGACCCTCGAGGGCCTGAAGGAGTCGATGAACCGCACCTTCGCCGCCGTCACCCCGAAACCGGGCGATCCCGCCACTGCGCCAGCCGCCGAGCCACCCCGCCCGCCGCGGCCCGACCTCACCAACCAGCAGACCGACGCCGAGGCCGCCTACGACCTGATCGTCAAGAACGCCAAGGAGTGGGGCGTGGACACCGACCGTATCGGAATGATGGGTTTTTCGGCCGGCGCGGGCCTCACCATGCATTGCACGCTGCACTCGGAGAAGATGAAGCTGGCCTTCATCGCCCCGATCTACGGCGGCATGGGCGCGGTCGAAGTGCCGAAGAACGCCCCGCCGCTGTTCACCGCCATCGCCGCCGACGACTTCCTCTTCAAGGGTGAGTTCGGTGTCGTGAAGGCCTGGTTCGACGCCGGCAAGCCGGTCGAGCTCCACCTCTATCAGGACGGCGGCCACGGCTTCGGTATGGGCTACCCGGGCCACCCGACCTACTACTGGTTCGAGCCTTTCACCCACTGGCTCGACCACAACGGCTTCCTCAAGGCCAAGGCCGCGAAGTAATCGCCGCGACCTGGCGCACTCTTCGTCCCCCGACCGGGACCGCCCATCAGCGGTCCCGGTCTTGTCTCTCCCGTTTCATGCTTCGCCCCTCCGCCTCCCTCTCCCTCCTGACGCTGATCTGTGCGCTCGCGGTCACCGCTCTGCCGGCCGCCGCCGAGGTCGCACCTCGCAGTGTCGCCCTGGAGATCGACGGCGGCCATCTCACGCTCCAGCCGCTGCTGGACAACGCCGTCCGCGTTCGCTTCACCCGCGACGCCAAGCCTGCGGCGCCCAGCCTCATCCTTTCCGAGAACCTCTCCGCGCCCGCCGCCACCGTGCACGAGCCCGCGCAGGAGGTCGCCCTCTCGCTGCCGCGCCTGCGCGCCACCATCGACCGCGCGACCGGCACCATCACTTTCGCCGACTCCACCGGCCGGATATTCCTGCGCGAACTCGCCGGGTCCCGCCGACTTGAGCCCGCCACCGTGCAGGGCGATCCCACCTGGTCCGTCGCCCAATCGTTCGATTCCCCCGCCGAAGAATACCTCTTCGGCCTCGGCCAGTTCCAGGACGGTTTCCTCGACGTCCGTTCCCTGCCGCGCCGCCTCACGCAGGTGAACACGCAGATCGCGATCCCGTTCATTGTCTCCAGCCGCGGTTTCGGCCTGCTCTGGCACAACTACGGCCTCACCGAGTTCAACCCGGCCGACGAGCGCATCTCACTCTCACCGGCGTCTGACGATGGCGCCGCGACCGCCGTCGATGTCACCACCACCGAAGGCACGCGCCGCGAGGTGCGCCACGAGGGCGTCTTCACCGGCACCTTCACCGTCGCCGCGGGCGGGCGCCAGGCGTTCTTCCTCGATGTCGGCCAGAAGATGGCGCGTCGCTGGCACGTCGAGATCGACGGACGCACCGTCGTCGACTTCGAGAACCTCTGGCTGCCGCCGACCACAAGCTGGTTCACCGAGCTTGCCGCCGGCGAGCACACTGTCCGCGTCGTCGGCGTGAAAGAGGATCGGCCTTCCCTGCGCTTCCGCCCCGCGGCGGCGATCACGGAGTTCCGTTCCCCGGTCGCCGAGGCGCTCGACTACGTCGTGATTGCCGGCCACGGCGACGAGATCACAGCGGCCTACCGCCGGCTGACCGGCGCGGTGCCGCTGATGCCGCGTTGGGCGCTTGGCTACATCCATTGCCGCGAGCGCTACAAGAGCCAGACCGAGCTGCTCGCCAACGCCTCCGAGTTCCGCACGCGCCGCCTGCCGCTCGATGTGATCGTCCAGGATTGGCAGTACTGGGGTCGCCACGGCTGGAACGCCATGCGCTTCGACGAAACACGCGCCTGATGCTCTCGGTCTGGTCCAAGGTCGACCCGAAGTCCGAGGTCGGCCGCGCGTTCGTGGAACGCGGACTGTTCATCCCCGGCACCGACTGGGTCGATTTCTTCAATCCCGCGGCGTCCGCCTTCTACTGGGAGAACTTCCGCACCCGGCTCGTCCCGCTCGGCATCGACGCCTGGTGGCTTGACGCCACCGAACCGGAAAACGACGACCTCGCCGGCCGCCGCACGCACCTCGGGGCAGGGGAGACGGTGCGCAACATCTACCCGCTCCTAGTGAGCCGCACCGCCTACGAGGGCCTTCGCCGCGACGCCCCCGAGCGCCGCGCCTTCATCCTCACGCGCAGCGCCTTCCCGGGCCAACAACGCTACGCCTCCGCCACCTGGTCCGGCGACATCGGCCACAGTTGGGAGACGCTGCGCCGCCAGGTCGCAGCCGGCCTCAACTACGTTGTCACCGGCCTGCCGTGGTGGACGACCGACACCGGCGGGTTCTTCCGCCCCGGCGCGGGCCAGTACACGAGCGTCGAATACCGCGAACGTTTCCTGCGCTGGCTCCAGTTCTCGACCTTCACGCCGCTCATGCGCGTGCACGGCTATCAGACCGACACCGAACCGTGGCGTTACGGGGAAACCTTCGAGGCCGAGACTCGCCGCTGGCTCGAACTGCGCTACCGGCTGCTGCCCTACACCTACAGCGAGGCCGCGCGCGTGACCTTCGCCGGCTCCACGCTCATGCGCCCGTTCGTGCTCGATTTCCCGGGCGACAAACAAGCACTCGACCAGAACGCAGAGTTTCTGTTCGGCCGCGCGCTCCTTGTCGCGCCGGTCCTCGCTCCCGGCGTCGCGGAGTGGCCCGTCTACCTCCCGGAGAATCCAGGTGGCTGGTACGATTTCTGGACCGGCGGCCACACCGACGGCGGTCGCACGCTCCAAGTCGCCGCACCGCTCGAACGCGTGCCGCTCTTCGTGCGCGCCGGCTCCATCCTGCCGCTCGGCCCGGTCGTGCAACACACCAGCGAACAGCCCGCCGCGCCCCTCGAGCTTCGCATCTACCCCGGCGCCAACGCCACGTTCACCCTCTACGACGACGACGGCGAAACCTACGCTTACGAACACGGCGAACGCGCCACCTGCGAACTCACCTGGGACGACGCCGCACGCACCCTTCGCCTCGGCGCCCGCCAAGGCTCCTTCCCGGGCATGGCGCCAACCCGCCGTTTCGATGTGCGCCTCTGCGGCACCGGCCAACCGGCGCCGAGCCGTGCGATCACGTACGACGGCACTGCGCAGACCGTCACGTTTCCGTGACGCCGGTCACCTCGCCCCTCTCGCCCAACCGACTCTGTCATCACCCCATGAAACTTGCTCCCTTCCTGCTCCTGCTCTCGCTCGCGTTCACCGCCCGGGCCGAAGACGCCGCCGCGCCCCGCAAGCTGCCCAGCCCCGAGGACGGCGGCATGTTTGTCGCGCCGCCACCAGCCCATCCCATCTCGCTGCTGCCGGCCCTGCCGGCTCCGACCGACGAGCAGTTCTACGCTGAGCGCAACGTGCCGCACGGCACCGTCGAGGTCGTGAAGTACCGCACCAGCGCCAGCGCGGAGAAGCAGATGCACATCTACCTTCCGCCCGACTACGCGACCGCCACCGACCGGCGTTATCCCGTCCTCTATCTCGTCCACGGCGGCGGCGAGAACGACACCCACTGGACCAAGAGCGGCTTCACCCACCGGATCCTCGACAACCTCATCGCCGACGGCAAAGCCCGCCCGATGATCGTCGTGATGCCCGCCCGAACCGCGAGAGCCGCGCCGTCGCCGGCCTCTCCATGGGCGGCTTCGTCGTCCTCAACACCGGGCTCACGCACCTCGACACCTTCGGCGAGCTCTACGTCTTCAGCTCCGGCTACTGGCCGCGCGAGTTGGAGGTGTTCAAGGCCAACATCGAGCCGTTGCTCAGCGATCCGAAGATCAACGAACGCTTCGTCCAGCCCATCTACTTCGGCGTCGGCGAGACCGACATCGCCTACCGCAACAGCATGCGTACCCTCGCCGTCTTCGCCGACCATGGCGTGCGCAACTTCTCCGTGCTCAGTTCCCATGGACACGAGTGGCTGAACTGGCGCCGCTATCTCTGGCAAACCGCCCAGATCATGTTCCCGCAGGAGCGCTGACAGCAGCAGGCCGGCCGCGGGCTCGTACCCGCCACTGCGAGCGGCGCTTCGCTGCCGGAGCGGGTTTTTTGAGCCTCGCCTGATAGCGGCGTAGCGAAAACCGCCAAGGCTTTCGCCCGTGGGCGCACCGCCAGAAGCTCCGGCGAACTTCGCTGCTATGGAAGCGTCGGAGGCAAGGACGAAGAGCGTCGTTGAAGTTTTGGCCTAAACGAAGCAGTTAGGAGGCTACCGAAGCGGCGAGCGCATCGGTAAACGGCGGGAATCGCGGGCAGATCGGCTCAGGAACAGGCCAGCGCGGGCGGTTCCGGGCCGGCGG
>JAGVUB010000030.1 GCA_019136515.1 Verrucomicrobiota bacterium
GACCTGCCGGTAGACCTTCCGCTCGCGCGCCATGTAGCCGCTCATGCCGCCGACGCGCCGACTGGTCGGAAGGTCGAAGAAGAGGCGCTTGATCGCCCCCGCGCGCTCCTGGAACAGCGCGCGCACGGCCGCCAGCCCGCAGATCGGGATCTCCCGGCTGCGCTCCGCCGGGCGGGCTCCGCCGGGAACGGACGCGCGCGGCGCTTCTGGATCACCGAGACGGGACGGCCCCCGCGGCGCCGGTTGGGCGGAGCGGAAGGGCGATGGCGGGTTGGCGGAACTGCGGGAAAAGGAGCGCACGTCGGACGAGAGCTCGAAGCGCCGCGGGCGGCAACTCCGAACGCCGCGCGAGGAAGTCACCGCGGGGGGCGCGCGAAAGCTTGCGCCGCCGCCCGGCCGCCGGCTGAGTTGCGCCGGGTTCGGGGACAGGCGTCTCCGGAGGCAAAGGCAACGGTCGGGCCACCGTTCCATCAACGATCCGACAGCGGGTCTGCACCGCCTCCAGGTCGCAAAGCCGGATTTGCCCGGCGGGACGACTAGGCCGGGGCGAGCCGCCTGCCGTTTGAAAAGACGCCACCGCTATGACTGCCACGCCCCCACCCACCCCGCCCTCCGCACCACAAGATGCCGCCGGCACGCTTCGCGTGGAGGGCCACATGGACGACGGAGTCGGCACCACCTTCGGGCATGTCCCGGGCGCCCTGCTCATGGTCACACCCGATGAACTCCGGCTGAAGGGGAACCGTGGCGACTTCCGTATTCCGCGCACGGAGGTGACGAAGCTCACCCGCAGCTCGCTCTACCCGTGGTTCTTCCGCGGCGTCCGCATCCACCACCGCGTCCCCGGGCTCCCGCCGGTGCTTCGCTTCAATGCGATGAGCGGCAGCACCCGCGCGCTGCTCGCCCGGCTCGGCGCGCTGGGCTTCCCGATCGGCTGAACCGCGGGTGGTGGGGCGGCACCGCGGACTGCCTCTCGCCGGTGTCGCACCGCAGTCGGCGCTCGCCGGCAGGGCCGAGCGGGCCCAACCTTCCCCCCGTGTCCGGCTCGCTCCGCTTCACCTTCTGGATCGCCACCTTCGGCGCCGTCGCCAGCGCGGCGGCGTATGCGCTCACGTTCGCCGGCCGCACGCACTACGCGGTGCTGTTGCTGCTGCCGGTGCTGCTCCTAGCCTGGCTGGGCGTCGTCACCCAATGGCGCCGCGTGCCGCGCCGCAATCTCGTATCCGAGATCTTCGGCGACATCCCGCGCTGGATGAAGGCGGCGGCGGTTGGCCTGCTAGTCTTCGTCTTCGCGAACTTCCTCGTCTGCCGCGCGCTCAACGAGGCCGCGCGGCCCGACCGCCTCGACGACGGTCGCACGGTGCTGGTCGCACGCGGCGGCAAGGTCGTGCGTGAACTCGATGCCGCGGCCTACGCGCACGCGCAGGTCGTCCAGTTGCGCATGCTCAGCGGGTCGCTGCTGGCCTGCTTCGGCCTGGCGGCGCTGTTGGCGGAGGCCTGCTGGATCAAGAACGGCCCCGCGATGGCCGACCGCCGCGTGTGAGGACAAAAAAGCCCGCCTCGAATCGAGGCGGGCGGAAGAAAAACGGGGGAATTTGGCCGGATCTCAGTGCAGCTTGAGCAGCGTCACGTAGATGCCGCAGAGGATGGCCGAGGTGATGACGCCGCAGATGTTCGCCCCGAGCGCATTCGGAAGGATGATCACGGCGGCACACAACTCACGCCGGCGATACCGACAACCGGGTTGTAGCGGCCACCGCTGAGAAAATAGAGGCAGTAGCCGCCGATCAGACCGCCGACCCCCGAAAGCAGCAGCGCGAGGATGCCCAGAACGAGCAACTTCAACACCACCGGATCGAGGATCGTGTTGGCCTCGCACAACACGCCAAGCAACAGGCCGAGGAGGAAGGTCGCACCGTAGAGGACCGGCCCGCTGAGCAGGTTCTCGAACTCCTTCAGGCCGGCCTCGCGCACCGCGACACCGACAAACAACGACAGGAACAACGGCGCCGCCACCGGGAAGAGCAGACAGAGCACCGTGCAGGCGACCACCGCAAAGATCAGCTTGGCGTTGCTGCTGATGGGGGCCGTCGGCGCCGACTTCATCCGGATCATCCGCAACTTCTTCGGGACAAGGGCGCGGATCAGGTAGGGGTAGCCGCCGTAGGTAAGCCCGAGATACAAATACGCGACGACCGTGATCGGCACGAAGTACTCCTTGGCCAGCGTGAGCGAGGTGAAGAGCACCATCGGACCGTCGGCACTGCCGACCATCGCGATCGACGCGGCTTGGTTCGTCGTCAGCCCGAACCATACCGCGATCGGGAAAGTGGCGATGGTGCCGAGCTCGGCCGCGAGCGCCAAGAACATGCTCTCGAACGGCCGCGCCATGACGTAGCCAACATCGAGCAACACGCCGATGCCCATGAACACGAAGCAGGCGATCAGGCCGTTGGAGAACGCGAACGTGTAGATCGGCTGCAGGAAATCGACCTGCATCAGGTACATCAGATTTTCGGTCTGCTGCACCAGCGGCGCCATGAACAAAGTGCCCTGCACTTGGGCGTTCTTGGCCACCGCCTGCTCGGTCACTGCCGCCGCGGTTTGCGGATCGAGGAAGAGCACACCGGCGTTCACCGCCGCCATGCCCAACCCCATCGGGATCATCAGCAGCGGTTCGAGCACCCCTCTCTTGCCGAGGAACACGAGCACCACGCCCAAGAGGATCAGACCGAGCCGGGCGCAGAGAATTTTGGGATCGGAGTCGACGAGCGAGCCGACGCCTTGGAAAAGATCAAGCAGGTTGGGCACGACAGCCTCCGCAGTCGCAAACGTTTGCAGGTCGTTGGTTGTCGCTTACTTAGCTCTTGTCGCTCGCACGTTGCTCCGCGAAGCGGATCGCACGGCCGATCACCATGATGAGACCCGCGACCGCGAAGGAGATCGCAGTGCCGAGTGAGAAGACGAGAAGGGCGGTTTTGACGGTGTTCATAGTCGGAAAAGTCGGATGCGCCGGAGCGGATCGAGACACCATCGCCGAGAGCAAGAGCTGTTCCGAACGCCTTCGCCTTTTCGGGCGAGGGCCTTCGGGAACGGCCCGCAACCAACATCAGTATTTCTTATCCTTTCCGGTACGTCCCATCTTTTTCGCTAATCCAGCAAGCGACTGTCAAACACCATCCGGACGAGGACGCACAATTACCTCACTCCACCAGGGATCCGACCAGGGTGAACTCCTCACGGTCGTGGAACAGGTGCCGGACACGCGCCACCGCACAGTCGCGCAACGGGCTCTCGCTGGAGCGCCGCGCGTGGTCGAGCAGCGCCAGCGCATCCGCGTGCCCGAACTTCAGGTTCACAACAAAATGCCGGCACCAGCGCCCGCGTGTCCATTGCGTCACCAGTTCGAGCACCCGCCGCGGATCCTCGACCATGTCGCAGAACAGCCAGTCGTAGCGCTGCCCGGGCGCCGGCCTAAACCGGAAGGCGTCCTCGCGCCGGTGCTCGATGCGTGGGTTGTCGAGCGCGCCGCCCTTGAGCGGGCCGTTGTCCACGGCCACGACTTGCGCACCACGCTTGGCCGCGCTGTAGCTCCAGCCCCCGGGCGCAGCACCGAGATCGGCCACCGTCTCGCCCGCGACCGGCTCACGGCCGAGCACGACGAAGGCCTCCTCGGTTTTCAGATACGAACGCGACGGCGCCGCCGGGTCGTCGGCCATGCGGCGCTGGCCACCGAGCCACGCGCAACGCGCGGCCTGGATCCGGCCGAAATCGGAGGCGAAGACGAACAGCCCGCGCGCCGGGCCCGTGCCCCGCGGCAACTCCGGGCTGGCCAGCTTCGACACGCGGGAAAGCCGCTTCTTCAGCAGTGCGTTGAACTCGGTCTCCACGGAACCCAGCCGTTTGCCCAGACCGGGAATCTCGATCGGGGCCTGCCACACGCTCGGCCAGGTCGCGTCGACCTTCTCGCCCCGCAACGAGCCCAGGAACCACTCGCAGAGCCGCCCCGCCAGCGCGTTCACGCTCTCCCCGCAAATCTCCACCGGTTCCAGCAGCGCCCGGTGCGCGAAGCACAACTCGGGCAACGGGTCTGCGCTCCGCGCCCCGAGCCGGACCCACCCGGCGCCGCTGGCGTCGACCGCGCCAAGGCGCGCCGCCGCCACCTCGGCACCGAGGAGTGCTTCGAATCCAGATTGGCAGGTCAACAACATGGGGATGGTCGGGGTTCGGCGGCCGTCGCTCGGGCGCGGCCGCCACGGGATCGCCCGTCGCGGATCACCGCCGCTCGAGCCGCCCGCTCGCAGTCGTCGTGAGGATGAGATCCTCCTCGCCCAGATCGCACAGGAACCGGCACTCCAGCCGGTAATCCACGGAGCCCGCCGCCAGCGCCGCCCGCAGCCGGTCCGCGGCCGCCGCATCGGCGAGCGCCAGCACCGCCTCGTGGCGGACATCGCCGTGCTCCGTCAGGGCCACCGGCTTCTCCCCGATCGCCTCGCCGTAGCCCACCCCGTTGATGAACACCTTCTGCTTCGTGCTCGCGATCGCGAGCGGCACGATGTTCTCGTTCTGTAACCGGATCGTAAGCACAGCGCGATTATCCGCAGCGACCGTCACGTCGACCAGACTGACCGCGACTCCGGCCTTCTGCACCGTCGTCGAGCAACCGCCCGACCAGAAGGCGACCGTCGCCAACAAGACCAAGGGGAACAGGGCACGCAGGATCTTCATGCCGGCATCGTGCACTGTCCCCGGCCGCCGGGGCAAGTACGACGTCCGCAAAAACACGGCGCTCCCGCCGTGCTCACTCCCCCTCGCGAAACAGCAGCCGGCGTTGCAGCAGCCACCGCACACCGATCAGGTCGTGGAGCCCGCGCCACGCACGGCCCCAGTTCGTGTATTTCGACACGCCCTTCGCCCGCTGCCGGTGGGTCACCGGCATCTGGAACACCGTGAACCCGGCCCCCCGGAACAGCGCCGGCATGAACCGGTGCATCCCGTTGAACGCCACCAGCGCCGCCCGCGCCTCGCGGCGAAAGATCTTCATCGGGCACCCCGTGTCGCGGGCCCCGTCGTGCAGCACCGCCTTGCGAATCGCGTTGGCGCACTTCGAGGCCCAGCGCTTGCTCCACGTGTCCTCGCGCGTCGCCCGGTAGCCGATCACCACGTCGACCTTCTCGCGCCGCAACGCCTCGACCATCGCCGCATAGTCGGCAGGGTCGGTCTGCCCGTCGCCATCCATCGTGCCCACGATCGCACCCGTCGCCGCCATGATACCGCGAAACATCGCGGCACTCTGGCCCATGTTGCGGGGCAACCGCACGCCGACGACTCCCGGCATCGCTTGGATCTTCGCCCAGGTCGCGTCGCGGCTGCCATCGTCGACCGCGATCAGCTCGGCCGCCGGCTGGGCCCGCCGTACCTCGGCCAAAACGGCCTCGACGTTCCCCTCTTCGTTGAAAAACGGTATGACGATCGACAACTCGTGGGCGCTGCTCATCGCCCCGAATGTGGGCGCCCCCCGGGCCATGGCGAGCCGCAAGAAGCCCCGTCCCCGCTTCGCTCAGTAGTGCGGCGGACGCTCGTCGGCCGGCAGGTTGTCCTCCGGCGCACCGCCCTCGACCCGTTCACGCAGCTGGCGCAGCCGGCCCTCGAGCCGATCGAGCCGATCGGCCATCTCCAGCATCGCGCGATCCTGCGCCGCGACGTGTTTCTCGAGAAACGCGTAACGGACCTCCAAGTTGTCGAGCCGCTCGGCCGTATCGTTCGCCATGCGTCGCATTTCACGCACCACCGGTTCGACCGCAATCCCGCAACGAGGCCCCGGCTCATCCCGGCGCCAGCGCCCGCGCCAGCTCCTCCGGATCGCGGATCGGGGGCAGGCACGCGGTATCGCGGCACACGAAGGCCGTCGCGGCGGCATCGGCCTCTCCCATCGCAAGCACCCACGGGTGCCTGCGGGCGACCCACTCCCGCTCGGCCGCCCCCTCCACCCACAGGATAATCCGCGGGAGCTCCAACCGGCGGTGCAACGCCGCCGCCAGCCGCCCCAGCGCCGGGTCGCTGCGCCGGCCCACCAGGACGATCCGCCACACCGGCCCCTGCGCAAAATCGACCGCCACCAACAACTGCGGCAGCGCCTGGGGCAACGACCGCCAGGTCCCGCGCAACGCCGCGATCGCCGTCTCGCCGCGGCCGCGCCACTCCTCGCGCCCGAGCAGCGCCGCCAACCGCAGCAGATTGAGCGCCGCCACCGAGGTCGCCGCCGGCTCCGCCCCGTCGTAGTCATCTTTCAACCTCGCGATGAGCGCCGGGTCGTCCGCCGCGCTTCCGAAGTAGCCGCCGTGCGCCGGATCCCAGAAGAGCACTTCCATCCGTTCCTGCAGCGTCTCGGCCCACTGCAGCCACTCCAACCCGCCACCGGCCTCGTGGAGATCGATCAGCCCGGCGATCAGACACGCGTAGTCCTCGGCAAAGCCGACCGCCGCGCTCCGCCCCTCGCACGCACTGCGGCGCAGCCGGCCGGTGGCCGCATCGTAGAGGTTCGCTCTGAGGAAACGCGCCGTGCGCACCGCCGCCTCGCGCCAGGCCGGCTCGCCGAGCACCTGCGAGGCCCGCGCAAACGCCGAGATCGCCATTCCGTTCCAGGCGGTGACGATCTTTCCGTCCCGTTCCGGACGCGGTCGGCATTGCCGCGCGACCAGCAGCCGCCGGCGCGCCTCCGCGATACGCGCCCCCGCGGCGCCCCGCGGCCACGGCTCCGCACGCCACAGGATGTTCAACCCGCGCAACTCGCCCTGCGGGTCGGCGCCGGCCGGGACATTGCCCTCCGGCAGCACCCCGAAGAACCGGCCCGCCTCCTCCGCGTCTGCGCCACAGGCCGTCGCGAACTCCGCGGCCGTCCATGCATAGAACGCCCCCTCGCCGTGTTCGTCGGGACGGTCCGGCCGCGCCGAATCGGCATCCTCGCCCGCGTAGTATCCACCGCCAGGTGCCGCAAGATCACGTTCGAGGTAGGCCAACGTGTCCCGCGCCACCTCCGCCCATTCGGCCCCGCCGGTCGCCTGCACGGCCTCGAGGTAAACCGAGACCAACTGCACCTGATCGTAGAGCATCTTCTCGAAGTGCGGCACCCGCCAGGCCGCATCGACCGAGTAGCGATGAAATCCCCCTCCCACTTGGTCTCGCATCCCGCCACGCGCCATCCCGGCCAGTGTCGTTTCGAGCACTTCCCGCAACGGGCCGGCTGTGCCCTCCCCGGCACGGGCCAACACGCGAAATAGAAGATTGAGGTTCGCGGGGCGCGGAAACTTCGGAGCTCCCCCGAAGCCGCCATGCGCCCGATCAAATTGTTCCCACAGATGCCGGACGCAGCGCTCAATCGCCAACCGACCGTCATCCACCGGTTCCGTGACTGCGGTCGCGCGCTCCCGCAACTGCGCCACCGCCTGGGCGCCCCAGGCGTCGATCTCCGCCCGGCGTGTCGTCCAAGCTTCCGACAGGGCCCGCAAAACGTCCCGGAAACTGGGCTGCCCCCAACGGGGCTCGGGCGGGAAATACGTGCCGCCGAAGAACGGCTCGAGTCCGGGCGTCAACCACACGCTCAGCGGCCAGCCCCCGCGTCCGGTCGTCGCCTGCACGAAGGCCATGTGGAGGCGGTCCACGTCGGGACGCTCCTCCCGGTCGACCTTCACGGGCACAAAGGAGGCGTTCAGCAGCGCAGCGGTCTCGCGATCCTCGAACGACTCGCGCGCCATCACATGGCACCAATGGCAGGTCGAATAGCCGATCGAGAGGAAGATCGGGCGGTCCAGCGCCCGCGCCCGCGCGAACGCCGCCTCGCCCCACGGCAGCCAGTCGACCGGATTGCTGGCGTGCTGGCGCAGATACGGCGACGTGGCGCCGCCGAGTCGGTTGCCCGTTGGAGTCGTCGCCCTGCGCATCGGGGGCAACAAAGCGCTCCCGCCCTCCCGCGCAATCCGCCACCGGGTCCCGCCCGGTGGATACAAGCGCGGCGGGCACCGGGCCCGCCGCAACATTAAGGGAAGTTGTCGGCCGCGCCCTACTTCTTGCCGAACTTGAAGATGCCCTTGGCGCTCTTCTGCTCGTTGGCGCCGGTGGTGGCGGCCTCGCCGTCCGCCAGTTGGGCGAGCATGTCCTGGAACTTCTTCTGGTCGACCTCGAGCTTTGCGGCCTGGGCGCGGATCCGGTCCTCCTGCTGCCGGAGCATCCGCGCCTGTTCCTGCATCGCGAGCGTCTCGTTCTCGAAATTCTTGCGCTCGGCCTCGAAGGCGGCGGTGGCCTTGTTGAGCTGGTCCCAGCCGGTGCGCAGCTTTTCCTCGCCGGCGGCGGCGGCGGCCGGCGCGGCGGCGGCCCGCTTCTGGAGGGAAACCTTCTCGGTCTCGAGCTGGGCCTGCTGTTTGCGCAGCCGCTCCTCGTAGCCCTTCAGATTCGCCTCCTGGATCTGCCAGGACTCGATGTCCTGCATGAGCTCCTGCCTCTCGCGCTCGACCTGTTCGGAATTCTCCTTGAGCTTGCGCTGCGCCTCCGTCACGTGCGCCTCCAGCTCCTTGAGCTGCTTGCGCTGCTCCTCGAGCTGCTTGAGCTCCGCGGCAGACACCGCCGGGGCTCCGGCGGCCGGTGCCTGCTTGCGCAGGACTTCGAGCTCCGCCTTCGCCTTGGCTGCGACCTGCCGCTCGGCCTCGAGCGCAGCATGCAACTCCGCTTCCGCTGCCGCCTGCCCAGCCTTCTCCTCGGCGAGTTGCCGCGCCAGCTTGTCCTTCTCGGCGCGCAGCGCGGCGAGTTCGCGATCAGTCTGGGCCCGACGGCCGGCATCGGCGGCGGGGCGGCCGGCGGAAAGTTCGGCCCGCTCGCGGTCGAGCGCGGCCGTGCGGGCTGCGAGTTCGGCGGCCTGCTGTTCGAGTTCGGCCCGCTGTTCGGCGAGCGACGACTCGAGCTGCGAAATCTCCTCGCGCTGGCTGCGGATCATCGCGGACTGCTTCTCGAGGGCAGCCTGCTGGTCGGCCAGCGAACGGCGCAAGCTCTCGACCTTGATGGTCTCGCTGCGGTGCTTGGTCTGCGCCGCTTGGAGGTCGCCACGTTCCTGTTCGACCAACTGGCGCTCCTCCTCGATCTGCTTGAAGAGCTGCTCGCGTTCCGCGGTGAGCCCGGCGCGCTCTTTCTCCAGCAGCGCCTCGAGTTGGGTGATCCGGTTCTTCTCGTTGCGGGCCGCAGCCTCGAACGACTTCAGTCGGGTGGTCCGCTCATCCAGCGTGGCCTGCTGCGCGGCGAGCTGTTCGGCCTGCTGACGCACGCGGGCGGCCTCCTCCTGGATGCCGGCAAGATGTTGTTCCTGGGCTTCGAGCTCGGCGGCCTGCGCCTCGGCCTCGGCCCGTTGCTGTTGAAGACGAGCGGCCTCCTCGCGGGCGGCGGCCCGTTCCTTCTCCACGGCGGCGCGGGCGGCGGCCGCTTCGGCCTCCTGCTGCGCGCGGGCCTGCTCGAGCTCGCGCCGGGCCTGCTCGATCGCGGCAAATTTCTGGGCTTCGGCGGCGAGCCGCTTGGCCTCCGCATCGAGTTCGGCCTCCCACTGCTTCTGCTCGGTACGGGCGCCCTCGAGTTCGGCGGCCTCCTGCGCAATCTTGGAGCGGTCGGCGGCAAGCTTGGCGGTGGCCTGCTCGAACTCTTTCTGCTGCTCGACCAGTTTGGCCTTCCGCGCGGCGAGCTCGGCCGCTTCGGCATTGGTCTTCTCGGCGGCGGCCTTGGCCGCGGCGAGTTCCTTGGCGAGCTTGGTCTGGGCCTCCTTGACCTGCAGCTGCTCGGCCTCCTGCGCAGCCTCGTTGGCAGCAAGCTGGCTGGCGCGCTGTGAAAGTTTCTTGTTCTCCTCGGCGAGCTTGGCCTCGCTGGCCCGCAACGCCTTCTCCTGCGCCTGCAGTTCCTCGAGCTTCCGTTTGGCTTGGGCGACCAACGCCATCTCTTCGGTGATCTTCGCCTCGCGATCGGACAGCTCTGCCTCGCGCATGGCGAGGGCGGACTTGTCCTGTTTGAGCTTGGCGTCGGCGTTCTTGATCTCGCCGAAGCGGGCCTGCTCCTGGGCGAGGCGTTCCTCGGCGGCCTTGAGCTTCTCCTCGCGCTGGGCGAGCGCCTCGGATGTCTTCTCGAGCTGCTGTTTGAGCAGCTTGAGCTCCTCGAGCTTCGCGATCTCGCTCTCGACCAGTTCGCGTTCGCCAGCGAGCTCGCTCTTGGCCTTGGCCAACGCAGCCGTCTCGGCCTCGAGCTTCGCGGCGCCGTCGGCGAGTTCGGCCTCGCGTTTGGCGAGCGCGGCCTTCCCCTGCTCCAGAAACTTCGTTTGTTGCTCGATCGCCGCCTGATCGGCGGCGATCGCCGCGGCCTGCTCGGCCTGCTCCGCCTCCTGCGCCTGGATCTGGGCCAGCTGGGTCTTGAGGAGTTCCTGTTGGCGGGCAACGCCCTGACGTTCGCCCTCGAGCTGCCCCTGCTGGCGGGCGAAATCCTTCTGCTTGGCGGCCAACGCCGCGGTGTCGCGCTCGATCTTGGCGAAATGCTCGCGCACCTGCGCCTGCTCCTCCTTCAGGCCGGCGAGCTCGCGGCGGGCGTTCTCGATCTCGGCCTGTTCCGAGGCCACGGCCTCGGCCGAGGCGGCAAGTTGTTTCTCCCGACGATCGAGCTCGGTCTCGCGGGCCTTGAGACGCTCGAGGCGGGTGAGCTTGAGATCGAGCTCGGTCCGCTCGGCCCGCAGGGCCTTCTCCTTCTCGGCGAGGGTGTTCTCGGTCAGGCGGACGCCCTCCCGCTGTTCCTCAACCTGGATACGCTCGTCCTCGAGCTGCTGGCGCTCCGCGGCGAGCTGCCGGCGTTTCTCCTCGAGGCTGCGGGAGTTCGCGGTAAACGCGGACTCCTGCTCCTTGAGGCGCGAGGTGGCAGCGGCGATCTCGTTGCGGGCCTTCTCGATCTGCGCCCGCTCGGCGAGAGCCTGCTCGGCCTGCACCTGAAGCTCGGTCAACTGGGCCCGCTCGTCGGCCAGCGCCTGTTCGCGCTTGGCGAGATCGGCGGCGACGGCGTCGAGCTGCTTCTGGCGCTCCAGCTTCGCCGCAAGGTCGGTCTTGAGTCGGTTGGCCTCGGCGTTGGCCTTCTCGGCGGCGGCACGGAGCGCGGCGACCTCCTCGCGGTCGGCGGCAAGCTGGGCCTCGGCCTGCTTGGCCGCGGCGAGTTCCTTCTCGGCGGTCCGGAGGCGTTCCTCGACCTCGGCGGTCTTCTGTTCGAGCGCGACGGAGTCCTGCGATTGTTTGCCGCGGCTGCGGGCCAGCTCGGCCTGCTGTTTGGTGAGCGCGGCGCGCTCCTGTTCGATGCCGATCTTCTCGGCCTCGAGGTCCGCCGCCTGCTGCTGGGCCTTCTGGGCCTCGGCCTGCACCTTCTGGAGCTGGGCGCGGGCGGCGGCGATCTCGGCCTCCAGTTGCTGCGCTTGTGCGCGGCCCTGTTCCAGCGACGCCACCTCACCCTGCAACGCCTCGCGTTCGGCGCGGAGATTCTCGGTGGCGATCGCCAGTTCGCTCTGCTCCTTCGAAAGCTTGACCAGCTCCTGCTTCAACGCCGCGAGCTGCTGGCCGACGGCACCACCTTCACCGCCCGCGGCCGCCTTGCCGCCCGCCTTGGCTCCCGCGACCGGCAGGCTGTCGATCTCACCCAGCGCATCGCCAGGGAATGGTTGCCCCGGACGCAACAGCGAATGGGCCTTCTCGACGATGGCCTTGAAATCCTCGGGCTGGTTGAAAACGTCGGCCACGCCGAGCCGGATCGCCTGGATGATCGCGGGCAGCGCGAGATCCTTCGCCAGGAGGAAGACCGGAAGTGTAGGCTGCTCGCCACGGATCGCCCCCAGCATGTCGGCATCCGCCACGCGCAACGCCTGCTCGACCACGGCGAGGTCGAACAGCTCGTGCTTGGCCAGCTCGACGGCTTCCGCCGCCTTCGTGGCGGCGCGCACGTCGAAACCCGCGTCGGCAAGCAGCAGCGTCAGGGTGCGCTTCGCCTTCGGGTTGCTGTGGGCGATCAGAATTTTCTTCGTCAAGGCTGGGAGGGGGAAATGGGTGTGGGTGAAGAGGTAAACGGGCCGCCTCCGACAAGACAAGCGGGGTTTTCCCGGTCTTGCGACGGACGCAGCGGCGCCTCGCCGCACTTCGTTCATCGGCGTATTACCCCAGAATTTCGCCGTGAAAATCGCGCGGGATTCCCCGCTGCACCAATGTTCACGAAGTCTTTACTGTGAAAAGCACCCCGGAGACGGCGCCCCGCACGCCTGTGCCGGGCCCGTTCGCCTCCGGCCGTCGGCCTGCGGCGCACCACCGGCGCCCCCCACCCTACGCCCGGAACAGCACCGCTTCGCGCCTGAACAGCCGCACAGCCACGGCGAGCGCGGCACCGGCGTATACCGCCGTCGATACAAAGATCAGCACCAGTTGCGGCCAATGCCAGACGCCGGAAAGCATCTCCTTGCACGCCAGCGTGAGGTTGAGGATCGGAACCAGCGCCAGCTTCGCGTTGAGTTCCACCCCCGGCAGCATGCCCATCATCGCCGGCAGGATGACGACCATGATCAGTGGGGACACGTAGCTCTGCGCCTCCTTGTGGCTCTTCGCGAACAACGCCACCGCCAGCAACGTCGCCGAGAACAGCACGGCCACCGGCAGCACCATCACGAACACCCCCACCGCCCCGAACGGGTCGAGCACCAGCGGCGCGTGTCCCGCACCGCCGCCCGCGGCCAATCCGCCGGCACCGCCCGCCAGATAGGCCCCGCCGGCCAGGATGCAGGCGAGCATCGACACCAGCATGCAGACCATCGTCGCCAGCGAAGCGGCGAGCACCGTGAAGAACTTCCCCAGCACCAGCGCCGTGCGGCTCACCGGGCTGCACAGCAGCGTCTCCATCGTCCCTCGCTCCTTCTCGCCCGCCGTGAGATCGATCGCCGGATACATCGCGCCGGTGAAGCACAGCAGGATGATCACGTACGGCACGATCCCACCCACCAGATTGCCGCCCACCTTCTCCGGCGGCGCCGCGTTGCGCCGCTTCACCTCGAAGGGTTTCACGAGGTCCGCGGGCAGGCCGCGACCCATCAGCCGCTCGGCGACGGTGCGCTCGCGCAGCTCGCGGAAGAACCGTTCCAGCTCGCCCACGCCGAACCCGCTCTTCAGCTCGCCCTCGTAGTGGTGCAGGGTGACCGTCGCCGGCTCGCCCGCGGCCAGCGCCGCCTCGAACCCGGCGGGCAGCTCCACCGCCGCCCGCACCCGCTTCTCGGCGATCATCCGACGGAAATCCCCCTCTGCCTCCACTACCCGGAGACGCGGATCGGCCCGCAGCTCCGCCACCACGCGCGGCGAGTCCGTCCCGCCCACGATCGCCACGGGCGACGCTTCGCCCTGCGCCTTCTTCACGACCTTCGCCGTGATCACCCCCGCCAGCAGCAGCAGCAGCGGCATCACCAGCGTGGGCACCACGAACATCGAGATCACCGCGCGCCGATCGCGCAGCGAGTCGCGCACCTCCTTGGTGAAGACCGTCCAGACATTCGACCAGAACATTGAATTTCCTCCGTTCAAAGGTTCACGCCGCCCCGGGCCCGGGCTCGCCGCCCACCGCCCGCACGAAGATCTCCTCGAGATCCTGCTCGCCGTACCGCGTCCGCAGCTCGGCCAGCGTGCCCTCCGCCAGCAGGCGGCCGTTGTGGATGATGCCGACGACGTCGCACAGCTTCTCCGCCTCCGCCATCACGTGGGTCGAGTAGATCACCGTCTTGCCGCGGTCGCGGCAGCCGCGCACGAAGCGCACGATCGTCCGCGCCGCCATCACATCGAGCCCGAGCGTGGGCTCGTCGAAGATCATCACGGCCGGATCGTGCACGAGCGTGCGCGCGATCGAGGTGCGCTGCTTCATCCCGGTGGAGAGCTTGTCGCAGCGCCGGTCGAGGAACTCGTGCAGCTCCAGCTCGTCGGCCAGCCGCGCCAGCCGCTCCGCGAGCACCGGCTCCGCCAGCCCGTGCAACCGGCCAAAATACACGATGGTCTCGCGCGCCGTCAGCCGGCCGTAGAGCGCGGTGCTCGCGGCGAGGAACCCGACCTGGGCGCGCACGCGCTCCGGCGCGGCGACCACGTCGTATCCGCCCACCGATGCCGAGCCGGACGTGGGCCGGAGCAGCGTGGCGAGCACGCGCAGCGCGGTGGTCTTGCCGGCGCCGTTGGCGCCGAGCAGCCCGTAGATCCGCCCGGGGGCGACGCGCAGCGTGAGGCCGTCGACCGCGCGGATCTCGCCGCGTTTGCGGTCGCGGAAGACCTTGGTGAGTTCGCTGGTTTCGATCATGGAGAGGGCGGGGCCGCAGGGGATCGGCGAGCGGAGGTTCGCGGGGTCACAGGCTCATCTGTTCGCGGAAGGACTGGGCCTGGCGGCGCGAGAGCTCGACGCGCGGGCCGCCCTTGATGTGGACGAGCAGCCCGCCGCTGAACCAGGGCTCGATCTTGTCGATCCACTCGAGGTTCACGACCTGGCGCCGGTTGGCGCGGAAGAACATCCGGCCGTCGAGCCGCTCCTCCATGGCGTTGAGGGAGCGGAAGAGCAGCGGCTGCCCGCCGTCGAAGTGCACGCGCGTGTAGTTGCCCTCGCTCTCGAGCAGCCGGATCGTGCGCACCTCGACGAACCAGCACTGCTCGCCCTGCCGCACGAAGACCTTCTCGTGGGCCTGCAAGCGTCCGGGGCGCGCCGGGTTGTCGGCCGTGGGACCGTCGGAGGCCGGCGCCGTCGCAAGTTTCGCCAGCGCGGCGGCCAACCGGGCCGGATCGACCGGCTTGAGCAGGTAATCGAGCGCGTTGAACTCGAAGGCCTTCACGGCGAACTCGTCGAACGCCGTCGCGAAGATCACGTGCGGCAGCGGCGGCTCGAGCGACTCGAGTAGCGTGAAACCGTCATCGCCGGGCATCTGCACATCGAGGAACACCAGATCCGGGCACAGCGCGGCGATCCGTTCGCGCGCCGAGTCCGCATCGGTGGCCTCGCCGACGATCTCGATGTCCGGATGCGCGGCGAGCAGGCGCCGCAGCTCGGCGCGGGCGAGGCGTTCGTCATCAACCAGCAGGGCTTTCATGGGGAGGTGAGCACGGGAACCGGCACCGCCGCACCGGGGGCGACCGCCGAGGCCGGCATGTCCACGGTGGCGACGACCAGTCCGGGGGACGCCTCGGCCAGTTGCAGGCGGGCCCGTTCGCCGAAGATCAGGCGCAGGCGCTCCGCGGCGTTGCGCAGACCGAGGCCGGTCGAGCCGCCGCCGGCGTTCAGTGTACCGGGATTCGAGACACGCAGCTGCAGGCGGTCCGCCGTGCAACGCGCCTCGATCGCGATCTCGCCGCCTTCGCGCCGCGGGGCGATGCCGTACTTCACGGCGTTCTCCACCAGCGTTTGGAGCAGCATGGGCGGCACCGACAGGCCCGCGGCCGCCGGATCGATTTCCCGGCGCACCCGCAACCGGTCCTCGTGGCGCACCTGCTCGAGCGCCAGGTAGTCGTCGACGACGCGCAACTCGTCCTCGAGCGGCACCGTCTCGAGCTGGCCGGCCCGCAGCGAGTAGCGCAGGAGGTTGGCCAGCCGTGTCACGGCGTCGCGCGCCTGGGCGGGGTTCTCGTCGATGAGGGCGCGCAGCGAGTTGAGGGAGTTGAAGATGAAGTGCGGGTTGATCTGGGACTTGAGCGCCCGCAGCTCGGCCTCCTTCGCCGTGCTCTGCAGCTGCCACCGCGCGATCTCGGAGGAGCGGTAGCGCTCGAAGATGTGGTAGCCGAAATAAAGCGCGGACCAAACGAACATGAACACCGTGCCGTTGAATACGCTGAAGAGCGCCACCGTCAGGTCGCTCACCTGCACCGTCTGCTCGGCCCCGTTGTCGAGAAGGTGCATGAGCGGCCAGGCCAGCCCCGTCCACACCGCCCCGAGCGCCACCGCCATGCCCACGATGCGCGGCAGCAGGGCCACCAGCGACAACTGGCCCCAGCCACGCCGGTGGATGAATGCCCGGTATCCGTGCGTCACCAGCAATCCGATGCAGTTGCTGGCCACGATCAGCAGGAGATCGCGCAGCGACGGCTGCTTGTTAATCACCTCCCCCCTTCACCAGCACGTCGCCCTGGGCGAACACCAGCCCGATATAGACGAGCGTCCACAGCCCCCACCCCGCCAGCTGACAGGCGACATACAGGCGCGTGTGGCGCGCGGAGGGCTTGTCGGTCGGGTGCATGGACGGGGCGGGCATCGCCGTCACCGTAGGCGGACGCAGCCGCCACGCGCCATGTTTTATTCGGACGGTCGCCCCCGCAGGATGAACGGCGGCGCCACCCGCGCGCCGGACTTGTGACCCGCCCCGGCCGGTGCTTCCCTGCCGCAATGACCGCCGCCGAACTCGCCGCCACGCTCGACTCGACCAACCTCCGCCTCGACGCCACCGAGGCCGACCTCGCCGCCCTCTGCGCCGAGGCCGCCGCCCACCGGTTCGCCTGCGTCATGCTCTACCCGGCCGATGTCGCCCTCGCCGCCCGCCAACTCGCCGGCACCGCTATCCGCATCGGCACGGTCGTGGGCTTTCCGAGCGGTCGTTTCGCCACCGCCGCCAAGCTCGTCGAGGTCGAGGCCGCCCGCACCGCCGGCGCCCACGAAGTGGATATCGTGATGAACTACCCGGCGCTCCGCGCAGGGCGTCCCGCCGAGGCGGGCGACGAGATCGCCGCGCTCACCGCCCGGGCCCATGCTCTCGGATTGCTCGTGAAAGTGATCGTCGAGACCTGCTACCTCGAGGCCCCCCAGCGCCTCGCCGCCCTGCGGCTCTGCGAGGCCGGCGGTGCCGATTTCATCAAGACCTCCACCGGATTCGGCGCCGCCGGAGCCCGGCCCGAGCACCTGCGCGAATGGGCCGCGGCCCGCGCACGCCCGATCGGCCTGAAGGCCAGCGGCGGCATCCGCACGCTGGCCGACGCCCGCCCCCTTCTCGCCGCCGGAGCCACCCGCCTCGGCACGTCGAACGCCGGGGCCATCCTCGCCGAGTTCGTCCGTACCGGAGCGTCGGATACGCCCGGCGCCTGATGTGCACCGGGCCCGCGGATGGCCCTGTCAAATTCCCGTGAAACCCCGTTTTCGAAGGTTTTTGACCCCAACGAACGCTTCGTTTCCGCGCACGGGCTGTTTAGCCTTCTCCCGTCCCGTTCCGCTTTCTCCCTCATGCCGCCCGATCCCAATCCCTATATCTCGCCATTGCGGTTAGGGGGAGTTCCACGCCCGGCTGCGCCGGCGGAACCGTTCTCCCGCGCCACCGGGAACACGACCCGTTCCATCCGCGATCTCGCCGGCCGCACCGCCCTCTGGCGCCAGCCCAGCCAGCTGAGGCAGGAATACGAGATGGTCCTCGGCGAGGAGATCGTCGCCACGTTGCGCTGGCGCAAGAACGTCGGCACCTGCGCCGTCGCCCGCTCGCCCGACGGCACCTGGTCCTTCAAGGCCGCCGGTTTTCTCAGCCCTCGCGTCACCGTCCGTCTGCCCAATTCCGACTACGATTTCGCCGTCTTCCGTTCCCACGGCACCGGGGAGGGCGTGCTCGAAGCCATGGCCGGCCAGCGCTTCCCGTGGCGCTGCGTGAGCTTCTGGCAAAACACGTGGGCCTTCTTCGACGTCGACGGAGACCGCCTCCTCACCATCCGGCCCGACTCCGGCGGCCTCAAACTCGGCGCCCAGGTCAACATTGAGCTGAAGGCCTCAGCCCACCAGGAAATCGGATACATCACGATTCTCGGCTGGTACCTCATGGTCCTCATCGCCGACGATTTCGCGACCGCACAGCCCGGCACGCCCTGACCGGCCACTTCTCCCCGCAAACCCACACACCAAAGCCCCGCCGCCTGTCGGCGGGGCTTTTTGTCGCCCGGTGCAGCTCAATCCAGAATCTACAGACGACAAAAGGTAACGAAGGGAACAAAGACACTCCGGACACGGAGAAGGCGCTGCCAATGTGGAGAGAGGGAGCGATCGAGCGCGGGAGGACGATCGCGGTTGCAGATCCCATGGTCCAACCAGTACCCGCTTCGTTCTCTTCGTTGCCTTCTGTCGGTTCCGCCTGCGCTTCTCAGACCGGCCCCCGTCTGGCGTTCGCTTCGCCGCGGTAAAGCACCCCGGCCTCGGCGCGCCACGCATCCAGCGTCGCCATGTTGCCGAGGGTGTCGGACCAGGACATCTCCAGCACCTCCGGCCGGCCCGCCCGCACCGCGGCGGCGAACGCTTCCGCCTCATAACCGTAGAGCCCACGGTCCGCCGCCACCTCGATCGACTCCGGCGGCCGTCCCCGCCGGTGCAGCTCGATCCGCGTCACCCCGTGCCCGCCCGCCGCGAACCACGGCTCGCGCACCAGTATCCAACCTTCCGATCCGTGGACGCGAACCACATTCTCCAGCTCGAGTGAAACACCGCAGGCCACCTGCGCCAGCATACCATCCTCGAAGCGCAACGTGGCCGCGGCGTGCAGATCCGTGCCCTCCTCCGGGTGCAGGCACGCCGCGCCCGTCACCGCAACCGGGTCGGCGAACGCGCGCCCCTGCGCCGCGCCCGCCAGCAACCGCGCCAGCGACACCGGGTAGCCGCCCACATCCAGGATCCCACCACCACCCAGCGCATTGGCGAACAACCGATGACCGGGGATGAAGTCGCAGTGGAAGCCAAAGCTCGCCTCGATCAGCCCGAGCCGACCGACCGCGCCGTCGCGCACCAACGCTGCCAGCCGCTCCGTCTGCGGGTGGCAGCGGTACATATAGGCCTCCATCAACGTCACGCCGGCCGCGCGCGCCGCGGCCACCACCCGTTCGCTGTCGGCCCGGTTCAGCGTCAGCGGTTTCTCGCAGAGCACATGCTTGCCCGCCCGCGCCGCAGCGATCGCCCACTCGGCATGCGCCGGATGCGGTGTGGCGATGTAGACCGCATCCACCTCCGCATCGGCGAGCAGCTCCGCGTAGCCACCGTGTGGTCGCACCGCGCCGCACTCCCCGGCGAAACGCACCGCCGCCTCGCGCCCGCGGCTGCCCACCGAGACCAGCCGGCCGGTGGCGGTCTCCCGCAACGCCTGCGCGAACGTGTGCGCGATCGTGCCTGTGCCAAGGATGCCCCAACGCAGCGGCCGTGTGCTCATGTCCGCAGCGTCACCCCGACCAGCCGCTCGCCGCAAGGAACGATCCTCGTCCACCGAACCAGATCCGGCCCAAAAACGCCGCGGCCGCCATCGCCCG
The DNA here is from genome assembly GCA_019136515.1 of Verrucomicrobiota bacterium. GTDB lineage: Bacteria > Verrucomicrobiota > Verrucomicrobiia > Opitutales > Opitutaceae > CAJCBL01. Next base: position 19,305 of record JAGVUB010000030.1, read on the forward strand.
TCGCCGAACGCCTACGCTTCACGAGCGATACGCGTCGCCATTCGAAGCCTCGCGTCGGCAAATCGCGCACCACCCAACTCGGCAGCGGAGACCCTCGCAGAATCACCGCTCAACCGAAGGGCGAGCGGCGCAGACCGCGCAGGGCGGTGAGGCCGCCCCAGTCGGCGAGGGGCGGGAGCGGGCGCGGGGCGGTGCGCGCGCGGGTGCCGTGGCGGCGGCGGAAGGCGGCCAGTTGCGTGGCCACGAAGGCCTCGGATCCGAGCACGGCCGCGTCGGTGAAGTAGCGCACGCGGCAGCGCAGCACATCGGTCAGCGGGAGTTGCCCCTTCTGGCGGAGGACTTTCTCGAAGGAAGCGGGGTCGATCGTGGCGCCGCGGGCGCGGGGCGCGGAACCGGTGCCAAAGAGCCCGATACGATGCGCGGCGTGGGCGCGGCGCCAGTCGCCGCCGTGGAGGTGGCAGAGTCCGGCGCGGGCGGGTTGGTGGCCGGCGACGGCCTCGCCGTAGCCGCAGAAGCGGTAATCCTTGGGATCGGCGACCAGGCCGGCGCGCACGGGGTTCAAGTCGATGTAGAGGCCCATCGTGCGCAGGGCGTTGGTCTGGTTTTCGACGAGCACGGATTTGAAGCGTTCGGCGAAGAGGGTGCCGTAGCGTTTGTGGGCCTTGTTGAACCAGATCGCGAAGCGCTGCT
>JAGVUB010000087.1 GCA_019136515.1 Verrucomicrobiota bacterium
CGGCGCCCCGGCCGGCGATCCCGCCGCGCCGCGCTCGCCCTATGCCGCCCCGGAGCGGCCGTTGCGGGTGCTCTACGTCGGCTCGCTCGGCCAGCGCAAGGGCCTCTCCTATCTTTTCGCCGCCGCCCGGCTCGCCGGCCGCTCGATCGAGCTCACGCTGGTCGGCGCGAAACCCGCCGAACCCTGCGTCGCCCTCGAGCGCGCGCTCGGCAGCCACCATTGGATCGCCTCGCTGCCCCACGCCGGCATCCTCGACCTCATGCGCCGCAGCGATGTATTGGTCTTCCCCTCGCTCTTCGAGGGCTTTGGGCTGGTGATCCTCGAGGCCATGGCGCAGGGCGTGCCGGTCATCACCACGCCGCACACCGCCGGGCCCGACCTCATCACCGACGGCGTCGACGGCTTCCTCGTGCCGATCCGCGACGCCGCGGCGATCGCCGCCCGGCTCGACGCACTGCACCGCGACCGCGAGCGCCTCGCTGCGATGGGCGCCGCGGCCCGCACCCGCGCCGCGCAGTTCACCTGGGCCGCCTACGAGACCGGGCTGGCCCGGATCGTGCGGGAACACCTCGCCGCCGGCTCCCTCGCCGGTGGCGCCACCTCCGCTCCGCCCCGTCCCGATGGCGCCTAACGTATCCTGTTTTCTCAACCTGCTGCGGTTCATCTCCGCGTTGGTGGTCGTCGTCGCCCACTTCGGCACCACCGGCTACTCGGACTGGTTCCTGCTCTCGCACCGGGTCGGGCATTTCAGCGTGATCGTGTTCTTCGTGCTCTCGGGCTACGTGATCTCCTACACCACCGTGGCGCGGCGGCGGTCCGGGCGGGACTACGTCATCGCCCGGCTGTCGCGGATCTACTCGGTGCTGGTGCCGGCGCTGCTGCTCACGGCAGTGCTCCTGCTCGTCGGCCGCTCGCTGGATCCCGGCTACTACCACCGGTTCGATCGCGGGCACGAAGCCGTGCGGTTCGGCCTGAGTCTGCTGAACCTGCAGGAGGGCTGGTGGCTGAGCGCGGCGCCGCCCACCAACCAGCCGCTCTGGTCGCTCGCGTACGAGTTCTGGTTCTACACCGCCTTCGGCGTGTTCCTGTTTGTGCGGCCGCGTTTCTGGCGCTGGGCGCTGCTCGTCGCCTGCGGGGTGGTCGTCGGGCCGAAGATCTTCCTGCTGCTGCCGGTGTGGCTGGTCGGCGTCGCGTGCCACCGCGTTGGCGACCGGTACCGGTGCTCGCCCGCCATGGCGCGCGCGGGGCTGGCGGTGGTCGTCACCATCCTCATCCTGCACCTGTGGCGCGGCATCGACGTGCCCCTCCTCGTGGGCACCCCGCCGTTCTTCTTCTCCAACGGGTTCGTGACCGACCTCGGGGCCGGTGCGCTCGTGGCCCTCGTGATCCTCCTGGTGCGCGACGCCATGCCGCCGGTCTCCCCGCAGGGCGCGCTCTCGCGCTTCGCCCGCGCGGGGGCCGATGCCTCATTCTCGCTCTACGTCCTGCATCACCCCCTGCTCGTGTTCCTGGCCGCGACCGTCGACTACGACCACCACGGCTGGCTTCCGGCGGTGGCCGGCCTCGGCGCCTCGCTGGCGCTGGCCTTCGCCTTCAGCGCCGCCACGGAGAAGCGGCGCCACCTGCTAACGGAGCAACTCGAGCGTCTCTTCGCGACCCTCCGCCCCGCCCGCTGACCCGCCGCTAACTTCCGGCTCCCGCCGGCCGGCCGATTCCGCCAACCTCCTCCCGTGTATCGCTCCATCAAAACCCTGATCTGGATCTACGCGCTGCTGCTGATCTTCGAGGGGGCGCTGCGCAAGTGGGTGCTGCCCGGATACTCGGACGCGCTGCTGGTCGTGCGCGACCCGGTCGCGATCCTGATCTACCTGCTCGCGCTCGGCCGCGGGGCCCTGCCGATCAACGGCTGGGTGCTCACCACCGGCTTCATGGCCGTGGCCGCTGTCCTCGGCTCGTTCCTCGCCGGGCAGGACAACCTCCTGGTCACCGCCTACGGGTTACGCACCAATTTCCTGCACCTGCCGCTGGTCTGGGTCATGGCGACGGTGCTCACCCGGCGCGACGTCGAACGCCTCGGCAAGGCGCTCCTGCTGCTCGCGATCCCGATGACGGTGCTGATGGTCCTGCAGTTCGAGTCGCCACCGGACAGCTACATCAATCGCGGTGTCGGCATGGAGGAGGGCGTCGGCCAGATCTACGGCGCACTCGGCCACATCCGCCCGCCGGGGTTCTTCTCGTTCATCACCGGCCCGAACCTCTACTTCCCATTCGCGGCAGCCCTGCTGTTCCATCAGTTCAAGGCGCGCCACCGCCTCTGGTGGCCGCTGCTCGTGGTGTGCGGGCTGGCGGTTGTCATCGCCCTCCCCGTCTCGATCAGCCGCACTCTCGCGGTGTGCGTGGTCGCCGTGGGCGCGGCCTATGCGTTCAGTCTGCTCTTCACCGGACTGATGAATGCCGCCGTCCTCCGCCTCGCCTTCGTCGGCACCGTCGTCGTGGCGATCCTCGGCTTCCTGCCGATCTTCGACGACGCACGCGAAGCGTTCTTCTCGCGCTGGGAGACGGCTGCCGGCGGCGGCGACACCAGCGGTGTCGGCGTGGTCACCGACCGCGTGTTCAGCGGCGGCGCGTATCTGCAGGACAGCCTCGGGCAGGCGAACCTCTTCGGCAAAGGGATCGGCATGGGCTCCAACGTCGCCGCCCGTCTCACCACCGGACAGATGGGCTTCCTCCTCGCCGAGAACGAATGGGCGAAGTGTCTGCTCGAGCTCGGTCTGCCGCTCGGCCTCGCCTTCATCGGGATGCGGTTCCTCCTCGCCTTCTCGCTGCTGCGCCAGGCCCTCCACCGGCTCGTCCGCCAACGCGATCCGCTGCCCTGGCTGCTTTTGAGCGCCACCGTCGTCCCTCTCGTATCCGGCCAGTGGGCGCAACCCACCGGCCTCGGCTTCGCCATCCTCGGCACCGGCCTCTGCCTCGCCTCCTGCCAGGACGAGCCCGAGGAGGGCGAGGACGAGCTGCCCGAAGACGAGCAGGTGGACGATCCGGACCAGTCGGCGGAGCCGACCGAAAACGACGAGCAGCCCGCCCGATGAACCTGCCACCGGTCATCCTCGTCGCCAACTTCGCGCCCGACGCCCAGCAGAGCATGCTCCGGCTCGCGGACCTGTTCCGCCGCGAACTCGCCGCGGCCGGCGTCGCCGTGGAACTCGTCGCGCCGCAGCCGCGGCTCACGCGTCTCTGCCGGTCCTACCGCTACAGCGGTTGGCCCAAGGTTCTCGGCTACGCCGACAAGTTCCTGTTCTTCCCCCGCGTGCTCCGCCGCCTCGCGCGCACCCGCCCCGACGCCGTCTTCCACATCGTCGACCACGCCAACGCGGTCTACCTGCCGCACCTGCCTCGGAGCACCGTCGTCACCTGCAACGACCTCCTGCAGATCCGCTCCGCCCTCGGCGAGATCCCCGAGAACCGCGTCGGCTGGAGCGGGCGCCGCTACCAGCACTGGATCCGGCGCCACCTCGCCCGCGCCCCGTGGGCCGCCTCGATCTCCGGCAAGACCTGCGCAGACCTCCGCCGCCTGACCGGCCTGCCGCCGGAGCGCACGCCCGTGATCCCGTTGCCGTTGAATTTCGACTACCGGCCCTGGTCGGCGAAGTGTCGCCGATCGCGCCGCGCACCGCCTTCCTGCTCAATGTCGGCGGCGGCCAGTGGTACAAGAACCGCCCCGGCCTCCTGCGGATCTTCCACGCGCTCAAGACCGCCCACGGCTACACCGGCCGCCTTGTCATGGTCGGCAAGCCCCTCGCCGGCGCCGACGCCGCCCTCGCTGAGCAGCTCGGCGTGGCCGGCGAGATCGAGGCCCCGCGCCACGTCTCCAACGAGCAACTCGCCGCGCTCTACTCCCTGGCCGACGGACTGGTCTTCCCCTCGTTCGAGGAGGGCTTCGGCTGGCCCAGCCTCGAGGCGCAGGCCTGCGGCTGCCGTGTATTCACATCCAACCGACTGCCGATGACCGAGGTCGGCGGCGACGGCGCCGTCTACTTCGATCCCACCGATCCCGCCGGCGCGGCCGCCACGATCGCCCGGGCCCTGCACGAGACGCCGGTCCTCAACGAACGCGGCCTGGCCAACGCCCGCCGGTTCACCACCGTCGCCATGGTCGACGCCTACCTCGATCTCTACCGCCGGGCCGCCCAAGAATGAGCGCCACGCCCCTCCGCTTGCTCCGCGCCCTCCACTCGCTCGCCGCTTCCGGCGGCGGACCCGGCGCCGGCGTGCGCTCGATCACGCCCGTGCTCGCCACCCGCAGCGTAGCGACCGAGATCGTCACGGTCGACGCCCCCGGTTCCGACCATCGCTGCCCGGGCGCCACGGCCATCCACGCGCTCGGCCCCAGCCGCCACGCCAACGGCTACTGCGCAGCCCTGCGCCCGTGGCTGCGCGGCGAGCTCCCGCGGTTCGACGCCGCCGTGATCCACGGGTTGTGGCAATATCATGGTTACGCCCTCTGGCGCGAAGCGCGGCGCCGGGGCACACCCTACTTCGTCTACCCCCACGGCATGCTCGATCCGTGGTTCAACCGCACCTATCCGCTCAAGCACCTCAAGAAGCGGCTGTACTGGTGGCTCGCCGCGTTCCGCCCGTGGCGCTGTCGCGAGGTCGTCGTCAACTACGGGTGCGCCGCCCCGCCTCCGCCGCACGAGGCGCAACGCGCCGCCTTCCGCGCCCGTTGCCCGGAGCTGGGCGACCGCCCCTTCCTGCTCTTCCTCGGCCGAATCCACGAGAAAAAGGGCGTCGATCTGCTGCTGCAGGCACACGCAGAGCTGGCGGCCATGCTGGAGGGCGACGCCAAATGGGGTGCGTTCCGCGCCGCGGAGGCGTTCGTGCTCCCGTCGCATCAGGAGAACTTCGGCATCGCCGTGGCCGAGGCGCTCGCCTGCGGTACGCCCGCGCTCATCTCCGACCAGGTGAACATCTGGCGCGAGGTCGTCGCCGCCGGCGCCGCCTTGGTCGAGCCCGACACGGCCGATGGCACGCACCGCCTCCTCGCGCGCTGGGCCGCACTCCCGACCGAGGAGCGGATGCGGATGCGCGCCGCCGCCGCCGCCTGTTTCGCCAGCCGGTTCGAGATCTCCCGCGCAGCCGACTCGCTGCTGGGCGAGCTGCACCGCGTACTGGCTGTTCGACCACCCGCCGTTTCGGCCTAGTCTCCCGCATGCGCATCACCATCGTCCAAGGAGCGTTCCTGCCGGTGCCGCCAATCATGGGTGGCGCGGTCGAGAAGGTCTGGCACGGCCTCGGGCAGGAGTTCGCGCGGCGCGGCCACGAGGTGCTGCACGTCTCCCGCCGCCATCCCCATCTTCCGACCACGGAGACGGCCGGCGGCGTGCGCCATCTGCGCGTCTCAGGTTTCGCCCAGCCGCGCTCGCTCGCGCTGCTCAAGCTCAAGGACCTGCTCTTCACGCTGGCCGTGCGCCGCCACCTGCCCCCGGCCGATATCGTCGTGAGCAACACGTTCTGGCTGCCGCTGCTTGCGAGAGCACCGCGCTACGGCCGGATGGTCGTGCACGTGGCCCGTTTCCCCCGCGGGCAGATGCGCCACTACCGCCATGTCGCCTGCCTGCAGACCGTCTCCAGCGCCGTGGCACGGGCGATCGCCGAGGAGCTGGGACGCGGACGCGCCCCCCGCCTCTGCGTCATCCCCTACCCGGTCGCCCATCGCGCCGCGAGCCTGCCGGCCCCGACCGAGCGCACGCCGACCATCCTCTACACCGGGCGCGTGCATCCCGAGAAGGGCCTCGACCTGCTGCTCGCGGCCTGGCGCCGCGCCGCCCCGCACCTGCCGGGCTGGAAACTGCGCATCGTGGGCCCGTGGCGCGCCGAGGAGGGCGGCGCCGGCGCGGCCTATCTCGATCTCCTGAAACACGCGGCGCGCGGCCTGCCGGTGGACTTCGTCGGCCCGGTCTTCGGCGCCGAG
>JAGVUB010000064.1 GCA_019136515.1 Verrucomicrobiota bacterium
GCCGTCCACGCCGCCCCGATCCTTTCGTTCACCGGCGTGCCCGGGCTGGACGCCTCGGCGAAGTGGGCGCTCGTCGAGCGGGCGGCTGACCACGTGACCTTCCGCACCGTCGCCGATGGCAAGCTTGAGGTCACCCGCACCTTCACCCTCCCGCAGGCCGGCCAGCCGGGCGACCCCTATCGGCTCCAAGTTTCCACCACACTGCGCAACGTCTCCGACTCCGCCCTCGCCGCGCAGCGCCTCTCGCTCAATCTCGGCACCGCCACCCTCGTCGACAAGAACGACACCGGCCTCTACCTCAACGCCGCCCTCTGGGATGGCGAGGACACGACCTATGTCGACCGGGCCGCGCTGGAAGGCGGCGGCTTCTTCAAGCGCATGTTTGGCGGCGATGTTTCCCCGAAGCCCTACCTCGAAAAGCCCGGCAAAGTCGTCTGGGGAGCGGTGAAGAACCAGTTCTTCGCCTCGATCTTCACCCCGGATCAGCCCGGCACCGGCCTGGTCGTGCGCCGCGTCAAAGTGCATCCGGAGTTGCCCGACGTGCCGACCGCGTTCGGCGTGACCGGCGAGATCAACGTCGACGTGCCTCGACTCGAGGCCGGAGCCACCGCCACCCTCGGCGGCAAGCTCTACGTCGGCCCGAAGGAGTACGCGCGTTTGAAGACCTTCGAGCAGAGCGAGCACAAGGCGATGCAGTTCGACGGCTATTTCTTCAACAAGATCTTCCTCGCCGGCTTCTTTGCTCCGCTGCTGCTCACGCTGCTGGAGTGGTTCCACGGCTTCCTCGGCAACTGGGGCTGGGCCATCATCTTCACCACGCTGCTCCTGAAGATCGTCACGCTGCCGCTCACGCTCAGCGCCGCGAAGTCCTCCAAGCGCATGGCGAAGATCCAGCCGCGCCTGAAGGAGATCAACGAGAAGTACGCCGACAATCCCCAGAAGAAGCAGAAGGCCACCCTCGAGCTCTTCAAGGAGGCCAAGGTCAACCCGGTCGGCGGCTGTCTCCCGATCCTCATCACGATGCCGTTCTTCATCGGCTTCTTCGCGATGCTCCAGACCTCCTCCGAGCTGCGCTTCGCCGAATGGTTCTGGATCAAGGACCTCGCCGCGCCCGACACCGTCGCGCACATCTACGGCATTCCGCTCAACATCATGCCGCTGCTGATGGGCATCTCCTCCATCATCCAGATGCAGCTCATGCCCACGCCCTCGGTGGACAACGCCCAGGCGAAGATGATGAAGTTCATGCCGCTGCTGTTCGTGCTGTTCTGCTACAACTTCGGCTCCGGCCTCGCCCTCTACTGGACGGTCTCCAACATCTTCACCATCGGCCAGCAGCTCATCATCAATCGCATGTCCGACCACGATCCGCTGGCGCCCGCCGCAGGCGGCGTGAAGAACGTGACCCCCGCCGGCAAGCGCCCGAAGCACAAATAAGCATCGCCGAGCGCCGCCATTTTCCGCTCAACTGTTCCCCTCCCTCTCACCCCGAACCATCCCTCACCATGTCTGGCCATAGCAAGTGGGCTACGATCAAACGCGCCAAGGGCGCGGCCGACGCCAAGCGCGGCAAAATCTTCAGCACCATCGGCAAGGAAATCACCATCGCCGCGCGTGCCGGCGGTGGCGACCCCAACGCCAACGCCCGCCTCCGCACCGTCCTGCTGAAGGCGCGCGAGGCGAACATGCCCAACGACAACATCGACCGCGCCATCAAGAAGGGCACCGGCGAACTCGCGGGCGCCGCGATCGAACAGATCACCTACGAGGGGTACGGCCCCGCGGGCGCCGGCGTCATCGTCGAGGTCACCACCGACAACAAGAACCGCGCCGCCTCCGAGGTGCGCTCCGTGTTCACCCGCTACGCCGGCAACCTCGCGCAGTCCGGCGCCGTGTCGTTCCAGTTCAACCACTGCGGCCAGTTCCTCATCGGCAAGGACAAGACCACCGAGGACAAGCTCATGGAGATCGCCCTCGACGCCGGCGCCGACGATGTGCGCACCTCCGACGAGGGCTTCGAGGTCATCTGCCCGGTCAATGTCTTCTACGCCCTGGCCGGCGTGCTCGAGAAGGCCGGCATCAAGCCCGACTCCAGCGAGATCGTGTACCTCCCGAAGGTGCCGCTCGTGCTCAGCGAGGCCGATGCCGCCAAGGTGCAGACGTTGCTCGACGCCCTCGAGGATCTCGACGACGTGCAGCACGTCTTCTCCAGCCACGAGGTCGCCGGCTAAAGCGCCGCGTAACGCGTCTCCGTTTTTCCTGGCCGCGCGGCGCAAGCCCCGCGGCCTTTTTGCGTCCCGGCTCCGGCGCCTGACTTGCGCGTAGGGACCCGGTCGCGCAGCGCCCTTCGCCTGGATCGCTTTCTACCCCTGCTTTGCCACGAAGCCACCGGCGTGGTGCCAGACCGTCCGCGCCAGCTCCGAGGAGAACGGATTCGGCCGGCAGAAATCCGGCAGCCAGTCCGAGCCCGGCACGAGTTCCTGGTAGAAGCCTTCGCCGAGTCCGAGCTCGTCGATCAGCGCCACCAAGTCCTCGTACTCCGCCTGCCCGAGCGCATCCTTCGGTGCGGGCCGGCCGGCGAGCGCGGCGATGGGCGTGTACTGCGTCATGATCGAGGGCAGTGCGCGGCCGGCGAGGTGCCGGGAAAACCACGTCAGCACGGCGCGGCTGTCGGCGAGCTGCCCGGGGAGCACGAGGTGCCGCAGGATCACGCCGCGGCGCAGCAGGCCGGCCGCGTCGTATTCGAGCGGATGGGCTTCGGCCATCGCGAGGATCGCCGCTGTGGCGACCTCCGGGTAGTCGGGCGCGGCGAAGTAGCGGCGGGCGGTCTCGCGGTCGAGCGTCTTCAGGTCGGGCAGCCACACGTCGATCGTGCCGCGCAGCGCCGCGACCATCTCCACGCGTTCGTAGCCGGAGCCGTTCCACAGCACGGGCAGCGCCAGCCCCGCCGCGCGGGCGGCGGCGATCCCGGCGATGATGCCGGGGATGAACTGCGTGCCCGTCACCAGATTGATGTTCGCCGCGCCGGCCGTCTGCAGCGCCAGGCAGATGGCGGCGAACTCGGCGGTGCCGACCTCGCGCCCGAGCCCCTGCTGCGAGATCTGGAAGTTCTGGCAGAACGCGCAGCGCAGCGTGCAGCCCGAGAAGAAGATCGTGCCCGAACCGCGGTTACCGACCAGCGGCGGTTCCTCGCCGAAATGCAGCGACGCCAGCGCCAGCCGCAGCCGGTTGCCTTGGCCGCAGAAACCCGCCGCGCCCGATTCGCGTTGCGCGTCGCACAGCCGCGGGCAGAGCCGGCACGGCTCGTAGCCGGGCGGCTCCGGACTGGGCGGGTGTGCTGGTGACTGGGTGGGCATGGCGGGCGCGGCGGACGAGGGGAGGGGAAAACGGCGCGGGCTTCAATGCCATCGTCGCGCGCGCGGCCGGCTTTCTTGTGCGGACCGCCCGCGCCCCGTTGACGCCGCGCCGGCGCTCGCCACGATGGCGCGCCGTGAACGATTCCTCCGACGATCTTGAACTGGCGCGCACCGAACCGGGCGAGGTGGGTCTGGTCGAGGCGCGCGACTTCGTCTCGACCGAGCCGTTCACCTTCGACAACGGCCAGTCGATCCCGGGGTTCACCCTGCGCTACGTCTTCGTCGCCCATGCACTCAGCGGCGACCACCACGCCGCCGGCATCCATTCGCTCGCCGACCGCAAGCCCGGCTGGTGGAACAACATCATCGGGCCGGGCAAGGCGCTCGACACCAACCGCTACTTCGTCGTCTGCACCAACTGCCTGGGCGGCTGCGTGGGCTCGACCGGCCCCAGTTCGTCCCAGCCCGAGACCGGGCGGCCGTGGGGCGCCGGGTTCCCGCAGGTGACGATCCGCGACATGGTCCGCGCCGACAAACGCCTGCTCGACCACCTCGGCGTGACGGCGCTGCACGCGGTCGTCGGCGGCTCGATGGGGGGCATGCGCGTGCTTCAGTTCGGCATCGAGTATCCCGGCTTCGTGCGGCGCCTGCTGCCCATGGCCACGACCGCCCGCGAGAACGCGCAGGCGATCGCCTTCAACGCCGTGGGCCGCGAGGCGATCATGCAGGATCCGGGTTGGAACCGTGGCGAGTATCCGAAGGGCGGAGGTCCGCGGGTCGGTCTGGCGATCGCGCGCATGATGGCGCACATCACCTACCTTTCCGACGCCTCGATGGAGCAGAAGTTCGGCCGCCGCAAACGCGGGGGCGGCGCGGCGGCTCCCGAGGCCGCCGCCAGCTTCGACGCGCAGTACGAGGTGGAGCGCTATCTGCAGCACCAAGGGCAGGCGTTCATCAACCGCTTCGACGCCAACACCTACCTCTACATCACCCGCGCGATCGACGATTTCGACCTCGCCGCCGCCTACGGTTCGCTCGAGCAGGCGTTCGCCGGGGTGACGGCCCGCACGCTCTGCGTGGCGTTCACCAGCGACTGGCTCTTCCCCACCGCGCAGAACCGCGAGATCGTGCTCGCGTTGCTGCGCGCGGGGAAACCGGCCAGCTACGCCGAACTGGCCACCGATCTCGGCCACGACTCGTTCCTGCTGGATTCGCCGCAGCTCTACGATCTCGTGCGCGACTTCCTCGCCGGCCCCGTGGACTGAGCGGAGCCGCCGTCGAGGCGACGAGGGGCGAGAGCCGGGCTCCCGCCCCGTTTGTCGGGGCCGAGCTTGTTCATCGCGGTGGCGGTCGCTCTTGCCGAACGGTGCGAGCGAGCTCGCAATCTACGCCGACTGCATGACGACCACGCTGAGCCGTACGCAGCCGGGCGCGCGGTGTGGGGCGAGGACCGCGCGTCGGCCGGCCGGACGGCTCGCCTGGGCGAAGGCGGTAACGCGTGCCGAAGCCCCGGCTTTCGGCCGCGGCCGCGCGAGCCGGCGCGCTGTGCTCGAGCGATGGCGACGGGGGAGTGCGGGGGGCTCCGCGAGCGACATCGATTTCTGGCTGGTGGAAATATTCCGCTCGCCTGTCG
>JAGVUB010000058.1 GCA_019136515.1 Verrucomicrobiota bacterium
GATCCCTGCGCCGGCGTCGAGCGTTGCTTCACGCGCACCTGCTGCTCCATCGCCCTCTCGCCCTCGACGGTCTCCCACCACTTCAAGGAACTGCAAAACGCCGGGCTCATCACCACCAGCCGCAACGGCCAGACATTCCTGTGCACCGTCAACGCCGACGCGTTGGCCGCCATCGCCGAGTTCGCCCAGTCGGTCCTTAAATCGTAACCCGCGCCCCGCCCCGGCGCCCGCCCTCCCGTTTTCTCGACTCTCTTTTTCGTCCCAAACTTCGATGCTTCTCGAAGTCTAAATTACTGAAACAATAGACACGCCCCATGCACCCGACCGACTTCACCCCCACCGGCACCCCCGGCGTTTCCCTCGACTGGCTCGCCCGCCACACCACCGGCGCCATGCTCCGCTCCGGCCTTTTCGGGGTCGAACGCGAGGCCCTCCGCGTGACCGCCGACGGCACCCTCGCGCAGACGCCGCACCCGGCCGCATTCGGCGATAAGCTCACGCATCCCACGATCACCGTCGATTTCTCGGAGAGCCAGGTCGAGATGGTCACGCCGCCGCAGACCTCCGTCGCCGCCGCGCTGCGCTCGCTCGCGGACATCCAGCAGGAGGTCGAGTCCGTGCTCGCGCGCCAGGGCGAGTTTCTCTGGCCGCTCAGCATGCCGCCCGCGTTGCCCGACCCGAACCGCATCCCCATCGCCCGCTTCGACGACACGCCCGCCGGCCGCCAGCCCGGCCTCACGCTCTTCTCGCCCGACGGAGAAAAGCCGCTGCCCCAGCTCGCCCGCCCGATCTTCTCGCGCCTCCTGCCGCTGGCGCGCCTCATGGACCGCGGCCTGCCGCACCCCGTCTTTGCCGACGCCGTGCGCCACGCCTGGCGCCAGCTCGTCGATCCCGCGCTCCTGCCCTCCGCGCAAATCCACCGCGCCATGACGCGCGCCCGCCTCTCCCATCACGCCTACGGCGTGCAACTCCTCAAACCCTCCACCGCGCTCGCCTGCGCCGCGGAACGGCCGCGCCAGCGCAGGGGCGCCTGGCGACGGCCGTCCCGGAGGGCGCGTCCCGGGCCATGGTCGACCCATTCGTAATCATCTATTGGACACAACGAAACATCGAGCTTGACAGGCCTGTCGGCCGGGGTTGCATGGCTTCATTCCCTGCCTGACATGAACACCGTCGCACCACATATCCCCTGCCGCCTTGCGGGCCCGGTGCCGTGTATCTGTCATGCGGCACCCGGTCACACCCGCCCTGCGCAGACGTGCTGAAGCACGTCCGGCGCGCAGAACCCCGGGGAGTGATCGGGCTCCAGCCATCGCGCACCTAGCGCAGGCGCTTTGACGCGCCTGCTTTGGCCCATCCGCGGCCGGCGAGACCGGCGCGCGGCCCCCCGGCGACGCAACCGCACGCTCCGTTCACCATGACGATTCTCCACGTCAGCGACCTTCATTTCGACAAACGCTGGTTCCATTGGCTGAGCGTATTCGCTCCACGCCACGACGTCCTCGTGATCGCGGGCGATCTCCTCGACCACGCGCATCCGGCCGCCCCCGCCAAACAGGCCGACTGGATCGGCGGATGGATCCGCGGGCATCACAAACCCCTCTGCATCTGCAGCGGCAACCACGACCTCCTCTGGGACGACCGGGAGAGCCGCTGGGCGCCGGCGACGTGGCTCCGCGCCCTGGCGGGTCCCGCCGTGCACGTCGACGGCGAGCGCCTCGAACTGCGGGGCCTCACGCTCGCCGTGCATGGGGCACGATCGGCGGAGACGCCCGACGCCGACATCTGGGTCATGCACGTGCCCCCGGCCGGCCTCGCGGTCTCCCGTGTGGCGGCGGAGCGCGACCACGGCGACCCGGACAGCACCGTGTGGCGGGCCGAGCGGCCCCCGCGCCTCGTGCTGAGCGGCCATGTCCACAATCCCGTATGTTGGTACGATCGCGCCCGCGGCGTGGCGTTCATGAACCCCGGGCGGAATCCGGCGGCCCGATTCCCCAACCATGTCCTCATCGACTTGGTACAAAACAGCGCGATCTACGTCTCCGACGGGCCCGGCAGCCCCCGCTGTCGCGTCTGGCAGCTCCCCGCCGGCCCCACCACGGCCTGCGTATCCTGAAATAACCACCAACCATCCGCACCATGAAGACCATCCACCTCTCCACCCAAGATCACGCCCTGTTGAAGACCCTCGTCGGCGCCCTGCCGCGCAAACCCGCCGCCACGGACGGTCCGTGCCTGGCGGACGAACTCGCCCGCGCCGTCGTCCTCGACGGCCGGATGTTGCCCGACCAGATCGTGCGGCTGGGCTCCCGGTTCGAGATCGAGGACCTCGAGTCCGGCGAGGTTGAGGACTACACCCTCTGCCTTCCGGCCCAGGCCAACGCCGAACAGGGCTTTCTCTCCGTCCTCGCGCCGATCGGCACCGCCGTCCTCGGCTACGCCGACGGCGACGAGATCGAGTGGAAGACGCCGGGCGGCCTGCGCCGCCTGCGCCTCCGCGCGGTCAGCCAACCGGCCCTCGCCCACAGCGTCTGAACCACCGCGCACCACGCGCGACCCGGCCAACACCTGGCCGGCCTCCGTGCCCGCTCGCCCCACGCAGGCGAGACGGACCGGAGCCCTCCTCGACGCCGCGGGCCCATCCCGTCCCGCGGACCGTCTCGATCCTGCCCACCGGCGGCGTCCGCCACCGCACCCACCCCACAACCCGAGAAAGGAGCCATTACCATGAAGAAACGCATCCTAGGCCGCACCGGCATCGGTGTCTCCGAGCTGTGCCTCGGCACCATGAACTTCGGCTGGGCCACGAACCGCGAGGAGTCCACCGCGATCCTGGACCGCTACCACGCCGCCGGCGGGAACTTCATCCTGTGCTCCGCCGTCGATATGGCCGACGGGCGGACGCCGGACTGGACGACGTTGCCGGAGACCTACGTGGGCGAGTGGCTCGGCCACGCACCCGCGCGGCGCGAGGATCTCCTGGTCGCCAGCACGATCACCCTCTCGCCCGGAACCGACACCGCACAGGCGGCGACGGAACGCATCGCCGCCGCCTGTGCCGCCTCGCTGCGCCGGCTCCGCTCCGACCACATCGACCTGCTGGTGTGCCGCTGGCACCCAGCACTCGCGCCGCTCGAGCCCGTCGTCGCGGGTCTCACCCGGCTGGTCCAGCGCGGCGCCATCCGGTACTTCGGCTTCGCCGGGTTCCCGCTGTGGCGCGTCGTCGAGTCGGTCGCGCTCGCCCAGCGGGAGAACCTGTGCCGCCTCGAGGCCCTGCAGACGCCGTACTCCCTGCTCGAGAACGCAGCGAAGCAGGAGCAGACGTTCCAGGTCTGCGCGGACTACCGGGTCTCGTTCCTCGCCCAGTCACCGCTCGCCGACGGCTTCCTCGCGTCACGTAATCTCAACGACGCGAGGCCGGCCGATGCGCGGACGCGCCGGCTACAGGCGCTCTACGGGCATGCACGGGGTCTCGCCCTCCTGGCGGAGGTCGAGGCGATCGCGCGCTCGCGAGGCGTGTCCCCGGCCGCCGTCGCCCTGGCCTGGGTGCTGGACAACGCCCAGGTCACCACCGCGGTGCTGGGCGCCCAGCATCCATGGCAGATCGACGACGCGGTGACCGCGGCGGGTCTCACCCTCACCGCCCGGGAGTGCGAGCGGCTGCGCGTCGCCGCGCGCAATCACGCCGCAAACCCGGGCGAGCGCGCCCTCCACGCGCGCCCCGCCACAAGTTCCCGCGCCCACGCGTGGGCAATGCGTCCCCTGCGGCGCGAACCCGCGGCGAGCGCGGACTGCTTCGCCGTCTCCTGAACCCGCGCGTCGGGCTCATCGGCCACCCGTTTGGATACCGGGAGCCCGACGGGCCGTCGTTTTCCCCGGCGCGGCGCGCCCGCACTCGGCAGAAGCCCGGTGTCCGCGCGGCGCACGGTGTGCCACCCCCGATCCACAACCCCGAAACCACACCTCATCATGACGCTCAACCACGACCACGAAAAGAACGACCTCATCCTCCTGCGCGGCATCCACCTTCACCTCACCGCGGCCATGATCACGCGCACGCGCGAAAAGGCCGCGCGTCTGCTGCGGCACCACCGGAAAATACTGCGGATCGAAATCGACGTGGACATCGTCAGCGGCGCCCTGCCGCGGTTCGCCGCCAAAGGGCGGCTGATCGTCCCGGGCCCCGACGTGACCGCGACGGTCGAGACCGAGAACGCGTACAAGTCGCTCGACCTCCTGATCGACAAGCTCGACCGCATGCTGCGCAAGCGTCGCACCGCCGTGCTGCGGCGCCGCCTCAAGGGGGATTTGCGCCGCTTCATCCCGGTTGTGACGAACGCCACAACGGCCGCCGCCCGCCCCTGCTGAGCCCCGCCGTGGAACACCTTCGCCCCAGCCGGTCTTCGCCGGCGCCGTGCGCCACGCCTGGCGCCAGCTCGTCGATCCCGCGCTCCTGCCCTCCGC
>JAGVUB010000094.1 GCA_019136515.1 Verrucomicrobiota bacterium
TGGAACACCACCGCCATCGACGTGAGCCCCGCGGCCATCGAGAAGGTCAAGCGCCGCGCCAACCGCGCCCTCGCCAAGCAGATCTACTGCGGCGACTTCTTCACGCACGCCTTCCACCTGCCGCAGTTCGACGTCATCTACCAGCGCGTCTTCCTCAACGCCCTCGCTCCGGCGCACCGCCCGGCCTTCGTCACCCGCGTCACTTCCTTGCTCAAACCCGGCGGCCTGCTGCTCGGCTCATTCGTCTTCGGCGAACGCGGCACCGAGCCCCCGCACGGCTTGGCCGACGGTGAAGACCGCCGCCTCTTCGAGGCGAACTTCATGCTGGTCGAGGAAGCGCCGGTCACCGACTCCGTGCCCGCCTTCGAGGGCCACGAGCGTTGGCAGGTCTGGCAGAAGCGCTGACCAGCGCCGCCGTGCCGGTCACAAACGCGCTCGCCAACCACGCCAGCGTCGCCACTTTTCCGCCCATGCACTTCGAGCAACTCCAACCCGGTCTCAACGTCCCGCCCGCCGCCCCTCACCTCGACGACGACGACGATGACGACGACGAGTGCGAATGCGAAGGCCGCTCCGCCAAGAACGCCGGCACCATCGCCACGCTCATCCAGCGCAAATTCCTCGAGCAGCGGAAGATCTTCCTCTGGGGCGCCGTGACCGACGAGACGGCCAAGGACATCACCGAGAAGCTGCTGTACCTCGAGGCCATCGGCCCCGGCAAGGACATCACTTTCTACATCAACACCCCGGGCGGTTCCATCACCGCCGGCATGGCCGTCTACGACACGATGAAGCTGATCACCTCCCCGATCACTGTCGTCGTCACCGGCATGGCCGCCTCGATGGGCTCGATCCTGCTCTGCGGCGCCCCGAAGGGCCGCCGGCTGATCTACCCGCACGCCCGCGTGCTGATCCACCAGCCGCTCATCACCGGCCGCATGATCGGCCCGGCCGTCGACATCAACATCCAGGCCCGCGAGATGGAAAAACTCCGCGAGGAGCTCAACCAGATCCTCGCCGCCTCCTCCGGCCAGCCGATGGAGAAGATCACCCGCGACACCGACCGCGACTTCTACCTCAACGCGCAGGAGTCGATCGAGTACGGCCTGGCCGACAAGATCGTCGAGAAGTTCTGAGCGCGCCCCGCGTTCCAATCGCTTCTCCTCGAGGCCGGCCCTGTGCCGGCCTTTTTGCTGCCCGCCGCCCGCACCCCGGTTCGCCGGCTCAGTCCGCCCGCCCCGCCCCGGCGTCCGGCGCCCGCAGCCGCACCAGCACCGGCCGATGGTCGCTGGCCGCCCGCACCGCGGGCGAATCGTGCACCCACATCCTGGCGACCGCAGACCGCAGGCCGGGCGACACCAGGATGTAGTCCACGCGGCTGAAGACGTCCTGCTTGCGGTAGTGGTGGGTCCAGCCGTCGCCGGCGGCATCGCCCGCCGGCAGCAGCGCAGCGATGTTGCAGTCGCCGAGCAGCAGGAACGCGGCGCGCTCGGGTCGCGGGAACCGCCGCAGCAGCAGGTCGCGCACCGCCTCCGCCTCGCCCAGCCGCTGGGCCGCGGCGTTCGGGTCCGCCGGATCGTCGGTGTACCGACTCTTCAGATGCACCACGAAGAGCGTCACCTCCCGCGCGCCGAGAACCACCGCCACCTCCAGCACACCGCGGCGCACCACGTTCGGCGCGCCGCCGCCGCGATGCGGCACCTCCGCGTGCGGCGTCACCCGCCGCAAAGGCACGCGCGAGAGCACCGCCACGTGGCGCTTCGGATCCGGCCCGTCGAGCAGGGCCCGGTGCGGATACTCCGCCCCCTCCGCCTGCAGGTCGCGCTGCAACTCCTCGAGGTACGGCTCCGGCCCCATTTCCTGCAGCGCCAGCACCTCGGGCCCGGCCTCGCGGATCGCCGCCCGCAGCGCCGTCTTGGCCGCCTCGGGCTTCGGATACTCTGTGCGGTACTCGCCCCCGACCATCCGGTCCTCCGCCACGTAGTTCTCCACGTTCCACGTCATCACCGTGAGCCCCTCGCCTGCGCCCGCCCACCCCCGCGCCCCGGCGAGCACGAACACCAGCAGGAGCCACCGGATCTGTCGGCCGCTGGACATCGGTTTCACGGGCCGCACAGGTCCGCGCCCCTGCCTGCCTCGCGGGCGCGTTCGACCGGGTAG
The DNA here is from genome assembly GCA_019136515.1 of Verrucomicrobiota bacterium. Lineage (GTDB taxonomy): Bacteria > Verrucomicrobiota > Verrucomicrobiia > Opitutales > Opitutaceae > CAJCBL01. Next base: position 2,161 of record JAGVUB010000094.1, read on the forward strand.
GACCGGTCTCCGACCGGTCGCGCTGGGCGTGAGCCGGCAGGCATCGCCGAAATCCGGCCGAAGACCGGGCAGACCGGAGGTTCCGCCATCGCGGCAGGCGTCGCCATTCGCGAACACGCGGCCATGGCGGGATCGCTCGTCATCGCGCCCCGCCTCGCAGCGCCCGCTCGCGCTCGACCAGCGTCGGATGCGAGTAGTGGAAGGTGCTGAACCACGGGTGCGGGGTGAGGTTGGTGAGGTTCTTCTCCGCGAGCTTGTGCAGCGCCCCGACCAGCGGCGCCGGGCCGCCCACCGCCGCCCGCGCGAAGGCGTCGGCCTCGTATTCGTGCTTGCGCGAGAGGGCGTTGAGCACCGGCGAGAGCCAGTAGGTGGCCAACCCGCCCAGCAAGGCGACCAGCAACAGGGCCGGCGCGGCCCCGACGTCGGCACCGAAGCCGAAACCGCCGAGGAACCACGGCGCGCGCATCAGCGCGTCGACGGCGAAGAACCCGAGCGCGAGGAACGCCGCCGAGACCGCGAGCATCTTCGGGATGTGCCCGCGCTTGTAGTGGCCGATCTCGTGCGCGAGAACGGCGGCGAGCTCGGCCGAGTCGAGCTGGGCCACCAGCGTGTCGAAGAGCACGATCCGGCGGAAGCGGCCGAAGCCGGTGAAGAAGGCGTTGGAGTGTCCCGAGCGTTTCGAGCCGTCCATCACGTCGATCGCCCGGGCCCGGAAGCCGGTGCGCTCGGCGAGGGCGAGCAGCTCCGTCTTGAGCGCCCCCTCCGGCAACGGCGTGAGCTTGTTGAAGAGCGGCAGGATCAGCTTCGGCGTCAGCACCAGCATCGTCAGCTGGAAGAGCATCACGACCGCGAACGCCCAGAGCCACCACCATGGTCCGATCCAGGCGACGAGCGCCAGCAGCAGCCACAGCAGCAGGAACCCGAGCGTGGCGGCGAGCGCCGTCATCTTCAGCTTGTCCACAATCCAGAGACGCACTGTGCACTTGTTGAAACCGAAGCGCGCCTCCAACCGGAAGGTGCCCCACCAGTCGAACGGCAGCGACGGTACCGCCATTCCGAGCACGACGAGCACCAGCCAGAGCGCCTGGCTCCAGGTCGCGCCGCCGGCCAGCCCGGTCCACGCGGCCAACGACCACGGGAGCACCCCGCTGAAGACCAGCACCGCCAGCACCACCGCGCCGTAGAGCTCCTCCCAGCGGGCGAAGGCGTTCTTCGCCAGGCTGTAGTCCACGGCCTTCGCATAGGTGGGCGCGTCCATGACTCCCGCGTACGCCGGCGGCACCGCGCCCGCGTGGCACACGATCTCCCGCCGGTTGAGCGCGGTGAGCGCGACGTCTGCCGCCATTTTCGCGCCGAGCAGACCCGCCGCGACCAGTTCGACCGGATGCATCATCGGCCGCAGCTTTCGGCCCGGCCCGGTCCCGCGCCAGTGAAAAAGACGGACACCGACCCGGTTCGCCGGCCCCTCGCCCAATTGTGAGGAACCTCTGAAAAACCGTCCCTTCGCCGGCGCAGTGTCGCCATTTTTCCGAACATGGGCAGGGTGGCGCTCCCCGCTCGTCAGGCCGGTCCATTCCCAAACCCTGTTCGGTCCCGCCATGAACGCCCTCCCGTCCGTGTCCGCCCCCGCCCCGATCGACCCGATCGTCGACACCCTCCTGCGCCCCGCCGACCTTGAGGCCTACGCCCGCGAGATGCCCATCGCCACCGCCGTCCTCCCCCGGCTCCAGGCGCTGCTGCTCGCCGAGGAGACGAGCATCGGCGACATCGTCGACCTCGTCATGATCGACCCGAGCCTCGCCCTGCGCGTCATGCAGGCCGCCTCGGGCCTGCGGTCCGGGGGCCGCCAAGTCAACAGCCTCGCCGACGCGCTTCTGCACCTCGGCGCCGAGGAGGTCTACCGGGTGACGGCCGCCTTCGCGCTCAGCCGTTTCCTCAACCGCCCGTTGCGCTGCTATTGCGTCGGTCCGACCGAATACTGGCGGCGTTCCATCGCCTGCGCCTTGGCAATGGTCGACCTCGCGCCCGCCAGCGGGCTCGACGAGCGCGTCGCCTACACGGTGGGGCTGCTCCACGCGATGGGGATGGTCTTCATCGACCGCCACCTGCGGTGCGTCGGCGCCCCCCATCTGCGCTTCGGGCCGATGCCTCCCGACCAACTACCCCGCGCGGAGGTGATGCTCACCGGGATGAACCATGCCCGCGCCGCGGCCTTCGTGCTGCGCGCCTGGAACTTCAGCGAGGACATCGTCGAGCCCATCGAACACCAACTCCATCCGGCCGGGGCCGTACACCACCGAGCCATGGCCTCGCTGCTCGCCGAGGCGCGCACCGTCGCCGCCGAGTTGGTCGCCAAGCTTCCGCCCCCCGGTGGCGACGAGCCCGCGCCGCTGTTTTCAATGTTTGCCGACGAGTGGCGCGCCTCGCTCGCCGAGCAGATTCTCCGGTTCGAGGGATCACCGGTCTGACCAGCGCCACCGGAGCCTCAGGCGCGGAGACTCGCCGCGAGCGCGTACGCGCCGCAACCGAAGAGCAGCGCCCCCGACACGCGATTGATGCCGGTCATCCACGCAGGGCCCACCCGGGTGCGCAGCGACGCCACGCCGCCGCTCAGCAGCAGCCACCACGCGCATGAGCCGGCAAACACCCCGACCACCAGCGCCGCCGCCCCGCCACCACCGGCGCCGCCGCCCGGACCCAGGCCGGCGAAGACGGCGACAAACGACAGGATCGTCAGAGGGTTCGTCA
>JAGVUB010000012.1 GCA_019136515.1 Verrucomicrobiota bacterium
CGAGGACGAAGCCGATCCCGCCGCCGCGCGGCGTCACCCGGGTGTGCGAGCTGCGTTCGTTCGGCCGATCGAGCAGACCGATCCGCGGCGCCAGCCGGATGAGCTGACCGACCAACAGCCAGGTCGCCAGCGCCGTCGCGACGCCGAAGCCGGCGGCGGGCAGAAGCAGCGAGAGGGAGTTCATGGGGAGGGATTGAGAAAAGAGTGTATGTGGAAATCAGGGAATCAGGAACCCGTAGCCGGGGGCGCTGACCCCGGCGGACCGATACCAGCGTTTCCACGCTCCTCCGCCCGTCGCGCGATGGTCTCCAACGCCATCGGTGCGACGTTCAGGCGAGCAAACGCAGGCAGGCGAGACGAAGCTCGGGCGCCTTGTGCGCCGCGGCATCCCACACCACCGACATCTCGACGGCGAAATACGCATGGGCCAGCACATCGCGAAAACCGGCGATTTGCCGCCACGGCACACCGGGTTCGCGCTCCGTGCATTCCACCGGCAACGCCTTCACCGCCTCACCGAGGATCTCAAACTGCCGGATGACCGCATCACGGGTCTTGGCATCGGCCGCGAAAGTCACGGCATCGTAACCTGCGATATAGCGCGCGATCGCATCGCACGCCTCCACGATATCCTGCAACCGATCGGCCGGGTTACGCGGCATGACGCAGTTCCGACTCGATCGCCCGCCACAGGCGCGGCGGACAGGCGCTACGGGAGAGGAGGTCGACCCGCCCGCCCAAACGATCCTGCAAGAGTTGGCGGACACCCATGAACTGGTCGAAACCGGGCTCGCCCACGAACTCGACGACAAAATCCCAGTCGCTGTCCGGCCGGGCATCGCCACGCGCGCGCGAACCGAAAAGCAGCAGCTCGCGTACGCCCAGCCGGGCCAACTCACCCTGCACAGGGTGAAGCAACGCAGTAATTGCAGTCGGTGCCGGAGGCATGCGGTTCGTTATGCGGACATCCCGACCTCAGTCAATTCGTGCCACCGGCGGTTCAGCACTCGGTCCTCGTCTGCTTCGCCTCCGCATCGGTGTGCATCCGTGTGAATCAGCGATTCCCTTCCTCTCCGTGCGTCGCGCCGCTGCGCCGTCGCGCAAACTGACGACCAATTCAGGCATTTTGCCGACGAGCCAACACGCGGGCACGCACTTCCGACCACGGCGAGCCTTCGTTGGGGTCCGAGGCATACCGGGCGGCACTCTCCTCGAGCGCGTGGACCACGTGCGGGGCCAACGGTGCCGCTTCGACCTCCGCTGCGATCTCCTGCCAGAGGTCCTCGACCAAGAGAAGTTTCTCGGCCGTCGTCAGCTCTTTCAGCTGCAGGATCTCACTGGTCTTCATGTGAATCAGTCGTTCCCTCTCCACTCCTCCGCTTCCGCCCGTCGCGCCTTTGCGTCGTCGCGCGAGATCTTCCGATGTCTGTCTCCGATCCATTCTCCCGCCCGCTTCGCTCACGACGCCACGCTCGCCACGTTCCGATCCGACAATGCGCCCCATCAGTGTGTTCTGCCGTACGGCAGAATGGTTCCATCTTCTCCGTCCGTCGCGCCGCTGCGCCGTCGCGCGAGAGCTTCCGCCGGTTCGTTTCGATCCATTCGCGCGCCCGCTTCCGCGTAAAGGTCGTCACCCACGCGGCAGGCCGCTCACGGCGCAAAGCTCGCCACGTTCCGATCCGGCAAGGCTCCCCATCAGCGTCCATCAGCGTTTATCAGCCTGTTCTGCCGTACGGCAGAACGGTTCCACTCCTCCGTTCCGACCGTCGCGCCGTTGCGCCGTGGCGCGAAACTCTCCGTGGCTCCATAGCCGCCGTCTCCCACGTTTGGCCCCCCCCCCGGTAACCGGTCACCGGCTACCGGCAACAGCGCACCCGGGCGCTCTGCTGGCCAGCAGAGCGCCCTAAGGTTTCGCGTCCCGCGAAACCTCTCGCAAAACCTCCGGCATGGTCTCGCGCAGGGTGTGGCGCGGCCTCCAGCCGAGTTCGCGCTGCAGTTTCGCGGAGGTGTACCAGGCGTTGCCGGTCAACTTCGCCAACGCGTCCGAGTCGAAGATGAACCGCCGCCCGCGCAGCCGGCCGATCAGATCGCCCATGCGCCCCAGCACCCGCAGGAACCACAGCGGCATCGTCCAGCGTGGCACCTTCCGGCCCGCCGCCGCGCAGATCCATTCGAAGAGCTGCCGGGTCGAGAACGGCTCGTTGTCGGCGACGATGAAAACCTGTCCCTTGGCCGCCGGGTGTTCCGCCGCCAGCAAGGCCGCCGCGATCACGTCGTCCACATGCACCATCGAGCGTTTGTTGCCCACCTCCGGCAACGGCGGGAACCGCCCGCGCCGCACCGCCGCGATCATCTTCTCGAGGTTGCCCTTCGGCGTGGGCCCGTAGACGAGGCATGGACGCAACACCACCGGGTGCGGCACGTGGCCGCCCTCCAGCACCAGCTTCTCCGCCGCGCGCTTCGATTGCCCGTACGGCGTGTCGGGCGGAGCCGAGCAAAGCTCGTCCATCGGAGTTGAAACCACAGATGAACACAGATGAACACGGATGCCCGAGCCTCCTCCGTTCCTGCTTTCCTGATTTCCACATTCCGGTCCGCCCGTTCCGCGTTCCGCGTTTCCGGTTTCCGGTTTCCGGTTTCCGGTTTCGCCGCTGTCCCCAGCGGCTTTCACGGTGCTGAACAGCACGAACGCCCGCACGCCGGCGCGCTGCGCGGCCTCGAGCATGCGGCGCGTGCCCTCGGTGTTGATCCGGAAATACTCGGCCTCGTCCTGCGCCACCTCCGCCAAGGCGTGCGCCTTGCCCGCCAAGTGGATGATCGCATCGATCCCGGCCGGCAGCTCGATCGGGGCGTCCGCGGTGAGGTCGGCCAGGAGCCAGCCAGTGGACGGTGCGCTGTGGACGGTTGCCGGTGGTATGCCGTCGGAAGGCGGCGGAGCCGCCTTCTCAGGTTTTGCGGTACGCAAAACCTCCCGGTCCAGCCCGATGACGTGCCAGCCCGCGGCCTGCGCGGCCGCCGTCATGCGCCGCCCGATGAACCCAGCCGCACCGGTAACCAGAACCGTCTTCATAAACTCAGATCCGCCCCGGGGCGCTCTGCCGTACGGCAGAGCGGCCTAAGGTTTTGCGGCACGCGAAACCTCGCCCGATGAACCCGGCCGCGCCGGTGATGAGGAGGTTTTTCATGAATTCAGCAATACAGCCGGAGTATCAGCCACAGATGCACACAGATGGACGCCGATCTGGCCGCCCTCCGCTCTCCTTCGACGCTCTCACGAGCGTCGCTACCACGGGCAACCGGCAACCGGCTACCGGCAACTGGCAACAGTCCACCGTCCACCGCTCACTGCCTAAGGGCCACTGGCTTCCTCGCTCCGCATCAGCGTCCATCAGCGTTTATCAGCGGTTCCACTTCCGTTCCGTCCGTCGCGCCGTTGCGCCGTCGCGCGAGATCTTCCGATGTCTGTCTCCAATCCGTCATCCCGCCCGCTTCGCTCACGGCGCAAAGCTCGCCACGGTCCGATCCGACAAGGTTCCGCATCAGCGTCCATCAACGTCTATCAGCCTGTTCTGCCGTACGGCAGAACGGTTTCTCGTTCCGTTCCGCCCGTCGCGCCGCTGTGCAGTGGGCGATCGCTCCAATACTCCGGTCGCCGCCGAACGTGGGCCACCGCCAGAACCCAAATCACGTCCGCCCACTCCATATAGGCGATGTAGTACGGAAACACCCGGCAATTGACACGGCGATAACCCTTTGCCCGCAACGGCGGAACCGCGGGATTGTCGCGCACCCACGCCAAGGAGCGCCACACCTCGGCCCTGAAACGCTCCCCGAGCCCCGCCGCGAGATCGTCATAGTGCCGACCTGCCTCGGCGATCTCCCGTTCGGCCTCCTCGAGGATCCGGACTCTCATGGAGCGTGCCGCTCAAGACGGGCCATGACCGCCTCGAGATCGGAAGCGTGAGCACGGCCGGCTTTCACGGCCTCCATCCGGGCGACGATCACTTCGTCCCAGACCGCTTCGAAATCCGCCGGATCCTCGTTCGCCTGCTCATCCGAAAGATCCAGAAGGATCCGAGCCAAGGTCAGCCTCTTTCCGGCAGACAACTCCAGGGCGTCTTTGGCAAAATCGGCGAGGGCTTTCATGGTGGTTCGACTCCAGGCGAAGCTGTGTGGCAGGGAGGAAACGTCAACGCCTCAGCCACGCTCGCCACGGTCCGATCCGACAAGGTTCCGCATCAGCGTCCATCAACGTCTATCAGCCTGTTCTGCCGTACGGCAGAACGGTTTCTCGTTCCGTTCCGCCCGTCGCGCCGCTGCTCCCGGGCGGCGCGCCAGGCATTGCGGCGCTTCGCGAGCACCTTGGCGCCCCGCGAGGCCAGCGAGTCCAGCACGGCCCGCAGACCTGCCACATCGCCCGGCTCGATCACCCAGCCGCAATCGTGCGCGGCCACCAGATCGGCCAAATCGGACTCCCGCGGAGCCACCGCCAGGATCGCCTGCCCGGCCGCCATCGCGCTGTAGGTCTTGCTCGGCATCACGATGCCCTCGGCGCCGCGTTTCATCGTCACCAGCGCCACATCGGCCGCCGCCATCGCCTCGAGCCATTCCAGCTCCGGCAGACTGCCGCCCAGCCGGAGCTGCTCGCCTAGGCCCAGCCCGTCCGTCGCCGCCGCCAAGGTCTGGAAGCCCGCGCCATTGCCCCGGAAATCGATCCGCACCCCGGCCGGCAAGCCACCCCGCAACGCCGCCACAACCGTGTCGACCTCGTGCATGCGCCCGAAGTTGCCGCAGTAGAGCACGCGCACCGTGGCGCCGGGCGCCAAAGTAGCGGGTAGCGTGGAGCGAGAAGCGAGGAGCGAACGTCGCAGC
>JAGVUB010000166.1 GCA_019136515.1 Verrucomicrobiota bacterium
CGAGAACGCCACCAGCGTGCCGATCTTGTAGCCGTGCTCGGCCACGTACTTCTCGACCGCCAGCTTCCAGCGCACGGCCTCCACGCGGCTGCCGACCACGACCATCGCCTTCGCTTTGCCGGCGAGCAGCGGCGCCACGTGCGCCCGGAAATGCTCCACCACCACCTGCACCTTCTGCGCGATGTTGTAGGGGTGCAGCCGCACCCAGCCCATCAGCCGCTTCACCGCGGCGCTGCGCTCAACCTCGCTCTCGTCGAAATCCTTCCCCTCGTGCGCGAGGCGGAACGCCAGCTTGTAGCTGGTGTAGTTGCGGAGCACGTCGAGGATGAAGCCCTCCTCGATCGCCTGCCGCATCGAATAGACGTGGAACGCCACCGGCAGGTTGCCCGGCCCGGCGGGGCGCGTGGGGTCGGGCCGCGTGCCGAAGAGCTCGAGTGTCTTGTTCTTCGGCGTGGCCGTGAACGCCACGAAGGTGATGGCCTTCTCCCCGGCGCGTGCGGCCATCTGCGCGGCGAGCACATCGTCCATGCTCACCTCGCCGCCGTCGCCGAGCTCGGCGAGCTCCTCGGGGCTGAGCACGGCCTTGAGCTTTGCCGCGGCCTCGCCGGTCTGTGAGCTGTGCGCCTCGTCGGCGATAACCGCGAAACGTTTTCCCTGCGTGGCCGCGAGTTCGCGCACCGCCTCCAGCGCGAAGGGGAAGGTTTGGATCGTGACGACCACGATCTTCTTGTCGCCAGACAACGCCTCGGCGAGCTCGGCGCTCTTGCTGCCCTCGCCGCCCTTGATCGTGGCGACCACGCCGGTCTGCCGCTGGAAATCGAAGAGAGCGTCCTGGAGTTGCGCGTCGATCACCGTGCGGTCGGAGACGACGAGCACGGAGTCGAAGAGCTTCCGGTTCGCGGAGTCGTGCAGCTCGGCGAGGAAATGCGCCGTCCACGCGATGGAGTTGGTCTTCCCCGAGCCGGCGGAGTGCTGGATGAGGTACTTGCCGGCGGTCTTCGTCTCGGCGTCGCGCAGCACGGCAGCCTGGCGTCGAGCTGGTGGTAGCGCGGGAAGATCCAGCCAGTGAGCTGTCGCTTCTTGTCGCGCTGGGCTATCAGATAGCGGCCGAGGATCTCCAGCCAGCTCTCGCGCGCCCACACCTGTTCCCAGAGGTAGGCGGTGCGGTGTCCGCCTTGCGGATTCGGCGGGTTGCCGGCCGCGCCGTGGTCGCCCTGGTTGAACGGCAGGAACACCGTCTCTGGTCCGCGGAGCCGGGTGACCATCGCCACCTCGGTGTTGCTCACCGCGAAGTGCACCAGCGCGCCGCCGGGGAACGAGAGCAGCGGCTCCGGGTTGCCGCCCTTGGGCCGCGGGAGCCGGTCGTGGCGATACTGGTCGATCGCGTCGCGCACGCTCTGCGTGAAGTCGGTTTTCAACTCCACCGTGGCCACCGGCAGGCCGTTGAGGAAGAGGACGAGGTCGAGGCAGTTCTCGTTCTGGAGCGAGTAGCGAACCTGCCGCACGACGCGCAGGCGGTTGGCCGCATAGCGGGCGAGAATGTCGGGATTCATCGCCAGCGCGGGCCGGAACTCCGCGAGCTTCACCGGCTGGCGCAGGCCGAGCAGCTCCACACCGTGGCGGAGCACGTCGAGCGTGCCGCGGGTGTCGAGCTGTTCGCGCAGGCGGGCAAGCAGCGTCTCGCCGACGGCGGGGCCGTGGTTCTTGGCGAGAGTTTCCCATGCCTGCGGCTGCGATTCTTGCACCCAGGCGAGCACGTCGGCGGGAAAGAGCGCGCGGGCGCGGTCGTAGCAGGCGGCATCGCCCTCCGCATGGAGCCAGCCGTGCGCGGCGAGATGCGCGCAGATCTCGTTCTCGAAACTGATCTCCTTGTGGGGGCTGCTCATGGGGCGAAGCGATAGCGCATCGGACGATTACGGGGAAAGGTCTGACGGAGCTCCGATGGTTGGTCCGCTTTCCCGAGGGCGGATCGGTCGATTCTCATGAATTGTCGGTCGATTATCGGTCGATTGGGAAGATCGCGGGCCGGTTGCCAGGTAGCAGATTCCCGCGCTCCGGTAGTAGATTGGTAGTACTTTCATCATCGCCCGGCTTTGAGGACATAGCGGGCGCCGCGCCCTTTCCCGGTGGGATCCAGCAGTCCCAAGCTGGTCAGTCCGGCCAAATCCCTTTGGACGGTGAGAAGCGCGACACCGAATTTCTTCCGGCACCAACCGCTGGTGACAGTGCCACTTTTCTGGACCTCGATGAGGATCTTCTTCTGCCGTTCGTTGAGCTGCGCCTCCACCGCTGGCGTGATCGGGCCGCTCGCGCCCGCCGGCACTGTTAACCTCTCGTAGTTCCCGGCCGGACCGGGTAGCGTCACCACGAAGAAGCCGTCCTGCTGGCCGAGCGTCGGCGCCTCCAGCCCATGGTTGAGCATCGCCTCCCGCATGCGGGCGAACCCGCTGCCTCGCTGCTCCATCAGCCCCAGCGTCGCCAGTGTTTGGGCGATCAGCGGATTGCGCGAACAGGGGATGTAGCCGCCCTTGCGCAGCTTCGCCAAGGTCAGCGGCTGCGGCGGATAGCCGGGGTTGGCGATCTCCACCCGGTCGCTGTACACGCGCACGAGGACTTTGCGGGCACGGTCGTCGTAGGTGCGATGCGCCACGGCATTGACCAGCGCTTCGCGCAGGGCCGCCACCGGGTACTCGTCGAGCCGTAGGTTGTTGAGCCCGACCACGCGCCGCGGGTGAAAAGTATGGTCGTCGATGAACTTGAGCACCTGCTCCAACGCGTGCGGCAACGGGGCGTTGATCGTCGCCTGACCCTTGGGACGCCCGCCGATCCGCACATCGTCGTAGGCATCGACCAGGATCTCGCACTGCGGGAAACGATCCGCCGGGCGCTCCCCGAACAGCAGATATGCCGCCACCGTGGGATGGAACAAATCCGCTCCGCCACCCCGGACCGCCAAGCCGCGCGACACCAGGGCCTGGCCGTCGTTGCGCCACAACTGCTCCACCTGGTTCTTCGCGGTCGCGTGATTGAACTTCGCCACCAGTTCCTCGGTCAGCGCGTCGACCAAAACACCAGCCAGCACTCCCGCCTCGAACGCGGACGCCGCCTCGATCTGATGATGGCCCTCGGCCACCTCGGCCGGCGTGGCCTTGAGGTTGAACTCCTCGGCCAGCGCGCGACGGAGGGCCTCGAGCATGGCCGGCTTCAGGTCCTCGCGGTCATGAAAGCGCACGTACTTGAACCCGTCCTGCTTCGCCTCGGCGATCAACGCGCGCATGCCTTCCGACCGCGTCTCGTCCTTGTGGCCTTTGAGGAAGACGATGGTGGGCAGCTTCAGGCGCTGCGCCTCCCGGTATTCGAGGTGCGTGGCCGAGAGTTCGCCGTCGGGCTGGCCGTACTCGTTGGCGACCATCAGGACGTAGAGGTCGCAACCACGCAGCGTGGCGAGGTAGCCGCGCGGAGCCGGCCGCGCCGCCGGTGGCTCCTTCTCGAACAAGACCGGCACGCAGTGCTGGAGCAGAAACGGATCCGTCGCGATCAGGCCCGCCACTGCCGCCCGCTCAAGCTCCAGCTCTTTCTGGACGGAGCTGATGAAGATGCGCAGCGGGGCCATGGGTGGGCAGGGTTCGCTTGGAACTTGCCGGGCGGCACCGGCGAATGCGAGCGCGGAGTGGGGGACCAACGACGAAGGAGCGCCACTTTTCAAGTGGCGTTCTCGGACCGCCGCTTGGAAAGCGGCTCTCCTCACTCCACCGCCTGCGCGCGCTCACTCTCCCACAGCGTATATTCTTCCGCGCGCAGCTTCGCCTTCGCCGGATTGTTGCGGATGTACCGGAGCACACGGCCCAAGTGAGCCTCGTCGCGCACGAGCCGGTCGAAGTAGTCGCGCTGCCAGAGCGGGCCGGTCCGGCCCGCCGCTTGATTGATGACCCGCGCCGAGTGGCGCTTCCAGCTGGAGAGGACCTTCTCCATCGCCCACTCCGGATGCAGCGCGAAACAGACGTGCACATGGTTCGGCATGAGCACCCAGGCCAGCAGCCGATACCGCTCGCCTTCGAAAAACGTCAGCACCTCCGCCAGCCGGACGCGAATCCCGGGCTCGCGCAGGAGACACGAGCCGTGGCCGGCGTCGAGCCAACCATCGAGACGCGCCGAAAAGAGGCGGTGGTACTCCTGTTCCTCCGCAGGCGAAAGCGGGGACGGGTGGGCGCGCCGCCACGTGTCGCGTTCGGCTCTCCATGTGGCGAGCAAATCGGCGGGGATCGAATCGCCGAGGCGAAACGTCACGAAATAGGTGGCCCCCGGCTGCTGCCAATGGGGCAGATTGTGGCGGGTGACGCGAATATCCGACCAAGGGACGAAGTAGTGGGGTTCCACGGGGCGGTGGTATTCTCGATATGGAGAGCCGCTTTGCAAGCGGCTCTGGGGACGCCGCTTAAAAAGCGGCGCTCCAGGCGTGAAGAGATCGAGGGGGCTCTACTTGGCAGGTGGCGGGCCTTTCAGACCGCCGCTTGGAAAGCGGCTTTCCGCCGGAGCGCCACTTTTTAAGTGGCGGCCCGCACGTCGATCTGGCCGGTGACGGCGGCGGAGATGAGGGCGGTGCGGCGCTCCTGCAACAGCGCCAGCGCGCGCTCCACCGCGGCCGTCAGCGCGTCGAACTGCGCCGTCGCCGCGTCGAGGTGCGCCACGATCGCGCGTTGCTCGGTGAGGGGCGGGAGGGCGATGACAAACTCCCTGATGTTGCCCTGCCCGATCTTCTTCATCGAAGGGCTTGTTCCGGTTGCATCGCGCTCAATCTGGAGGCGACCAAGCGCAGAGCGAAGGACTGCCACCAAGTATTTCGCGACTGCCGCATCTTCCAACGGGCGAAACCTGTAGAGGAGATCGCTCAACAGAAGGTTGCCGCAGCCATCAGGAACAACCGCAGCCTGACCAACCAATTCGAGGGTGTTGCCTCGACTCATCAGAATATCGCCCTCGCACACGGCATACTGTTTCTCAGGCACGATGCCCGCGGGCAGCGCTTTCTGCTCCCGGGGATCAAACGTCGCACCATTCACACAGCCGACCTTCAGAACTCCCCATCGATCGCCTTCGGCAGGATCGCTTTCGCACTGGGGCGATGAGCCCTGCTCGATCTTGGTGATGAGATGGCGCAGTTGCTTCACCTCCCAATGCGCCGGCACGTCGCCGAGCCAGGCGAGGCCGGAGGGTTTGAGGGGGGCGTTTGGATTGAGGCCGCGGGTGACGGCGTGGGAGATGACGGCCTGGCGTTTTTCCTTCAGCAGCTCCAGCAGCCGCTCCTGCTCCGCCACCAGCGCGTCGATCTTCCCCGTCTCCCGGTCCAGAAACCCCGCTGCGATAGTACTCCTGCTGAAATGGGTGAGAGCGGAGCAGGTGATGAATGAACGGAGTGTGGACAGCGTCCAATGGCCGCAGGACCGTGTTGATGAGTGAAACCGAACCATCGAGATCGGATGCACCGGACGAACCGTTACGGTCGGACCGGCTGTTGATCACAAAATCGCCTCGGCAGACCTTCTTGCGGTTGTCGTTGTCGTCGGTCTTCGCCGCGGTCTCAAGCTGGGGAACGATTCCGTTCTTGGTGACGGACAGCGGCGGGAAATCGCGGTCGCTCACCTTCTCACGGCGTTCGGTGAAAAAGTAGCCGACTCGCTTCACCTCCCAATGCGCTGGGACTTGGCCGAGCCAGTCGACGCCGGAGTCCTTGTACTGCGGGTAGCGGGGGAAGCTCATGGGCGGCCTTTCCGGAGCGCCACTTTGCAAGTGGCGTGCTTTCGGACCGCCGCTTGGTAAGCGGCTCCCCCTGAAGACCGCCGCTTGAAAAGCGGCTCTCCGCGGCTCATTGCGACAACCCTCCGATGAGTTTCACGATCTTGTCCGTCACGCCTTTCAGCTCGCGGTCGATCTCGGCCAGCGGGCGCGGGGGCGTGAAGACGTAGAAGTGGCGGTTGAACGGGATCTCGTAGCCCACCTTCGTCTTCTCGTGGTCGATCCACGCATCCGCGGCGTGCGGGAGCACTTCGCGCTCGAAGTATTTCGTGACGTCCTCGGCGAGGGGCACGTTCTCGGTGTCGCGCAGGGCGGGATCGGCCACGGGCTGGCCCTTGGTCTTGCCCTTCGTCGAGAGCACAGGCTGGCCCTTGGCGTCGCGCTGGGGACGCTCGACGGTGATGGTGCGGTAGCCGAAATCCGAATTCTTGAAGATCCGGCTGATCGGGCGGCCGTCGCGGGTGGCGGCCTTGAAGCGGCCGAAGAGCTGGGTGATCTCCTCGATGTGCTCGGCGGCGAGCTCCTTGCGTTTCGAGCCGAGGCTCTTGCGCATCTTCTGCCAGAAGCCGGAGGCGTCGATCAGCTGCACCTTGCCGCGGCGGGCGGGCGGCTTGCGGTTGGAGACGATCCACACGTAGGTCGCGATGCCGGTGTTGTAGAACATGTCGGTCGGCAGGCCGACGATCGCCTCGACGAGGTCGTTCTCCAGGAGATGGCGACGGATCTCGCTCTCGCCCGAGCCGGCGCCGCCGGTGAAGAGCGGCGAGCCGTTGAGCACGATGCCGAAGCGGCTGCCGCCCTC
>JAGVUB010000006.1 GCA_019136515.1 Verrucomicrobiota bacterium
GTCCTCGGCGAAGTCGTAGCGTTCGCGGGTCTCGTCGACCGCCCGCAACGCCCGCGCCCGCGAGCGCGCCCCGAGGGTCTTCCCCGCGGCATAGACGGCCAGCAGGATCGAGATCACCTCGTAATACACCGCGCCATGCCGGGTGACCGTCGCCGTGAGCGAGGCGCCGAGCGACCCGGCCAGCGTCACCAGAAACAACTGGTCCACCGCGATCCGGCGCGCTCGCGCCGTCGCCCACGCCTCGTGGAGCAGCGGCGGCAGCAGCAGCGCGCACACGCCCAGCGCGGCCGCGATCAAGCCGCCATGGACCATCCAATACGCGGCGCCCTCCGGCGGCGTGAGGTTCGCGGCCAGGCTGAAGACCATGCTCTGCCCGGCCACCGCCGCCGCGACTCCGATCCGCCACCACGCGCGCAGGACCGCGCCCGCCTCGTGCTCGACGCCCGGTTCCACGGTGCCCCCGGGAGCGGAGGCGGAAGCGGCGGGCGGAGTCATGGCCGCCCACGCTTGGCAGAAGCCGCGCCCGCGCAAGCCCGCGCGACGGAACACCGCGCCCCCTCCGCCGCCTGTCACTTATTGAACCTTGCGTGATAGCCTGACGCTTGCGGATGGACCCGCTTGCCCGCAAGCGGGTCAAGGACTCGGTCTGCAGCGGAACTCCGATCATTCGTAGACGAACGCTGTCCGCGGCGGCTCACGCCCGCGCCCGCGTTGTGGGCAACGCGGTCCACCTCGGTCAGTCTATTGTGCGAAGATCGATAAGCCTTGTCGCCCGATACCGCCTCAGTCCTCCCCGCTCCGCCCACGGCCAACCGTCCACCGGCAACCGGTCACCGCCCACAAGTCACCAGTCGCCCGACCCGCCGTTGTTGACAGATCTTTTTTCGAACAAGCCGCCGGTTGCTCTGTCCCAGCGCGCGAACCCAGATGAACACCGAGGAGGAACTGCAGGTGCGCCGCGAAGTGCGCGCCGCCGTGTTTCGCACGGAGCGGCTGCGCGCCGCCGGGCGACTCCCGGAGGCCCGCGAGGAGCGCGAGGGCGAACTCGCGGCCGCACAGGCACGGCTCGCCACCCTCGGAGTCGCGGACGCCGCCGCGCTCGTCCTGCGCTGGCGCGCCGAGGACGAGGGCGCCTTTGCGCTCGCGACGCTGCTGTGCGAGCTGCTGGCGCAGCGGCAGCCGTCCGCCTCCCCGTCGGCCGCGCCCCACGCCGAGGCAACGGCCACACCGGCGCTCGCTTTTCCGCCGCCCACCACGGACACCCCCGTGCTGGCCGATCTGCTCGACGCGATGCTCGCCCAGGAGCGGCGCCCGCGGCCGCCCCCTTCCTGATCTTCGATTTTCCCGGAGCGAAAGCGCTCCCCACTCGCGAGGCCCGGGACCACCAAACAACTAATACACAGACCATGAGTTCCGCCATCCCGTCCGCCCCGCCTCCCGCGCCCGTCGCCTCGATCCCGCAAAACGCGCCCGCGGCGCGCCGCGTGCAGAGCAAGACCATTCTCGTCGGCCTCGACCTCGGCACCAACAAGTGCTGCCTCATCGCCGGCGCGCCCGACTCCACCGACATCTCCGTGGGCAAAGTCCTACCCAGCGCCGTCGGCTACGTGAAACCCGGCATCATCAACGGCATCGTGCCCGGCAACGCCGACACGCTCTTCGGCGACGACGCCGTCCGCTGCGCGCTCCATGTCGACTTGGTCGCCCCGTTGCGCCACGGCGTGATCCACGACGCCCGCGCCGCCCGCGACCTGCTCCGCCACCTGCGCTCGCTCGTCGATCCCACCGGCCAGGCGGAGGTGCGCGCGGTCGTCGGCGTGCCGGCCAACGCCGAGCCCGAGGCGCGCGAGCAGATCCGCCGCAGCGTCGTGGGCGCGTTCGAGCGCGTGCTGCTCATCCCCGAGCCGTTCCTGGCCGCCATCGGCGTGCGCGAGGACACCCGCCTCGGGCAGGCGCAGTACGTCGACCCGGTGAGCAACTCGCTCATCGTCGACATCGGCGCCGGCACCACCGACCTCTGCCTCGTGCAGGGCTACTTCCCCACCGCCGACGACCAGGTGAGCTTCAACTTCGCCGGCGACGCCGTGGATCAGCTTCTCCACGACGCGATCAGCCAGCTCTATCCGGACTGCAAACTCGACGCGCTCTCGGTGCGCCAGATCAAGGAGGCCCACGCCTACTGCGGCGCCATCCGCAAGCCGATCGACGTGAAGATCGTGCTCGGCGGCAAGGCCCGCACCCTCGAGCTCGGCGAGGTGATCGGCCACGCCTGCAACCAGCTCGTCGACCGCGTCTTCGACTCCGCCAAGCGCCTCATCGCCCGGGTGCCGAACCACTCCGTCGTGCGCCTGCTGCAGAACATCGTCGTGACCGGCGGCGGCAGCCAGATCCGCGGCATCGATACGGAGCTGCAGGCCCGCTTCGCGGCCGACGGCTACGAGGCGCCGAAGGTCCGCCTCGCCGGCCCCGACTACCAACGCTACTGCGCGATGGGCGCGCTCAAGGCCGCCCGTTCCGCCCGCGAGAACCAATGGCAGTACGTGGTGGGCTGAGTCCGCGAACTTCCCTGTCCGCTACCCCGAGCCCCGGCCGCCGCGCCGGGGCTTTTTGTTCCCGCACCACATCCACGGGTCGCGGGCGCCGCCCGTCCCTCAGGCCTTCGCCTTCCGCGCCTCGAGTTCGCGCGCCTGGGCCTCGCGCTCGCGCACCTTGAGTTCATAGACCGAGCGGAACGTGAAGCCGTAGTCGATCCACAGCTCGACCTCGCGCTCCGAGCAACTGCGCAACCGGATCGGCCCGTTCAGACCGGTGACGAGCACCTCCATGTTTTCGCCCAGCCCCTTCTTCACGGTCTCGAGATCATCGAAGATCTTCGCGAGCAGCTCCTTTCGCAGATCGTTCGGACGCTTCAGGTAGAGCGCGACCGGGCCATCGATCACCTTCGTGCCGCCGACGAGTTTCGCCGCCGAGACGAGCGCCCGCACCTGTTTCACGCGCTCGTAGAGCCGCGCGTCGTCGCCGAGTTCCGCGAACACTGCGAAGTTGGCGAACGACGTCACCACGCCGCCCTTGCCGACGAGCGAGCGCGAGCGGTTGCCGCTCATGAGCTGCACCTCGCGGTTCTCGAAGCGCAGGCCCGGGGTCTCCTTGATCTTCGCCGCGAGCGCGTCGACGGAGTCGGTCAGCTCCTTGTTGCGCTGGTCCTGCTTGTCCGCCGAGTTCGAGAGCGCGAACTCGATGATCACCGCATCCGCCCGGCGGATGAGGGTGATCGGCACCTGCGGCGCCGCGCCACCCGCGCTACCATTGAAACCAGGCTGCGCAATCGACACCGGCTGTTTCGTGCTGCGGCTGTAGCCACGATCCTCGGATGACGACACCTGGAAGGGGCTCAGCACGACCACTTCCTCCTCGGAGATCGGCGCCTCCTCGTCGCCGCCCTCCTGGGCCGGCAGGCCCGTCGCGGCCACCAACAGGAGCAGCGGCGCGA
>JAGVUB010000162.1 GCA_019136515.1 Verrucomicrobiota bacterium
GAGATCCGCAAGTGGCGCTTCAACGTCATCACCAACTACTCCTTCAACGAAGGACGTCTGAAGGGTGTCGGCGTGGGCGCGGCCTATCGCTGGCAGGATCGTCAGGTCCTCGGCTACCCGGTGACCACCGACGGCGGCTACGACCTCTCGAAGCCGTACTACGGCCCGTCCGAGGACTCCGTCGACCTGTGGGTCAGCTACGAGCGCAAGCTCACCAGCAAGATCAACTGGAAGGTGCAGTTCAACATCCGCAACCTCTTCGGTGACGACAGCCTCATCCCGGTTGCCGTGCAGCCGGACGGCTACACCTGGGCGACCGTGCGTGTGGCGCCGAACCGCGAGTGGTTCCTCACCAACACGTTCACCTTCTGATCAGCCTAGCCTGATTTGAATTCGAGCGGCGGACTGCAGAAGGCAGTCCGCCGCCTTTTTTGTGGATGGAATCTTCGCAGTGGACTTTGAAAACTCCCATTTGAACCATCGTGACCACCGGCTCGAGTGAGGCGTAGTGCCTCCGTCCGGTTCGCTTCTCGTGACAACCATGAAACTTCCAATCCGTTCCCTCCGCCGCGCCGCAATCCATTGCGCGATGTTCGTCGTCGTCCTGCTCCCGTCCGCTCCGTCTCCAGTTTTTGGCGCCGATGCCGCCGCCGCCCCGGCCGAAAGCCCGGCCCGGCCGAAGATCGCCATCGGTATGCCGGCGGCGCAGGTGCGGCAGTTGGTCGGAGAGCCGACGCGGATCAAGAAGGTGCCGCGCGCGGAAGGTGTGGAGTCCGAGATCTGGTACTACGAGACCAAGGTCAAGGTGGGGGCGCACGAGGAGCCCCTCTCGACCCGGGATGTGCCCTACGTCAACCCCAAGACCGGCATCGAGGAGATCATCAAGGAGCCGGTCTACTCCCTGGTCACCGAGTATCTGACCGAGACGACGGCGCTGGTGTTTGTCGACGGTGTGCTCACCGGTTCGAAGCGCTACCAGACCCGCAGCCAGGAGTTCTAGCCGGTCGCGGAAGTCTTCGCAGTTGAACCCGGGCGCGACTGCGCTCTGATCGGGTGGTCATGAACGACCGCATCACGATGGCCCAGGTGGCGGCGCGCGCCGGCGTGCACGCCACGACCGTGTCGCTCGCGCTGCGGAACCACCCGAGCATCCCGGTCGCGACGCGGGACCGAATCCGTGGGATCGCCGCGGAGATGGGCTACCGGCCGGATCCCGCGCTCAGCGCCCTCGCGACCTACCGTCACGCGAAGCTGCCGCGCCGCGACATTCCGGCTTTGGCGTATCTCACTCATTGGGACACGGAGTGGGGCTGGAAGCAGCCCCATGCCCACGCGT
This sequence comes from Verrucomicrobiota bacterium, assembly GCA_019136515.1. Taxonomy (GTDB): domain Bacteria; phylum Verrucomicrobiota; class Verrucomicrobiia; order Opitutales; family Opitutaceae; genus CAJCBL01. Next base: position 1,337 of record JAGVUB010000162.1, read on the forward strand.
CGTTCTTTGCGGGAGCCCAGGGGCGGGCGGAGGCGCTGGGTTTCCGGCTGGAGCATTTCTGGCTCGGCGAGCCGGGCATGAGCCACCGGCGCCTCAGCGACATCCTTGCGGCGCGCGGCATCACCGGAATTCTGGTCTCCTCGCACCTGCCGGAGCACGACCGTGCGCTGCAGCTCGATTGGCCACGGTTCAGCGCGGTGAAGATCGACTGCTTGCCGCGGGAGCCCGACCTGCACCACGTGACCAACGACCAGCGTGCCATCGCCCAACTGGCGGTGCGCCGATGCTTGGCGGCAGGCTACCGACGCATCGGGATGGTGATCCCCTATTGGTGGGACGACTTCGTCGATCTCGCCTGGTCGGCGGGGTTCCTGGCCGAGCAGCATCGCCTCCCGGAGGAGGAGCGCATCCCGATCCTCTTCTACGCGGACGAGGATCCGTCTTCCGCGGTGGCCACTGGGCGGGAGTCGCTGGTGCCGTCTCAGGCGTTCTCCGAATGGTTCGGCCGGCATCGGCCGGAGGTGATCCTCTCGAAAGCGGAGTTTGTGCGGCCGCGGCTGGAGCAACTGGGAGTCGCCGTGCCGCACGATGTTGCCTATGTGGAGCTCTACCTTGTGCCCGACGGCGCCACGGCCGGGGTGCGCAACAACTGCGAGCGGGTGGGGGAGATGGCGGTTGCGGCGCTGGTCGGGTTGATGCAGCAGAACTCCTTCGGTATCCCGGAGATTCCGACGGCGATGCTCGTCGAGGGCACGTGGTTCGACGGGAAAACGTTGCCACTGCGGGCGGCGTGCTCGGCAGGTGCCTGACCTGCGGCGCTTCGGCCGGCCGCTGGAGTGATCATGCCGTCGCTTACACCTCGATCTGTCCTCGCATGTAGGTGACGGCGTGGCCGGCGATCTTCACGCGATCGCCGTCGATCTCGCACCAGAGGCGCCCGCCGCGAGCGGAGAGTTGCTCGGCGCGCAGGCGGGGCTTGCCGAGGCGCTTCGACCAGTACGGGGTCAGCGTGCAGTGCGCACTGCCGGTGACGGAGTCCTCGTTGATGCCGGCCTTCGGGGCGAAGAAGCGGGAAACGAAGTCGACGCTCTTGCCCGGAGCCGTGGCAATGACGCCGAAGCAGTCGAGCGCGGCCAGTTTGGAGAAGTCGGGCGCGAGCGCGCGCAACTCTTCTTCGCGACGGAAGACCGCGAGGTAGTTGTTCGTCTTCCAAACTTGGAACGGCTTGGCTCCGAGCGCTTCGGCGAGCGCGGGCAAAGCCTCGGCGGTCTGCGGTGGGCGCGCAGGAAAATCAAGCATGAGCCGGCCGCTCTCGCGTGAGACTGCGACCGGGCCGCTCATGGTTTCGAACAGGATTGGGTCCTCGGCGTGAGCCAGATGGGTCCAGAGCACGTGAGCGGCGGCGAGCGTGGCATGGCCGCAGAGGTCGATCTCGACCTTCGGGGTGAACCAGCGGAGGTGGAAGCCGTTGCCCCGTGGCACGAAGAAAGCGGTCTCTGCGTGGTTGTTCTCCATCGCGAGCGACTGGAGCACCGCGGCCGGTAGCCAGCGCTTGAGGGGAACGACGCCGGCGGGGTTTCCGGTGAAGACTCGGTCGGCGAAGGCGTCGACCTGGTAGTAGTCGAGGGTCATGGCGGGAGGTCCGGGCTGCGGGTGTTGGGGGCGATGGGGGCGAGTTCGGGGAAGAGGCCGCGCAAGGCGTTGGCGGTCGCGGGGCAGACGCCGCGTTCGGTGACCATGGCGGTGACGAGACGAGCCGGGGTGAGGTCGAACGCGGGGTTGGCGGCGGGAGTTGTGGTGGGGGCAAGCCGGATCTCGACCGGCTGGTCGCGTGCATCGATGCCGTGAATATGCGTGACTTCGCGGGCGTCGCGCTCCTCGACCGAGATGGCGGTGCCGTTGGCGAGCGTCCAGTCGATCGTCGGGCCGGGCACGGCGACGAGGAACGGCACGTCGTTGTCCCGGGCGGCGAGCGCCTTGAGGTACGTGCCGATCTTGTTGGCGACGTCGCCGTTGGCGGC
>JAGVUB010000042.1 GCA_019136515.1 Verrucomicrobiota bacterium
GAAGGCGTGCGTGAAGAAGTCGCCGCAGTAGATCTGCTTGGCGAGGGCGCGGTTGGCGCGGCGCTTGACCTTCTCGATGGCCGCGGGGCTCACGTCGATGGCGGTGGTGTTCCAGCCGGCACCGGAGAACGAAAAGATCTCATGACCGCGGCCGCAGCCGGGGATGAGCACATGGCGGCGCCGCGGCGGGTTGCGCTCGATCCACTGCAAGAGGGCCACGGGGGCGCGACCGGCGTCCCACGGCGTGCGGTTGGTCCGGTAGCGGAAATCCCAGAATTCGATCTCGGCGGGCGTGGCGGCAGCCGGGGCCGGCGGAGGCGGCGGCGGGGCCACGACGACGGCGGGCGCGGTGGGACGCGCGGCCGGGCGGGAGGGGGGCCGAGAGACGACGGACGGTTTGCGGACTGCACGAGCGACACTCATCGCTGATAAATAGAAGGGACCGACTTTTACGATTCGCCCGCGTTTGGCAAGAGGTTGGATCGACGGATTTTTCGGCGGAGTTCGCACGTCCCATCTCCGCCATTGCCCGGCGGGGACGCCGAGGCATCGTCGAACCCGTGAAAATCGCCTTCCTCAGCGGTACCAGCATCGCGAAATCGTCGCTGTTCGACTCGTGGCCCGAGCGCGAGATCGAGACCTGCCACGGGCGGGCCATCGTGCGCAGCCAGGGCGAACACGTTCTGCTCAACCGCCACGGTCCGGCCTACCTGCCGCCGCACGCGATCAACCACCGCGCCAACATCCAGGCGCTGGCCGACCTCGGCTGCCGCGACGTGGTGGCGCTCAACTCGGTGGGCTCGCTCCGGCCCGATCTGCCCCCGGGGACCGTGCTCTCGTGCGGCGACTACATCAGCTTCCGGCCGTTCACCTTTTCCGACAGCGAACTGCGCGCGCTTGCCCCGGAGATCGCCAACAACCTGATCGGGCGCATCGCCGCGGCGCTGCCGTACCCGTTGCCGCAGGGCAGGGTCTACATCCAGACGCCCGGCCCGCGCTTCGAGACCCGCGCCGAGGTGCGCGTGCTCGCCCAGTGGGGCGATGTCGTCGGCATGACGGCGGCGGCCGAGGCGGACCTGTGCCGGGAGATCGGGCTGAACTACAACTCCCTCTGTATGGTGGACAACTACGCCAACGGCATCGGCGCCGGGGAGCTCTCGCCCGAGACGTTCCGCGAACTCGTGCGCGCCAACCAGGCGAAGGTCGACGACCTGTTCCGGCGGCTGCTGGCGCTGTTTGCCTGAAACCGCCGGCGGGCTTTCCTCCCTCGCATCATGAAGATCCTTGCGAAGTCCCGCACCCTGGCCGCCGACGAGGCGGCCTTCACCCCCGAGTTGCTGCGCGCCGAGGCCGAGACGGCGTGGCGTCTCCAGCAGGCGGGCACGCTGCGCGAGATCTACTTCACCGCAGGGGGCGAGGCGGTGCTCCTGCTCGAGGCGGCCAACGCCGCGGCGGCGCGGCGCGTGCTGGCGACCTTGCCGCTGGTGCGCGCGAAACTGATCGAGTTCGAGATCGACGAACTGCGCGCCTACGGCGGTTTCGCGCGGTTGTTCGTGCCCCACGCACCGGCGGCGAAACGGCAGCGGCGCCGCGCGACTTGAGTCGCCACCGGCCTGGGCCGTTCCTGTTGGTGCCCGGGCAATCCATTCCCGTCACCTTCGCATCCTCTCACCATGAAAGTCTCCGTCTTCGGTTTGGGTATCATCGGCGCCATCTGGTCGCGCCACTATGAAGCCGCCGGCCTGCTGGCCGCGGCTTGGAACCGTTCGCCGAAACCGGAGACGCCGCGCTGGCAGGCCGACGCCGTCGCCGCGGCGCGTGCGGGCGAGCTGTTGCAGATCGTGATCGCCGATCCGCCGGCCGTGGCCGGGCTGCTCGAGACGATCGCACCGGCCCTCGGCGCGGGGAAGATCGTGGTGCAGTCGAGCACCATCGACCCGCAGAGCAGCGAGCGTTTCCGCCAGCTCGTCGAGGCGCGCGGGGCGCGGTATGTCGAGGCGCCGTTCACGGGCAGCAAGCCCGCGGCCGAGGCGCGCAAGACGGTGTTCTTCCTCGGCGGCGACGCGGCGACGGTGGCCGCGGTCGAGCCGGTGCTGGCCAACCTCTCGGAGCTGCGTTTCCACATCGGTACCAACGTGCAGGCGTCGACGTTGAAGCTCGCGATGAATCTGCAGATCGCCGGCGTGCTGGAGGCGATGTGCGAGGGCCTGACCTTCGCGCGGCGCGCCGGCATCGCTGACGACACGTTCTTCAAAGTGCTCGAGTGCAACGTGGCCAACTCCGGGCTGACCAAGCTCAAGGGCCAGAAGCTGCGCGACGGCGATTTTGCGCCGCAGTTCTCCGTGAAACACATGGGCAAGGACCTGCGGGCGGCGCTGCCGCAGACGGCGCTCGTGCGCGACCGTTTGCGCGAGGCCGAGCGGCGCGGCTGGGGCGACGAGGATTTCGCCGCGCTGCTCAAGCTGCTCTGAGCCACCGGGCGCCGCGCAGAAAGGATCTTCCCCTCGGCGCGTGCGCCGCTATTCCTCCGCCCATGGCCAACACACCTCTTCGCATCGCAGTCGTCGGGTATGGAAACATCGGACGTGCGGCCCTCGAGGCCGTGCGCGCCGCCCCGGATATGGAGCTGGCCGGCGTCGTGCGCCGGAGCACCGCCGCCGGTGCGCCCGAGCTGGCCGGCGCCGACGTGGTCGACGACGTGGCGAAGCTCGGCAAGGTCGATGTCGCCATCCTCTGCGGACCCACGCGCAGCATTCCGGAGATCGCGCCGCTCTACCTGCGCCGGGGCATCCACACCGTGGACAGCTTCGACATCCACGGGCAGAAACTCTGGGACCTCCGCAGCTCGCTCGACGCGCTCGGCAAGGAGCACGGGGCGGTGGCCGTCGTCTCCGCCGGGTGGGACCCGGGCAGCGACTCCATGGTCCGCACCCTGATGCTCGCGCTCGCGCCCCGCGGCATCACGTACACGAACTTCGGCCCCGGCATGAGCATGGGGCACTCCGTCTGCGCCAAGTCCAAGGCGGGCGTGAAGGATGCGCTCTCCATGACGATCCCGACCGGCACGGGCGTGCACCGCCGCATGGTCTACGTCGAGCTGGCCGACGGCGCCGATTTCGCGGCGGTGGAGCGGGCGATCAAGACCGACGAGTATTTTGCGAATGACGACACGCGGGTGTTCGCGGTGCCGAGTGTCGAGGCGCTGAAGGACATGGGCCACGCCGTGCTCATGCAGCGCAAGGGCGTGAGCGGCGTGACGCAGAACCAGCTTCTCGAGTTCCGCATGACGATCAACAACCCGGCGCTCACGGCCCAGATCATGGTCGCCTGTGCGCGCGCCGCCGCCACGAAGCTGCGGCCCGGCGCCTACACGATGCCGGAGATCGCCCCGATGGATCTGCTGCCCGGCAGCCGCGAGGAGTTGGTCAAGACCCTGGTCTGAACCTAGGTCCGGGCCGTCGAGCGCGGTCGATGTAGACGCGCTCGGTTGAGCCGTCAGGGCGAGGCGGCGCCGAGCGCGGGCTGGAGCAACGGCCCGGCGGCGACGAGCAGTCCGCCGAGCAGCGAGAGCACGAGCACGCCGACGACGTAGGCGAACGTCAGCCGGCGGCCGATGATCGCGAACGCCAGGGCGATCGTCGGCAGGCAGGTGCCGACGGAGGCCAGCATGAAGGTGAAGGCCGGCCCGGCGCCGAGGCCGAGGAACGAAGGCCGTCAGCAACGCCACGACGGCGATGCTGACGACGTAGAGCGGCGCGAGCGCCCGCAGGTTGGCGAACCCTTGCCGGAGAAAACGCCCGAGTGGACCGGAGGGGCGGGCATTCTCGCCGGCGGCCTCCTCGTTGGCGCTGCAGCCGCACTTGCCGCCGCAGCAACCGGTCTTGGCCTCGACCTCGGTGGCCGTGCCGGCGGCGCGCTGTGTCATGAGCGCGTTGGCGACGGCGCCGAAGACGAGGGTGAACGCGATGGGCAACACGATGCGGGTCGCGGCGAAGCCCGTGCCGACGAGGGTCGCGGTGAGCGCGATCGTGTGCGGGCTGATCAGCGGCGCGATGAGGAGGAATGCCGCCACGGTGCCGAGCGGCGCGCCGCGGGCGCGGAGCGAGCGTGCGACTGGCACGGTGCTCATCGCGCAACCAGGCAGCAGTGCGCCAGCGAGTGTTGCGATCACGAGGGAGTTTGGCCCGGTGGCGAGCCAGCGCTCCGCCCAACGCCGCGGGAGGAAGGCCTCGAGGGCGGTGCCGAGCAGCAGACCGAGGACGAAGGGCACCGCGGTGTCGGCGAGCAGATGGAGAAACGATTGGAGGATGGCGTGCATGCGCGGTCGGCGGCGGGGAGGGAAGAGGCGGTGTTGCGCGGTGGTGTCAACCTGCGACGCGTCCGGTGGACTCCCCGGCAAGGAAGATGGCACGGGCGCGTTCCGCACGGACGACTCCGCGCCGGTTGCATCGATGCGGCGGCGCGGCGCGCCCAAGCGGGTCGCCTTCCGCTGTAGCCGGGTCGGTGAACCCGGCCAGCGGTGCCGGCCTCGGCGCGGCCGGCTACAGAACTCCGGCGACTGAGCTAGCCGATGTCGGCGTGGTAGCTCTGGAGCGACTTCACCGCGCCGTGGCCGCGGCGGTACTCGGAGATGCCCTGCACGGCGGCCTTCGCGGCGGCGACGGTCGTCACGTAGGGGATCTTGTACTTCACGGCCGCCTTGCGGATGTAGCCGTCGTCGTGGGTGCCGGCCTTGCCGATCGGCGTGTTGATGATGAGCTGGATGCCCTTGCTCATCACCTCGTCGAGGATGTTCGGCCGCTGGCCCTCGTGGATCTTGTGGCTGAGGTCGCACTTCACGCCGTGGTCCTGCAGGAACCGGCAGGTGCCTCCGGTGGCGGTGAGGCGGAACCCGAGTTCCTGGAACGTGCGCGCCACCCCGAGGATCTCGGGTTTGTCGCGCGGGGTGACGGAGAGGAACACCGTGCCCTGCAACGGCAGCGCGGGTTGCGCGGCCTCCTCGGCCTTGAAGTACGCCAGCCCGAAGGTCGGCGCCATGCCGAGGACCTCGCCGGTCGAGCGCATCTCCGGCCCGAGCACGGGATCGACCTCGGGGAACATGTTGAACGGCAGCACGACCTCCTTCACGCCCACATGCGGGATGTGGCGGCGCGCGAGGGCGAGGTCCTTGAGCTTCGCGCCGAGCATGAGCTGCGTGGCGATGCGCGCCATGGGGATGGCGCAGACCTTCGACACCAGCGGCACGGTGCGCGAGGCGCGGGGGTTGGCCTCGATCACGTAGACCTTGTCCTGGCAGATCGCGTACTGGATGTTCATCACGCCGCAGACCTTCAGCTCGCGGCCGATGCGCATCGAGTACTCCTCGATGGTCTTGATGTGCCTGGGCGGGATAGTGACCGGCGGGATCGCGCACGCGGAATCGCCGGAGTGGATGCCGGCCAGCTCGATGTGCTCCATGATCGCCGGGATGAAGGCGTCGGTGCCGTCGGCCAGCGCGTCGGCCTCGCACTCGAGGGCGTTGTCGAGGAAACGGTCGATGAGGATCGGGCGCTCGGGGGAGACGTCGATCGCGCGCGCCATGTAGTCGCGCAGCATGGCCTCGTCGTGCACGACCTCCATCGCCCGGCCGCCGAGCACGAAGGACGGGCGCACCATCACCGGGTAGCCGATGCGCGTCGCCACCGCGACCGCCTGCTCGACGGTGCTGGCCATGCCCGACTCGGGCATCGGGATGCCCATCTGCTCCATCATGAGGCGGAACCGGTCGCGGTCCTCGGCGAGGTCGATCGTGTCGGGCGAGGTGCCGAGCACCTTCACGCCGGCCGCCTCGAGCTCCTTCGCGATGTTGAGCGGCGTCTGCCCGCCGAACTGCACGACCACGCCCTCGGGCTTCTCCTTCTCGTAGATGGCGAGCACGTCCTCGAGCGTGAGCGGCTCGAAGTAGAGCTTGTCGGAGGTGTCGTAGTCGGTGGAGACGGTCTCCGGGTTGCAGTTGACCATGATGGTCTCGAAGCCGGCCTCGCGCAGGGCGAAGGCGGCGTGGACGCAGCAATAGTCGAACTCGATGCCCTGCCCGATGCGGTTGGGGCCGCCGCCGAGCACCATGATCTTCCGGCGGTTGTCGACGGGCACTCGGTCGGGGCCGTTGTAGGTCGAGTAGTAGTAGGCCGCGGGCTTGGCCACGCCGCTGACGGGCACGGCGTCCCAGTGCTCGACCACGCCGAGGGCGATGCGGCGGGAGCGGATCTGCCCCTCGGGGACGTCGAGCAGCTTGGCGAGATACTTGTCGGCGAAACCGTCGCGCTTGGCCTGGATGAGCAGCTCGTCGGGCAGGTCGTGTCCCTTGCACGCGAGTATCCGCTCCTCGAACTCGACCAGTTCCTTCATCTGCTGGATGAACCACGCCTTGATGTGGGTCTTGCGGTGGAGCTCCTCGACGGTGGCGCCCTTGCGCAGCGCCTCGTACATGACCCACTGGCGCTCGCTGGTCGCATCGTTGAGCAGGGCCATCAGCTCGGGCAGCGAAAGCTGGTTGAAATTCTTGGCGAAGCCCAGGCCGTGGCGGCCGTTCTCGAGCGAGCGGATGGCCTTCTGGAAGGCCTCCTTGTAGGTCTTGCCGATGCTCATCACTTCGCCGACGGCGCGCATCTGCGTGCCGAGCTTGTCGACCGAGCCGCGGAACTTCTCGAAGGCGAAGCGGGCGAACTTCACCACCACGTAGTCGCCCGAGGGGGTGTACTTCTCCAGCGTGCCGTCGCGCCAGTACGGGATCTCGTCGAGCGTGAGGCCGCCGGCCAGCGTGGCCGAGACGAGCGCGATGGGGAGCCCGGTGGCCTTCGAGGCGAGCGCCGAGGAGCGCGAGGTGCGCGGGTTGATCTCGATGATGACGATGCGGTCCGTCTTCGGATCGTGGGCGAACTGCACGTTGGTCCCGCCGATCACG
>JAGVUB010000198.1 GCA_019136515.1 Verrucomicrobiota bacterium
CCGCGCGAGGTCGTGACCTGGCCGTGCCCCTGACAGGTGGCGCAGCGCACGCGCTTCGAGCCGGGCTCCGCGCCGGTGCCGGAACAGTGCGCACACTCGGCGAGCTTGCGGAAGGTGATCTCCTTCTCGCAGCCCGCCGCAGCCTCCTCGAGGGTGAGCTCGAGATCATAGCGCAGGTCGGCGCCGCGTTGCGCGCCGCCGCCGCCCCCGCCCCCGCCGAAGAACTCCTCGAAGATCCCGCCGCCGCCCCCGCCGCCGAAGACCTCGCGGAAGACATCGAACGGATCGTGGAAACCGCCGCCCCCGGCCCCACGCGGGCCGGCCGCGCCGCCCTGGGCGAAGGCCGCGTGCCCGAACCGGTCATACGCCGCGCGCTTGTCGGGATCGCGCAGCACGTCGTAGGCCTCGGAGAGCTTCTTGAAATGCTCCTCCGCCGACTTGTCGCCCGGGTTCTTGTCCGGGTGGTACTTCACCGCGAGCTTGCGGTAGGCCTTCTTGAGGTCGTCCGCCGAAACATCGCGGGCGACACCGAGCAGTTCGTAGTAGTCTTCCTTGTGGCTGGCCATGTGGTTTCGGTAAACGGTTCCGGTGTCCCACGGCATGCCGCCGCGCCGGGCGCGGCGGCCGCACAGGGACCGGAAACGGGCTAGTTAGAAGGGCCGCGTGGCCCGATTCAAGCTCCGCGACGCCCGTTCGCCAGGCGGATTCAGGAGAAGTTCTCCGTCACGAGAACCAGCGCCTCCTCCTCGGCCTCGAAGGTGAACGCCCCGGCGAAGGGCAACAGCGCGTTGTCGCCGGCGATGAACGGGGCGACCTCGAACCCGCGCGCGCGCAGCCGCCCGCGCACGACCGAGAGCAGCCGGCATTGTTCGCCCGCGCCGAACGCGAGCGCGGCGCCCGTCTTCAGCGGGACGCGGCGGATGCGGAACTCCGCACAGTCGGCGATCACGGCCGGCGAATCGGCCGCGCGCACGATCGGCGGCGGCGGTTCGTCGAAGAGGATGGATTTCATCGACTCGGCGATATGCATCTTGCGCGGCTTGCCATCGAGTCCCACGCGCCCCCAGTCGGAGACGCGGTAGGTGGTGTCCGAGTTCTGCTGGATCTCGAGGATGAGGCAGCCGGCGTCGATCGCGTGGACGGTGCCGCTGTGCACCAGCACGGAATCGCCGGGCTGGACGGTGCAGCGGTTCACGCACTGCTCGAGCGTGCCGGCGTGGATCGCCGACTCGAACTGCGCCGGCGTCACACCCGGGCGGAGACCGAGGATGAGGCCCGCCTCGCCTTCGACGCCGGCGAGGTACCAGTTCTCCGTCTTCGGCTCGCCGCGCAGGGCGGGCGCGACCTCGGCCGGCGGATGCACCTGGAGGCTGAGGCGTTCGCGGCAGTCGAGCCACTTGACCAGGATCGGGAAGGGGCGGGAGACCGGCCAGTCGGGCCCGAGCCAGTCGGCGCTGCGCAGCCGGAGGGCGTCGCGGATCGTCATGCCGGCGAGGGGACCATCGCGCACGACCGACTGCGCCTCGGGGCGGTCGACGACCTCCCAGCTCTCGCCGATCGGGTCGGTCCCGGGCAGCGCACGCGGGAAGATCCGGCCCAGCGCCCGGCCGCCCCAGACCCGGGCTTGATACAGCGGGTGAAATCGAACTGGCAAATGCATCACCGCCACTGTTAAGAATTCCATGAAAAATGGGAGGCTGAATTTACTTCCGCGCGCGTTTCCCCTAGCCTCGCGCCCTCAAACCCAACGCCCCTTCCCGATGGCAAAAAGCGACAGCTCGTCCAAACGCACCGGCCCCTCCTTCAGCGGCCCCACATATCAACCACGGTGGGTCGCCGCGATCCTGTGCTTCGTGGTGGGCTTGCTCCTGTTCGTGGCGCTCGCCTACTACGAGCCCAACCAGGTGCCCACCATGGGCGCCGCGGGCGAGACGCTCCCCGACGGCACCATCAAGGTCATCCCCCCCTCCGGCGTGAACCCGGTCGGCAAGATCGGCGCGATGACCGCCTTCTACCTCTTCCGCATCCTCGGCGGCGCCGCGTGGTTGATCGGCGGATTCTTCTTTTGGCTGGGCTTCATCTACACCCGCGGCATGCGCCGCCTCGCCACCGCCCGCGCCGCCGCCATGGTGCTCTGCCTGCTCTGCGCCTGCGGCCTGGCGGACATGCAGAAGGCGTGGACCGAGTTTTTCGTCCAGCCCACGAACATCTACATCAGCGGGCCCGGCGGCATGATCGGCCAACTGCTCTACTCGCACCTGATGGAGGACACGATGGGCATCTTCGGCTCCGGCGTGGTGCTGTCGGTGTTCTTCATCCTCACCCTGATGTTCGTGCTCACCCGCGACCTGGGGTCCCAGTTCGACCGGTTCTTCGCTTGGATCCAGAGCATCCGTGAGAACTGGAAACTCCGCCGGCTCGAGCGCGAGGAGATCAAGAAGCTCCGTGCCGAGGCCCGCGCCAAGCTCAAGGAGCAGGCCCTCGCCGAGCTCAAGAAACAGGCCGCCGCCGCCGTGCCGCCGCCGACCGACATCAAACGGCTCACCCTGCCCAAGGGCGGCGAACCCGCCGGGGCCGCACCGGACCGCGCCGCCCCGCCGCCCAGCAAGTCCCCCGAGAAAAGCCTCTCGCTGCGCAACTCCACGCCTACGCCGACGGCACAACCGCCACCGCCTCCCCCGCAGCCCGAGCGCGGGACCAAGCCACCGCCCTTCGGCGGCGAAAAGCCCGCCGTCGCCCCCGCCACCGTGGCCGAACCGGCCGGAGTCCCCGCGGCCAAGCTCAACCTCAAGATCGTCGCCCCGGAGACGCCGCGCAAAGCCGCCGCCCCCCAGACCCCGAACGGCGAGGACTACATCTTCCCCGCCCTCGATCTGCTCAAGGAGCCGGTCAAAGCCGCGACCGCCACCAATGAAGCGGAACACTTCCAGAACGCCGAGACCCTGTTGCGCACCCTCGGCGAGTTCGGCGTCGAGGTGAGCTTGGGCGAGATCCACACCGGTCCCGTCATCACCCGCTACGAGATCCTGCCCGCCCCCGGTGTGCGCGTCGAAAAGATCGCCAGCCTCGACAAGAACATCGCGCTGGGCATGAAGGCCCAGTCCGTGCGTATCCTCGCCCCGGTGCCGGGCAAGGGCGTCGTCGGCGTCGAGGTGCCCAACCAGCGGCCCACCCCCGTCGGCATGCGCGAGATCATCGAGTCGGCCGACTGGGTCGAGTCCAAGGCCGAGCTGCCGATCGCCCTCGGCAAGGACGTCTCCGGCGCGCCCATCGTCGCCGACCTCGCCCGCATGCCCCACCTGCTCATCGCCGGCGCCACCGGTTCGGGCAAGTCGGTCTGCGTGAACAGCATCGTCGCCTCGCTCGTCTACCATGCCGGTCCCAAGAAGGTCCGCCTGCTCATGGTCGACCCGAAGATCGTCGAGCTGCAGGTCTACAATTCCCTGCCGCACATGCTCATCCCGGTCGTCACCGAGCCCAAGAAGGTGCCCGGCGCCCTCAAGTGGCTGCTGGCCGAGATGGAGAAACGCTACCAAATCTTCGCCAAGTGCGGCGTGCGCAACATCGCCTCCTTCAACTCCCGCAAGGCCCCCGACACCGAGAAGGAAAAGGAAAAGGAGAAGGAGGGCGCCGTCGCCGAGGTGCCCACCGAGCTCAACCTCGAGGTCCCGCGCGACCTCGAGATCGAGATCCCGGAGAAGCTGCCCTACATCGTCTGCATCATCGACGAGCTCGCCGACCTCATGATGGTCGCCCCCGCCGAGATCGAGACCTCCATCGCCCGCCTCGCCCAGCTCGCCCGCGCCGCCGGTATCCACCTCATCGTCGCGACCCAGCGCCCGTCGGTGAATATCATCACCGGTTCCATCAAGGCCAACCTCCCCTCCCGCATCGCCTTCCAGGTCACCTCCAAGGTCGACAGCCGCGTCATCCTCGACGAGGCCGGCGCCGACCAGCTCATCGGCCGCGGCGACATGCTCTTCATGCCCCCCGGCACCAGCCGGCTCGTCCGCGCCCAGGGCGCGTTCATCTCCGACGAGGAGATCGCCCGCGTCGTCGAGCACCTCAAGAAGAACGGCCCGCCGGCCTACCGGCAGGAGGTCCAGGAGCAGGTCGACCGCGTCGGCGACGAGGACGGCAACGACGGCATCGACGACCTCGAGGAGGGTAGCGACGACGACCTGCTCCCGCAGGCCATCGATGTGCTCAAATCCACCCGTCGCGCCTCCACCTCCATGCTCCAGCGCCGGCTGCGCATCGGCTACAACCGCGCCGCCCGCCTCATGGAGCTCATGGAGCAGAAGGGCATCGTCGGGCCGGAGAACGGCGCCCAGCCCCGCGAGATCCTCGCCGATCTCGACCGTCTCTGATCGCCCTTTCCGCCCCACCGGCGCGCGGCCTCTTTCCGGCCCCGCCGGCGCGCGGCGTAAAAGGACTTCACCTCCCGGAGGGTTTTCCCCACATTCTCCCCATGCAGACCATCGGCGAACGACTTGAGGAAGCGCGGAAACGCAAGGGCATCTCCATTCGCGAGGCCTCCGAGGCGACCAAGATCCGCAGCGACTACCTCCAGAAGTTCGAGAACAACACCTTCGAACTCGGCCTGCCCGAGATCTACGCCCGCGGTTTCCTCCGCACCTACGCGCAGTATCTCAAACTCAACTCCGAGAAGCTCCTCACCGACTACGCCTCCCTCGGCTTCAGCGACTCCCGCGAGCCCCGGCGCCATCAGGACCAGCGCGAGATCATGGGCCGGCTCGACATCCCCGAGCCGAGCAAGTCCGCGCCGGCGCCCGCTCCGGCCGCCCCGGCCGAGCCCGCGGCCCCGCCCCCGTCCCGCGCCGTGCCCACCGCCGTCGTCACCGGGGCGCCCAGCGCCGACCGTCGCCAGAAACTCAAGATGCCGTTCATCGTCGGCGGCGCGGTCCTCGCCCTGCTCGTCATCTTCTTCGCCGTCCGCGCCATCCTCCCGGATTCGCCCGCGACACCGGCCGCCCCCCGTCCCTCCGGCGCCACCCCGGAGCAGGCCGACGACCGCAACCTCCTCCGCCTCGTCGCGTTGGGCAATGTCTGGGTCAAGGTCGAACAGCCGGCCGACCGGAAGGTCCTCTTCGAAGGAGACCTGCTCAAGGGGCAGACCCGGGCGATCCTGCGCTCCGGCAAGGTCTACGTCTCCTACGATCTCGGCCGCAACCTGCAGGTCGAGGTCCGGGGCGTGCGCTACCGCATGGGCGCCGAGGGCCAGGGCAGCAACCGGTTCGACGAACCGGCCCCCTGAACCACGCCGAAGTATCCGCTTTGTCGCACGGACGCCCCTCCCTTGCGGAGGGGCGTCCGGCTTTCCGCCACCGCCGCCCATCCTGGACGAAGCAGCTGGACACAGAGGACACGCCGATAACGCAAGAGTACGCCAAGAGATCGGCGAAAAGCGGGAGGCCAGCGGCCCCCCTCCGGGTGGGAGAGCCGGACCCGATTTCGCCTACCCAAGTCCCCTCCGTGCGCTCCTTCCGTCTCTCCTCTGCCGCAGTGCGCTGTTCGATACTGCCGTAGCTAGGTTTCTTCTGCTTCGCGCACGACGCAGGGGGCCGCCCTTCCGTGCAACTTCCAGTTGAGCCGCCCGCCGGACCCGGCAACATCCGGGTCCTGATGACTCCCGCTGCCGCATCCCTGCTCAATCCAGCCGTGCCCGCGCTGGTCTTCCCGGCCATCTCCCTGCTCTTCCTCGCCTACACCAACCGCTTCCTTGGGCTCACCGGCGTCGCGCGCAAGATGCTCGCCGAGCACCTCGCCTCGCCGCA
>JAGVUB010000160.1 GCA_019136515.1 Verrucomicrobiota bacterium
TGACTGCGCTTTTCAGGTTGAACCACGGTGCGTGGCGCGAGTGCGCGGCCCGCCGCGCTACAGCACGAAGTCGGCCGGAGCGATGAGCACGACGTATTCGCCTTTCTTGCTCAGCGGGGCGAACCGTTGGCGGACCTCGGCCGCGGGACCCACCAGGAAAGTCTCGTGGAGCTTGGTGACCTCCTTGGCGAGGCACACGACCCGCGCGGCGCCGAGCACCTCGACGATCTCGTCGACGAAGGCCTCGATGCGGTGGGTGCTCTCGTAGAGGCAGAGGGTGAAGGAGGCGTCGCGGTGCTTCTCGAGGAACACCCGGCGCGCGGCGGTCTTGGGCGGGAGGAAGCCGGCGAAGAAGAACGCGTTGGTCGGCAGGCCGCTGGCGCTGAGCACGGCGATCGCGGCGCAGGCGCCCGGCACGGGCACGACGGGGAGCTGGCGGCGGCGGCAGGCGCGCACGAGGCGGAACCCGGGGTCGCTCAGACCCGGCGTGCCGGCATCGCTCACGATGGCGACGGATTCACCGGCGGCGAGGCGGGCCACCAGCTGCTCGGCCGCCTCGGTCTCGTTGTGCTCGTGGTACGCGACGAGCGGGCGGTGGAGCCCGAGGCGCTGGAGCATCGTGCCGGTGGTGCGCGTGTCCTCGCTGGCGATCACCGAGGCGGTGCCGAGGATGGCGCGGGCGCGGTCGGAGAGATCGGCGAGGTTGCCGATCGGCGTGGCGACGACGTAACAGTGTGGGGCGCCGGCGGCGGCCGGCAAACGCGAAGCGCGGGGCGTCGGTGGCGGACGCAAAAAAAGCCCGGGCGAACCCGGGCGGGGAAGTCGGAGCGGGAGCGCGGCTCAGCGGCCGGAACCCGGGGTGGAGCCCATGCCGGGGACGTTGCCTTCCCAGTTCTGCGGCCGACTCCACGGAATGGAGTCCGCCTCGTCTTTGGAGGCGCAGCCGTTGACGAGCAGCGAAGTGAGGCCCAAGAGGGCGGCGAGGAGGAGGCGTTTGAGGACGGACATGGATGAGAAGATTGGCGGAACGTTTGCAGCGGGGCGGGTGGTTGGCAAGGGGCAAGCCGGGCGGGACGGGCGGCGCTTGGGGGACCGCGGGTTCCGCCGGTGGGCCCGTGGAATTGCGGCATGGATGGACCCGCATGCCGCGCGGATGTTCGCGCAAAATGTGCAGGCGCACGGGCGCGTGACGGGCAAGCGGCGGACAGCGCTGGCCTTTTGCGGTAGCCCAACGAGGCCATCCTTCAACCCACGGGCAGACATGCCGGCGCCGAGGACCTCGGCCAACAGGGGCACGTCCGTGATCTTGCGTTCCGCGCGTTGTCTTTGGGCTGTTTCAGGGAACCGGAGTTGCGGGCGCCAGCGGCTCGATTGTGAAACGGTCGAGGACGACGCCCGGCTCCAGCCCCCAGACCCGGAGCGTGTGGCGACCGGTAGTGGATGGGGCGAGTGTGGATTCAGCGATGCGCTCGTTGTCGAGCACGGCTTGGCTCCACTCGGAGCCGCCATCGGCGCGGGGCAGCTCGACGAGTTGCGGCGGCTGGTCGTCGAGTGCGACGGCGAGGCGAAGCGCGCCGCCGGCGAGGGCGTGCGTGGGCAGAAGGTGGAGGCGCAGCGTGAACAAGCCGGCGGCGGGCAGGTCGACGGCGTAGTCGATGCGCGGCGCCGCGTCGGCTTCGGCGAGGGCACGTGCGGGCGCGGAGAACGGCAGGACGGTGAGGGCGCGGCCGCTGTGGCCGAGACCGGGGATCGCAGTCCAGACCGCGTCGGTGGCGCCGGGGGCGGAGGCGGTGAACGAGGAGGCGTCGAACGCTACGACGGCGGTGTCGGCGGACGGAGGACGAAACGCTTGGCGCGTTTCGCTACGAGGAGAGATGGAGGCGGAGTCGAGACTCTGGCGAGTTACGCTACAAGTGCGCTGGTCGGCGGGCGGCGGGGCCCACGGGGCGATGCGCATCGAGGCCCATTCCGACGAGGCGGGCTCGAGGTTCATGAAGCCGCGCCATTTGCCGCCGGCCACCTGCTCGCTGAAGAAGCGGGTTTCGGCGGCGAGGCGCGCATCGGCGGCGCGGGCCGTGTCGAGCTGGCCGCGTTCGCCGGCGAAGTAGCGTTCGTTGGCGAGGGCGGAACCGACGACTGGGTAGAAAACGAGCTCGTAGAAGGCGTCCTGCTGCGCGGCGGGGATGGCGGGGCGTAGCGCCTCGGCGCGGCGACGCAGATCGGCGAAGGCGGCGCGGCGTGTTTGGACTTCGGATTCGGAAAGACCGCTGGGGCGGTAAGGCTCCTTCGGCAGCCACCATTGGAGATGCTCGGGTTTGCGCGGGAAATTGAGCCGGTAGTAGTCGGCGAGGAGGGCGGCGATGGCGGGCGCGTTGTCGGGACCAAAGTTGCGCGCGGCCCAGTCGGGGAGGAAGGAGTCGAGATTCTCGGGGCGCCAGCGGTCGATATCCCAGGCCATCTGGAGGAAGAACTCGGTGGGGATCTCGGCGGGCTTGAGGTCGCCGACGTTGACGATCCAGAGGCGGTCGGCGCCGTGGTCGTAGGCCTTGCGCATCTCCTCCCAGACGAGCGCGGGCGGCGTGGTGCAGAGCCAGAGGTAGGAGAGTGGGCGGCCGAGGTAGGAGACGTGGTAATAGACGCCGAAGCCGCCGGAGCGGGCGCGCTCGGCGGGTGTGGCGAAGTTACGGATATAGCCGAAGTTGTCGTCGGGCCAGACGATGGTGACGTCGTCGGGCACGCGCAGGCCCTGGCGGTAGAGGTCGAGCACCTCCTTGTAGGCGCAGAAGATCTGCGGCACGCGCTCGACGGCGGGCGAGACGTGCTGCGCGAGGAGGGCGCGCTGGTCGGCGAAGATGCGCTCGAGGGTGGCGATGCGCTCGGCGTCGGTCTTCGGGCCGACCATCGAGGAGTCGTGGATGCCGCGCATGCCGAGGGTGAAGATGGACTCGTAGCGGGCGTTGCTGGCGACGCGCTCCTCCCAGTAGGCGCGCACGCCGTCGCGGTTGGCGAGGTAGTTGTAGTCGTTCTTCGGAGCGGTCCACTCGCGGACGTTGTTGCGCAGCATCGGCTCGGCGTGGGAGGTGCCCATGACGATGCCGTAGGAGTCGGCGAGGCGGGCGTTGGCGGGGTCGGAGTTGAAGGCGCGGGTGCAGGCGTGCATCGCGGGCCAGAGGGTGTTGGCCTTCAGGCGCAGGAGCAGCTCGAAGACCTTGGCGTAGGTCTTGGGACCGATGTCGCCATACTCCGGATCGAAGGTCTTGGCCGCCCAGGGCTGGAGGCCCCAGTCCTCGTCGTTGAGGAAGATGCCGCGGTATTTCACCGAGGGCGGGCCGAAGCGGTTTGTGCCGGCGGCGAGGACGAGCGAGCTGCGTTGCGCGGGCGGGACATCGGCCCACCAGTGCCAGGGAGAGACGCCGATGGCGGCGGAGATTTCGTAGAGTCCGTAGATCGCGCCGCGGCGGTCGCTGCCGGCGATGACGAGCGCTTGGTCGACCCCGGGGAACGGCTGCGCGACGGTCTGGATAACGAAGCTCTCCCACGCGCCGGAGAGCGGGCGCAGGTCGAGTTTCCCCGTGGTGGCGAGCCGGTCGAGCAGCGGACTGCGGCCCGCGACGCCGACGAGCACGATGGCGCGGGCGGAGGGCGGCAGAGCGGCGGACTTGGTGGGCGCGATGCCGGTGACGCGGGCGATGTCGGTGGCGAGATCGTCGGCGGCGCGGGCCACGGCGGGATCGAGGCCGGGCTCGATGACCAGCGGCGCGCGACGGAGTGGCGGATCATGATGCGCGGAGCGGCAAGTAGGACCGGTCCTTGACCGGTCGAGTTGGCGGGAGATCGAGGGTTGGTCGTGAGCCGATGGTGTCCGGTCGGAGACCGGACCTACTGGACGGGTGTCTCAGGGAGCGAGTTGCACATGGGTCGGGGCGTCGCGGTCGCAGGTGAGGCGGCCGTCCTGTTCGTGGAGCTCGACGACTTGGATCGAGCTGCGACGCAGGTCGAGCGAGTCCTTGTCCTCCGGGCGGATCGTGCCGGCGCGGCCGGGGTGCGTGAAGTAGTAGAGGTAGGCGCGGTCGCCGCTGACGACGACTCCGGCATGGCCGCCGTTGACGGCGTCATCGACACCGGTGCCGGGCTTGGCGAGGAGATCCTCGGGCTGGGGTGTCCAGTGCTCGAGGTCGTCGGAACGGAAAACGGCGAGGCCCTTCCAGAGGTCGATGATCATCCAGTGGTGGCCGCGCCAGGTGAAGACGAAGGGGCCTTCACCGGGCCGGCCGGTGACGTCGGTGCACTTGCCGCGGTCGGTCCAGGTGGAGAGGTCGGGGCTGTCGGCGTAGTAGGTGGATTTGCCGTCGCGCTCGTTGTTGTACCACAGGCGCCAGCCGCCGGCGGGGAGCGGGTGCACGCAGGCGTCGATCACGCGGTCGGAGGCGAGCTGGAGCGGCTGCGGATTTCGCCAGGTGCGCAGGTCGGCACTGGTGAGGTGGACGATGGTGCGCGGGTGTTTCCAGTCCTCGAACACGCCGGGCACGACGGTGAGGAACAGGTGGTG
>JAGVUB010000178.1 GCA_019136515.1 Verrucomicrobiota bacterium
CGCCCTCCCGCGCACCGGCGTCGTCGCCAGCAACCATCTCGGCTACCTCGACGTCATCGTGCTCGCCGCCGCCACCCCGCAGGTCTTCCTCGCCAAAGCCGAGGTCCGCGACTGGCCCGTCTTCAACTGGTTCGCCCGCATGGCCGGCACCCAGTTCATCGACCGCAACCGCCGCAGCGATGTCGCCCGCCAGAACGCCGACTTCGTCCACATCGTCGAAAACGACGCCGTGCTCACCATCTTCCTCGAGGGCACCAGCACCGACGGCTCCCTCGTCCGCCCCTTCCGCTCCTCGCTCCTCGAGCCCGCCGTCGAGCACCGCTGGCCCGTCACACCCGCGGCGATCCACTACACCTGCACCGGCGCCGACGTGGCGCAGGACGTCTGCTGGTGGGGCGACATGGGCTTCTTCGAGCACCTCTTCCGCCTGGTGCGCGCCGACACCATCACCGCGCACATCCGTTTCGGCACACCCGTCGCCCCCGGCGAGGACCGCAAGGCCCTCGCCGCCCACCTGCACGGCGAAGTCGTCGCGCTGAAGAACCAGCTTTCCAATACTGCCGTGCCCGCCGCCTGAGCCGCCCGCCATGCCGCCCACTTCCCCGACCCGGCCGCTGCGCGTCTTCCTGCCGCCCAATCTCGCCGCCTGCGCCCCGCGCGACGCCATCCCGCTGAAGATCGAGGGTTCCCCCTCCAACCTGCCCGCGATCCTCCTCGCCGCTTGCACCGGCGCGGGCCCGTGGCTGCTGCCGATGAAACGCGCCGAACTGCGCGTGTTGATCCACCTGCTCCGCGGCCAGCCGGTCTTCCGCTGGGTCAACATCCCCTTCGATCCCATTCCCTGGCGCGGCGACGACCTCGCCACCGTCAGCGCCCTCCTCGCGGAGACAGGAGAACGGAGACCGGAGACCGGAAACGCCGCAGCCCCGCGCCCCGCGCCCGAGCCGGACCGGCCGGCCGCGCCGTCCGACCGCGCGCAGCTCATCAAGCAGCTCGCCGGCAACCGCAAACCGCTCGGTGCGCCGCGGCCCTCGCTGCCGCCCAGCCTGCGCTCCGGCCGCAGCCCCAACGTGCCGCCCCTGCGTCCGGGCCAGAGCGTGCGCCCCGCCGAGCCGGCCGGCACCAGCCTCGTCGTCGACGGTTCCGAGCACTACCTTGCGATCACGCTGCCCTCGCGCGAAAGCCTCTCCTACCCCGCCATCCTCGAGGCGGTGAAGGCCGCCGGCTTCCAGCTCGAGGCCGCCTCCAGAAAGTGGTGGCTGCGCGACCGCCACCGCACCCTCACCTTCCTCGCCTCCCATTGGGAGCGCCTGGAGAAGAACTGGGGCGCGCAGTTCACCGACAACTTCCGCCGCAACACCGCCAAGCTCCGCCTCGCCTCCCTCACCGCCGAAGTCGCCGAGATCGGCGACGAGTTCGAGGTCTCGGTCGCGCTCGACGCCGGCGGTGCCTCGCTCGACACGCTCAAGACCCAGCTCGCCCAGGGCCGCGGCTATGTCGAGCACGGCGGCGCGGTCTACCTCGTGCCCGCCGCCGCCGTCGAGAAACTGCACCAGGCCCAGCAAGCCCTCGCAGGCTCGCTCAACGCCCCCTTCCTGCCCAGCACCCGCCAGCGCGTCGCCCGCAGCCGCGCCGCCGAGCTCCAGGAGACCCTCGAGGCTCTTTCGCCCAATTTCCGCCCGCCCGAGGCCTGGCGCGCCCACAGCGACGCACTGCGCCAGCTCACCCAGCTCGCGCCCGCCCCCCTCGCCACCAACCTCGCCGCCACGCTCCGTCCGTATCAGAACCTCGGTGTCGCCTGGCTCTGGCACCTCCACCGCCACGGCCTCGGCGGCGTGCTCGCCGACGAGATGGGCCTCGGCAAGACCGCCCAAGCCGTCGCGCTCCTCAGCGCCCTGCACGGTGAGACCGGAGACCGGAGACCGGAAACCGGAAAGTCCGCACCGTCTCGCGGCGCCTCCCTCGTCGTCTGCCCCGCCTCGCTCACCGAGAACTGGCGACGCGAGCTCGCGCGCTTCGCCCCGGAGCTGCGCGTGTTCGTGCACCACGGCGCGAGCCGCCTGACCGCCCCGCCCGACGGCCGCGCGCACGATGTGGTCGTCACCTCCTACGGTACGCTCGTGCGCGACCAGGAGCTCTTCGCCGAGACCGAGCTGCGCTGCCTCGTGGCCGACGAGGCCCAGCACGCCAAAAACCGCCGCACCCAGGCCGCCGCCGCACTGCGCGCCCTCACCGCCGAGGCGCGCTTCTGCCTCACCGGCACGCCGGTCGAGAACTCCCTCGACGACCTGCGCTCGCTCTTCGACATCGTGCTGCCCGGCGCCGTGGGTCCGATCCCCGGCGACGCCCGCGGCGACGAGCGCAAGTGGCACGAGCAACGCCTCCAGCGCCAGACCGCGCCCTACATCCTCCGGCGCACCAAGGCGCAGGTCGCCACCGAGCTGCCCGCGAAGCTCGAGCAAGTCGTCTGGTGCGAACTCTCCGACAAGCAGCGCGCCTGCTACGACGAGGTCCGCGCCGCCACCGACCGCGAGATCGACGCCCTCGCCTACGACCGCCGCCCCGAATCGCAGGTCCGCCTCGCCGTGCTCACCCAGCTCCTGCGCCTGCGCCAGGTCTGCTGCGACCCGCGCCTGATCGAGAAGCCCGAGGAGACCTCGCACTACGCCGCCGCCGACTCCGCCAAGCTCGCCGTCTTCCGCGAGCTCCTCGCCGAAGCCCTCGACGACGGGCACCGCCTCCTCGTCTTTTCGCAGTTCACCCGCCTGCTCGGCCTCGTGCGCGAGGAGCTCGCCGCCCAGGAGATCCCGCACTGCTACCTCGACGGCTCGCTCTCGCCCAAGGCCCGCCAGGCCGAGGTCGACCGTTTCCAGAGCGACGCCTCCGTGCCCGTTTTCCTGATCTCGCTGAAAGCCGGCGGCACCGGTCTCAACCTCACCGGCGCCGACACCGTCGTGCACCTCGACCCGTGGTGGAACCCCGCCGCCGAAGCGCAAGCCACGGACCGCGCGCACCGCATCGGCCAGACCCGCGTGGTGACCAGCTACAAGCTCGTCGCCACCGGCACCGTCGAGGAGAAGGTGCTCCAGCTCCAGGAGACGAAGCGCCAGCTCCTCGCCGACATCTTCGAGGCCAGCGACGCCCTCAACTCCCG
>JAGVUB010000125.1 GCA_019136515.1 Verrucomicrobiota bacterium
GCGCGACGTCCTCGCCCGCCTGCCAGCCATGACCACCGGTGACGATCTGCGCCCGCTGCTCCCCGCGCACTGGCAACCTCAGGCGACGGCCACGTCGTAGTTACCGTAATTACCGTAGTTACGGCTAAGCCCTCTCGCGCTCGCCTCGGCCACCAGCGTCAAGAGGGCACCCGGAGCGACGCTTACCACCATAAGGTCGGCCGCCGGGCCCCAGGTGTGGTTGAGGTCGGAGACCCGATTGCTGGCGGGTTCGTAGGTGGTATCGCGGCAATAACCCGAGAGCTGGGCGACGCGGGCGATCAGGTTCGCATCGGCCGTGTAAGTGTAGGTGAAGGCGGGCGCAGTGGAGCCGGTCACGCTGTTGAGGCGCAGGAGCCCATCGTAACCGTAGGCGACGCGGTAGTCGGTGGCGGCGCCGTACTGCACGGAGCCATCGGCGCCGTTGCGGCGACCGGCGGTGCACTCACCAATTGTCGCTGCGGAAGGGCGCGGCGGGCAGCCCGGCGCCGTTGAAGAGCGTGGCGAGCGGGTTGGCCTGCCAGGCGTAGCGCACGGCGACGGGCTGCGGCACCTGCGCCGAGGAGACGACGACCATGTCGCCCTCGAGGCGGGCCTCGGCCCAGTGCCAGACCTTGTCCTCGCCGGCGACGGCGAACTCCCCGAGCTTGTCGCCCTTCACCACGAGCCCGCCCTCTGTGCCCGTGAAGTGGATGCGGAGCGCACCGGAAAGTTTCTCGAACTTGGCGAAGGTTGGGCCGGCGGTGACGACGTCACGCCCGTAGACGTTCTTGAGCGCGAGGCGCGCGAGGCGCTCCCCCACGGGGACCTTCTCGGTCGGATGGATGTTGTCGGCATCGCCGGTGTCGACGGTGACGATCGTCGCGGCACCCGGGACGCGGTGGCCGATCTCCAGCTGGATCTCGCGGATCTGCGTCCACCCATCGGCCGCGGCCGGCGGCTCGGACTTGCGCTGCATGAAGGCCGGGAGGCTGACGATGTAGAACGGGAAGTCGCCCTGGCCGAAGGCGGCGCGCCAGTCGGCGATCATCGCGGGCAAGAGCGTGCGGTACTGCTGCGCCTTGAACTGGTTGGCCTCGCCCTGGTACCAGAGCGCGCCGGTGAGCGCCAGCGGCGCGAGCGGGCGGATCATGCCATTGAACAGCACCGCGGGCATGGTCGGATAGTTCTCGTAGGCGAACGGCAGCGGGTGCGGCGCACGAGCGTCGACGCTCACGGTCCCCTTCCAGGTGCCCTCGAGCGGCACAGCGGTGCCATCCCCCAGGACGATCTTCAGGTCGGCCGCCGGAGTCGTGAAGCCACCGTCGGGCTTGGTCTTGAGAACGCGGATGGCGACGGTGTTCCGGCCCGGGCGCAGCACCTCGGGTGCGATCGGATACGCACGGGGATTCTCGACCCACGAGCTGGCGCCGATCCAGCGGCCGTTGATGAAGACCGTGTCCATCTTTTCGACCACGCCGAGGAGGACCTTGGCCATCCCGGCCGGCACCGGATCGGGCAGCTCGATGTCGCGCCGCAACCAGACGACCGCGGGCGACTCCGGCACGCCGAGGTCGGCAAAGGCGGTCTTGAGCGAAGTCGGCTTCCACGCGGAGTCGTCGAGCTGCGCCTTGCCCCATTCCTCCTTCTGGCCGCGGTCGAACGCGTCGTACCAGTGGCTGATGAAGTTGCCGTACTCGGGCTCGCCGCGCGCCTTGAAGCGCGCGATCTCGGCCAA
The DNA here is from genome assembly GCA_019136515.1 of Verrucomicrobiota bacterium. Lineage (GTDB taxonomy): Bacteria > Verrucomicrobiota > Verrucomicrobiia > Opitutales > Opitutaceae > CAJCBL01. The sequence continues at coordinate 1,736 of JAGVUB010000125.1, forward strand.
CGCCGGGCCAAACTCGGGCATACGCTCCAGCGTCGCCGGCTCCATCCAACACTCGGCCGGCGTGCCGCCGACGGCGCTCTGGATCACGCCGATCGGGACACCGGTCTCGGCGTTCACCTTGCGGGCGAAATAGTAGGCGACCGCGGAACCACCGCCCCACATCGGGAAAATCTCGGGCGCGCACACCTTCCACTCGCCCGTCGGAACAACCACGGGGCCGTAGGCGGATTTCGTCGGCACGCGGAAGAACCGGATTCCGGGATGGTTCGCCGCAGCGACCTCGGCCTCGCCATCTCGGGCGCCGCGCAGGCTGAACTCCATGTTCGACTGGCCGCTGCATAGCCAGACGTCGCCGACAAGGATGTCGCCGATCTCGACGTGCTGCGGCCCATCGATCGTCAGCGTGTAGGGACCGCCCGCGGGTGGCGGGGTGAGCTCGGCCTGCCAACGGCCATCGGCCGCCGCAGTCGCCCTCGCACTCTGCCCGGCGATCTCGACACGGACCTCCGCTCCGGGGGTGGACCAGCCCCAGATGCGGTTCGGTTTGCCGCGCTGGAGCACCATGTGTTCGCCGAAGACGGGGCTGACGAACGGCAACGCCGCCACGTCGGCCGCGGCGAGGCGGGCACAAAAAAGGAGAACAAGGACCGGGGCAATCAGGGCACGAAGCATGATGGAGAAGAGGGTGGCAGATACTGGCTGTGGCTCACGAGTGCGGCGACACTGCACCTATAGACCAGAAAGAGAGAGTCGGCCCAGTGGCGCACAAGCGGCAGGCGCTCATCGCATCGCCGGATCGCCGGGCACGTACTGCAGGCGGAAGTTGACGAAGTAGTCGAGCGGCTGAGTGGCCGGCTCGACACCAGCGGGCAGCGGACGCTTCGCGAAGGTCTGGAAGTAAAGCAGGCAGCCATCGCGCCAGAACGCCGCATCCTTCTCCTGCCGACGGAGCAACTGCTCGACATGCGCATGACGCTCGTGGTCGATGCGACCGGCAACTGCCGCCCACGCCTGGCGCCAGCCGCGCACGCCCTCCACGCCTGACTGATAACGCAGCGCGAGTTCGTCCCAGAGCGTGCGGCCGGAGGCGAGCGGACGGTCCCACGGCACGTGGTGGAACCAGAGGAGATACTTCTCCGGGCAGCGCGCGGGATCGCCGAAGAGTTGGGCGACTTCCGGTCGGTACTGGGCGACGGCGTTGGATCCGGCGGCCGTGCGGTCGAAGCCGACGCCGCGCTCGTCGGCACGGTGGTAGTAGACGGAGGTCCAGTCGGGCCGGCCGGACTTGGCGACCCAGGGGCCGGGACCGTAGTGGTGGCCCTCGGCCATGATGTGGTGGAGCCCGAGCGGCATCGAGTAGTTCACCACCGTCTCGCGCGAAGCGAGCAGCATGGCGGAGACCGGAGTAACGACGGTCGCATCGTTGCCGAACGTCATCCGCGTCCATTCATCGGCAATGGTCTCCGAGGAAAGCGAGTGGTCCCAAGCGAGGCGCCCGAAGGCGTACCAGTTGGCAGCGGCAAGGGGGTGGCCGGTCCAGTTGCGCACATCACCGGTATTGGCGACGCCGGCGATGCACGAGTCCGCATGCTGATCGACGGAGCCGTCGACGACACGGGCGACCGTCGAGCCGGCGCCCGCGCAGAAGGTGTCCGAATCCAAAGTCTCCTTCCACATCGGGGCGAGGAACGCGAGCTGGAGGGCGCCGCCGAGGTACTCCTGGGCGATCTGCAGCTCGGGCGCGAGGGGCGTGCGCGGCATCGCACCGAAGAGCGGGTGGAACGGCTCGCGCGGCATGAAGTCGATCGCGCCGTTCTTCACCTGCACGAAGACGTTGGGCCGGAAGCTGCCGTCGAGCGGTGTGAACTCGCTGTACGCCTGCTTGTGCCGGTCGTCGGGCGCTTCATGGCTGTAGACGAACGCGCGCCAGATCACCACGCCGCCGTGCGGGGCAAGAGCGCCGGCAAGCAGGTTGGCGCCGGCGGCATGGGTGCGGCCGTAGTCCTGCGGGCCGGGCTGGCCCTCGGAGTTGGCCTTCACGAGGAACCCTCCGAAATCGGGCACATGGCGGTAGATCTCGTCGACCTTGTCTTTCCACCACGCGGCGACCGCCGGGTCGAGCGGATCGGCCGTGGGCAGCCCGCCGATCTCCTTCGGGGCGCTGAAGCGTGCCGTGAGATAAACGCGGACACCGTAGGAGCGGAAAACATTGGCCAGCGCAGCGACCTTCCGGAGGTACGGCTCCGTAAGGATGGTGGCGTTGGCGTTGACGTTGTTGAGCACCGTGCCGTTGAGGCCCACCGAGGCGCAGGCGCGGGCGTAGTCGACATAGCGAGGGTCGACGACCTCGGGCAGTTCGAACCATTTCCAGAGCGAGTGGCCGGCCTGCCCGCGCTCGACGGTGCCGGTGAGGTTGTCCCAGTGGTTGAGCAGGCGGCGTTTGATGCGCGGGGCGCCGGCGAGCCCATCGAGCTCCGCCACCGGCCGCGCGGTCTGGAGTTGGCGCAGCAGGGCGAAGGCACCGTAGATCGCGCCGACGTCGCGATTGGCGGCGATCACCACGCGCGAGACACTCCCCTGCTCCAGCCGGATCGAATAGGCATCGTCGCCGCCGGGGACAGGTTGTGCGAGCGACTCCGCCACCGTGTCGATGACGACCTTTCGGCCAAGCAGGCCGGACAAGCCCGTCTGCAGCTCGCTCACGGCCGTGATGAGCGTGGGCGACCATGCCATGCCCTCCGGCAGATCGAAGGACACCCGGCCGAGCGCCTGCGTGTAGGCGGCGCGCAGGGCCTCGTCGGCGACGGGCTCGTAGCGCAGCCAGAGACGGTATCCGTCCTCGGCGCGGGCGATCGCGGTGGCGGCGAGAAACAGGAGGAGGCAACGGGCGAGGACAGCGAATTTCATTGGGAACAAGGGGGGTGCGGCATTCAAGGGATGCTCGGGCCGTGGATCTGGTAGCGCCCACCAACCTGCATCAGGGCGAGAAAGTAAAGCAGACCATCGTAGTACCGTTCGATGCCAGTCGGAGGCGGCATGTTCCAGAGCCGCTCGACGAAGAGTTCCGCGTCGGGCGAGTCGGCGGCGAGAGCACCGACGGCGGCCATGGCGAAAAGCCCGGGCGAGTGGTCGGCGGTGAGCGGTTTGCCATCGAGGGTGAAGTTGTTGGGACAGTTCGGTCCCTGCGCGGCGAGGAAGGCGAGCACGCGGTTGCTCTGCCCGACCTGCCTCGGGTCCTTGCCGAACCACGACCAGTCCAGCGCGACATTGCCGATGGTGCGGAAGGCGTCGAAGAGGAAGTCGCCGTGACTGCCAAACGCCACCGGCTTGCCGTCGAAGTGCGCGTAGTCGGGCATCAGGCCGGTCACGGGATGGGCGGCGGCGCGAAAGTGTTTGCGACTGACCGCGGCGGCTTCGGCGAGGAACGCGCGATCATCCGGATCGGCGGCCCAGCGCGCCCAGAGCTCGTAGAATGCCGGCAGGTGGTAGGACGGATCGGTGAACTGGCTGCCGCGACCGACCGGGACGAAGACGATCTGCTTCTCCTTCCGGTCGAACATCGGGGTGACAACCGCGGGGTCGCCTCCCTCGTTGTTGTGGAGCATGTGGCGGAGGAGCGTCTGCGCCTCGGCCTCGTAGTTGAAAATACCATCACCGTTGCCCCAGCGGTGCGCCGCGAAGAAGAGCGCCATCACAAGCCACTCCTCGCCGTCGCTGGCGGGACCGTCGCTCATCCGGGAGCCGTCGAAACGGCATTGCCAGGAATAGTAGCCGGCAAAACGCCCGTCTGGGTTGAACATGTAGCGCTTCGTCCACTTCCAGATCCGGTCGAACTCGGCGCGGTTGTCCATCTGCACGGCCAGCATCATTCCGTAGGACTGGCCCTCGCTGCGCACATCCTCGTGCTTGATGTCGGGGATGTAGGTCATCCCGTCGGCCGTGGTGTAGAAGAGACGCTCCGTGGCGGGATCGCCGACAGTGAACTGGCGCCAGACGGCGGCAAGTTTGGCGTCGAGTTCGGCCTCCGTCTTGCCGAGGTGCTCGGTGAAAAGGTTGCGGTAGCGGCCGGACGCGAAAGCGGGCACAGCAGGCTCGGCCGCGGAAATGGAGGCGGTCAGCGCGAGCCCACAGCCGAGGAGCGCGGATTTGAGGGGATTCATAGGGAGGAGCGAACCTGAGCCACTCGGAGGGCTCCGAGCCGACGAACCGACAGAAGGCAACGAAGAGAACGAAGGTTTCGGAAAGCCGGACTGGCCGGCGCCACGTTCCGCTCTTCGTTGTCTTCGTTACCTTCTGTCGCTCCGAAACTCAGCGCTGCGCGCCGGCCGGTGCGATGATCTGGAACCGACCGCCCGCTTCGAGCAGCGCGAGGAAGTAGAGCAGGCCGTTGTAGTAGCGCCACTTTCCCTCGGGCGGCGGCGCATCCCACAGACGCTGCACGAACGGGCGCGCCAACTCGGGATCGGCGGCCAACCCGGCGACGGCGGCCATGGCGAACAGGCCGATGGAGTCGTCCGTCGAGATGGGTTTGCCGTCGAGTGTGTAGCGGTCGGGAATGAAACTGCCTTGCGCCCCCAGAAAGCGCAGCACGCGGTCGCTCTGCTCCTTCTGCCACGGATCGGCGGCAAACCACGCGTGGTCGAGCGCGACATGGGCGAGCGTGCGCCACGCGTCGTATTGAAAATGACCTTTCTCACCAGTCAGCGGACGCCCATCGAAATGGGCGTACTCGGACATGAGTCCGGTTTGCGGATGCGCAGCCTTGCGGAAGTACGCGCGACTAACCGTGGCACACTCGGCCCAGAAACGGCGGCCCTCCTCCGTGCGGTCCCACCGGGCCCAGAGCTCGTAGTAGAACGGCAGATGGTAGGATGGATCCGTGAACCGGCTCGCCTCCGCGCTGGGCGAGAAGACGACCTGCTTCTGCTCGGGATCAAAGATCGCCGTGACGCCATCGCCACGGTCGCCGCGGCGCATCGCATCGAGCAAGGCCTGCGCCTCGGTGGCGTAATCGATGTCGCCCGGGGTGGCGCCCCAGCGGTTCGCCGCGAAGAGCAGCGTCATCGCGAACCACTCCTCGCCGTCGCTGGCGGTGCCGGGATCGATCACCGAACCGTCGAAGCGGCATTGCCAGGCGAAGTAGCCGCGACGGGGGCCTTCGGCGTGGTACATGTGCGCCTTCACCCAGCGCCAGAGACGGTCGAACTCGGCGCGTTTGTCGAGCTGCACCGCGAGCATCATCCCGTAGGACATGCCCTCGCTGCGGACGTCCTGGTTGCCGATGTCGGCGATGTAGGCCTGGTCGGAACCGACGGGATAGAAGAGCCGCTGGTCCTCGTCGCGCCCTTGGAAGAAGTGGACCCAGGCGGCGTCGATCTTGGCCTGCACCTCGGCGTCGGATTTGCCGAGTAGTTCGGTGAAGAGGTTGCGGTGCTTGCCGGTGGCGAAGGCGCCATGGCGGGCCGAGCACGCGACCGCCAAGACGGCGGTCGCGGCGAGAACAAGGATTTGAGCGAGGCGACGCAGCGGCATGGCGAGCGTGGGGGAGGCCCGGAAGCCAGTGCGTGCGTCAGGCCTGGGCGGCGGACTGCTCGCCCGCCGGCTGGGCGTACTGCTTGCGGCGCTCGTTGAGCTCGGTGTCGATCTGCTTGCTGAGCTTCTTGCCGATCGGATAGAGGATGAGGCAGCCGAGGCCGAGAACAAACGGGATTGCAGAGTACACCGTCGCCATCAGACGGATGCCGAGCATGGCGTGTTCGGACTGCGCAACGTTGGGCACATAGCCGTACCAGGCGAGCAGCCAGCCGCTCAACGCACCGCCGAGGCCGAGGCCGGCCTTGAGGGCGAAGCAGATGCCGGCGTACATGAAGCCGGTCGCGCGGCGCGAAGTCTTCCACTCCGAGTAGTCGGCCACGTCGGCGATCATCACCCAGAGCAGCGGGACGGTCGGGCCCCAGCCCAACGGCCAGATGATGCTCAACACGACCATGAGGGACATCGAAGTCGGCGTGACGAAATAGACGGCCGCGGTGGCCAGCGTGGTCACGGTCATGCCGGCGATGAAGACGGCCTTGTTGCCGAAACGATCCGCCAGGGGTTTCGAACAGCAGATGCCGGCGATCTGGATCAGGCTGCCGACGACCATGAAGAAGCTCAGGCCGACGCTGGCGGCGTTGGAGCCATCGGGCTTGACCAGGAGGCCGAGCGCGTCGAGCGCGGACTTCCAGCCGGTGACCTCGCCGCCCATGGCGCCGAGTCCGACGCTGTCGAGGAAGTTGCGGACCACGGTCTGGTCCATGTAGTAGGCGAAGAAGAAGTTCAGGCCCGTGCCGCGCACCACGAGGGTGGTGAAGACGAGCAGCGTGAGGATGAACATCAGCAGCCACGGCTTGCAGGTGAAGACGTTCTTCAGGTCCTCCTTGAGCGAGGATTTCTGCTGCGGATCGGGCATGACACGCTCACGGGTGGTGAAGAAGACCACGAAGTTGCAGACGATCATCGCGACACCGAAGATGCCCATCGTGAGAGCCCAGCCCTTGGAGCTGTCGCCCTGGCCGAACTTGTCCACCAAGGGGAGCGTGAGCGCCTGGATCATGAACTGGCCGATCAAGGCCGCCACGAAACGGTAGCCCGCGATACTGCTGCGTTCGCTGGCATGGGGCGACATGACACCCATCAGCGACGAGTACGGCGTGTTGTTCGCCGAGTAGAGAATCATCAACACCACATAGGTGGCATAGGCGTAGATCAGCTTGCCCTGGGGGCCGAAGTTCGGAGACACATAGGCCGCCCAGAAGACCACGCCGAAGGGGATCGCCGTCCACAGGATCCAAGGACGGAATTTGCCCCAGCGCGAGTTCGTGCGGTCCGAGAGCGCGCCGATCACCGGATCGGCGAACGCATCCGCCAGGCGGAGAACGAGGAGCATCGTGCCCACCGCTGCGGCCGAGAGCCCCACCGTATCCGTGTAGAAACGGGTCTGGTAGAGGATCATCGACTGGAAGAAGAAATTCGTCGCTACATCGCCGAGGCTGTAGCCGACCTTCTCGCGTACCGAGACGCGCTGAGCATCTTGACTCATAGAAACAAGCGGGGGTTAGGGTTTGGGAAACTCGAACGGAGGAAACAACCGGACTACAGCAGGCCGCGCGCTACTCGCGCAACCACAGGATCGTGCTCACGCCGCGCGGATAGTAACGGCTGCCGCAGACGATGCCGGTCTCGCTGTTGATCTGGTCGCACATGGCATGCTCGCCACAGCCGGGGCGGCGCTGCCAGTCGGCGTGCACGCGGTCGGCGGCACGGGCGGCGGCGGTCATCGCCTCCGGGAAGAGCTCGCGCACGACATGCTGCGAGATCGCGATCTTGCTGAACCAGGTATTCGTGCTGGTGCTGCTCATCTTCCAGCCGCCGGACTTGCCGTCGAGGCAGACGCCGGGGACGAGGATGCCGCGGAGGTGCTTGGCGAGCAGGTCGAGCAACTCGGCGAAACGGCCCTGGCGGTCGGTGGCGTCCTTGATGCCGAGATAGAGCGGATACACGAAGCCTTCGACCGCCGGGATGATCCGCGAGCGGTTGCCCTGTTCGAAGACGGCCGGGAACGACTGCGTGTCGGGCTCGAACTTCGTGGCGATCGTCCCGGCAAGCAGATCGGCGGTGGCACGGGCGGCGGCGCTGTCGTCCTTCAGCCCGAGGCGCTTGAAGGCTTGCTCGAGCAGCACCCAGGCGCCGAGCGTCTTGACGGAGAGGTAGAGGTTGTTGCGCGCCTGGCCGAGGGAGACGTCGAGGCTGTCGTAGGTGGTGATCTCGGAGCCGTCGAGGCCGCAGCGGGCGCTGTCGTGCTTCATCACGCCGTCGCGCAGCTTCGGGTTCGGGTTGTCGCGACGGCGCATGCTCTCGGCGCAGGCGAGCAGCACGGCCTGGCGACGGCGCAGCCACTTCACGTCGCCGGTCTTCTCGGCGTAGGTCACCGCGCAGAGCACCCAGTTGAGGAGCTGCTCCATCGTCATGTGGCTGAAGCAGCCGTGGAGATGGTCGCACTCGTAGCTGGAGTGGCCGGCGGGGGTGAAATGGTTCATCACGCCCATGTCGTGCGTGAAGGAGATCCCGCCGGGCACGAGCTTGCCGCCGGCGACGATCTTGTCGGTGTACGAATAGCGCTCGACGAACTGGTCGAGCACGTTGCGCACGGCCCACGGCGTCCACTCCAGCTCCCAGAAGAGCTGGTCGACCGTGAGGTCGAAGGTATTCATCATCCGGTACTCGCCCTCGTTCACGACCCACAGCGGCTTGCCCTTGTGCCAGAGCAGCTCGGTGCTGCCGAGGTAGCTGTGGGCGGCCTGCGCGAGGAGGAACTTCTGGTCGGCGTCGAGCTTGGCGCGGGCGAGCTCGCGGTCGCGCTGGGCGGCGATCTTCTCGTAGGCCGAGCGGTGCTTCAGGCCATGTTCGAGCACGTCCTCGAGGTTCTTGAAGAACTGCGCGTAGGCGTAGCGCGCCGGGATGCCGGTGGTGACGTCGGCCCCCTGGAAGAAGCCGAGCACGAGCGGGAAACGTTTCCGCTGGCCGGCCGGTACCTTGAAAGTGAGCGCGCTCTCCCCGCCGATAACATGTACCCCCCGGTAATCTCGGAACTTGGGAGCGAAAACATCAAACCCAAGCCGTTGTCCTACGGCGGAGGAGCGCGCTGTGGCGTAGCCGAAATCCGGACCAACTGCAAAACCCGGCAGGTCGAGTCCTGCGTCCTGCACGGGCCGTTGCAGACGATCCAGCTCGCCTACGCCAAACATTAACTCGACCGGGTCGGACCCGGTCCGGTTGTCGAACTCGATCCAGCCGGTGACGACCGGGGCGAGCGCGAAGCGGGCTGCCGTGCGCGACAGGGTCGCGGGGTCGGGCAGCTGCGAGAAAGGGGAAAGGAGGCTGAAGCCGAAGCGGCCGCCCTCGGCGCGCCACGTGTCGCTGGCCCAGCCGAGCGTGCGCTCGTACTGCGCGGGCTCCAGCATCCGGAAGCCGGACGGGGCGACGGAGTTGCCCGGATCGGCGCCGGTGAAGGCGCCTTCGTTGGACTGCGGCGGGCGGAAGAACGGCAACATCTGCCACTCCGCACCGGCGGCGCCGGAGCGGAAGCCGACATACACATTCTGCCGGCCCGCACCGCGCAACGACTGCCCGAACCCGCCGGGACTGCCGACCAACCCGATCGCGAAGCTCGCAAACGCCCCGAACGGGGCGTGCTGCGTGTGGTAGCTTTCGACGGTGGGGTTGGTCGAGGTCATCGCGGGGGGCTCCGCCGGACTGCGACGGGATCAGCCGTGCAGGTAGGTGTTGAGCAGGTTCTCCAGATACTCCTGCTTGCCGGACTTCGGGGTCGGCTCACCGAGCTTGAGGGCGATCTTCTCGAGCTCGCGGAAGTTGGTCTTCTTCTTCTCGATGTCCTTGCCGAAGCCGGTGTCGAAGGAGGCGTAGCGGTCCTTCACGAACTGCTCGAACTTGCCCTCGGCGAGGATCTTCCGGGCGATCTTGAACGCGAGCGCGTAGGCATCCATGCCGCCGATATGCGCGTGGAAGAGGTCTTCCGCGTCGATCGAGGGGCGACGGAGCTTGGCGTCGAAGTTGAAGCCGCCGGTGCCGAGGCCGCCGGCCTTGAGGATGGAGACCATCGCCAGCGTGAGCTCCTTGACGTCGGTGTTGAACTGGTCGGTGTCCCAGCCGAGGAGGAGGTTGCCGGTGTTGGCGTCGATCGAGCCGAGCATGCCGGCCGCCGCGGCGACCTCGATCTCGTGCTGGAAGGTGTGGCCGGCCAGCGTGGCGTGGTTGGTCTCGATGTTGAACTTGAAGATCTTCTCGAGGCCGTAGGTGCGCAGGAAGCCGATGCAGGTCGCGCAGTCGAAGTCGTACTGGTGCGTGGTGGGCTCCTTCGGCTTGGGCTCGATGAGGAACTGGCCCTTGAAGCCGATCTCCTTGGCGTAGTCGGCGGCCATGCGGAGCATCGCGGCGAGGTGGTCCTGCTCACGCTTGAGGTTGGTGTTGAGGAGGGTCTCGTAGCCTTCGCGACCGCCCCAGAACACGTAGTTCTCACCGCCGAGTTCCTGCGTGACCTCGAGGGCCTTCTTGATCTGGGCCGCGGCGTAGGCGAAGACGTGCGCGTCGGGGTTGGTGGCGGCGCCGCACATGAAGCGCGGGTTGCCGAAGAGATTGGCGGTGCCCCAGAGCAGCTTCACTCCGGTGGCCTTCTGCAGCTCCTTCGCGTGGGCGACGAGCTTGTCGAGGTTCTTGTTCGACTCCGCGAGGCTCTTGCCCTCGGGGGCGATGTCGCGGTCGTGGAAGCACCAGAACGGCGCGCGGATCTTCTGGAAGAACTCGAAGGCGGCGTCCATGCGCTTGAGCGCGACGGCCACCGGGTCCTTGCCGGACTCCCACGGGCGGACGATCGTGCCGGGGCCGAACGGGTCGGCGCCCACGCCGCGGAAGGCGTGCCAGTAGGCGATGGAGAAGCGCATGTGCTCGGCCATCGTCTTGCCGTCGACGACTTCGTCCGGGTTGTAGTGCTTGAACGCGAGCGCGTTCGCGGACTGCGGGCCCTCGTAAGCGATGGCGGGCGTCTTGAAGAAAGAAGAGGTGGTCTTTTTCATGGGAAAGGCCGGGGGTTATGCCGGGGCGAGAGGCCGGAGTCGAGCGGGCAGGCCGCGGTTCCTCAATCGGCCGGGAATGCTAACGGTAGAATTGCACTTTCGCGCCCGCTGGTTCTAGCTCCGAGACCATGCATCGCCTCCGCGTCACCCTCGCCGACATCGCCGCCAAGGCCGGCGTACATGTGACGACCGTCTCGCTCGCCCTCCGCAACAGTCCGCGCCTGCCCATCGCCACCCGCGAACGCATCCGCAAGCTCGCCGACGAACTCGGCTACGCTCCCGATCCGATGCTCCAGGCGCTCGTCGCCTACCGCAGCGGCGCCGCGGCCCGGCGCAGCCCCCCCACCCTCGCCTACGTCACCAACTGGAACACCCGTCTGGGCTGGCGCGAGGTCACCGCGCATCCGGAGTTTTTCGACGGGGCCGCCGCCCGCGCCAAGGAGCTCGGCTACAACCTCGAGCACTTCTGGATGCGCGAGCCCGGCCTCACCCACGGCCGGCTCAGCCGCATCCTGCACACCCGCGGTATCAACGGCGTCATCATCGCCTCCCATGTCCGCGAGATCGACGTCGCCCTCCAGTTCGACTGGAGCCGCTTCGCCGCGGTCAAGATCGACTACTTCCCGCACGAGCCGCAGTTGCCCGTCGTCACCAACGACCAACTCCAGATCATCCGCCTGGCAATGCAGCGGACCATCGCACGCGGCTACCGCCGCATCGGCTTCATCATGGACGAGGGCTGGGACATCACCGTCGACCACCTCTATCTGGCAGGTTTCACTTGGGAACAACAGACCCTGGCCCCGGCCGACCGCATCCCGCCCTACCTCATGCCCAACAAGGAGCCGCTCGCCGCGTGGATCCGCCGGCACCAGCCCGAGGTCCTCCTTGGCAAGACCGAGTTCGTCACCGCCACGTTCAAGGAGATGGGACTGCGCATCCCCAAGGACATGGCCTTCGTCGACATCTTCCTCGACGACCTCAGCGGGAAGACCGCCGGTGTCGTCCAAAACCACACCGAGGTCGGCCGCCTCGCCGTCGAGCTCCTGGCCGGCCAGCTCCAACAGAACAAGTACGGCATTCCCGCCATCCCGACGACCACCTACGTCGAAGGCACCTGGCGCGACGGCCGTTCGCTGCCGGCGAAGACCTGAAGGCCCGCCCCGCACGCCGGCTGGTCAACCTTGACCGTCCGACGGCCTGACCCTCCCCACCGTTTCCTTTTTCAGTAATCGTTTCCGCTCCGACCGCGCCCCGCGGCCTTCCCATTTCCGCCTTCCCGATTCCGCAATCCGTACTCCGCAATTCCCATGAGTCTTCCCATCAAACCCGCCGCCCAGTGCGCCTTCGACCAGATCTCGCTCGGCGAGGTCATGCTCCGCCTCGATCCCGGCGAGGGCCGCATCCGCACCACCCGCCACTTCACCGCATGGGAAGGCGGCGGCGAATACAACACCTCCCGCGGCCTGCGCAAATGCTTCGGTCTGAAGACCGCCGTCTGCACCGCCTTCGTCGACAACGAGGTCGGCCACCTCGTCGAGGACTTCATCATGCAGGGCGGCGTCGCCACCGACTTCATCAAGTGGCGCGAGGACGACGGCATCGGCCGCACCATCCGCAACGGCCTCAACTTCACCGAGCGCGGCTTCGGCGTGCGCGGCGCCGTGGGCGTCTCCGACCGCGGCAACACCGCCGCCTCCCAGCTCAAGCCCGGCGACTTCGACTGGCAGCACATCTTCGGCAAGCTCGGCGTGCGCTGGCTGCACACCGGCGGCATCTTCGCCGCCCTCTCCGAGACCACCGCGCAAGTCGTCATCGAGGCCGTCAAGGCCGCCAAGCAGCACGGCACCATCGTCTCCTACGACCTCAACTACCGCCCCTCCCTCTGGAAATCCATCGGCGGCCTCAAGAAGGCCCAGGAGGTCAACCGCGAGATCGCCAAATACGTCGACGTCATGATCGGCAACGAGGAGGACTTCACCGCCTCGCTCGGCTTCGAGGTCAAGGGCGCCGACCACAACCTCTCCACGATCGAGACCGACGCCTTCAAGGCCATGATCGAGACGGCGGTGCAGGAGTATCCGAACTTCAAGGTGGCCGCCACCACGCTGCGCCGCGTCATCACCGCGACCAAGAACGACTGGTCCGCCATCCTCTGGCACGACGGCAAGTTCTACGAGAGCCGCAAGTACCCGGAGCTCGAGATCCTCGACCGCGTCGGCGGCGGCGACAGCTTCGCCTCCGGCGTGCAGTACGGCTTCCTCTCCGCCAACGACCCGCAGAAGGCCGTCGATTACGGCGCCGCCCACGGCGCGCTCGCGTCCACGACCCCCGGCGACACCTCGATGGCCACGCGCAAGGAGGTCGAGAAGCTCATGTCCGGCGGCGGCGCCCGCGTGCAGCGCTGAACCGCTTTACCCGCGATTCTGCAGCATCACACGCCCGCTCCCGCCAGGGAGCGGGCGTTGTTTTTCGCTGGGTCCTGAAGGTCGGATAGGTCCCATGCGACCCATACGACCTATTCCCTGCCTCACTCCACGCCGGCGCGCAGCGCCGCGCAGCCTTCGAGCAGCCGGGCCTGCCAGGGCAGCAGGATCTCGGCGAGCTTCTCGGGCTCGCGGGCGAGCTGGGTGAGCTGGGAGCGGCTCGCGATGAGCGTGGGGTCGAGGTTGAGGCGTTTCGCCTCGTGGTCGCGCGCCTCGCGGATCCGCTCCTGCCGTTCGAGCTCGCGGGCGTTGAGCGGCTGGCGGTCGCCCCCGTTGCTGCGGCGGCGCGGCAACGTGGCCGGATCGCGGTCGAGCCCGGCGCGCAGGGCGCGCTCGAAGCTGTCGCGGATGCGTTCGCGTTTCCCCAGGTGGATACGCGCGAACTCGTCGAGCGCCGCGCCGTGGTCGGCCGCGGCGGCGAGGTGCAGGAGCATGTCGTTGCCCACGACCTTGAACGGGGGCGTGTCGATCCGTTCGGCCTGCTGTTCGCGCCAATGCCACAGGTCGTGCAGGACGCACAGCCCGCGGCTGCGCAGGTGCTCGGACTTCCCGATCCGCCAGGAGTTCTCGTCGGGCTTGGGGAAGCCGCCGAGCCCGGCGCGGATCTGCCAGTCGCACTTCTGCCGCAGCCAGTCCACCCGGCCGTGCTGCTCGAGCTCGGCCAGCAGCAGGTCGCGCAGGCGCGGCAGGTAGAGCACGTCCTTGGTGGCGTAGGTGAGCAGCTTGTCGGCGATCGGCCGCTTCGACCAGTTGGCCTTCTGGCCCTCCTTCGACATCGTCACGCCGAAATGGTC